>NZ_JRKM01000001.1:3636366-4252732 GCF_000768065.1 Aquabacterium sp. NJ1 | reverse complement strand
TGATGGCCTCGCGGGCCGCCGTGCGGTAAGGCTCGGCCAGGCGACGCCAGTGGTCCATGGCGCGGGCCAGGCGGGCTGCCAGCTGCGGGTTGATGCCGTCGATCTCGATGACACGGTCGGCCCAGAAGACGTAGCCTGCCGCATCCGTGCGATGGAAGGCCGCCGGGTTCATCTGGCACAGCGCCATCAGCAGGCTGCGGGCGCGGTTGGGCGTGCGCAGGGTGAAGTCCGGGTGCTGCATCAGGGCCTTGGCACGGGCAAAGACCTTGCCGTCCTTTTCCGGTGCGGTCGCTTGCAGCGTGAACCACTTGTCGATGACCAGGGCCTCTTCACGATACTGCTCGTGGAAGCGCTCCAGCGCCGGCGCGGCCAGCTCGGCGTGGCTGTGCACCAGCGCAGACAAGGCGCCCAGGCGGTCGGTCATGTTGGTGGCGTCCTTGAAACGCTGGAACGCCCGGCCCGGCCAGACCGGGTTGTGGCGGGTGATACCGTCCAGGGTCAGCATGCTCAGAGCCAGGTTGCACAAGGCGCGGCGGCCCGCACTGACCGCATCCGGCGAATACCCGCCGTTGTCCTGGTGGTGCTCGTAAGCCCAGGCCCAGTCCTCATGCAGGGCTTGCGCCAGCTGCAGCTTCATGGTTTCGCGCGCGGTGTGGATGCGCTGCGGGTCCACCACGTCGAGCTGTTCGGCCACATAGGCTTCGCTCGGCAGCGTCAACACCAGGTCCTTGAAGGCGGCGTCCAGCTCGGGGTGGCGCAGCACACCACGCATGGCGTCGATGAAGCGCTGGTCCAGCTCCGCGTGGCCATTGCCGTGCACCGCGCTCAGGATGCGGCGCAGGGCCAATTTCTGGGCCGCTTCCCAACGGTTGAAGGGATCCAGGTCGTGGCTGAGCAAGGTGAACAGCGCGTCGTCGCCCAGTTCGGTTTCCAGCACGACAGGTGCCGAGAAGCCGCGCAGCAGCGAGGGCACGGGCTCCACTGGCACATGCACGAAGGTGAAGGTCTGCGAGGCTTCGGACAGCACCAGCACCGCGTCATGGCCTTGCGGGGCCAGCTTGCCTTCGAAATGCAGGTTGATCTGGCGGCCATCCACGCCCACGAGGCCCATGGCCACGGGGATCACGGCGGGCTGTTTGACCGGCTGGCCAGGGGTGGCCGCCGCAGTCTGGCTCAAGGTCAGGGTATAGACCTGGCTGTCGGCGTCGTACACGCCATGGGCTTGCACGCGCGGTGTACCCGCCTGGCTGTACCAGCGCTTGAACTGGTCCAGCCGGTTTGCGAGCTCGCTACCCGGGTTGGCGTCGGCGATGGCCTGGGCAAAGTCGTCGCAGGTCACGGCTTGCCCGTCATGGCGGCTGAAGTACAGCGCCATGCCCTTGGCAAAGCCTTCGGCACCCACGAGCGTGTGCATCATGCGCACAACTTCGGCGCCCTTTTCGTACACGGTGGCCGTGTAGAAGTTGTCGATGGCCATGTAGCTGTCGGGGCGCACCGGGTGGGCCATGGGGCCCGCGTCCTCGGGGAACTGTAACTGGCGCAGCGTGCGCACGTCTTCAATGCGCTTCACCGCCCGGGCGCTCTGGCTGCCGGCCATGTCCTGGCTGAACTGCTGGTCGCGGAAGACGGTCAGGCCTTCTTTCAGCGACAGCTGGAACCAGTCGCGGCAGGTGACGCGGTTGCCCGTCCAGTTGTGGAAGTACTCGTGGGCGACCACGCTCTCCACATTGCCGAAGTCCACGTCGGTGGCCGTGGCCGGATTGGCCAGCACGAACTTCGTGTTGAAGATGTTCAGGCCCTTGTTCTCCATGGCGCCCATGTTGAAGTCGCTCACGGCGACGATCATGAAGCGCTCCAGATCCAGGCTCAGGTTGAAGCGGGCTTCGTCCCATGCGATCGAGGCAATCAGCGAGTTCATCGCGTGCTCGGTCTTGTCCAGGTCACCGGCGCGCACATAGATCTGCAGCAGATGATCCTTGCCGGCGCGGGTGCGGATGCGTTGCTCGCGGCGCACCAGGTCAGCCGCCACCAGGGCAAACAGGTAGCAAGGCTTGGGGTGCGGGTCTTCCCAGACGGCGTAGTGGCGGCCACCATCGATGGCGCCCTCTTCCACCAGGTTGCCGTTGGACAGCAGCACCGGGTACTTGCGCTTGTCGGCCTTGAGGGTGACCTTGAAGGTCGCCATCACATCGGGGCGATCCAGGAAATAGGTGATGCGGCGAAAGCCCAGGGCCTCGCACTGCGTGAAGAAGTTGCCGCTGCTGGTGTACAGGCCAGACAGCTGCGTGTTCTTCTCAGGCGTGCAGATGTTGCGGATTTCGAGCAGGAAGGGCTGCTGAGGCAGGTTCTCCAGCACGAGTTGCTGGTCCTCGAACCGGAAGGTCACCGGCTCACCATCGACCAGCACGCGGGTCAGGGTGATGTCCTCGCCGTCCAGGCGCAGCGGGGCACCGGGCTGGCTGACGTTGGGCTCCACGGTCATCTTGTTGATGACCAGGGTCTTGGCCGGGTCCAGATCAAAGGTCAGGTCGACCGTCTTGATCCAGAAGGCGGGCGCCGCGTAGTCTTCGCGGCGAATGAGGGTAGCGGTACCTTCACGCATGTCTGTGAGTCCTTTGGATGAAGAACTTCAAGGAAGCCCTGTGGGGGTGTAGGCAGGAGGCCTGCAGTGGCGTCAAACTCAGACGCCTTGCTTCAGGCTGGCTTCGATGAACTGGTCAAGATCACCATCCAGCACCTTCTGGGTGTTGGAGATTTCGACGTTGGTACGCAAGTCCTTGATGCGGCTGTTGTCCAGCACGTAAGAGCGGATCTGGTGGCCCCAGCCCACATCGGTCTTGGTGTCCTCCAGCTTTTGCTGCTCTTCCTGGCGCTTGCGCATCTCATGGTCATACAGGCGCGAACGCAGGCGCTTCCAGGCCACATCGCGGTTGCTGTGCTGGCTGCGGCCGTCCTGGCACTGTACGACGATGCCGGTCGGGATGTGCGTCAGGCGCACGGCCGAGTCGGTCTTGTTGATGTGCTGGCCGCCTGCACCACTGGCGCGGAAGGTGTCGGTGCGCACGTCGGCCGGGTTGATCTCGATCTCGATGGTGTCGTCGATTTCGGGGTAGACGAACACGCTGGCAAAGCTGGTGTGGCGGCCACCGGACGAGTCGAACGGCGACTTGCGGACCAGGCGGTGCACGCCGGTTTCAGTGCGCAGCAGGCCAAAGGCGTATTCGCCTTCGACCTTGATGGTGGCGCTCTTGATGCCGGCGGTGTCACCGTCGGTGATGTCTTCCACCGTGGCAGTGAAGCCCTTGCGCTCGGCGTAGCGGATGTACTGGCGCAGCAGCATGCTGGCCCAGTCGCAGGCCTCGGTCCCACCGGCACCGGCCTGGATGTCCACGAACGCGGGCAGCGGGTCGGCCGGGTTGTTGAACATGCGGCGGAATTCCAGCTCGCCCACACGGGCGGCCTGGGCCGTCACGTCGTCTGCAATGGCCTGCAGGCCGTCCATGTCGCCATCGGCCTTGGACATCTCGAACAGCTCGGCGTTGTCGGCCAGGCCGGTTTCCAGCTCGGAAATGGTCACGACCACGTTTTCAAGCGACTTCTTTTCCTTGCCCAGCTCCTGGGCGCGCTTGGGGTCGTTCCAGACGGAGGGGTCTTCGAGCTCGGCGTTGACTTCGCTCAGGCGGCGGGACTTTTCATCCCAGTCAAAGATACCTCCGTAGTTCGGCGGTCCGCTGGGTCAGGTCGGCAATTTGAGCGCCCAGGGCGTTGATGTGTTCGATGTCCATGTGGATCCTGCGGATGGGTTCGGGTCGTTGTTCAAGTCAAAAAGGCCCGGCAGTCGGTGACTGGAGCCTTTTTCAATCCGGCTATTTTCTCATGCGGCGGGGGGATTATCCAAAGGCGCCACATTCAGGAAGTTGGCGATGTGCACGGCCAGCTCCTCCGGCTGGTCATGGTGCAGCATGTGGCCGGCATCGTCGATGCTTTCCAGGCGGAAATCGGGCACGAGTTTCACGCGATCGAGAAACTCCTCGCGCGAAAACTTGCCGTTGAACAGCATGAAATACAGGGTTTGCGCCCCTTCCACGAACAGCACGGGGCAGTGGATACGCTGCAGGAATGCCCGCACCTCCTCGACGCGGTAGAGGATGGGCTGGGGGCGCTTGTGCGCCGGGTCCGCATTGATCACCCAGCGTTCACCCTGCTGGCGCGCCCAATGCCCGGCCAGCCACAACGCGAAAGGCGTGCGAAGGCGCGGGTTGTTGGCCTGCAGGCGCTTGGCCACTTCTTCCAGTGTGGCGTAGCCCTTGAGCTGAGCCGGCTTTTTGAGTTCGTCCAGCCACTTGACGTAGCGCTCTGGGGCCTCGGTGGCCTCGGTGGCGGGCATGCCGAAGCCCTCCAGGTTGACCAGGCGGCGGATGCGCTCGGAGCGCACCCCGGCATACAGCATGACCACGTTGCCGCCCATGCTGTGCCCCAGCAGGTCGATCTGCTGACCGGGCGCCAGCTCATCAAGCAGGAAGTCCAGGTCGCCCAGGTAATCGGCAAAGAAATAGCTGTCCGTCTGCGGGGTCTCGGTGAGGCCGAAACCTCGCCAGTCGATGGCCACGATGGGGCGCTCCGCCCAGCCGGGCTGTTGCCTCAGCGCATCAACCATGAACTGGAACGAGGCGGAGGTGTCCATCCAGCCATGCACCATCACCAATAAGGGTTGTGCGGGCGTCGCACGGGCCACATCCCCCCAGACAAACACGTGGTGCTTCAGGCCACGCGCAGTGACAAAGCGCGACTGGGCCGTTTGAACGGGCACATAGGCCTGTGAGCTGGACATAAGGGGCGCAACCTCCAAAACGTGAACAAGTACCGACACCGCAGGCCCCCTATAAGGGGGAGGCCCCGATTGCCAGCGCCCATCATCGCCGAAGACACTGTTTTTCACCTAAGCTGGCCTGCTCAGCGAAAAGAGACTCCACATCGAACGATTCCAAGGTCCGTGAGCGCCGTCATCCCATCCACCATGCAGCAGCAGGCCCCCGCCTCCCTCCCCGTGCCGGCAATGGGTCGTTTCGGCCCTATTGCCGTGTCCGTTGCAGCGGTTGCCGCCGTGAGCATGGGCTTGATCGCCTGGTCGCACATTGGCTGGCACCAGTTGCAGCAGCGCGCCCACGTGTTCGACACGCTGTTGTCCGAAACCCAGGCCCAGGTTCGGCAGAGCCAGGCCCTGGCCGAGCAACGCGTGCTGGGCCAGTCCGACATCAGCGACAGCATGGTGGACGCCCCGGCGGGCAAGGCGCAAGCCACCGTGCGCCAGTTGCGCGAGCAGGCGCCCCCCTCGCTGGACCCGGCCCTGGCGCAGCTGCAGGCCCGGATTGACCAGGCACGCCAGACCCTGAGGCAGCGACTGCAGGCACCGGTGTCCACGGACGCTGCCCGGCTGCAACACGCCCTGGCCGAGGTGGACGATGCCGCCAAGGTGGCCGCGCGCACCTGGGCCACCGAGCTGAACGAAGAGACCGAAGCCCAGCACCGCCTGGACAAGATCAACATGGGCCTGGTGGGCGGCATGACCTTGCTGCTGCTGACCTTGATGGGCCGCGCGCATCGGCAGCGCGAACAGGCGGCGGGTGCGCTCAAAGCCCGCGAAGCGCAGTTGCGTGCCTTCGCCGAGGTGCTGCCCGACCTGGCCTTCCACATGGATGCGCAGGGCCATTACCTGGACATCTACGGCAGCAACCTGCCCCTGCTGGGCCGCCCACGCGAAGCCCTGATCGGCCTGGGCCTCAAGGACATGTTCCCCGAGGAGCTGGCCGCCCGTTTCATGGGCGTGCTGCAGCAGACCCTGCAGACACGCACCACGCAGTTGCAGACCTTCACGATCCCCATCAACCGCGAGCGCCGCCATTTCGACAGCCGCTGCGCGCCCATCGGCGACACCAACGAAGTCGTCTGGATGATCTGGGACATCACCTCACGCCGCCAGATCGAACACCGCCTGCGCCGCAAGACGCGCATGTACGACTTCCTCAGTCACGTCAACCAGGCCATCGTGCGCTCGGAAGACGACCAGACCCTGCTGGACAAGGTATGCGAAGTCGCCGTGGACCATGGGCAGTTCCGCAAAGCCTGGGTGGCCCTGTTCGACGAGGACGATCGACGTCACCTCAGTTGTGTCGCCGTGGCCGGTGACGAGACGCCCCGCCACGCCAGCCTGAGCTTCGACCTGCTGGAGCTGGAGGCCGAAGACGCCACGCTGGACACGGCCCTGCGCCACGGCCGCACTTTCCGCACGAAGGACCTCAGCCAATGCGGACCACGCCCCACCTGGGCGAACGAGGCCGAGGCTGCGGGTGTACCCGGCTGCGTGGTCGTGCCCCTGCGCCGCGACAACCTGCTGGTCGGCCACCTGATCCTGCTAGGCAAGCGCGTGGACGATCAGGACCCGGACGAACTGTCCCTGTTCGAGGACTTGTCCGGTGACCTGTCGTTTGCCTTGCACAACCTGCACCGCGAGGCCCTGCGCGATGAAGCCGAGGAGCGCATCCGCCTGCACGCGGCAGCGCTGGAAAGCACCCAGGACGGCATGATGGTGCTCAGCCGCAACCGCGTGCTGGTCTCCATCAACCCCGCTTTCACGGCCCTGACGGGCTATGACGAGGATGAGGTCGTGGGGCGCTCACCCGAGTTCCTGCTGCCCGACCGCCCGGAAGAGACCCTGCTCGACATGCGCGGCGAGATGATCGGCAGCGGCTACTGGCAGGGCGAAGTGTGGTTCCGCCGCAAGAGTGGCGAGCTGTTCATGACCAAGCTGTCGGTCAGCGCGGTCAAAAGCGCCAAGGGCCGCCCCACCCACTTCGTGGGCGTGTTCACCGACATCACCCAGCTCAAGCAAACCGAAGAGCGCCTGGCCCGCATGGCCCACTTCGACCCACTCACCGAGCTGCCCAACCGCGTGATGATCCACCAGCGCCTGGCGCACGCCGTGAACCTGGCGCAGCGCCACCACACCCTGGTCGGCGTGATCTTCATTGACCTGGACAACTTCAAGACCGTCAACGACGGCCTGGGCCATGCCGCCGGTGACAGCCTGCTCAAGCAGGTTGCCCAGCGCCTGCGCCAGCGTGTGCGCCAGGAAGACACACTGGGCCGCCTGGGTGGCGACGAGTTCATCCTGGTGCTGGAACACCTGCGCCACCCCCAGCAGGCTGCGCACGTGGCCACCGCCATCCTGGAAACGCTCAACCAGCCCTTCACGCTGGATGGTGGCCAGCAGGTCTATGTGCGCGCCAGCATCGGCATCAGCCTGTTCCCGGCCGACGGCCAGGACGCCCCCGAGCTGGTCCGCAATGCGGACGCGGCCATGTACGAATCCAAGCGCCGCGGCCGCAACAGCTTCAGCTTCTACACCGAGTCCTTCACCAGCGACGCCACCTCGCGCCTGCAGCTGGAAACCCGCCTGCGCCGCGCTGTGGAGCATGGCGAGTTCGTGCTGCACTACCAGCCCATGATCAGCCTGGCCACCCGCAAGGTGACGGCGGTCGAGGCCCTGGTACGCCTGCGGACGCCTACCGAAAGCGACGTCTGCCTGCCTTCGATCAGCCCGACCCAGTTCATCCCCGTGATGGAGGAAACCGGCATGATCGTGGCGCTCAGCGAGTGGGTGCTGCAAGAGGCCTGCCGCCAGGGCAAGGCCTGGCTGGATGCCGGGCTGGATTTCGGCCGCATCGCCGTCAATCTGTCGCCCAGCGAGATCCGACGCGGCGGCGTGGTCGAACGCCTGTCGCGCATCCTCAACCGCACCGGCCTGCCGCCTGACCGCCTGGAAATCGAGATCACCGAAAGCGGCCTGATGGAGTCCGGCATGGGCGCCGAGCAGTTCCTGCAGATGTTGCATGCCCTGGGCGTGTTCCTGTCCATCGACGATTTCGGCACCGGCTACTCCTCGCTGGCCTACCTCAAGCGCTTCCCCGTGCACCAGTTGAAGATCGACCGCAGCTTCGTGCAGGATCTGCCCGGCAACGACAGCGACGCCCAGCTGGTCGGCACCATGATCTCGATGGCGCATGGCCTGCGCATGAACGTGGTGGCCGAGGGGGTGGAAATGCCGGATCAGGAAGCCTTCCTGGCCAGCCGCGGCTGTGATGTCGTCCAGGGCTACCTCTACAGCCGGCCCGTGCCCGCCGTCCAGCTTGAGCACCTGCTCGAAAACACCTGATCGCCCCTCGAAATCAGGCGTCAAGCAAAAAAAGCACGATCGTTCGATAATGAGCCTTCGTTCAATGACGCAGGTTCGCCCATGACTGACAACACCTCTGCCACACCCCTGGCCCAATTGCTGGCCAGCCGCCGTCGCGACGGCCACCGTGTGAGCTTTCTGGTCACACCCGACTGGGGCCAGGGCCGAACCACCTTTGGCGGCTTGCTGTCCGTGTTGGTCGTGCAGGCCATGCGTGATGTCTGCGGCGCCGACTGGCCGCTGCGCGCCCTGCAGACCAATTTCGTGGGCCCCGTGGCGCCCGGCGTCATGGACGTCGAGGTGACCCTGCTGCGCCAAGGCAAGAACGTGCGCCAGATCCAGGCCCGCGTCACCCAGCGTGACGAGCAAGGGCAGGAACAGGTCGGCGGCGTGCTGCTGGGCGTCTTCGGCACGGGCCGCGAGTCTGCCCTACCCCATCTGCGCCCCGAGCAGGAAGTCGTGGCCAAGGGGCCGGACGAGGTGCCGAAATGGCCCTTCGTGCCCAACATCACCCCGGCCTTCACCCAGCACCTGGACATCCGCCACGCCGACGGCGCCATCCCCTTCACCGGGGCCAAGGAATGGCACAGCCGCACCCACATCCGCCTCAACGAGGTCGAAGGCGTGGACGCCGAACTGCAGGCCGTGCTGCTGGCCGACGCCGGCCCCACCCCGGCGCTGGGCCAACTCAAGGGCTTTGCCCCCGCCTCATCCGTATCCTGGGCCCTGGAGTTGCGCCCGGTCGAAGTAGGTGACCCCAAAGGCTTCTGGCGCATGGACAAGGACGCGCTGGCCACCGGCGAGGGCTATGTCAACGAAAAAACCACCTTGTGGTCGCCTTGCGGTCAATTGGCCGCGCTGGGCTACCAGGTGGTCGCGGTGTATGCCTGACACGCCCGCCACGCCGGAGGGATCAGCGGGGGCCGAGGGCTCCGGCCTGGAGCGGCCCCACTCCCTCTGGCACCTGTTCGTGGCGTTCTCGGCACTGGCCATGCAAGGCTTTGGTGGCGTGATCGCCGTGGCCCAGCGCGAGCTGTGCGAGCGCCGGCGCTGGCTCACGCCGCAGGACTTTGTCGAGCTGCTCAGTGGCGCGCAGGTGCTGCCCGGCCCCAATGTGTGCAACCTGTCGCTGATGATCGGCGACCGCTTCTTTGGCTGGCGCGGCGCCCTGGTGGCGCTGGCCGGCATGATCGCGGCCCCGATGGCCTTGATGCTGGCCCTCGCGTGGTTGCTGGGTGAGGCCGCCAACGTGGGCCATGCGCAAGAGGTGATCAGGCATGCGCTGGCCGGCATCGCGGCGGTGGCCGCAGGCCAGATCGTCGGCACCGTGCTCAAGCTTGCTGCGCCGGTGAAAGACCACGTCCTGGGCTGGCCCGCCTGCGTCGCCCTGGCCGCGCTGGCTTTCGGGATGATGGCCTGGCTGCACTGGCCACTGGTCTGGGTGCTGCTGGGGCTGGGCTCACTGACCTGCGCGGGCACCTACGTGCTGCTGCGGCGTCGCACAACGAGCAAGGGCAGCACGGCATGAGCCCCCTGATGTGGTCACCCGATATCTGGTGGGCGCTGTTCGGCCACTTTCTGGCCTTGTCGCTCATGTCGATTGGCGGGGCCATCACGCTTGTGCCCGACATGCACCGCCGCCTGGTCGTCGACGCCGGCTTGCTCAACGACACGGATTTCACCTCGGCCATCGCCCTGGCTCAGGCCGCCCCCGGCCCCAACGTGCTGTTCGTGGCCCTGATGGGCTGGTACAGCGGCGGCCTGGGTGGCGCCCTTGTCAGCATGGTGGGCATCATGCTGCCCTCGACCACGCTGGCCCTGGCTGTGTCTCGCTGGGTGTCCACCCGCCGCCACTGGCTGAGCGTGCAGGCCTTCCAGGCAGGCATGGTCCCCGTGACAATCGGGCTGTTGCTGGCCACCGGCTGGCACCTGGCCCCGCCCATTCAGACCGAACCCAAGGCCTTGTTGCTCAGCGCGGTGATCGCCTTGCTGGTCTGGCGTACCAAGGTTTCGCTGATCTGGCTGGTGCTGGCTGGCGCCGTGCTGGGCGGGCTGGGCCTGGTCTGATCAAGACACTGATACCGTACCCATCATGAGCACTGAAGCAAGCCCCCTGAACATCGTCCACAAACCCGACATCGGCCGTTTTGAAGCCATCGTCGAAGGCCTGCGCTGCGAAGCCGATTACCGGCTGGATGGGCGTGTGGTGCGCATGACCCACACGGGCGTGCCGACACAACTGGAAGGTCGGGGCATTGCCGCCGCGCTGGTGAAGACCGCGCTGCAGTGGGCACGCGTCCAGGGCTACAAGGTAGACCCGATCTGCAGCTACGTGCACATCTACATCCGGCGCCACCCGGAGTGGCAGGATCTGGTCGCCTGAAGGCTCACCAGCCCAGCACGCGTTGCCGCTGCGCGGGCGTCAAGGCCTGCGCCATGGCCTGTGCAAAGTCGGCCTGCAGCTTGTAGGCGTGAGGCAGATCATCGTCCAGGCTGGAGATGCGAACCAGCAAACCGTCCGGGATGCCACCCGCCCCGCCTGAAGACAACTGCCTGAGCTTGAAGCGGGCTTCGTCCGCGATCACCTCGTTGCCCAGCAAGCGCCAGTAGGTGATGGGCTCCGGCCGCCCTTCCAGGCTGGCAAACAGGCGTGTCACGGGGATGGCCCGGCCCAGCATCTGCAACTCGCCCGGCTCAATGCGGGACACCGTGAACCCGCCCGCCTTGTAGCAAACCTCCGGCCGGTGCATCTGCAAGCCGACCGACTGCTGCCGGCCATAGGCCACGGACAGCATGATGCGGTAGCCAGCCGCGTCCATGTAGGTGCGCTCCAGCACCTGGTCGTACATCTGGAACTGGCGGGCACGCTCGAAAGCCGGGCGAATCAGGGCCGCCGCAGCCGGGTCCAGCCGCCAGGGCCCGAATTCGCTGGGGAACAGTTGCTCCAGCGGCGTGCGGGCTCGCGCTTGTGCCTCGGGCTGGGGCTTGGGCAAAAAGGCGTAGCTCAGCGCTGCCGTCAGCGTCATGAGGATAGCCATCAGCCAGGCGGTTTTCATGGGCGTGCGCATGGTCGGTGAGGTCTCTCGGGATCAGACCTGGGGCCCGGCCGGCGGGTCCGGCAGGAAGAAGCCCAGCACGGCGTCCACCATGCCGATCAAGGCCAGGGCCACCGCGAACAGCACGATCCCCGCGAAGTTGTGGATGAAGCCCTGCCCGACGGCATCACCAAAGTGGTAGGTCACCACCACCAGGATCATCACCCGGATGACATTGGCGAAGAAGGAGACCGGCACGGCAAACGCCGCCAGCAAGGCATTGCGCGCCCAGGACTGGTGGTTGACCAGGTAGCTGTACAGCAGGCCCATGGCCTCCAGGATGAACATGGAGTGCAGGCCGGCACAGGCCTCGGCCACCAGCAGCTGGTACTGCCCGGCCGTGATGACCACGCCGGATCGCCCCACCGGGTAGCCGACCGAACCCAGGATGACCGTGGCCAGCGCGGACACGGCTTCCTTGAGCGGCGCCGTCAGCATCAGCACGACGGAAAACGGGATCGGGATCATGAACAGCGCAAACAGCCACATGAACCAGGTCTGCCGCAGCCCCGCCCAGCCTTTGCAGGCCAGCAGGATGCTCACGCTGATCCACCACAAGGCCAGCATCTCGATGCGGATGAACTCCTGCGTCCGGCCAAAGGCGTAAGCCGCCAGACCCAAGGCCAGGCTGGCCCAGGCCCACCACGCCGAGGCGCGATCAGGCGAGGCGCCGATGGTGGGCCACTGGCGCCACATCAGCCAGGCCACCACAGCGAACAAAAGGAGCTCGTGCCCCTGGCTGTATGCCGACCACTGGCCAAACATGAAATCCCAGAAGCTGGGCACGGCCAGGGTCAGCCAGCCGGCGCCCACCACCAGCCAGAATGACCTGGCCGGTTGCGGTGCGGCCGCCACAGCGCCTGCCGTCATGGTGCGGAGGCACCCGACGGGGCTGATGCCGCATCGGCAAACGCACCCATGCGCTTGATCTTGGCCTTCTGTCGCAGGGCGTCCATGCCCTTTTGCACCAGCTCGCGGCGGGCGCTGGACATCAACGCTGCCTGGATCGCGTTGCTCGCCTGGCCGCTGCTCATCGGCACTTCTTCCGAGTTCAGCAGGGTCAGCACGACGAGGCCATCCGGACGAGGCACGCTGATTGACTGCCCATTCTTCAGATACGCCAGTTGAGACAGCAGATCCATGGGAATGCCTTCTGCCCACTGGACACTGTTGCGGCGGCTGTACGCCAGGCCACTGTCATTGATCAGGGTGTTGACGGCCTCCACGCTGCCCAGCTTCTCCACCTTGCCCTTGAGCTCAGCCACCTGGCCTGCAGGCGCCTTGACCACGGTTTCCTGCAAGCTGTACTGGCGACGCTTGGTAAACAACTCGGGGTGCGCGTCGTAGTAACGGTTGACGGCCTCGGTGTCGGGCATCATGGCCTTTTCGGCCAGTTGATCCTGGTAAGCGCGGGCCAGCACCTCGCGCTTGGCCAGCTCCATGGCCTGCAGCACGCGGGGGCTCTTGTCCAATCCCGACTGACGGGCCTCCTGAGCGGCCAGTTCCTGGTCGATGAGGCTGTCGAGCACGCGGCGCGGCCCGTTGGCCCCCAGTTGCTCCGCAATGGCGGGCTGCGCTGCCAGCATGGCCTCGACCTGGTGGATGGATATCTCGCTGTCGTTGACCTGGGCAACGATCTGGGACGTGTCCGCGCCGGCAGCCGCTTTGTCCTTGCCCGGACAACCGGTCAGCAACAACGCGACGCCAAGGCCAACGGCCCCACTCAACAAACGACCAGCCAGACGGGCAGACTCGCGACTCAAGCGATGCATGTTCAGGTGTCTCCTCAGAGGGCCGCACGACGGGCACGGCCTTGCACCATTATGTTCACAAGATGAAACGCACGATCCCAAAAACAAACGGACCCGAAGGTCCGTTTCGTTGGTCGGCGCAGGGAAGCGCAGATCAGCGGGCAGCGCGGCGGCGCACCATGTAACCCACGCCAGCCAGGCCGACGAAGGTCAGTGCCAGATCAGCGGGCTCGGGGGCAGCCGAGGACACCGAAGACGACACGGCCTTGATGGTGCCGCTGTAGCTGCCGTAGCCAGCGAACAAGCCCGACACCGAACCGTTCACGGCCATGGTGTAGCTACCGGCCGACAGGCCAGAGAAGGTGAAGGAGTTGGCCGTGGTGTCCTTGGCGATCACCGTCGACGAACCGCCAGCGGTCAGCGTCAGCGAGTTCAGCACCACATCCTTCGTGAAGAACAGGATGTAGGAGGTGTCGACCGTGGTGCCGGACACGGTGCCGGGATCAGCGATCGAGAAGGTGTAGTAGTCGGTGAAGCTGGCCTGGTTCGAGAAGAACGTGTTGCCGAACGTGGCACCCGTAGAGGTGAGCGCACCAAGATCCTCTGTCTTGGCTTGCACTTGCGAAGCCATGGCCGTAACGGCAAGGGCGACGGCGGCGAGGCGGGTGATGATGTTCATGGTTGGCTCACTCGATTTGGAATGTGAGTATTGTGCACGCTAATGTTTCTAAACGTTACCCCTAACGTGGGGGGGGAGGAACCCCCATATCAAGGCTGCCATTCCCTGGGCAGCGCCCCTGTGCTGGCGGGCGAAATCATTGGCTTTTTGTGCCATGTCAAATCGTGTTTCATCATTACAAAATGACACACTTTTCATAACGGCACCCATTACATCTGGCACGCGGTATGCAGCGCCCGCCGCCTCACTCAAGTCGGACGCGTCAGCAAAATTGAAGGTGTGGGGGCCCATGATCACCGGGCAGCCACATGCCGCAGCCTCGATCAGGTTCTGCCCACCCAGTGGCGCAAAACTCCCCCCCAGCAAGGCCACATGGGCTGCCGCGTAGTAGGCGGGCATCTCGCCCATGGAGTCACCCAGCCAGACCTCGGCCACCTTGGCTGCGGCGTCGGGCTGACCATCGGGCCAGCCACTGCGACGAGACAGCGACATACCCGTTTGGGTGATGAGCGCCGCCACTTCGTCGAATCGCTGGGGGTGGCGAGGCACGATCAGCAAGCGCGGTGCATCACCCAGTTGCGGCCAGGCAGGGGAGCGCCGCAAGGCCATCCAGGCATCCAGCAAACCTGGCTCCTCCCCTTCACGCGTGCTGGCAGCCAGCACGATGGGGCGCACCGAAGCTTTTGACCAGGCCTGGCCTCGCGCCAGCAAATCAGGCGCGGGTGACATGTCGAACTTGACGTTGCCAGACACCCGCACGTCCTGCGCGCCCATGGCCTTCAGGCGTCGGGCGTCATCGGGGGTCTGGGCCAGTGCCACGGTCAGGTTTTGTGCAGCCGGGCGCATCAAGGCAGCCAGCCTCTGGCCTTGTTTGAGGCTCTTCTCGCTCAGGCGGGCATTGGCCAGCACCATGGGCACGCCCATGCACCGGGCCACGTGCTGCACATTGGGCCAGACCTCTGTTTCCATCAGCACGCCCACGCTGGGCTGGTGCATGGCCAGGAAACGCCTGACGGCGCCAGGGGTGTCAAAAGGGAACCAGGTCTGCACATCGCCAGGCTGCAGCAAGGCACGGCCCGCCTCGCGGCCGGTGGCGGTACCGTGGGTCAGCAAGAGGCGCATGCCGGGGCGCTGCTGGCGCAAGGCCTGGATCAGCGGTGCGGCCGCCCTCGCCTCGCCCAGCGAGACGGCGTGTACCCAGACCACGGGCCGCGCGGGGCTGCCCATGTCCTTCTGCCAGGCTTGCCGGTAGGCCGCATCGTAGATGCCCAGGCGCTGCGGCCAGGCCTCCCGGTATCCGGGTTCGACCTTGCCACGCGACCAGATCCGCCAGAGGTAGGCGGGCGTGCCCAGGCGCAGCAAGAGGCTGTAGGCCTGCCGCGCCAGCCAGGGCTTCAAAGCGAGTGCCGTCAAATCAGTGTGCCGAAGCGCCCACGTGGGCGTCAGGCTTGACCGCCAGGATCTGCGCCATGAAGTGCTTCTGGATGCGCTCCAGTGCCTCTGGGGTGTGGCCTTCGAAACGCAGCACCAGCACTGGCGTGGTGTTCGAGGCGCGCACCAGACCGAAACCGTCCGGGTAGTCGGCGCGCAGGCCGTCGATGGTGGTCAGCTCGGCGCCCTCGAAAGTGGCCGTCTGGCGCAGTTTTTCGATCACGGCGTGGTGCTCGCCTTCGGCGCAAGCGACGTTCAGCTCGGGCGTGCTGAAGCTGGTGGGCAGCGCGTCCAGCACGGCGCTGGGGTTGGCCACCTTGCTGAGGATTTCGAGCAGGCGGCCGGCCGTGTAGGTGGCATCGTCAAAACCGTACCAGCGCTCGCCAAAGAAGATGTGGCCGCTCATCTCGCCAGCGAAGGGCGAGTTCAGCTCTTTCAGCTTGGCCTTGACCAGGCTGTGGCCCGTCTTGTACATCGTAGGCACACCACCAGCCTCGCGGATGGCAATGGCCAGGCGCTGGCTGCACTTGACGTCGAAAATGATCGGGGCGCCAGGTACGCGAGACAGCACATCCTGGGCAAACAGCATGATCTGGCGGTCCGGGAAGATGTTGTTGCCGTCCTTGGTGACCACGCCCAGGCGGTCGCCGTCGCCGTCAAAGGCAAGGCCCAGTTCGGCGCCATGCGCCTTCACGGCCTTGATCAGGTCCACCAGGTTTTCAGGCTTGGAGGGATCAGGGTGGTGGTTGGGGAAATCGCCGTCCACCTCGGAGTACAACTCGATCACCTCGCAGCCCAGGGCGCGCAGGATGCCGGGGGCCGAGGCGCCGGGGATGCCATTGCCCGAATCCACCACGATCTTCATGGGGCGGGCCAGCTTGCAGTCACCGGCGATGCGGTTGGTGTATTCGTCCAGCACGTTCACTTCGGTCAGGCCGCCGGCGCCGCTGGCGTAGTCTTCCTTCTCGATGCGCTGGCGCAGGCCCTGGATGTCGTCGCCGTAGATGGCGCGGCCGGCCAGCACCATCTTGAAGCCGTTGTAGTCCTTGGGGTTGTGGCTGCCCGTCACCTGAATGCCACTGTGGCAGCCCTCGGCGCCGCGGGTGGCGGCCACGTAGTACAGCATGGGCGTGGTCACGGCGCCCAGGTCGATCACGTTGATGCCGGTGGAACGCAGGCCTTTGATCAGCGCGCCGCTCAGCGAAGGGCCGGACAGGCGGCCGTCACGGCCGATGGCCACGGCCTTTTCACCCAGCTTGAGCGCTTCCGTACCAAAAGCGCGGCCCAGGTGCTCGGCCACGGCCTCGTTCAAGGTCTGCCCGACGACACCGCGAATGTCGTAGGCCTTGAAGATGGATGCGGCGACTTGCATGGTGATCCTTCGTTTGATGTGTGATGGTCCCGCCTGGCGGTGCCTGCGGCGAATCCGGTGATTTTAGAGATGCCTGCGTGACGGTTGGTGAATCCGGGCAACACTGGCCGCCTCCACCCCGTGAATCGAGGTACCCACCAGGGGTTTGACGAACTCGATAGGATGACACGCATGAAACCAAGGGACTTGATCGAATTGCTGTTTCTGGCCGCCGTGTGGGGTGGCTCTTTTCTGTTTCTGCGGGTGGCCTCGCCGGCCATCGGCCCCTTGGGCGTGGCGGCGTTCCGGGTCACCGGCGGCGCCATGATGCTGCTGCCACTGGTCGTGCTGCATCGCGAGGGCGCGGCCCTGCGTCGCCACCTGCCTCAACTGGTGGGGGCCGCCATCTTGTCGAGCATCCTGCCCTTTCTGGGCCTGAGCCAGGCCTCGCGCAGCCTGCCCGCGGGCCTGCTGTCGATCCTGAACGCCACCACGCCCATGTGGGGCGCCCTGGTCGGGTGGCTGTGGGCGCGTGAAAAGCTGTCCTTGCTGCGTGCCACGGGGCTGGCCTTGAGCTTTGCCGGTGTGGCCTTGCTCGCCAGCGACGGCCACCAGTTCTCGACCGAGGGGGCAGCCGGTGGCGCGATGCTGGCGCTGGGCTCCACCCTGATGTATGCGTTTGCCGTGCACTACAACAAGCGCTATCTGTCCACCCTCAGCCCCTTGACCAACAGTGCCGGCACCCTGGCGGTGGCCAGCGCCCTGCTGATCCTGCCGGCCCTGTGGGTGGGGCCGCAGCCAGCCCATGCCACCGCATCGGGGGATGCCAGCTGGGCACACGTGCCAACCGGCGCCTGGACGGCCCTGCTGACCCTGACGGTGCTGTGCACAGGCGTGGCCTACCTGATCTTTTACCGCTTGATCGACCGCATCGGCGCAAGCCGGGCGCTGACCGTGACATTCCTGATCCCGGTCTTCGGCATGATGTGGGGGGCCTTGTTCCTGGGCGAGCACATCACGACCATGATGCTGGCCAGCACCACGGTCATCCTGCTGGGCACCTGGTTGTCCAACCAAGGGGCGGCCTTGCCCACCCCTGTGCTGGATGAGGCAGAACCTCGCCTGGCCACCCACAAACATCAGTGAGCCCCATTTTTCAAAGCCACAAGGATCACGCATGAGCGAACACGCGAGCGCCCCGACACCACGTCAACCCCGGTGGTACTGGGAGGACCTCACCGAAGGCCTGAGCATGGAGTTCGGCCCCAAGAAGGTCGAGCGCGACGAGGTGATTGACTTCGCTACCAAGTTCGACCCCCAGCCCTTCCACCTGAGCGAAGAAGCCGGCAAGGCCTCCCTGTTCAAGGGGCTGGCGGCCAGCGGCTGGCACACCGCCGGCATGGTGATGCGCATGATGTGCGACGGCTTCATCCTGGATTCGAGCAGCCTGGGTTCGCCCGGCCTGGACGGCCTGAAGTGGCTCAAGCCCGTGCTGGTGGGCGACGAGATCCGTGCCCGCATGCGCGTGCTGGCCACCCGCCCGATGAAGAGCAAACCGCATGTGGGCCTGGTGCAGACCGTGTGGGAGGCCGTCAACCAGCGCGACGAGGTCGTGATGGTGATCGAGAGCTGGGCCATGTTTGGCCGTCGCGAGCCTGCGCCGCCACCGATGGAAGGCTGAGCCCAAAGGCGGCCACGCAGGCCGACTTGCCGATTGACACGAGCCGTGCCGTGTCGGTTTTGTCCTGATTCGGACAAGCCTTGTCTGACACCTGCCAAAAATGCCCAGACCAAACGGCTGGTTGGGCTTGGTCAGGCTGGGGTGCTGGATGGTGCATCGCGTTGGCACAGGTCTCGCAATGTCCTTGGCGTCGCATGAGCGGCCCACGATGAAACTGCACCTCAACGCGGCCATGCCGGCGTGGAAAGCTGAAACATGTACCACCGCTCGCTCTATGACATCGTGATGGAGACCGGTGCCTCCATTGGCCAACTGATCCAGGCGCTGCAAAGCGAGGACGAGCTGTTCGCCAGCACCCTGACCTTGCGTGCCATCGAGGCGCAATTGCTCATCATGGCGCACACCCTGGGCAACGTCACCCCTGCCCTGCACCAGCGCTTGATCGAGGTGGACTGGAACGGCTGGACGGTGCTGCACGACAAGCTGCGGCACGGCGTCGAGCCACGTCGCAGCGAGATCTGGTATGCCGTCAGCGCCCTGGTGCCTCAGACCATGGCGCTGCTGCAGGACCTGCGCCGCAAGCAACCCGTGTGGTTCGAGCTCGGCTACTGAGCTCGGCCAGCAAGCCCAGCCCCGGCCCCTGACGGCTGCCAGGCATCCCATCCGCCGATCAGGTCGGCCACCCGCTCGAAGCCGAAATCGATGAACATATGGGCATAGGTCTGGCTGGCATTGCCGTGGTAGCAATAGATGAAGACCGGCCGGCTTCGGGGCTCGTGCATCAGCAGGTGCTCATGGTTGCGCCCATCCAGCCGCAGGCTGCCAGCCAGATGGCTCTGGGCGTGATGGCGCTCATCCCGGGCATCCAGGATCAAGGCATCGGGATGGGCCTGCAGCCAATCAACCAGATCGGCCGCGCGCAGGCGTTGGAAGCGGGTTGGGCTCATGGTGGTGTGCTCACGGCGCCAAGGCCAAGGCCAGCAAGGCGCTGGTCTGTTCGGTCACGGCCATGCGAATCGACCTGTCCAGCTTGTTGAGCCAGCGCTTGGGCAAGGCCTGCGCACCAAATCGAGCACCCGCCAGCATGCCGACCAGGGCGCCCGTGGTATCGGCATCACCGCCCTGGTTCACCGCCCCGACCACGGCTGATTCGAAGTCCGCTGCCGCAAAAAAATGATGCAGCACTGTCTGCACGGTATCGACCACATACCCGGTTGCCCGCCCCGGATAAGGCTCATAGCTGAACGAGGGGTGGCGGGCCGTCAGATCCCGTGCAATCGCCTTGCACGCTGGCAAGGCCATCAAGGGCTCGGCTTGCGTCAGCATGACGTGCAGCATCTGCCCGAAGGCCAAGGTGGCCGCGTCTGACAAGGGGTGGTGATGCGTGATGTGCGCCTGCGCCATCGAGGCACTGCGCAGCACCTCAGGCCGGCCCAGCGTGGCGAGTGCCACCGGCAGGTTGCGCATCAACGCGCCATTGCCGCCATCGCCATCATGGGGCGGCCCCTCCAGCGTGCCCTCCGTCAGATAGCGCACGATGCCGCGCCGGCAGGTGTTGCCGCAGTCCACCGGCTGGCCGCGCCACCAGTCCACAAAGGCATCGGCCATCAAACCGCGGTCGAATGGGCGGCCTTCACGCTGTGCGCGCAAGAGCGCCTCACCCAAGGCCAGGCTCATGGTGGTGTCATCGGTCACCTGCCCTGCCTTCAATTTCAGCCAGCCGCCGCCGGTGATCTCCCGGTGGACGCCGTGGTGGTGCACGATCTCGCGCGGCGTCATGAACTCAACCGTCGCACCAAGGGCATCACCCAAGGCGAGGCCCAGGTAAGCGCCCAGGGCATGGTCGAACAGGCGCACTCGGCCCATGGCCACAGGCACCCGGTCAGGCTGGCGCTCCAGCACGTCATGCATAGCGAGCCTCGACCTCGTAGCGGCCGCCAATGGCCAGCACCTCGCCTTCGCCCGACAAGGGCACCTGCTTCAGCAAGCCGGGGTAGAACAGCAACTTGACCAGCGGCACCTCGGCGCGCAAGAGCCAGTCGCCAAAGCACTCGGCCTGGTCTGAGCTCGTGGCGAAGCTGACCAGGTTGTTGAGTTGCACCATCAGCTTGCGCCGGCCAGGCCCCAAGGCGCCGTCCACGATCTGCTCGTCACAACGCGTGATACCCCGCCACAAAGGCACATGGGCTTGATCACCAAAGGGCTTGAAGCGCTGCAGCGCCCACTGGCAGAACTCGTAGAGCAGATCCAGTTGCTGGTGGATGCAGTTGTTGTGAAAACGGCTGGAGGCCTTCTCTTCGAGATAACGCACCCAGGCCGCAGAGGGGAAGCGCGCCAGGCGAGCATGGTGGAAACAAGGCACTAGCCCGAAACGACTCTCGACCCAGCCTTTGAGCACCGCGCCCGCCTGCCCATTGCTGTCGACACCCCAGCTTTGCAACAGCTTGATATAGCTGGCACGCCAGCGTCGCGCCTCCGCGGGTGAGCGGGGCTCAGCCGCCGGCTGCAAGCCAAAGACCAGGCTCAGATAGTGCACGAACATGTCGCTGGCCTCCTGGGGCTCGCGGCTGGTGTCCAGCAAGGCAAAGAGGCCGGAATGGGCCTCCCGCGTGCCGACGATGTGCAGCGCGACCGGGTGCGCATTGAACTCGGTGCCGGCCAGCACATGCGCAGGCAGGCCAACCAGATTGGTCGTGTACCAGGTGTGCGGGTGCTCGACATGGCTCACGGCTGTTGATGCGGCTCAAGGCTGCGAGCTGTGCGGTGCGGCCACCGCATCGGCCTGCATCTCGCGTGGCCTGCCCGGGTGCGGACGCGTGCCACCGCTGTCGTCCGTGTTGCGCATGAAGTCGGCCACTTTGTAGAAAGCCGCTTCCAGCTCCATTTGCAGGGCAGCATCGGTACACACCTCGCTCAAGGCCTGCCTCATGCACGCCATCCAGGCATCACGCTCCGCCGCGTCGATGGCAAAGGGCTGATGGCGCCTGCGCAGCATCGGCGCGCCCCGCTCGGGTGTGTAGTGTTTGGGGCCTCCCATCCACTCGCAGAGGTAATTCACCAGCACACCCTTGGTTGAGCGCAAATCGGGCTCATGCATGGCACGGATGGTGGCGGCTTCCGGCAAGGTGTCCATGGCTCGGTAGAAGGCATCGACCAGGCGCACGATAGCGTCATGTCCACCTAGGCGGGCATAGTGCGGGTTCTGCGAGGGTGAAACGGTGTGCATGCAAGACTGCAACGCAACAGTCGTACCACCTGCACCAAGGCCGGCGCAGGAACACATGAGACCAGCGTAAAGCCCTGGGAAATGAAGCCCTCGACGCACAACGGCCCCGTGGGGCGAACTTGCCTGGAATAAGCAGGTTTGTAAGATTTCAAACAAACCCAACGCGCGCCCCACAAAACCGGATGCCTCACGCCAAGGATAGAAGCACGCATAGCAAAAAGCCCTGACGCTTGCGCATCAGGGCTTTGCATTTTTTGGCGGAGTGGACGGGACTCGAACCCGCGACCCCCGGCGTGACAGGCCGGTATTCTAACCAACTGAACTACCACTCCGCAGTGGCTGACAACTGCGCTGATCTTGCGATCAGCCAAGTGCTGTCAAAACTTGGCGTCCCCTAGGGGATTCGAACCCCTGTAGTCACCGTGAAAGGGTGGTGTCCTAGGCCTCTAGACGAAGGGGACTGAAACTACATCAAACCTGAAACCGACTCTGTGCCATGTTGACGCCACCGGTTGAATGGTGGAGGTAAGCGGGATCGAACCGCTGACCTCTTGCATGCCATGCAAGCGCTCTCCCAGCTGAGCTATACCCCCATCGTGCACACATGGTGTTTCACGGCAGGGCGCCAAACTGGCACCGAGACTGTTTCGTTTTCCGGACCTTGCTGTGTCACCAGCAAAACCCATTTAAAGAGCTTGGCGGAGTGGACGGGACTCGAACCCGCGACCCCCGGCGTGACAGGCCGGTATTCTAACCAACTGAACTACCACTCCGCAGTGGCTGACAACTGCGCTGATCTTGCGATCAGCCAAGTGCTGTCAAAACTTGGCGTCCCCTAGGGGATTCGAACCCCTGTAGTCACCGTGAAAGGGTGGTGTCCTAGGCCTCTAGACGAAGGGGACTGAATCCTTCATGCAACCTGATCGACGCTGTACCCGGCAACACTGCAACCAGACCACCTCTTCAGCTTTTGGCTGTTTGGTGGAGGTAAGCGGGATCGAACCGCTGACCTCTTGCATGCCATGCAAGCGCTCTCCCAGCTGAGCTATACCCCCGTTTGATTACTCTTTCGAGCCATCTTTCAGGTTGCCCGGCTGCCTTGTTGTTTCGAACAAAGCGTCGTTCAAGCGAGACTGAGAGTATATACCGATTTTTTGCCTCTTAGCAAGTCTCAGTCAATTTTCTGCAATCTTTGCAACACGACGTCGCGATCGAACAAGGCCAGCACCGCATCCACCGAAGGCGTCTGCGCGCGGCCACACACCAGCAGGCGCACGGGAATGGCCAATTGCGGCATCTTCAAACCGAACTCGCCAATGGTGTCCTTGATGGCCTGGTTGATGGCGGCCTTGTCCCAGGCCACATCGGCCAGGCGCTTGGCCAGCGCGGCAATCGCCGGCTTGTTGGCCTCCGTCACCTGTGCGGCCAGCTCCTCTGCAGAAGCGCTCACCGGCGCCACATACATGCCCAGCCAGTCGGCCAGCTCCACCGTGGTGGCGCAGCGGTCCTTGAACAAGGCGCACATGGCCTTGAGCTTGTCCGAGCCCGCCTGCAACTCGGCCGGCACCGTGATGCCGCTTTTGCCCCACTGCTCTGCCACCAGCGTGGCCAGCAAGGCGTCGTCGGCCGTCTTCATGTGCTGCTGGGCCACCCAGCGCAGCTTGGCTTCGTCGAACTGGCCGGCGCTCTTGCCCAGGTGGTCCAGGTTGAACCACTCGATCAGCTGCGCGCGCGAGAAGATCTCGTCGTCACCATGGCTCCAGCCCAGGCGGGCCAGGTAGTTCACGATGGCGTCTGCCAGATAACCCTCGTCGCGGTACTGCGTGACGGCCTTGGCGCCATGGCGCTTGCTCATCTTCTCGCCCTGCTCGTTGAGCACGGTGGGCAAGTGGGCGTACACGGGTGGTTCCTGACCCAGCGCGCGCAGGATGTTGATCTGGCGCGGCGTGTTGTTGACGTGGTCGTCGCCGCGGATCACGTGCGTGATGCCCATGTCCATGTCGTCGACCACGACGCAGAAGTTGTAGGTGGGCGTGCCGTCCGGACGCGCGATGACGAGGTCATCCAGCTCATCGTTGCTGATTTCGATGCGGCCCTTGACCTTGTCTTCCCACACCACCGAACCACCTTGCGGGTTCTTGAAGCGCAGCACAGGCTTGACGCCATCGGGCACGGGCGGCAGGGTTTTGCCAGGCTCGGGGCGCCAGGTGCCGTCGTAACGCGGCTTTTCCTTGTTGGCCATCTGGCGCTCGCGCAGGGCGTCGAGCTCGGCCGTGCTCATGTAGCAGGGATAGACCAGGCCCTTGTCCAGCATCTGCTGCAACACAGCCTTGTAGCGGTCCATGCGCTGCATCTGGTAGTAAGGGCCCTCGTCGTGGTCCAGGCCCAGCCAGGCCATGCCTTCGATGATGACGTCCACCGCTTCTTGCGAAGAGCGTTCCACATCAGTGTCTTCGATGCGCAGGATGAACACGCCCTTGTTGGCGCGCGCAAAGGCCCATGGATACAGGGCCGAGCGGATGTTGCCCAGGTGGATGAAGCCCGTGGGGGACGGGGCAAAGCGCGTTCTTACTTGTGATGGGACTTGTGTCATACGTTCAAACTGTCAAGGCCTCGCGCCAGATCGGCAGTGAGGTCGTCAATGTGTTCCAGGCCCACGGCGACGCGGATCATGCCCTGCGTGATGCCCGCAGCCAGGCGCTGCTCTTCGCTCAGGCGGCCGTGCGAGGTGCTGGAGGGATGGGTGATCAAGGTCTTGGTGTCACCCAGGTTGGAGGTGATCGAGCACAGGCGTGTGCTGTCGATCACGTGGAAGGCCGCCTGGCGCTGGCGTGCGGCGACATCGCCCTGCCCTGCAACTGGCTTGGTCGTGAAGGACACGACCGCGCCACCACAACCGTTTTGCTGCTTCATGGCCAGCTCGTGCTGCGGGTGGCTGGGCAAGCCAGGGTAGTAGACCTTGTCGACCGCAGCTTGCTGCTCCAGCCACTGCGCGAGCTTGAGCGCGTTGGCGCTTTGCGCAGCCATGCGGATGGACAGCGTCTCCAGGCCCTTGAGCACGACCCAGGCGTTGAAGGGCGACAGGCACATGCCCGCGCCACGCATGGTGGCCATGAAGGGGCCGTTGATGAAGGCATCAGGGCCGCACAGGGCACCAGCCATCACCCGGCCCTGGCCATCCAGGTACTTGGTGCCCGAGTGCACGATGAAGTCTGCGCCCAGCTTGGCGGGCTGTTGAAGGGCCGGCGTGCAAAAGCAGTTGTCCACCGCCAGGTGGGCGCCTGCTGCGTGCGCGATCTCGGCCAGCGCGGCCACGTCGCAGACCTCGGTCAGCGGGTTGCTGGGTGTTTCGGCGAAGAACAGCTTGGTATTGGGTTTGACGGCGGCGCGCCATTCGGCCGGGTCGGTTTGCGAGACGAAGGTCGATTCGACGCCGAACTTGCCGAACTCGCGCTGCAGCAGCGTGATGGTCGAGCCGAACACGCTGCGCGAACACACCACGTGGTCGCCCGATTTGAGCAGGCCCATGATGAGCAGCAGGATGGCGCTCATGCCACTGGAGGTGGCAATGGCAGCCTCGGTGCCTTCGAGCGCGGCCAGGCGGCGCTCGAACATCATCGTGGTCGGGTTGGTGAAGCGCGAATAGATGAAGGCTTCTTCTTCGTTCGCAAAACGCGCTGCCGCCGTGGCCGCATCAGGGTGGTTGAAGCTGCTGGTCAGAAACAGCGCTTCCGAGTTCTCATTCCATTGCGTGGGTGGCAGGCCTTCGCGCACGGCCAGCGTCTCGATGCGGGCATCGGGCGGCAGGTCCTTGCGGGGCAGTTTTTTCTTGGATTCGGAGTCGGCCATGCGGGCCTCCTGTCTCTTCTTGAAAGCGCACCGGGCTCGACTGAGCGAGCCCGGATGCAGTCAACACATCATTCGTCCTGGTGGCTCTGCAAGGCCAGGCGGGAGTTGCTGGCCTCGTCCTCGCCCTTTTGCGTCAGGCGTTGCGACTGGATGGCGGCGAAGTCTTCCGGGCTCACGTCGCCCGTGATGTAGACGCCGTCAAAACAGGATGCCTCGAAGCCTTTGATGTTCGGGTTGAGCTTGCCCACCACCTTCTTCATCGCGTCCACGTCCTGGTAGATCAGGGCGTCACAGCCGATGATCTGGCGGATGTCTTCCAGCGTGCGGCCATGGGCCACCAGTTCGGCCTTGGTCGGCATGTCGATGCCGTACACGTTGGGGAAACGCACGGGCGGTGCAGCCGAGGCCAGGTACACCTTGTTGGCGCCGGCTTCGCGCGCCATCTGCACGATTTCCTTGGAGGTAGTGCCGCGCACGATGGAGTCATCGACCAGCAGCACATTGCGGCCCTTGAACTCCAGGCCGATGGCGTTGAGCTTCTGGCGCACGGACTTCTTGCGCACGCCCTGCCCCGGCATGATGAAGGTACGACCGACGTAGCGGTTCTTCACGAAACCTTCGCGGTAGGGCTTGCCCAGCTTCTGGGCCAGCTGCATCGCAGATGGGCGGCTGGATTCGGGGATGGGGATCACCACGTCGATCTCGGACGGCGGCATGGTCGAGATCACGCGCTGAGCCAGGGTCTCGCCCATCTCCAGGCGCGCCTGGTAGACCGACACGCCATCAATGACCGAGTCGGGGCGAGCCAGGTAGACGTACTCGAACATGCAGGGGTTGAGCACCGTCTTCTCGGCGCACTGCTCGGCATGCACCACGCCGTCCAGATCGATGAACAGGGCCTCGCCGGGTGCCACGTCGCGCACGAAACGATGGCTGGTGCCCTCCAGGGCCACGGACTCGCTGGCCACCATCACTTCACGGCCTTCGGGCAGATCGGCCTCGCCGTAGCACAGGGGGCGGATGCCGAAGGGGTCACGGAAGGCGACCAGGCCGTAACCCGCGATCAGGCAGATCACGGCGTACGAGCCCTTGATGCGCTTGTGCACGGCTCGCACGGCCTTGAACACGGCGGAGGGCGTCAAGGGCAGTTCACGGCCGGCCAGTTCGAGCTCATGCGCAAACACATTGAGCAGCACTTCGGTGTCGCTGTCGGTGTTGAGGTGGCGGCGATCAACGTCAAACAAATCACCGCGCAGCGCGTGGGCGTTCGTCAGGTTGCCGTTGTGCACCAGCACCAGGCCAAAAGGCGCGTTCACGTAGAAAGGCTGGGCCTCCTCTTCGTTGAAGGCGTTGCCGGCCGTGGGGTAGCGCACCTGGCCCAGGCCCACCGTGCCGGGCAGCGCACGCATGTTGCGGGTACGGAAAACGTCCTTCACCATGCCGCGCGCCTTGTGCATGTAGAACTTGCGTCCATGCGCATCGGGGCCGGCCGTCACGATGCCGGCGGCGTCCTGACCACGGTGCTGCAACAGCAACAGCGCGTCATAGATCAACTGGTTGACGGGCGTCTTGGAAATCACACCAACGATGCCGCACATGGTTCACCTCTTGCAAAAAAACTGACAAAACTTCAAGGCTGCTGCTCAGGCAGGAATTGGATCACCTGCTCGGGCAACACGGGGCGAAGCCCCTTCAACAACACCTGCATCCACGCGACGCCGCGCGATGCCTGCCAGCTTGGCCACTTGGCCACCGGCGTCATGCCCACGAGGGTCACCACCGCCAATGCCACGACCACGCCGCGCAACAAACCAAATCCGGCACCCAGCACGCGGTCAGGCGCGCTCAGGGGCGAGGCCCTCACCACTTGCGTGAGGGCCCACGATATCAGGGCCCACACCAGCCAGGCGAGGACAAAAACCACGATCATGCCGGCCAGCACGTTCAGGCGCTCACCCGGCTGGCCAACGGGCAGATTCGCCCCCATGCCGGCCCCGAACCACTGCGCCGAAAAATACGACACCCCCCAGCCCGCGAGCGACAGCGTCTCCTTGACCAGGCCTCGCCAGGCACCCACCACCACCGACAGGCCCAGGCCCACCAGCAGCAGCAAGTCCGGCAGGGTCCAGGCGTAAGCCCCGGTTTCGCTCACACCGTCCATCACAAGGTCAGCAAGGCGCCTGTCAGGCCGGCCTTGCGCAGGGTCGCCATCGCCTTCTCGGCCTCGGCCTTGTCGGTGTATGGGCCCATGCGCACACGGATGCGCTTGCCGGCAGGCGTATCGACCTGCTGCGCATACGTCTTGACGCCCAGGCGCTCGATCTTCATGCGGGCCTCGTGGGCCGTGTTGGCGTCGGCAAAGGCACCGAACTGGACCACGTAGCGGGTGGAAGCCTTGTCCTTGTCAGCGGGCTTGTCATTGGACTTAGCCGCCTCTTTGGGCTTGTCCTTCGCAGCGTCGCGGGCCGGCTCCTTGGCCGGTGTTTTCGCTGCAGGCTTGTCTGTCGACTTGGCGGCGGGTTTTTCTGCTGGCTTTGAGGCCAGCTTGTCCGCGGGCTTTGCCACA
This sequence comes from Aquabacterium sp. NJ1, assembly GCF_000768065.1. NCBI lineage: Bacteria > Pseudomonadati > Pseudomonadota > Betaproteobacteria > Burkholderiales > Sphaerotilaceae > Aquabacterium > Aquabacterium sp. NJ1. The sequence continues at coordinate 4,224,870 of NZ_JRKM01000001.1, read as the reverse complement.
GCTTTGGCAGCTGGCTTGCTCGCTGCCACGGGGCGCGAAGCCACGCGCGGCGCGGGCTCATCCACCACCTCTTCAACAGGCGGCTTGCCTGCAGACGGCGCCGGTGGTGCATCCTGCTCGGCCGGCGCAGGCGGCGCCACGATGCCAGACACGGCCACACGCCCCGCCACACTGCGCGGCGAGCGTGCCGGCACGGCGCCACTGATCTGCACCTCGCCATTGGCGTCACCACCGGCCTGCACGATCTGCACGTCCGACGACATGGATCGCGGCTGGGTTTCGAACAACCAGGGGAAGCCGATCAGGCCGGCTGCGACCAGCACCACCATACCGACCAGACGCCGGCGTGCACGCGCCCGCGTGGCCTCAACGTCCGAAGGCGACAAGGACACGGCATCAGCTGCCTGCCCTGGTGAGGCCTTTCGGCGAAAGCGCTGGAGAAACGAAGGCAGCGGCATGCTCGGTGAGGGATGGGTGGTCTGTCAGACGAAAAAAGGGGCTCAGGCAGCAGGCATATGCGGCGCATTCAGCTTGGGCAAGCCATCGTGCAAAACACCGCCTACGGTATAGAAAGACCCAAAGACCACGATTCTATCCGTCGGGTCCGCCGCGGCCAGCGCGGCCTTGAGCGCCGCCATCGGATCAGCATGCGTGGAAACGGTCGCTTTGGGGGCCGTGGCCAGCGGATGTGCGGCCATTTCAGCCTCGATCGCCTGTTTCAGCTCGGCCGCGCCAGCCGCGCGCGCCGTCGGCAGATCACAGCAGTACCACGCATCCACCAAGGGGCGCATTTTGGCGATCATGCCCCCCAGATCCTTGTCGGACATGGCGCCCCACACCGCATGCGTGCGCGGATAAAACCCCATCTGGTCCAGATTGACGGCCAGGGTGGCGGTGGCATGGGGGTTGTGGGCCACGTCCAGGATCAAGGTGGGTTGCCCCGGGATGATCTGGAAACGCCCAGGCAACTCTACCGTGGCCAGCCCGGTGCGCACCGCCTGAGCAGACACCGGCAGGCGATTGCGCATGGCCTCCAGCGCCGCCAGCACGCCCGAAGCATTGAGCAACTGGTTGGCGCCACGCAGCGCCGGGTAGGCCATGCCGTTGAAACGTTTGGCTCGCCCACCCCAGGACCATTGCTGGCGGTCGCCCGCGTAGTTGTGGTCACGCCCGAACAGCCACAGATCGGCGCCCAGCTCCTCCGCACGGGCCACCACGCTGTGCGGCACCTGCGGGTCGGACACCACCACCGGGCGCCCTGCGCGCATGATGCCGGCCTTCTCCCGGCCGATCGATTCACGGTCCGGGCCCAGGTAGTCCATGTGATCCAGGTCGATGCTGGTGATGATGGCGCAGTCGGTGTCGATCACGTTGACCGCATCCAACCGGCCGCCCAGGCCCACCTCCAGGATCACGGCGTCCAGCCCTGACGTGGCCAGCAAACGCAGGATCGCCAGCGTGGTGAACTCGAAGTACGTCAGTGCTGTCTCACCCCGCGCCGCTTCGATGGCCGCAAAGTGCGGCACCAGATCGGCCGCCGTGACCAACTCGCCACCGATGCGACAGCGCTCCTCGAAACGCACCAGATGGGGCGAGCCGTATACGCCCACCTTGAACCCGGCCGACAGCAAGATGCCCTCCAGCATGGCGCAGGTCGAGCCCTTGCCATTGGTGCCGGCCACGGTGAACACCACCGGCCCCTCCAGGTCCTCGTCTTCACGCCCCATCGGCGTACCCAGCGTGATGCCGGTGCGCTGCCAGACCTCCCCCACGCGCTCCAGCCCCATGTCAATGGCAACAGGGTGCAGGCGCTCGCAATGCGCCAGCCACTCGTCCAATGTGGCAGGCGTGGCGGCGGAGGTGTTGGGGAGCTGACTCATGGCTAGATGACCAAGATGGGGGCCAAAACGGCAAACTCAAACAGAAAATAAAACGGGCTGCATCACAAGGCAGCCCGCATGTTGAAGCCAGAACGACTTGCCCGCTGGCGTGGGGTCAAGCCGGATTCTGGTTCAGCGACGTCACCAACTCATGCTCAGGCCGACACGGCATCGGCCGGCTGGCGGGTCAGGATGGCCAGCTGGCGCGCGATGGCCAAGCGCAACTCGCGGCGGTCGAGGATCATGTCGACCGCGCCCTTTTGCATCAGGAACTCGGCGCGCTGGAAACCCTCGGGCAGCACTTCACGCACGGTGTTCTCGATCACGCGGGGGCCAGCAAAGCCGATCAGGGCCTTGGGCTCGGCAATCACCACGTCGCCCACGAAGGCGAACGAGGCCGACACGCCGCCCATCGTCGGGTCGGTCAGCACGCTGATGTAGGGCAGTCGGGCCTTGGCCAGGCGGGTCAGCGCGGCGTTGGTCTTGGCCATCTGCATCAGGCTGAGCAGGCCTTCCTGCATGCGGGCACCACCCGTGGCCGTGAACGAGATGAACGGCGTTTTCTGCTCGACCGCGGCCTCGACACCACGCACGAAGCGCTCGCCCACCACGGAGCCCATGGAGCCGCCCATGAAGTCGAACTCGAAGCAGGCCGCCACCACCGGAATGCTGTGCACCGAACCACCCATCACGATCAGGGCATCGGTCTCGCCAGTGGCTTCCATGCCCTGCTTGAGGCGATCGGGGTACTTCTTGTTGTCTCGGAACTTCAGGGCATCAACGGGCAGCACTTCCTGGCCCAGTTCATAGCGGCCTTCAGCGTCCAGGAAAGCGTCCAGGCGAGCACGGGCGCCAATGCGGTGATGGTGGCCACACTTGGGGCACACGTTCACATTGGCTTCCAGGTCGTTCTTGTAGAGCACCGTTTCACACGACGGGCACTTGACCCACAGCCCTTCCGGCACCGAACGACGCTCGGAAGGGTCGGTCGGTTGAATCTTCGGGGGTAGCAGTTTTTCAAGCCAGCTCATGGAGATCAGCCTTTCAAAGAATCAAGGGCCGTGCGGATTTCAGCAATGAAACCTCGCCCGGCGGCCACCACCGTGTCCGGCGTCTGCGTTTCCAGCAACTGGACAATGCGCGAGCCGATCACGACGGCGTCCGACACAGCAGCCACCGCCTTGGCGGTCTCTGCGTCGCGGATACCAAAACCCACACCCACGGGCACATTCACATGCGCCTTGATGCGGGGCACCATGTCGGCCACGGCGGCGGTGTCCAGGTGGCCAGCACCCGTCACGCCCTTAAGCGACACGTAATACACATAACCCGCCGCCACACGGCCCACATCGGCCATGCGTTGCTCGGTCGAGGTGGGCGCCAGCAGGAAGATGGGCGCCAGGTCGGCCGCCTTCAAGCGGGCCGCGAACTCTTCGCACTCTTCGGGTGGGTAGTCCACCACCAGCACGCCGTCCACGCCACAGGCCTTGGCTTCGCGCACGAAGCTGCCCGCACCGTGGTGCAGGTCATAGCACTCGATGGGGTTGGCGTAACCCATCAACACCACGGGCGTGTCGGCATTCTTCGTGCGGAAGGCTTTGACGTCCTCCAGCACGTGGGTCAGCGAGATGCCCTTGGCCAGGGCGCGCTCGGCCGCCTTCTGGATCACGGGGCCGTCGGCCATCGGGTCCGAGAAAGGCACGCCCAACTCGATCACATCGGCACCGGCTTCGGCCATCGCCAGCATCAGCTCGACGGTCTTCTCGGGGTACGGGTCACCGCAGGTGATGTAGGGGATCAGGGCCTTGCGGCCTTGTTCCTTCAGCGTGGCGAAGGTTTTGTCCAGGCGGGTGATCACTTTGGCGTGGGCGCTCATGCCAAGCCCCCCTTCACCGATTGACCACGGCAGGACGGGCGGCAGTAGAACTCGGCGCCGGTCAGGTCGGCCACGGTGCCGATGTCCTTGTCACCACGACCGGACAGGTTGATCAGCACGTGCTGGTCAGGGCGCATCGTGGCGGCCAGCTTCATGCCATAAGCCACCGCATGACTGGACTCCAGCGCAGGGATGATGCCCTCGGTGCGACACAGGCGGTGGAAGGCTTCCAGCGCCTCCTTGTCGGTGATGCCCACATACTCGGCGCGGCCGATGTCCTTCAGGTAGGCATGCTCGGGGCCCACGCCGGGGTAGTCCAGGCCGGCCGAGATCGAGTGCGTCTCGGTGATCTGGCCATTGGCGTCCTGCAGCAGGTAGGTGCGGTTGCCATGCAGCACGCCCGGCACGCCCTTTTGCAGCGACATGGAATGCTTGCCGCTGTCAGCGCCCTCGCCTGCGGCTTCCACGCCGATCAGGCGCACACCCTCGTGCGGGATGTAGGGGTAGAAGATGCCCATGGCATTGCTGCCACCGCCCACACAGGCGATCACGGCGTCAGGCTGGCGACCGATTTGGTCAGGCATCTGCTTGAGGCACTCCTCGCCGATCACGCTCTGGAAGTCGCGGACCATGGCGGGGTACGGGCTGGGGCCAGCCACCGTGCCAATGATGTAGAAGGTGTTCTCGACGTTGGTGACCCAGTCGCGCATGGCTTCATTGAGCGCGTCCTTCAAGGTCTTGCTGCCGGATTCGACCGGCACCACCTTGGCGCCCAGCAGGTGCATGCGGTACACATTGGGGGACTGACGCTTGACGTCTTCGGCGCCCATGTAGACCACGCACTCCATGCCATAACGTGCGCAGATGGTGGCCGTGGCCACACCGTGCTGGCCGGCACCGGTCTCGGCGATCACGCGGGGCTTGCCCATGCGCTTGGCCAGCAAGGCCTGACCAATGGTGTTGTTGACCTTGTGCGCACCGGTGTGATTGAGGTCTTCGCGCTTGAAATGGATCTGAGCGCCGCCGACTTCGCGGCTCAGGCGGTCCGCATGGTAGATCGGGCTGGGGCGGCCGACGAAGTGGGCCAGTTCGCGACGGAACTCTGCCTTGAAGGCCTCATCGTGGCGATAGTGCTCGTAGACGTCCTTGAGTTGATTCAGCGCGTGGATCAGGGTCTCGGAGACGAAGGTGCCGCCGTAGGGCCCGAAATGGCCCTTGGCGTCGGGCTGGTTGTAATTCAGCATGTCACTCTCAATGAACTCACCATGCGGGGCCGACACCTTGGGAGGTGAAGCGCTCCGCGCTCATGCGGCTTCGGCACACTGCCGATCGGCCGCCCGCACGGCCTGACAGAACTGGCGCATCAGCGCGGCATCCTTGATGCCCTTGCCCGCTTCCACACCAGAACTCACATCCACAGCCCATGGCCGCACGCTGACAACCCCATCCTTCACATTACCCGGGTGCAAACCACCCGAGAGGATCATGGGACGAGGCAGCTGTTTTGGCAACAGGGACCAGTCAAATACCTGGCCTCCCCCACCGTAGCCATCTACGTGAGCGTCCACCAACATAGCCTGGGCGCTGGGGTAAGCCAGGGCGAAGTCTAACAAATCGAAACCGGGGGCCATCCGCGCCGCCCGAACGTAGGGCCGGCGGACCGACTCGCACTGTGCGGGTGTCTCGTCGCCATGGAACTGCAGCGCGGTGTTGGGCACGGCCTGCAAGGCCTGCTGGAGCAGGTCGGCCGAGGCATTGACCAGCAGCACAACCGGCATGACATAGGGGGGCAAACGGCGCGCCAGTTCACCGGCACGCGCGGCACTCACGTAGCGGGGGCTTTTTTCATAGACCACAAAACCGATGGCATCGGCACCTGCCTCGACGGCGGCATCCACATCGGCTTCACGGGTCAGACCGCAGATCTTGATCCGCGTGCGGTGTTCAGGGGACAAAGGCATCCAGTCGGAGCGCTGGCTGGCAGCTCATCGGTGTCGGTGAGGGCATTTTCTCAAAAAGCGCCGCGTCAGGCGAGCACTCAGCCGCGTCGCGACGATCCACCAGCGTCCGCAACCCTGATTCCCCCTCCTGCAAACCTGGTCAATCGCAGGCACAGGTGAACCAGATCGGCGCCCTCTCGTCGCGACCGACAATGGCCAGGGCATCGCCGAAGCGCCGCGGGCCGATGTCTTCGAGTCATTCAATAGCCGGACGAGGCTCCCGCCTCCGGATCCGGTGGCCAGCGACGCCAAACCTGCTCCATCGAAGCAAAGTGGCACCAATTGTCGTCAATCGACATCAACTGATGTCAAGCGCCAGGCAACCAGGCCAGTGCAGGCGTCACATTGGGCAGGCCCCATGCCTTGTCATAAGTAGGGCCAAGAAAGTACAGGCCGTCAGGCGCGAACGTTGGGGCCGCCACCTCGCGACGGCGCGCAGCCAGCACGTCCTGCACCCACGAGGGCGATCTGGTACCGGTCCCCACCGCCAACAGGCAGCCCATGATGTTGCGGATCATGTGATGCAGGAAGGCCTGCCCTTCGAAATCGAAGCGCCAATAGGCGCCACGGCCATCCAGGGTGGACATGGGGCCCTGCCCTGCTTCCGGGTAGACATCGGGCACCGAACCGTCAAACGACGCCGCTTGCACCGGCCGGCTGGGCAGTGCCGTGCGCGTGATGCGGATTTCGCGCAGCAGCTTGACGGGTGTGGGCGACTGACACATCGAGGACCGGAAGGATGAGAAGTCATGCTCGCCGATCAGGTGCGATGCCGCCTCCTGCATGGCTGCCAGATCCAGGGGCCTGAAGACCCAGCCGACACGCCCGGATTCCAGCGCCGGGCGCACGGGTGCCTCCAGCAGGATGTAGGCGTAGCGCCGACCGATGGCGCTGTTACGTGCATGGAAACGCGAGGGCACCTCAGCAGCCCACTGCACGGCGATGTCCTTGGGCAAGAAGGTGTTGGTGCCGCGCACCCAGGAAAATGGCGCTCTGGCCAGATCGGTATCAAGGTGCACGACCTGGTTGATGCCATGCACGCCCGCGTCAGTCCGCCCTGCGCACATCACCTTGATCGGCTTGGTCGCGAAGGTGCTGAGCGCCGCCTCCAGCGTGTCCTGCACCGTGCCGCCGCCGGGCTGGCTTTGCCAGCCTTTGTACGCGCACCCCAGGTAAGAAACACCAAGGGCGACCCGCCGGGTCGCCCCTGTTTCACTGGATCGGTGGTCAACCGAGGAGAAGGCCTGCGCCTTCAACCCCGGATCATCATCCAGCATGCGCCATCAACCCAGGCTGTCCAGCATGGCTTGCGCCTTGGACTTCAAGTTGGCGTCCTGCGAGTTCTCCAGCACTTCCTGGAGCAGTTCGCGGGCCCCATCCATGTCACCGATCTGACGGAACTCGTCGGCCAGTTCGAACTTGCGGGTCATCGGGTCGGCAGACACCGAAGACGGCGCATTGGTCGTGGCAGCCAGCCAGTCGTCCTCAGGCTCGGCAGCAGCGGCTGGCGCGGGCGCAGGGGCGTCCAGATCCAGGCTGATGCTGCCCATGTCGAAGGCCGCAGCGGGCGCGGCGGAGGCTGCAGGCTTGTGGTCCACGTTCAGATCGAAGTCCAGACCGCCATCGGCGGACGGGGCAGCCGAGACGCCCGCATCGATCTTGGGCAGATCCATGGGCCCCGTGTCCTGAGTGGACGACTTGGGTTCAGCCACGGTGTTTTCGATTTCGGGCAATTGCAGCGGAGGCAGGTCACCCGCTTCCGTGGTGTGCGGCGAAACCGAGTCAGACACCTCATCCAGCGGCATGGGCGCGGAAATGTCCAGATCCAGGTCAACCAGCTCAGCGGGCAGCTCTGCGGCAACCGGCGCAGCCACTGGTACCACGGCGGCCACAGGCGCTGGAGCCGGAGCCGGCTCCAGCATGCTGGGGGCAGGCATCACGGAATGCGGGATGGTGCTGGCGCCCAGCATGTCATTGGGCGTCTCGATGCTCAGCGGTGCAGCGGAAGGCTGGCCACCGGGCTGATACAACGGGTTCTCAGGATCGATGCCCAGGCCCATTTCCTGAGCCTTGGCCCAGTCGTCACCCTGGCCATTGGTCAGGCTGAAGAGCTGGACAGCCAGTTGCTCGTAGCCCTTGGTGTCACGGCGCTTGGCATAGACCTCCAGCAGCTTGGTACGCACAGCCAGGCGGTCCGGCGTGCTGCGCAGTGCTTCCTTGAGGATTTCCTCGGCCTGCAGGTCCCGGCCGTAAGCCAGGTACACGTCGGCTTCGGCCACAGGGTCCACGTCACCGATGGCATCGAGCTGGCTGAGCGAGTAGCTCATGGACGAAGGTCCACCCGTGGCGTCACGGGTGTCCACGCGCTGGCCACCGCTGGCACCAAAGAACGAATCAGGCTGCAGACGGCTTTCCAGGAACGACGTTTCACCTGTGTCACCACGGCGGCGCGAACGGAAGTACATCGCCGCGCCAGCCAGCAGGGCGACGGCGGCACCGCCGGCTGCCAGCAGCATCGGGTTGAGGGACTCCAGGAAGCCCGGCGATTCGGGTTCAGGCACCGACGTGACGGGCGGCAGAGGCAGCCTGGGGCGCGCGGACGAGGCCACAGGCTCCGGCGCAGAGGCCTGAACCACGGCAGCCGTCGCGGCACCAGAGGCTTGCTCGGACGCGGCACTGGCCACAGCCTCGGCCACCGTGGCGGAGGCAGGCGCGGAAGCCGGCTCAACCACGGCGGGCTTGGAAGGCACTGGAGCCGGCGCGGGTGCCGGAGCGGGCGCGGGCGGCGGCACCACAGCAGCAGGTTTGCTCGGCGCCACGGGGGCCGGAGCGGGTGCGGGCTTGCTGGCCACTACCGGCGCAGGCGGCGGCGTGATCTTGGCTGGAGCAGAAGCCGCGGCACTCTTTTCCTTCAGCTTGCGCAGGTCATCCAGGTTCTTGGACAACTCGGCCACGCGGGCAGCTTCGTCCTGCTTGGCGCGGTTCTTGGCCAGGCGGTCTTCGGCACCAGGCTTGGTCGACGAGGACATGCCACCCTTGCTCAAGGTGAGCTTGTCGGGCGCAGGCGTTTCGGACTGCTTCTTGTCCTGAACTTCGGCCTCGACCTTGCCCTTGGCCTGACGCTGTGGCTGTTCTGGCGTTGCCGCGGTTACGGCGCCCGCCAGATGCTGGCGATAAGCCGCAAAATCGGCGCTCTGCGCCACGATGATCTGACGCGCCTCTTCGTTGGAAACGCTCTTGACCTGCTCGGCCGTCGGCACATTCAACACCACGCCCGACTTGAGTCGGTTCATGTTGCTGCCCTGGAAAGCTTGCGGGTTGTTGCGGTACAAGCCCACCAGCATCTGGTCCAGCGACACGCCAGGCTGCGCGGCGCGGCTGGCGATGCGCGACAAGGAGTCACCCGATTTGACTCGGATGGTGTCTGCTGCCTGCGAGGACGGGGCCGTCGACTCGGCCGGGGCGACCTTGGCGGGTGCTTCGGCCTCGGCAGGAGCCGGCGCTGGCGCAGGCGCACTCGCCGCTTCAGAGGCGGCCGGTGCGGCCTTCTTGCCCTTGCGAACCTTCAAAGGCTCGCTCGGCACGACAGCCACGGGCTTGGAGGGCGCAGGCTTGGCCACAGGTTCGGCCATCACGGCGGGAGCGGGGGCAGGCGCGGGAGCGGGAGCGGGGGCAGGCGCGTCAATGGCCGGCGAGGTGGTCTGTGTGCTGGCGCGGCTGATAGGCGGATCGAACAGCAGCGTGTACTCGCGCACCAGGCGCCCGGAAGACCAGGACAGATCCAGGATGACGTCGACAAACGGCTCCTGCACGGTGCGGTCGCTGACGATGCGCAGATACGGGCGGCCATCCGTGCGACGTTGCAGCACGATGTTCGTGGCTGTCAGCACCTGGTTGTAGTCGACGCCTGCGGCACGGTAGGTTTCCGGCGTGGCCACGCGCACCTGGAGGGAACTGCCCTCCTCCGGTGTCAGGCTGGTGACATCGATTTCGGCACGAAGGGGCTCGCCCAATGCCGATTGCACATTCAATTTGCCCAGGCCCAGCGCCCAGGTCGAAACAGGCAATACGGCCAAAGCAGAAAAGGCTGCGGCAACCGCAACCTTATTCAGGGCAAATGAACTTTGGGCTTTTGACCCAGCGGACAACAAATGATCTTTCAAGGCGTCTCCCAAGTCGTCATGAGGTCGGCGTGTCGACCGATGGCACCCCTGGATCGGAAAGCGACCCACAGACGCGCCAGCACCTGCAGACGGTACGCAGCAGAAAACACAATAGCATCAAGCAGATACGGTGACAAGCTCATGCAATTACTGATCTAGCGCCCCAAGGTCGGATTCAGGCCGGAAACAAGTGTCCAGCGTGAAACTAGGGGGTTAGATTGTCGCCCTGGGGCAACAAGGCTCGGCACCGATTTTGTGACCAGACGTTGCTGGCGCTTGCCCAATATGCACCAACAACGTCGGTTAATTCAAATCACGCGTTCAGCAAAATGCGCAGCATGCGACGCAGCGGCTCGGCCGCACCCCACAGCAACTGGTCGCCGATGGTGAAAGCGCCGACATATTCCGGCCCCATGGCCAGCTTGCGGATACGGCCCACAGGGATCGTCAGCGTGCCGGTCACGGCCACGGGGGTCAGGTCCTTGATCGTGGCTTCGCGGGTGTTGGGCACAACCTTGGCCCAGGGGTTGTCGGCGGCGATCATGGCTTCGATCTCCTGCACGGACACGTCCTTCTTGAGCTTGAAGGTCAAAGCCTGGCTGTGGCAGCGCATGGCGCCGACGCGCACGCAGAAGCCGTCCACCGGCACGGCGGGTGAACCAAAGCCTTCGCCTTGACCGAGGATCTTGTTGGTCTCGGCCATGCCCTTCCACTCCTCCTTGGACTGGCCATTGCCCAGGTCCTTGTCGATCCAGGGGATGAGCGAGCCACCCAGCGGCACGCCGAAGTTGGCGGTTTCGGCTTCGGTCAGGGCGCGCTGCTTGGCGATGACCTTGCGGTCGATCTCGAGGATGGCGCTCTTGGGGTCGTCCAGCAGCGAGCGCACTTCGGCGTTCAGCGTGCCGAACTGGGTCAGCAGTTCGCGCATGTGCTGGGCACCGCCGCCGGAAGCAGCCTGGTAGGTCTGGGTGGACATCCACTCGACCAGCCCAGCCTTGTACAGCGCACCCACGCCGATCAGCATGCAGCTGACCGTGCAGTTGCCGCCGATCCAGTTCTTGCCACCGTTGGCCAGCGCGTTCTTGATCACGGGCATGTTGACCGGATCCAGCACGATCACGGCGTCGTCCTTCATGCGCAGGGTCGATGCGGCGTCGATCCAGTGGCCATTCCAGCCAGCTGCGCGCAGCTTGGGATACACCTCGGTCGTGTAGTCGCCACCCTGAGCCGTCAGGATGATGTCGCAGCGCTTGAGGTCTTCGATGCTGTAGGCATCCTTGAGCGTGGTTTCGTTCTTGGCCATCGACGGGGCCTTGCCGCCCGCGTTCGAGGTCGAGAAGAACATCGGCTCGATGAGGTCGAAGTCACCTTCGGCCTGCATGCGGTCCATCAAGACGGAGCCGACCATGCCGCGCCAGCCCACCAAACCAACCAGAGTCGTAGCCATTTTTCTATCCTTCAAATTGAATCTTGTGCGTGCGCGCCGAGGCGCGCATCAGCCCGCGCCTTAACCTTGCGATTTCAGGGCGGCCACCACGGCTTCGCCCATATCGACGGTGCCCACTTTCTTGGTGCCTTCGCTGTAGATGTCCGGCGTGCGCAGGCCCTGCTCCAGCACGGCTTGCACGGCGCGCTCGATGCGGCTGGCGGCTTCTTCCTGGTTCAGGCTGAAGCGCAGCATCATGGCCGCGCTCAGGATGGTGGCCAGCGGGTTGGCCACGCCCTTGCCGGCGATGTCGGGGGCCGAGCCGTGGCTGGGCTCGTACAGACCCTGGCCCTTGGCGTTGAGCGAGGCCGAAGGCAGCATGCCAATCGAGCCGGTCAACATGGCCGCCGCGTCAGACAGGATGTCGCCGAACATGTTGCCGGTGAACAGCACGTCGAACTTCTTGGGCGCCTTGACCAGCTGCATCGCGGCGTTGTCCACGTACATGTGGTCCAGCTCGATGTCGGGGTACTGGGCGTGCACTTCGGTGACCACGTCCTTCCAGAACTGGAAAGTTTCCAGCACGTTGGCCTTGTCGACACTGGTCACGCGCTTGCCGCGCTTGCGGGCAGCCTGGAAGGCCACGTGGGCGATGCGCTCGATCTCGGGGCGCGAGTAGCGCATGGTGTCGAAAGCCTCGTCAGCCCCCTTGAACTCGCCGTCCGGCGACTGGCGGCGGCCACGCGGCTGGCCGAAGTAGATGTCACCCGTCAGCTCACGGATGATGAGGATGTCCAGGCCGGCGACCAGCTCAGGCTTGAGGCTGGAAGCATGGGTCAGTTGCGGGTAGCAGATGGCGGGGCGGAAGTTGGCGAACAGGCCCATGTTCTTGCGCAGACCCAGGATGGCCTGCTCAGGACGCAGGGGGCGGTCCAGCTTGTCGTACTTCCAGTCGCCCACCGAGCCGAACAGCACGGCGTCGGACTCCATGGCCAGGTTCAGGGTGTGCTCGGGCAGCGGGTGGCCGTGGGCGTCAAAGGCGGCGCCACCGACCTTGGCCTCTTTCATCTCGAAAGCCAGGTCCAAGGTGTTGAGCACCTTGACAGCTTCCGTGACGATTTCGGGACCAATGCCGTCACCCGGCAGAACAGCAATCTTCATGACCATGATGGAGTCTCAGCGAGGGATGTTTTTGTTTAGACGATGCGGTGGTTCAGCCAGGGCTTTTGCGCCAGGCGCTCGGCTTCATAGGCCTTGATCTTGTCGGCATGACGCAGGGTCAGGCCGATGTCATCGAAGCCATTGAGCAGGCAGTACTTGCGGAAGGGCTGCACCTCGAAAGGCAACTCGGTGCCATCGGGCTTGATCACGACCTGGCGCTCCAGATCGACAGTCAGCTCGTAGCCGGGGAAGGCCGCGACTTCATTGAACAGATTGTCGACCTGCAACTCGCTCAATTGAATGGGCAGCAGGCCGTTCTTGACGCTGTTGTTGAAGAAGATGTCGGCAAAGCTGGGCGCAATGATGGCGCGAAAGCCGTATTGGTCCAGCGCCCAGGGCGCGTGCTCGCGACTGGAGCCGCAACCGAAGTTCTTGCGAGCCAGCAGCACGGAGGCGCCCTTGTAGCGCGACTGGTTGAGCACGAAATCCGGGTTGGGCTTGCGCGTGGCCGGGTCCTGGCCGGGCTCGCCCGCGTCCAGGTAGCGCCATTCGTCGAACAAGTTGGGGCCAAAACCCGTGCGCTTGATGGACTTCAGGAACTGCTTGGGAATGATGGCGTCGGTGTCGACGTTGTCCCGGTCCATCGGGGCCACCAGGCCCTTGTGAATGCGAAATGCTTGCATGGTGAATTACTTTTTCGCTGCGTTGGAGATGGCCTCACCGGCCTTCTCGATGTCCTGCCCCACACCGTGAACGGTGTTGCAGGCCGACAGCGTCAGCATGGACAAAGTCACGATCAGAAAAACAGCCAGACGTTTCATGTGAGGGCGCTCCAACTACAAGACAAATGGGATCAGGCGATGCGGCGGATGTCCACGAAGTGGCCTTGCATCGCGGCCGCAGCGGCCATGGCCGGGCTAACCAGATGGGTGCGGCCACCCGCGCCTTGACGGCCTTCGAAGTTGCGGTTGCTGGTCGAGGCGCAGCGCTCGCCGGGCTCGAGGCGGTCGGCGTTCATGGCCAGGCACATGGAGCAACCAGGCTCACGCCATTCGAAGCCTGCGGCCTTGAAGATCTGGTCCAGGCCTTCGCGCTCGGCCTGCTCCTTGACCAGGCCGGAGCCAGGCACGACCAGGGCCAGCTTGATGTTCGAGGCCACGCGGCCACCGATCTTCTTGACCACGGCAGCGGCTTCGCGCATGTCTTCGATGCGGCTGTTGGTGCACGAACCGATGAAGACCTTGTCGACGAGGATGTCGTTGATGGCCTTGTTGGGTTCGAGCGCCATGTACTGCAGCGCACGCTCGGTGGCCGAGCGCTTGACCGGGTCCTTTTCCTTGTCGGGATCGGGCACGCGGTCGTCGATGGACAGCACCATCTCGGGCGAGGTGCCCCAGGTGACCTGCGGCTTGATCTCGCTGGCGTTGAGTTCGACCACGGTGTCGAAGACAGCATCGGGGTCGGAATGCAGCGTGCGCCAATAAGCCACGGCCTGATCCCACTCGACGCCAGCGGGCGAGAAGGGGCGGCCCTTGCAGTAGTTGATCGTGGTGTCGTCCACGGCCACCAGGCCGGCGCGCGCACCGGCTTCGATGGCCATGTTGCACACGGTCATGCGGCCTTCCATGCTCAGGGCGCGGATGGCGCTGCCGGCGAACTCGATGGTGTAGCCCGTGCCGCCAGCCGTGCCGATCTTGCCGATGATGGCCAGCACGATGTCCTTGGCCGAGCAGCCCTTGGTCAGCGTCCCCTCGACCTTGACCAGCATGTTCTTGGCCTTCTTGGCCAGCAGCGTCTGTGTGGCCAGCACGTGCTCGACCTCGGACGTGCCGATGCCGTGGGCCAGCGCGCCGAAAGCACCGTGCGTGGAGGTGTGGCTGTCGCCGCAGACCACGGTCATGCCGGGCAGCGTGGCGCCCTGCTCCGGGCCGATCACGTGCACGATACCCTGGCGCTTGTCGCTCATCTTGAACTGCGTGATGCCGACGCGGTCGCAGTTCTTGTCCAGCGTGTCGACCTGCAGCTTGGAGATCGGGTCCTTGATGCCTTCGGAGCGATCGGTCGTGGGCACGTTGTGGTCGCTCACGGCCAGGTTGGCCGACAGGCGCCACACCTTGCGGCCGGCGATGTCCAGGCCTTCGAACGCCTGCGGGCTGGTGACTTCATGCACCAGGTGACGGTCGATGTACAGCACGGCGGTGCCGTCTTCTTCGGTATGGACGACGTGCTCGTCCCAGATCTTGTCGTAGAGGGTGCGTCCCATGATGCTCAGTCGGGCAAAGGGCTGGTGGGCCCTGTAGAGGGAAAAGATGACGATTTTAAGGCACGGGACGCACGAATGGCTCCGTAGGGGCGCGGGTTTCCCTTGTGGGAAGGGTTTTGAGCACCCAAGCACGCATCGCAGCCCGGAAAAAGGCGCGCAGAAAGCACAAAGGGCATGCCCATTGACTGGACATGCCCTTCTGCCGCCCCTCCCAGAGCGATCTGGCGACTCTTCGGCCGCACTCCCCCTCAAGAACCGGTTGACAGCGTTAAAACTTTCTTCTTGTGTGCAACTATAGCACCACAAAAAGCCAATCAAATTGCCATTAAGTAGCAAATAGATGCAACACAAAGAAACCAAGTCACGAGATATTCCGCATATTCGGACAAGATTGCGGCACGCAGGGTGATCAACGCCCCGCCCCTCACCATGCGGCAAAGCTGTAAAATGCCCGGTTCCCGGCGAATCAGACATCACCAAGATGCCACAAGGTAGCGAAGTGATGACACCTTGCACGCAACGGCATCCCGGAGATGCCCATATAAAGCCAAATCAGTGACGGAGAGAAACCAATGAGCGCGATCAAGGTGATGATTGCCGACGACCACCCCTTGATCGTGGAAGGTCTGGCCAGCGTGCTGTCGCGCCATGGCCTGACGGTCGTCGGGGCGGCCAGCGAGGCGACCGCGGTGATCGACACATACGCCCGCTTGCAGCCTGACGTGCTCGTGCTGGACTTGCGTTTTGGCGACGCCAGCGTTGGTGGCCTGGACCTGCTGCAATCGTTGCTGGCCCGCTTTCCTGACGGCCGCGTCGCGATCTACACGCAATTCGACCAGGACACGGTCGTGCGCGAAGCCTACAAGCGTGGTGCCAAGGCCTTTGTGCCCAAGAGCGCCGACCCTGCCGATCTGGCGCAGGCCATTCTCAAGATCCACCAGGGCGAAACGGTGTTCCTGCCCGAGATCGCCGCACGCCTGGCCATGTTGAGCGTGCACGGGGACCAATCCCCTTTGGCTCGCCTGCAACCCCGCGAGATCGAGGTCTTCAAGCTGATGGCGCAAGGCCTGACCAACGTGGAAATCGCCGAGCGCATGAACCTGTCGCCCAAGACCATCAGCACCACGAGCCAGTCCATCAAGGATCACCTGGGCATCCACCGTGCCGCGGACATCACCCTGCTGGCGGTGAAGTGCGGCCTGATCGAGCCCTGAGCGTGCCGGCCACGCACCGCCCGGGCCACAGCAGCACAGGCATGAAAACCAGCGTGGCCACTGCCCTGGCGTCCCTGGCCATGACCTCCATCGCGCTGCCCCAGAGGGGCCTGGCGCAACAGCCGCCGGCCGAGGATATCGACTCCACCGAGTTCCGCTACCCTGTGGTGATCACCCCCACGCGCCTGCGCCAATCACTCAGCGACGTCCCGGCCAGCGTCACCGTCATCACGGCAGACACCATCCGCCGCTACGGCATCACGCGCATCGAAGAAGCCTTGCGCCTGGTCCCTGGCATGGCGGTTTCCAGGGCCTCTGGCAACGACTACCGGGTCAACTACCACGGCACGGACGCCACCAACCCGCGCCGCCTGAACGTGCTGATCGATGGTGTCTCGGCCTACCGCCCCGGCTTCTCGCGGGTGGACTGGCCCCTGTTGCCCGTGGCGCTTGAAGACGTTGACCGCATCGAGGTGACGCGCGACCCCAACTCGGCGGCATACGGCCCGAACTCGATGATGGCCGTCATCAACATCCTCACCAAGCACCCCAAGGATGTGGACCAGGGCATGGTCTCGGCCTCGGTCGGCTCGCACCACGAGAACGGGGCCACGGCGCGCCTGGCCACCAAGCTGGGCGCCACCCACCTGTACGCCACGGCGGACAACCAGCGCGACAGCGGTTACGACAACATCACGCTGCGCGGCGGCGCACATGACAGCACCCGGGTGCAGCGGCTGAACCTGCGCGCCGAGACCGATCTGGGGGCCGCTTCGTCCCTGGAGTTGCAAGCGGCCATCGTGGACGGCAAGCGCGACGTCGGCTACGTGCAGGACGTGTTTCAGATCACCGCGCCCGACATCAAGAACACGGAAACCCTGCTGAGCGGCAAATGGACGCGCGCGCTCTCGTCCAACCATGAACTGCAGATCAGGGGCTTCCACGACAAGCTCAGCACCAAGCAGACCTGGCTCACCTGCCCGTTCAAAGCCCTGTTCGTGCCGGACTTCCGTGCCTTCATCCTGGAGAACGCCAGCCTCCTGGCCCACATCATCGACACACAGACGCTGTCGACCGGCGATCCGATGCGAGATGGCCAGATTGCCACGCAGCTCAACACCATCCTGGCGCCCGTTGGCGGCGTCTTTGGTGGTTTCCTGACCGCTTGTGGCGCCACCAACCAGAACATGATCGAGACCCGCACACAGCTTGAAGTGCAGGATACCTATGTGGTGTCGGAAGCATTGCGGCTGGTAGGCGGCGTGGGGCTGCGCTACCAGTCTGCCGACAGCGACACCTACTTCGGCGGCCAGGTGGGCAACACGGTGCGCTGGCTGTTTGGCCATGCCGAGTACCGCCCGACCTCGAGCACGACACTCAATGTAGGCGGCTACGGTGAATCCAACTCGCTGGGGCGCAGCACCTTCTCGCCGCGCCTGGCGGTGAACTACCACCTCAGCGAAGACCAGGCCTTGCGCGCCGTGTACTCGCAAGGCACGCGCACCCCGGACCTGGGTGAGGTCAAGAGCAACTGGACGGAAACCGTCACCGGCCTGACCCCACTGGTCATGGGCTCGAGCACCGGGCGCTTTCACTTCTACGACGGCAACCCGAACCTGACTGAAGAGCGCATCCGGTCGCTGGAGCTGGGCTATCTGTTGATGGTGCGCAGTGCAGGCCTGACCCTGGACTCACGTCTGTTCGACGATCGGCTGACCCAGCTGATGTCTGCCACCACGGCACTCGAGACGCTGACCATTTCCAACTCGGGTCACGTGAGGCTGACCGGCGCGGAAACCCAGCTCAACTGGGACTTCGCCCCCCGTTGGTCGAGCTGGCTGAGCTATGCCTTCTTGCTCAACCGTGAAGCCAGCACCCCGGTGGAGACAACGCAGTACGCCCGCCACAGCGGTGGCCTGGGGCTCTCGCACGCGCTGACGAATGACTGGCGCCTGTCCCTGGCGAGCTACGGCTCAACAGGCAATGGCTACAAGGAAAGCCGATACGCCCGCACCGACCTGAGCGCATCGCACACCTTCCGGCTTGGCACCTTGCCGGGCTCATCCACCCTGGTGGTGAGCTACCTGCACACGCCTGTCGTCAACACCTATCTCTACAGTGTTGGCGCCTACCAGTCCAGCTACAACGATCGGCTCAGTCTGCACGGCACGGTCCGTGTGGCTTTCTGAACCGCACCGGCCACCACAACGCCCAAGCGGACACCCGACGTGCATACCCCCAAGCCCCCGCCCATCACGCCCATGCGCAGGCGCGTCCTGGCGTTGCTGCTGGGCCTGGGGGCCGTGCCGCGGCTGGCGATGTCGGCCAACAAGGAGTTGCGCATCGTCACGGCAGCTGACCCGTCGGCACAGCGCCAGATGCTGCAGGCGCTGCGCTTGCGTTACCCGGCCTTGCTGGCCGAGTCGGATCCGGCCGTCTGGGATGCACACAAGAACGCAGGGCCCGTCGTGACACTGGGGCCTGCGGCATTGCGCCGGGCCCTGAACGCCGACTTGCGATCGCCGCTGATCTCCGTGCTGACCTCCAGCCAGACCTACCGACGCCTTGCCGCCAACCTGCCGCGCGAGGCCGCTACCGCCATCTATGCGGACGCCTCACCCAGCGCCCAGCTCCAGCTGATCGCCGCGCTGTTCGAGCGCAAAGTCACGGTGGGCGTGCTGTTGTCTGATGCGTCCGCCTACCTTGAAAAGGCCTTGCGGCAAGCAGCGCAGCAGTACGCGCTGGAGATCCTGATCGCCAAGACCGACCCCAATCATGACCCGGTGCGTGCGCTCAACGGGCTGGCGGGCGCGCAGGTGCTGCTGGCCGTACCCGACAGCATGCTGTACACGCCCGACACGCTGCGCGCCGTCCTGGAATCGACCTACCGGCGCGGCATGCCCGTGGTCGGCTTTTCGGCTGCCACCGTGGCCGCCGGCACCTTGGCGTCGGCCTACCCTGATGTCGACGACATCGTGGCCGATCTGGCCGATCTGATCGAAGGGCTGGGCACTTCAGGCAATGACGCCCTGCCCGAGCCCCGCTTCCCGCACTACTGGCGCGTGGCCGTCAACGAAAACGTCGCCCGCTCCCTGGGCATCGCCATCACGGACAAGGTGCGGGCCTTGGGCGTGCACCCACCTGGGAGATCCGGATGAAGTGGCGCTTCTGGCGAGGCTGGGGCATTGCGGCCCGCCTGCTGGCCGTGGCCGTGCTGCCTGCCAGCCTCATGTTCGTTGCCGTGACCGGCACCCTGTATGTCACGGCTCGAGGCGACGTTCACCGCGACGTGGCCGAGCGTGGCCGCCTGATCGCCACGGCGCTGTCCCAAAGCAGCCAGTACGGCCTGGTCTCCGGCAACGTGGACTACCTGCGCAGCACCTTGCACCAGGTGCTGCACGCCGACCCCAGCATCTTGTGCATCTCGATCTCGAACGTGCAGCGCGAGGTCATCGCGTCGGAATGCCAGGCCAGGCCTTTCAAGCAGTCTGGTGTCTACGACATGCCCGTGCGCATCGAGTCACTGCCCGACACCGATCAGTTCGAGCCACCATCGAGCAACAAACCAGCGCGAACGGACGCCAGCCTGCGCACGGTGGGCCATGTGCGGGTCACCGTCTCGGCCACGCCCATCTTCGAGGCGCGGCGCCAGGCGCTGTTGCTGGCATGCGCCCTGGTCCTGGGCGCGGCCATCGCAAGCTGCCTGATCGGGATGTGGCTGGCCGGACGCCTGCGCCAGACCTTGAGCTCCGTGATGGGAGCCCTGCGGTCCATCCGGACCGGGCACTTCGACGTGCAGTTGGACGCCGACCACCCCGGCGAGCTCGGCGAGCTGCAAAGAACCATCCTGCAAATGGCCGACACGCTCGACGCCGCGCGCCACGACCTGGAACAACAGGTGATCAGCCGCACCAAGGAGCTGCAGGAAGCCGTCAAACGCATCCAGCAGGCAGACGCCGAGAAGCGCCGCCTGATCACCCACAGCAATGCGCGTGTCGAAGAAGACCGCAGACGGGTTGCGCTGGACATCCACGACCACCTGGGGGCCGCACTGATCTCTGTGCGACTGGAGGCCGCGGCGCTGGTCGCCAAGGCGCAGGCCAGCGGCGATGAGGACACGGCCAAAGGCGCCCGACGCATCGCAGCCACGGCCGAATCGCTGTATGCCAGCACACGCGACATCGTCAAGAGCCTGCGGCCGGAAGTGATCGACACACTGGGCCTGGCTGGCGCCGTAGAGGAAATGGTGCGGGGCCACGACAAGGTGCACCCACGCTGCCGCTTCAGCTTCAGCGAGGATCTGGCCTTGACCGAAGTGCCTGCCGAGTTGGCCATGCCGGCCTATCGCGTGGTGCAGGAGGCGCTCAACAACATCGTCAAGCACGCGGATGCCACCGAGGCATCGGTTCAACTGGGGCTGAGCCGGGACAAGCGACTGCTGTGCATCGAGATCAAGGACAACGGCCGGGGCTTCGATACCAGCACATCGAACCAGAGCGGCCTGGGCCTGATCGGCATGCGCGAACGCGTGGCGGCCGTCGGCGGCGAGCTGTGCATCTCGTCGCCACGAGGCCAAGGCACCACGATCTACGTGACCCTGCCGCTGTCTGTTGACAAGGTGAGCTGAAAGACGCGAACACCAGGGGTGTTCGTAGCCCCCTCCCGAAGGCGACTTGAAGCCGGCAAGAAAGAAAAAACCCCGGCAAGCCGGGGTTTTGTTCATGTGCGGTCAGCAGCAGATCAGCGTTGGCCGATGGGCTTGACGTCGCGCTTGGGCGAACCCACGAACAGCTGACGGGGACGACCGATCTTGTACTCGGGGTCGCCGATCATTTCGTTGAGCTGAGCGATCCAGCCCACGGTACGTGCCAGAGCGAAGATGGCGGTGAACAGCTGCACAGGGATACCGATGGCGCGCTGGACGATGCCGGAGTAGAAGTCGACGTTCGGGTACAGCTTGCGCGACACGAAGTAGTCGTCTTCCAGGGCGATCTTTTCCAGGGCCATGGCCAGCTTGAACATCGGGTCGTTTTGCAGGCCCAGCTCAGTCAGCACTTCGTGGCAGGTCTCACGCATCAGCTTGGCGCGCGGGTCGTAGTTCTTGTACACGCGGTGACCGAAGCCCATCAACTTGACGTTGGAGTTCTTGTCCTTCACCTGCGAGATGAACTCGCCGATCTTCTCGACGCCACCGTTGCGCTGGATGTCTTCCAGCATGTTCAGGGCAGCTTCGTTGGCGCCGCCGTGAGCAGGGCCCCACAGGCAGGCCACGCCAGCGGCGATGGCTGCGAACGGGTTGGTGCCAGACGAACCGCACAGACGCACGGTCGAGGTCGACGCGTTCTGCTCGTGGTCAGCGTGCAGGATGAAGATGCGGTCCATGGCGCGCACCAGCACATCGTTGACCTTGTAGTCAGCGCAAGGCGTGGCGAACATCATGCGCATGAAGTTCTCGGTGTACGACAGGTCGTTCTTCGGGTAGATGAACGGCTGGCCGATCGAGTACTTGTAAGCCATGGCCACGAGCGTGGGCATCTTGGCGATCAGGCGGATGGCCGCGATCTGACGGTGCTCGGGGTTGTTGATGTCGGTGCTGTCGTGATAGAAGGCCGACAGGGCGCCCACCAGACCGGTCATCACGGCCATCGGGTGTGCATCACGGCGGAAGCCACGCAGGAAGAACTGCATCTGCTCGTTGACCATCGTGTGGTTGGACACGCGGGCCACGAACTCGTCCTTCTGCGTCGTGTTGGGCAGTTCGCCGTTCAGCAGCAGGTAGCAGGTTTCCAGGAAGTCGCAATTGGTGGCCAGCTGCTCGATGGGGAAGCCGCGGTACAGCAGTTCACCCTTGTCGCCATCGATGTAGGTGATGGTCGAGTTGCACGAAGCGGTGGACAGGAAGCCGGGGTCGTAAGTGAACTTGCCGGTCTGGCCGTACAGCTTGCGGATGTCAATCACATCCGGGCCGACAGAACCCTTGTAAATGGGCAGTTCCATGCTGGGGCTGCCGTCAGAAAACGACAGGGTGGCTTTCACGTCGGACGGTGTCATGAGCACTCCTAGGGATCGGTCTTGTGGGGAAAAAATCGGTGACTAGGGAAAAATCCTAAGCCGGCATTATGGGTCTTAGTCTGCTTCCCCCAGCCATTTAACTGAGGGGAATCAAACGGCCGCTAGGCCTTGGCAACCCGCATCATCGACAGCACCTGCATGACTTCCTGATTGGCCAGCTCGCCTTCGGGCTCCTTGCGGGCCAAAAGCAGATCCAGCAGATCATTGTCAGACAGGTCCATCAACTGAAGCAAGCCCTGGACCAGGCCAGTGGTCAGGCTTTCGCCGTGCTGCTCGAAAAACTTGTCGATGAACAAATCGTTTTCAAGCAGCCCCCGCCGACAGCGCCAGCGCAGACGCCTCAGCACATCCGCATCGGGTGTCTGGTCGGCAACGGGGCTGGTGCTGGTCATCGGGTCGGCTTTGCTTGATGTCTGGGGCGGTCTCGGGGTACGAGCTGATCGAATCGGGGGAAAGCGATCAGACGGCGCGCTTGACCATCAATTCCTTGATCTTGCCAATGGCCTTCGTGGGGTTCAGGCCCTTGGGGCAGACGTCCACGCAGTTCATGATGGTGTGGCAACGGAACAGACGGTATGGGTCTTCCAGATTGTCCAGGCGCTCGGACGTGGCTTGATCGCGGCTGTCAGCGATGAAGCGGTAGGCCTGCAGCAAGCCGGCGGGGCCCACGAACTTGTCGGGGTTCCACCAGAAGCTGGGGCAGCTGGTCGAGCAGCTGGCGCACAGGATGCACTCGTACAGACCGTCGAGCTCTTCACGCTCTTCAGGCGACTGCAGACGCTCTTTTTCGGGCGGCAGCGAATCGTTGATGAGGTAAGGCTTGATGGAGTTGTACTGCTTGAAGAACTGGGTCATGTCCACGATCAGGTCGCGGACCACAGGCAGGCCAGGCAGCGGCTTGAGCACGATCGTGCCAGGCAGCGTGCGCATGTTGGTCAGGCAGGCCAGGCCGTTCTTGCCGTTGATGTTCATGGCGTCCGAACCGCAGACGCCTTCGCGGCAGGAGCGGCGGAACGACAGGGTCGGGTCCACGGCCTTGAGCTTGACCAGGGCGTCCAGCAGCATGCGCTCGTGACCGTCGAGTTCGATCTCGATGGTCTGCATGTAGGGCTTGGCGTCCTTGTCCGGATCGTAGCGGTAGATTTGGAAGGTGCGCTTTTGAGTGCTCATGTTCGATTCCTGAAGGTTGGCGCTACGGGATCAGAAGGTACGGACCTTCGGCGGCACCGATTCCACGGTCAGCGGCGTCAGGTTCACGGGCTTGTAGTCCAGGCGATTGCCTTCGGAGTACCACAGCGAGTGCTTCATCCAGTTGACGTCGTCGCGGTTCGGGAAGTCGTCGTGGGCGTGGGCGCCACGGCTTTCCGGACGGGCTGCAGCGGCCACCATGGTGGCTTGAGCGGCTTCGATCAGGTTGTCGACTTCCAGGGCTTCGATGCGGGCGGTGTTGAAGACCTTGGAGTTGTCTTTCAGGCCGATGGCCTTCACGCGCTCACGCACGGCGGCGATACGCTGCACGCCCTCGTCCATGGACTTCTGCGTACGGAACACACCAGCGTGCTTCTGCATCGTGGCGCGGATCTCGTTGGCCACGTCTTGCGAGTACTCGCCGTTCTTGGCGCCGTCCAGGCGGGCCAGGCGCGACATCGTGTAGTCGGCGGCGTCCTTGGGCAGGGGCTTGTGCGACTTGGTCTTGCTGGCGAACTCGACAATGTGGTTGCCGGCGGCGCGGCCGAACACGACCAGGTCCAGCAGCGAGTTGGTGCCCAGGCGGTTGGCGCCGTGCACCGACACGCAGGAGCATTCACCCACGGCATACAGGCCGTTGACGATCTCGTTGGGCTTGCCGTTGGCCGGCACCACAACCTGACCATGCACGTTCGTGGGGATACCGCCCATCTGATAGTGGATGGTCGGCACCACGGGGATCGGTTCCTTGGTGATGTCGACGTTGGCGAAGTTGTGGCCAATCTCGAACACCGAAGGCAGTCGCTTCATGATGGTGTCGGCGCCCAGGTGGGTCATGTCCAGCAGGACGTAGTCCTTGTTGGGACCACAGCCACGGCCTTCCTTGATTTCCTGGTCCATCGAGCGGGACACGAAGTCACGCGGGGCCAGGTCCTTCAGGGTAGGGGCGTAGCGTTCCATGAAGCGCTCGCCATTGGCGTTACGCAGGATGGCGCCTTCGCCACGGCAGCCTTCGGTCAGCAGCACGCCCGCGCCGGCCACGCCGGTGGGGTGGAACTGCCAGAACTCCATGTCTTCCAGCGGGATGCCGGCGCGTGCCGCCATGCCCAGGCCGTCACCGGTGTTGATGAAGGCATTGGTGGAAGCCTGGAAGATGCGGCCGGCACCACCGGTGGCGAACAGCACGGTCTTGGCGTGCAGCACGTGCACGTCGCCGGTTTCCATTTCCAGGGCAGTCACGCCGACCACGTCGCCTTCGGCGTCACGGATGAGGTCCAGGGCCATCCATTCCACGAAGAACTGGGTGCGGGCCTTGACGTTTTGCTGGTACAGCGTGTGCAGCAGGGCGTGGCCGGTACGGTCAGCGGCAGCGCAAGCGCGTTGCACAGGCTTTTCGCCGTAGTTGGCGGTGTGGCCACCGAAGGGGCGCTGGTAGATGGTGCCGTCGGCGTTGCGGTCGAAGGGCATGCCGAAGTGTTCCAGCTCGTACACGACCTTGGGCGCTTCACGGCACATGAACTCGATGGCGTCCTGGTCGCCCAGGTAGTCGGAGCCCTTGATGGTGTCGAAGAAGTGGTAGTGCCAGTTGTCTTCGGACATGTTGCCCAGCGAGGCACCGATACCGCCCTGAGCGGCCACCGTGTGCGAACGGGTGGGGAAGACCTTGGACAGCACGGCCACGTTCAGGCCAGCCAGAGACAGTTGCAGCGACGCGCGCATGCCGGAGCCGCCGGCCCCGACGATCACGACGTCAAATTTGCGGGTAGGAAGGGAAGTAGCGCTCATTTTTTACAGTCTCCACAGCACTTGGATGGCCCAGCCGGCGCAGCCCACGAGCCACACGATGCTGAACACTTGGAGGGCCAGACGCACGCCCACGGGCTTGATGTAGTCCATCCAGATATCGCGAATGCCCACCCACGCGTGGTAGAGCAAGGCGATGATGACCACGAAGGTCAGGGTCTTCATCCATTGGTGCGAGAAGATGCCGGCCCACTTGTCATAGCTCAGGGGCTCGCCAAAGATCACTTGTGCCAGCAGCACGACGGTGAACAAGGCCATCAGCACAGCGGTGATGCGCTGCGCCAGCCAGTCACGCAGACCATAGTGCGCACCCGTGACGATGCGCTTGGTTCCGTAGTTTTGAGACATGGTTGTTGTTTCCTGCGGTCGAAACTTGAATCAGAACAGGCCGAACAGCTTGGCGCCCAGCACCACGGTCAGGCCCAGGCTCAAGGCCAGGGTGATGACGGCCGTGGAGTGGCCCTGTTCCTTGCTCACGCGGTGGGTGGCGTCCATGATCAGGTGGCGCACACCGGCGATGAAGTGCTGCAGATAGGCCCAGATGATGCCCAGTGCAATCAGCTTGAAGAACCAGCCGGGCACCAGGCCGCCGGCGCAACCGGCATTGAAGATGGCCGTGAACTCGTCGTACGAGATCTCGGTCGACACGCTGGTGTCGAACATCCAGATGATGAAGGGCATCAACAGGAACAGGACCGCGCCGCTGATACGGTGGAGGATCGAGACGATCCCCGCCGGAGGCAGTCGGTAGCTGACGATGTCAGTCACGTGGATGTTCCGGAAGACGGGGCGTGGGGTTTTCGCGTTGTCAGCCATGTTGTTAAAGGCTCCTGCCGAGCGTCAAAAATCTGTCAAGAGAATCCAGGATTTTAGGGCAATCCCCAGCCCGACGAACTCGCTCGGCTTGTGGTCATCCACATGACAACCACGCGCTTTGCGTGAACAAGGTCAATAAATTGGTCGTCAGCTCAATTCATTGCGGTAATAGTGGTGGTCGGTACGGTAGAGGCCGCGGCGCAGTTCCACAGGCTGATCACCGTAGGTGAAGGCCAAGCGCTCGACGCTCAACAGGGGCGTGCCAGGCGCGACTTCCAGCAATTGGGCGTCGGTTTCGTCAGCGGCCACGGCACGCAGTTTTTCTTCAGCGCGGATCATGCGCACACCGAACTCGGTTTCGAAAAGGCCATACATCGGGCCCCGGTATTCACTGAGGCGATCAGCCGTGAGGCCCTTGAACATGTGACCGGGCAGCCAGATGTCGTCCAGCACCACAGGCTGGCCGGAAAAATGCAGCACGCGGCGCACTTCCACCACCATCTCGCCGGCCTTCATCTGCAGGGCACGAGCCACATCAACGGGCGCACGCAAACGGCGGCAATCCAGGAATTCGCGGTGGGCGGAGCCGGGCAAGGCCGAGGGCTGATCAGGCGCGAGGCGCAGGAAACGGTACTGCACCTGCTCTTCGGCATGGGTCGCCACGAAGGTGCCCTTGCCCTGGCGGCGCATGAGGAGGTTCTCGGAGGCCAGTTCGTCCACGGCCTTGCGGACCGTGCCCTGGCTGACCTTGAAGCGGGACGCCAGTTCGATTTCGCTGGGAATGGCTTCACCGGGGCGCCACTCGCCGGACTGCAGGCTGCGCAGGATCAGCGACTTGATCTGCTGATAGAGCGGGCTGAAGGAAGGCCCCTGCACCACCGCACCCGCAACACCCCCGCCGGATGCACCCGCACCAACGGCAGACGCCACGGCATCGGAAGCAGCATTTGATGGCGAGGAAGGCACCACAGCGTATGTCTAGGTTGGGGTCGATCAGGGGTGAGATCGGGGCTGGCGACCACCCTTGAACGAGGCAGCCGACTGACCCGCGCCGGATAAAACCCGGGCCGGGCGTGATTGCACCACAAGTACCCGGCAAAGTCCAGAAGTAGGATGAAAGATGTCTTATATAAGACATAAGATGTTGACGTCACAAGGGTCATCGCCCTAGACTCCTGCGCGACGCTACAATCTAGGGTTGTCTCTAACACCCTTCCCCCTCTCACTTCCTTTTCGGAGTTGCACATGAGCAAAGCACCCGTTCGCGTCGCCGTCACCGGCGCCGCTGGCCAAATTGGTTACGCCCTGTTGTTCCGCATCGCCTCTGGCGAAATGCTGGGCAAGGACCAGCCCGTCATCCTGCAACTGCTGGAAATCCCCGACGAGAAGGCCCAGAACGCACTGAAGGGTGTGATCATGGAGCTCGAAGACTGCGCCTTCCCCCTGTTGGCCGGCATCGAAGCCCACTCTGACCCCCTGCAAGCCTTCAAGGACACCGACTACGCCCTGCTGGTTGGCGCACGTCCCCGTGGCCCTGGCATGGAGCGCGCCGACCTGCTGGCCGCCAACGCCCAGATCTTCACGGCTCAAGGCAAGGCACTGAACGCCGTCGCTTCGCGCAACGTGAAGGTGCTGGTGGTCGGCAACCCCGCCAACACCAACGCCTACATCGCCATGAAGTCGGCACCGGATCTGCCTGCCAAGAACTTCACCGCCATGCTGCGTCTGGACCACAACCGCGCTGCTTCGCAACTGGCTGCCAAGACCGGCACCAAGGTTGGCGACATCCGCAAGCTGACCGTGTGGGGCAACCACTCGCCCACCATGTACGCCGACTACCGCTTCGCCACCGTGAACGGCAAGTCCATCAAGGACATGATCAACGACCAGGTCTGGAACGCTGACACCTTCCTGCCGACCGTGGGCAAGCGTGGCGCCGCCATCATCGCCGCTCGCGGCCTGTCGTCGGCCGCTTCGGCTGCCAACGCCGCCATCGACCACATCCGTGACTGGGCCCTGGGCTCCAACGGCGAATGGGTCACCATGGGCGTGCCTTCGAACGGCGAATACGGCATCCCCGCCGGCATCGTGTTCGGCTTCCCCGTCATCACCCAGAACGGCGAGTACAAGATCGTCGAAGGCCTGGAAATCGATGCCTTCTCGCAAGAGTGCATCAACAAGACCCTGGCTGAACTGCAAGGCGAGCAAGACGGCGTCAAGCACCTGCTGTGATGCGGCATTGAGTGCGTGACGCCTTGGGCGTGACGCGCTTGCATGCGCGAAGAAGAACCGGCTTTCGCCTCGCGGCGGGGCCGGTTTTTTTATTTGACCTGAGACAGATGGATCTGCGCACGACGCTCGCAAATTGCGCGAGACTTGTCGCATCACGCGCATGCGCTGCAAGCCCGCATCACCATGTCCAACCTGACCGCCATTCACCCCCGTCAAGCCTTGTTCGGGTCCGAACCCCGCCCCGCCCCCCTGCCCGTCTGTGACCACTACGCCGGCGTGGAGGCGCGCATGCGCAAGAGCCTCGCGCTGCAATCGGAAATGGCCGAAGAGACCGGCCGCGCCGTGTTCGACGTGACGCTGGACCTGGAAGATGGCGCCCCCGTGGGCGGCGAGCACGAGCAGGCCGAGCTCGTGGCCGAACTGCTCAACAGCCCCGACAACGCCTGGGGCCGCGTGGGCGCCCGTGTGCATGCACCCAACCACCGCCGCTTCGAGGACGACGTGGACACCCTGATCAGGAAAGCCGGTGATCGCCTGGCCTACCTGATGGTGCCCAAAGTGGCCAATGCCACCGAAGCCCAGCGTGCCGTGGAAGCCATCAAGGCATCGCGCCTCAAGCATGGCGTGGGCCACATCGTGCCCGTGCATGTGCTGATCGAAACGCACAAGGCCCTGCAGGAAGTGGGCGAGATCGCCAGCCTGCCTGGCGTCGAGTCGCTGTCCTTCGGTTTGATGGATTTCGTGTCCGATCATCGCGGCGCCGTGCCCGCATCGGCCATGTCAGCCACGGGGCAGTTCGAACACCCACTGGTCGTGCGGGCCAAGCTGGAAATCTCGGCGGCCTGCCATGCAGCGGGCATCACGCCCTCGCACTGCGTGGTCACCGAATTCAAGGACAAGCGCGCCTTGAACACCGCCGCCACCCGGGCCGCGCGCGAACTGGGCTACACGCGCATGTGGAGCATCCACCCTGATCAGGTCCGAGTGATCCTCGAAGCCTTTGCGCCGGTCACGGCCGAGGTCGATGACGCCATCGAGATCCTGCAGGATGCGCAGGCCGCGCACTGGGCACCCATCTCGCATCGGGGCACGCTGCATGACCGCGCCAGCTACCGCCATTACTGGTACGTGCTGGAGCGCGCCTGGCTGACAGGCCAGCCCCTACCCATCGAGATCGAGGAAGCCTTCTTCCCGTCTTGACGCGCGCAGATCAGGACAGCTTGAACACCGACACCACCTCGGCCAGCTTGGCGGCCTGATCCTTCAGGCTCTCGGCGGCTGCGGCGGACTGCTCGACCAACGCGGCGTTTTGCTGCGTCATGCTGTCGAGCTGGGTCACCGCGATGTTGACCTGGCTGATGCCTTCGGATTGCTCGGTGGATGCCGAGGTGATCTCACCGATGATGTCGGTGACGCGCTGCACGGAGTCCACGATGGCGGCCATCGAAGCGCCCGCGTCATTGACCAGGGTGGCCCCCGCGTCGACGCGTTCGCTGGATGCGCTGATCAGCACCTTGATTTCCTTGGCAGCACCGGCAGCGCGCTGGGCCAGGGCCCGCACCTCACCAGCCACCACGGCAAAGCCTCTGCCCTGCTCGCCTGCCCGCGCAGCTTCCACGGCGGCGTTCAGGGCCAGGATGTTGGTCTGGAAAGCAATGCCATCGATCACACCGATGATGTCCACGATGCGGCGCGAGCTCTGGGTGATCTCGTCCATGGTCGACACCACCTGGGACACAACGGTGCCACCGCGGCTGGCCGCTTCCGCGGCACCTGCGGCCAGTTGATTGGCCATGCGGGCCGCGTCGGCCGTGTTGCGGATGGTGCCGGAGATTTCCTCCATCGTGGAGGCCGTCTCCTGCAGGCTGGATGCCGCCTGCTCGGTGCGACTGGACAGATCCTGGCTGCCCGAGGCAACCTCGTCGCTGGCCACCGTGATCGAGTCCGTGGACTGGCGAACCTCGCCCACGATCGAGCGCAAGGACACCTGCATGGCCTCCAGGCTGTGGCACAGCTCGCACAACTCGTCACGACCATCCATTTCGACCCGGTGCGACAGGTCGCCACCGGCAATGACCTGTGTGGCCGCCACCACCTTGCGCAGCGGCACCGTGACCGAACGCGCCATGACCCAGGCGCAGTAAGCCCCCAGGCCAAGGCAGACCAGCGCCAGCACCATCATCACGATCTTGGCCGTGGCCACATTGGCATGCGTGTTGGCGGACGCCTCATCGGCCATCTTGCGCTGGGCACGCTGGTAGTCGTTGATGGCGGTGATGTAGCGCGTGGCAGCCGGCAGGAGCTGGCTCTTGAGCGCTTCCTTGGCACCGGGGTCTTCCATCTCCAGGAAGGAGAAAATGGAGTCCCGGGCGGTGATGTACACCTTGCGCTTGGCGGCGATGTCCTCGAAGCGCGCCTTTTCATCAGCGGTTGACGCGCTGGCCTCCAGCACTTTCTGGATGGCACTGATCTGCGCCGACGTCTCCTTGATCAGAGGCGAGAAGTGATCCTTGACGTCGGTAACCCCGCCCGCTTCGGCAATGGCCAGTGTGCGGTTGACGTTGAGCAGGGTCAGGCTTTCCCACTTCAAGGCGGCGGTCGCACGCTCCTGCACCTTCGCGTTGTCGTCGATGTCGTTGATCGTGCTCGACAAGCGCGTCCAACCCACCGCGGCCATGATCGCCGTCAGCAACAGAACCAGACCAAATCCCAACCAGAGACGCTGCCCGAGCTTGAGTTGATGGAGATTCACCATGATCTCGACATCCTTTGGGGCGCCCACCCAGCCGGGAGCGCAAACGGCTTCAACCACTGTTGATCTTCGGCTTATCGGAATGCTTCGCGAAAACCTGAGCACCGGTGCCGAAAAGTGCCGGTTTGCGGCCTATTTGAGTGCCTTTTAGGGGCATCGCCAATGCATGACCCGGCCTTCGTCAGGGTGAAGATCAGGCCGGCAAACCGTGGTGCCGACGCGCCTTGAGGCACTTTTCATCGCCCGGCATCAACTCCTGGCAGGTGGTCGAGCGGTGTGCGTAGATACCGCAGGCGACCTGCTGGCCGATCTGCCCACCCAAGGCCACACACCGCGGCTGCTTGCTGTTCGTGCCCTGCATGCAGCGCCGCAAGGGCGTCACGGACTCGGTCAGCGCGACGGGCACGGTTCCGCCAGGGGCGTCATCGGCCTCACCCCAGTAAAAGGAAACCCGGAAGTAGGCGCAACATGCGCCACATTGCTGGCAATCGAACTCGGTCTTCATGCGGTGACCTCTTGCACACCGTGAGCTGGGAGGGCGCTATCGTAATGCGCGGCTGCACACCTTGCCGACCTGCTGTAGGCTTGCCGCCATGAGCGACATCCTGTTCTGGCACAACTCCGAAGTCCTGCACGTCATACCACCCGACGAAGACAATCAGGCCGCTCGCATCACCTTCTCGGCGGCGGCGGTCGAGCGCGCGGGCATGCCGGGCTTTCTGAAACCGGTTGAACTGGTGTTGGTACAGGCTCGCCTGACGGGGCCCGTGTCAAGCTGCATGGGCAGCATCTCGGAAGGTTCCTGCCGGGTGGGCAGCGGGATGGTCAGGCAACTGACCCTGCCGTGGGTGAGCGATGGCGCGGTTCAACTCACCCTGCAGTTTCACAATGGCAGCACCCTGCTCATCGAAGCCGCGTCGGCGCACTGCGTGCCAGGCCCGGACACGCGCTTCATCGAG
The DNA here is from genome assembly GCF_000768065.1 of Aquabacterium sp. NJ1. Taxonomy (NCBI): domain Bacteria; kingdom Pseudomonadati; phylum Pseudomonadota; class Betaproteobacteria; order Burkholderiales; family Sphaerotilaceae; genus Aquabacterium; species Aquabacterium sp. NJ1. The sequence goes on along the minus strand of NZ_JRKM01000001.1, from coordinate 4,193,065 downwards.
TCTTACGCCTGCTGACTCAGGCGCCCTCTTTCAGCTTGCGCCACAAGGTCGTGCGGCTGATACCGAGCTGCTGACTGGCCAGTGCACGGTCCCCACCACATGCAGCCAGCACACGCATGATCTCGGCGCGCTCTGCCTGCCGCTGGGCCTGCCGCAATGGCGGGCCGGCTGGCGCCACATGGCGGGCCACCGACGCACTCACAGGCCAAGGCCCCGGTTCTTCGCGATGCGCGGCATGCTGCGCGAACAACTCCGGCACCACCGCCTCCAGAAAGGCCTTGGCTTGACGGGCATCCACAGCCTGAGCCTCCCGCAGTGAGCCAGCATAGGCCGTGACGCGCTCGATCAGGTTTTCGAGCTCCCGCACATTGCCTGGCCAGTCGTAGCCCTGCGCCTGCTTGAGCAGCGCCTCGATCAAGCCCGAGGTAGCGCGCACATCCAGACCCAAGCGCAGGCACAGCTTGCGCTGCAGGGCACGTGCGATCGGGGCGATGTCCTGCGGGCGCTCGCGCAAGGGCGGCACGTCCACGCGCAGGATATTGAGCCGGTAATACAGATCCAGCCGGAACAGGCCGCGGTCGACCTGCTCCTTGAGATCACGGTGCGTGGCGGCGATCACGCGCACATTGACGGGCGTGGGCTCGGTGGCCCCCACGCGCAACACCTCGCGCTCCTGCAGCACGCGCAGCAGGCGTGTTTGCAGCGACACGGGCATCTCGCCCACCTCATCCAGAAAGAGTGTGCCGTTGTGGGCCGCCTCGAACAGGCCGATCTTGCCGCCTTTGCGCGCACCGGTGAAAGCACCTTCTTCATAACCGAACAGCTCGCTTTCCAGCAAGGTCTCGGACATGGCCGCGCAGTTGACCGCCACGAAGGGCATATCGCACCGGTCGCTGGCCATGTGGATGCCTTGCGCGATCAACTCCTTGCCGGTGCCGCTCTCGCCAATCAGCAAGACCGTGGCCTGGCTTTGCGCGCAGCGTTGGGCCACCTGCCTGATGTGCGACACAGCCGGACTCTCGCCCAGGAACTGGCTGAGCTCATAGCGGGTGCCCGGCGCATTGGGCTTGATGCGCGTGCGGATGTGGCGGTCCACCCGCTGGATGCTGATCGGGTCCTGACAGCTGAGCACGGCACCGGTTAAAACGCCTTGTTCGACGATGGGCATGCGATTGGCGATCAGGGCCTTGCCTTTGACGCGTTCGATTTTTTCCAGCTCCTGCAGGCCCAGCCTCAAGGTGCCTTGCAGGCTGAGTTCAGGGCAGACCTCGCTGAGCTTGCGCCCCAGCCAGTCCGAGGCGGAGATGCCCAGCCACTGCGCCATGGCGGGGTTGAGCGTCTGGATGCGCTCCTGCTGGTCAACGGCGATCACGCCGTCACTCAAATGGGCCAGGATGGTGTTGAGGCGTTCACGCTTGGCCAGTTCGATGCGCGAGGCGCGCGCCACCTCCACCGCGTCTTCCAACGCCTCGCGCACGGCGTCAGCCGAGTAGAGGAACACGCCCGTCAACCCGTGCTGATCGGCCATGTCGGCCACCAGGCCCGGGCCAACCACGGCCTGAACGCCCATGTCCTTGAGCGCCAGCACACAGGCCTGCGCGTCTTCTTCGGTGCGGTAGGTGCGTTGCACCAGGCCCATGTCGAGCAACTCGGCAAATGGCGCGAGGTCGGGCGCCATGCCTTCATACGTCACCAGCCCGACCTTGGCGGACACACGCCGCGCCACGGCCAGGGCCTGCATCACATCGAAGCCGCCGACCTTGACCAGCACCACAGGCATGTCGAGATGCTGGCGCAGGTAGGCGCCATTGGAGCCTGCGGACACCACCACGTCGATGGGCCTGAGGGTCTGGTTGGCCTGCATCTCGCGGATGCGGCTGACGGCCTGCTCGAAGCCCACGTCCAGCACGTCCACCGAGGCGCGGCCGGCAAAATCGGGCGCCAACTCCTGCAGCATCTTGTTGATGCGCCGAAAGCCCACCGCAACAAGGTGCGGCAACGTGGAAGCAGGGACGCTGGCTGGCTGGAGGGCGGGCATGGTGTCAGTCGGGTCACGCCTGGGCGTAGCGTGTTTCACACCCATTGTTTCATATTTGATAAAAAATTGTTTCATCAAAGAAACTCAACATGAAACGATGTCATCGTCATTTGGTGTGCGTACACACACCACCAACTGAAAAATCCATGAAAATCAAGTGCTTGCCCTATGCCTCGCCCCTTGACGGCTGCATCATGGCGGCACGCTGACCCGCTGGCACAGGCGTTGCATTTCATGCCTGGCATACCTCGCTGCTTTTTCAAGTTGGAGATCTGACATGGCCACCCTGACCCCTGGCGCCCGTTTCCGCCAAGCCCTCGCGGAAGAATCCCCACTGCAAATCATTGGCGCGATCAACGCCAACCATGCTTTGCTGGCCAAGCGCGCGGGCTACCGTGCGATCTACCTTTCGGGTGGCGGTGTGGCTGCGGGCTCGCTGGGCCTGCCCGACCTGGGCATCAACACGCTGGACGACGTGCTGACCGACACCCGCCGCATCACCGATGTGTGCGACCTGCCTTTGCTGGTCGACATCGACACCGGCTTCGGCCCCTCGGCCTTCAACATCGAACGCACCGTCAAGAGCCTGATCAAGGCCGGCGCCGCCGCTTGCCACATTGAAGACCAGGTGGGCGCGAAACGCTGCGGCCACCGCCCCGGCAAGGAAATCGTCACCACCGAAGAAATGGTGGACCGCGTCAAGGCCGCGGCTGACGCCAAGACCGACAAGGACTTCTTCCTGATCGCCCGCACCGACGCCATCCAGGTGCACGGTGTGGATGCGGCCATCGAGCGTGCGATTGCCTGCGTGGAAGCCGGCGCCGACGGCATCTTCGCCGAAGCTGCCTACGACCTGCCCACCTATGAAAAGTTCGTGAAGGCCGTGAAGGTGCCCGTGCTGGCCAACATCACCGAATTCGGCAAGACCCCGCTGTTCAGCGTGGACGAACTGCGCCCCACCGGCGTGGGCATGGTGCTCTACCCACTGAGCGCTTTCCGCGCCATGAACAAGGCGGCCGAGGCGGTCTACACTGCCATTCGACGCGACGGCCACCAGAAGAACGTGGTGGACATCATGCAGACCCGTGAGGAGCTGTACGACCGCATTGGCTACCACGCCTTTGAAGGCAAACTTGACGCGCTGTTCGCCGCCAAGAAGTAAGCATCCCGACTGTTTCAACCGACTGCCTCAACCTTCAAGCCAGGAACCTCATCCATGAGCGCTACACCCGAAACGACCACCCCCGGTTTCAAGCCCAAGAAGTCCGTTGCCCTGTCGGGCACTGCTGCCGGCAACACGGCCCTGTGTACCGTGGGCCGCACCGGCAACGACCTGGCCTACCGTGGCTACGACATCCTGGACGTCGCCACAACCTGTGAATTCGAAGAAATCGCCCACCTGCTGGTGCACGGCAAGCTGCCCACCGTGGCCGAACTGGCTGGCTACAAGGCCAAGCTGAAGTCGCTGCGCGGCCTGCCCGCCGGCCTGAAGGCCGCGCTGGAGCAACTGCCCCCTTCCGCTCACCCGATGGACGTGATGCGCACAGGCGTGTCGGTTCTGGGCTGCCTGTCTCCTGAAAAGGACGACCACAACCACCCCGGCGCCCGTGACATCGCCGACAAGCTGATGGCCTCGCTGGGCTCGATGCTGCTGTACTGGTACCACTACAGCCACAACGGCAAGCGCATCGACGTGGAAACCGATGACGACTCCATCGGCGGCCACTTCCTGCACCTGCTGCACGGCGAGAAGCCCCGTGACAGCTGGGTGCGCGCCATGCACACCAGCCTGATCCTGTACGCAGAGCACGAGTTCAACGCCTCGACCTTCACCTCGCGCGTGGTGGCCGGCACGGGCTCGGACATGTACTCCGCACTGACCGGTGGCATCGGTGCCCTGCGTGGCCCCAAGCACGGCGGCGCCAACGAAGTGGCCTTCGAGATCCAGAAGCGCTACGACAACCCCGATGAAGCCGAGGCCGACATCCGCGCCCGCGTCGAGAAGAAGGAAGTCGTGATCGGCTTCGGCCACCCCGTCTACACCGTGAGCGACCCGCGCAACGTGGTCATCAAGAAGGTGGCGGAAGACCTGTCCAAGGAACAGAACAACATGAAGATGTACGACATCGCCGCCCGCCTGGAGTCGGTGATGTGGGAAATCAAGAAGATGTTCCCCAACCTGGACTGGTTCTCGGCCGTGAGCTACCACATGATGGGCGTGCCCACTGCCATGTTCACCCCGCTGTTCGTGATCGCCCGTACCTCCGGCTGGTCGGCCCACGTGATCGAGCAGCGCATCGACGGCAAGATCATCCGCCCATCGGCCAACTACACCGGCCCTGAAGACCAGAAGTTCGTACCGCTGAAGGACCGCAAGTAATTCAGCACAGCAAGGGCGCCTCAGGCGCCCTTTTACCTTGAGCCTCACTGTTCACCGAGTGCCCCGGCCATGAGCAACATCAACACCCAATTCCGCAAGAACCTGCCCGGCACCAAGCTGGACTACTTCGACACCCAAGCCGCCGTTGAAGCCATCAAACCCGGCGCCTGGGCCACCCTGCCTTACACCTCGCGCGTGCACGCCGAGAACATCGTGCGCAAGGCAGACCCGGCCATCATCAACGACTGCCTGACCCAGCTGATCGAGCGCAAGCGTGACCTCGACTTCCCCTGGTTCCCCGCTCGCGTGGCCTGCCACGACATCCTGGGCCAGACCGCCCTGGTGGACCTCGCCGGCCTGCGTGACGCCATCGCCAAGGAAGGCGGCGACCCGGCCAAGGTCAACCCCGTGGTGCCCGTGCAGCTGATCGTGGACCACTCTCTGGCCGTGGAGTGCGGTGGGTTCGACCCCGATGCCTTCAAGAAGAACCGGGAGATCGAAGAGCGCCGCAACGAAGACCGCTTCCACTTCATCGAGTGGACCAAGAATGCCTTCGCCAATGTGGACGTGATCCCTGCGGGCAACGGCATCATGCACCAGATCAATCTGGAGAAGATGTCGCCCGTGATCCATGCCGACAAGGGCCTGGCCTACCCCGACACCTGCGTGGGCACCGACTCGCACACGCCTCACGTGGATGCGCTGGGCGTGATCGCCATCGGCGTGGGCGGACTGGAAGCCGAGAACGTGATGCTGGGCCGCGCCTCGTGGATGCGCCTGCCTGAAATCGTCGGCGTGAAGCTGACCGGCCAACGCCAACCCGGCATCACTGCCACCGACGTGGTGCTGGCCCTGACCGAGTTCCTGCGCAAGAACAAGGTCGTGGGTGCCTACCTGGAGTTCTACGGCGAAGGTGCTTCCAAGCTGACCATCGGCGACCGCGCCACCATCTCGAACATGGCCCCCGAATACGGCGCCACCGCCGCCATGTTCAGCATCGACCAGCAGACCCTGGACTACCTGACGCTGACCGGCCGCGACGCAGAACAGGTCAAGCTGGTCGAGACCTATGCCAAGCAAGCCGGCCTGTGGTCGGATTCGCTCAAGGACGCCGTGTACGAACGCGACCTGACGTTCGACCTGTCCAGCGTGGTGCGCAACATGGCCGGCCCCTCGAACCCGCACGCCCGCGTGGCCACGAGCGATCTGGCGGCCAAGGGCATCGCTGGCAAATGGACCATGCCTGCTGCCGGTGAAGGCACGATGCCCGATGGCGCCGTGATCATCGCCGCCATCACCAGTTGCACCAACACCTCCAACCCACGCAACGTGATCGCTGCGGCCTTGCTGGCCCGCAACGCCAACAAGCTGGGCCTGACGCGCAAGCCCTGGGTGAAGTCTTCGCTGGCCCCTGGCTCGAAGGCCGTGGAGCTGTACCTCAAGGAAGCCAATCTGCTGGGCGACCTGGAAAAGCTCGGCTTCGGCATCGTGGCTTTCGCCTGCACGACCTGCAACGGCATGTCCGGCGCGCTGGACCCCAAGATCCAGAAGGAAATCGTTGACCGCGACCTGTACGCCACTGCCGTGCTCTCCGGCAACCGCAACTTCGACGGCCGCATCCACCCCTACGCCAAGCAAGCCTTCCTGGCTTCGCCCCCGCTGGTCGTGGCCTACGCCATTGCCGGCACCGTGCGCTTCGACATCGAAAACGATGTGCTGGCCGTGGTGGACGGCAAGGAAATTCGCCTCAAGGACATCTGGCCTTCGGATGAAGAGATCGATGCCATCGTGAAGGCGGCCGTGAAGCCCGAGATGTTCCGCGCGGTGTACGAACCCATGTTCGCCATCCAGGCCGACAAGGGCGTGAAGGTGAGCCCGCAGTACGACTGGCGCCCGCAGTCCACCTACATCCGCCGCCCGCCTTACTGGGACACGGAAGGTGTGGGCGCGCTGGCCGCCAACCCGCGCACGCTAAAGGGCATGCGCCCGCTGGCCATCCTGCCGGACAACATCACCACCGACCACCTGTCGCCTTCCAACGCGATCCTGATGAACTCGGCGGCCGGTGAGTACCTGCACAAGATGGGTCTGCCCGAAGAAGACTTCAACTCCTACGCCACCCACCGCGGCGACCACCTCACCGCCATGCGCGCCACCTTCGCGAACCCCACGCTGAAGAACGAGATGGTGCGTGATGCCGATGGCAAGGTGAAGGCCGGCTCGCTGGCCCGCATCGAGCCCGAAGGCAAGGTCGTGCGCATGTGGGAAGCCATGGAGACCTACTACGAGCGCAAGCAGCCGCTGATCATCGTGGCCGGCGCCGACTACGGTCAAGGCTCTTCGCGTGACTGGGCCGCCAAGGGCGTGCGCCTGGCCGGCGTGGAAGCCATCGCCGCGGAAGGCTTCGAGCGCATCCACCGCACCAACCTGATCGGCATGGGTGTGATGCCCCTGGAGTTCAAGCCAGGCACCAACCGCCTGACGCTGGCTTTGGATGGCACCGAGACGTACGACGTGGAAGGCGAACTCAAGCCCCGCGCCGACCTGAACCTGGTCATCACCCGCAAGAATGGCGAAGTGGTGAAGGTGCCGATGACCTGCCGCCTGGATACGGCGGAAGAGGTGTCGGTGTACCAGGCTGGTGGCGTGCTGCAACGCTTTGCACAAGATTTTCTTGCGGCAAACAAGGCTGCCTGAAAGGACTTCGGCATGGCATTCGCACCGCAAATCAAAATCCCCGCCACCTACATCCGTGGCGGCACCAGCAAGGGCGTGTTCTTCCGCCTGCAGGACCTGCCCGCCGCCTGCCAGCAGCCCGGCGAAGCACGCGACAAGCTGTTCATGCGCGTGATCGGCAGCCCGGACCCCTATGCCGCCCACATCGACGGCATGGGCGGGGCCACGTCGTCCACCTCGAAGTGCGTGATCCTGTCCAAGTCCAGCGTGCCTGATCACGATGTGGACTACCTGTATGGCCAGGTGTCGATCGACAAGCCCTTTGTGGACTGGTCGGGCAACTGCGGCAACCTGTCGACGGCAGCTGGCGCCTTCGCCATCCATGCCGGCCTGGTTGACCCTGCGCGCATTCCGCAGAACGGCACTGCAGTGGTCCGCGTCTGGCAGGCCAACATCAAGAAGACCATCATCGCCCACGTGCCCATCACCAATGGCCAGGTGCAGGAAACCGGTGATTTCGAACTCGACGGCGTGACCTTCCCCGCCGCCGAGATCGTGCTCGAGTTCATGGACCCATCCGATGATGGCGACGAAGGCGGCTCGATGTTCCCCACCGGCAACCTGGTCGACGACCTGGACGTGCCGGGCGTGGGCACCTTCAAGGCCACGATGATCACGGCCGGCATCCCCACCGTGTTCGTCAACGCCAAGGACATCGGCTACACCGGCACCGAACTGCGCGAGCAGATCAACAATGACCCGGCTGCGCTCAAGCGTTTCGAGGCCATCCGCGTGGCGGGTGCGCTGCGCATGGGGCTGATCAAGACACCTGAAGAAGCCGCCACCCGCCAGCACACACCCAAGATTGCCTTCGTGGCCCCCCCCACCAGCTACAAGGCCTCCAGCGGCAAAACCATTGAAGCCGGCGAGATCGACCTGCTGGTGCGCGCCTTGTCCATGGGCAAGCTGCACCACGCCATGATGGGCACGGCGGCCGTGGCCATCGGCACGGCGGCGGCCATCCCCGGCACCCTGGTCAACCAGGCCGCAGGTGGCGGCGAACGGGAGGCTGTCCGTTTTGGCCACCCCTCGGGCACCCTGCGCGTGGGCGCCCAGGCCAGACAGGTGAATGGCCAGTGGACGGTCACCAAGGCCATCATGAGCCGCAGCGCCCGCATCCTCATGGAAGGCTGGGTACGCGTGCCCGGCGACACGTTCTGATCACGCCCCCGGCTTGTACCAATGCGTACAAACCGGGGGCAGTTCTTACGTTTGACCCCGCTGGTTTGGTGGCAAGATCGGCCCCTCAGCCAGCGCGGCGCCTGTTCCACAAGGCGAAATCCGCGTCCATTGATCAACGCCAGTGATTGAAGTAAGGCCCCTCGCCATGACGAAGACCGCTACCCCCCGCATCCAGCGCCATCAACGTATCCGCACCCTGGCCTTGTCGGCCGGCATGGTGCTGGGCATGGTTGCCGCCACCTTCGGCCCCCAACTGGCGCACGCCGCCAGCGCATCCAAGAAGATCCTCGCCGAAAAATTTGTGGCCCTGCCTGAAGCCACGCCGGACCAGCTCCAGGCCGCCGAGCGTGTCATGGTGGGCAGCTACAACTGCGAATTCGGCAAGCGCGTCTCCGTGGGTGCTGACAGCCGGAACAAGGGCTACTTCAAGCTGACGCTGGGCAAGCAGTCGTGGACCATGAAGCCCGTTCTGTCCAACACGGGCGCCATCCGCCTGGAAGACGTCAAGGGCGGCACCCTGCTGATCCAGATCCTGACCAAATCCATGCTGATGGACGTCAAGGCCGGCCACCGCCTGGTGGATGGCTGCGCCAACGACACCCAGCGCGCCGCCGAGGCCGAACTGGCCAGGCAGCCTCGCCCCGCCCTGTTTGAAGCGCCCGCTGGCGCCCAGTAAATCACGGCAAGCCGCAAAAGACGCGTGACGCGTCGTGCACCCACCGTGCACGGCCAGCGCACCCAGATGAAGCCCGGGCATCCCCCGGGCTTTGTTTTTTGCCCTCGCTGGCAGCCCGGATGCCGCCTCTCCCCCCTGTTTACGCGAACAATTCCCCCTGGCAAGGCATCGGAATGCCCTCACGTGGGCGATAATCTTGGGCTGCACGGAAATTGCATTTCCCTGTGACCGCGACGCGTTGTCTGCCCCGTTTGCGCCCCACGATGGTGATTCGGCAGGGCACGCGTCTGAAGCGTTTTGCCCCATCCACTCCAGGTGAACACCATGTTGCAAGCCTATCGCCAACACGTTGCCGAGCGCGCCGCGCTGGGTATCCCCCCTCTGGCCCTGTCTGCTCAGCAAGTTGCCGAGCTGATCGAGTTGATCAAGAACCCGCCCGCTGGCGAAGACGCCTTCCTGCTGGATCTGCTGACGCACCGCGTGCCCCCCGGCGTGGACGACGCGGCCAAGGTCAAAGCCTCCTTCCTGTCGGCCGTGGCCCATGGCGACATCAAGGTTGCCCTGATCTCCAAGGCCAAGGCCACCGAGTTGCTGGGCACCATGGTGGGCGGCTACAACGTCAAGCCCCTGATCGACCTGCTGTCCGACGCGGAAGTTGGCGCCGTCGCCGCTGACGCGCTGAAAAAGACCCTGCTGATGTTCGACGCCTTCCATGACGTCGCCGAACTGGTCAAGGCTGGCAATGCCAACGCCAAGGCCGTGATGCAATCGTGGGCGGACGCCGAGTGGTTCACCACCCGTCCTGAAGTCGCCAAGAAGATCACCGTGACCGTGTTCAAGGTGCCTGGCGAAACCAACACCGACGACCTGTCGCCCGCTCCGGACGCCTGGAGCCGCCCTGACATCCCGATGCACTATCTGGCGATGCTCAAGAACACCCGTCCTGACGCGGCCTTCAAGCCCGAAGAAGACGGCAAGCGCGGCCCGATGCAGTTCATCGAAGACCTGAAGAAGAAGGGCAACCTGGTTGCCTACGTTGGCGACGTGGTCGGCACCGGTTCTTCGCGCAAGTCGGCCACCAACAGTGTGATCTGGGCCACGGGCGAAGACATCCCCTTCGTGCCCAACAAGCGCTTCGGCGGCGTGACCCTGGGCGGCAAGATCGCCCCCATCTTCTTCAACACGCAAGAAGACTCCGGCTCGCTGCCGATCGAAGTGGACGTGTCCGCTTTCGAAATGGGCGATGTCATCGACATCTACCCCTATGACGGCAAGATCGAAAAGAACGGCGCTGAAGCTGCCAAGTTCGAACTGAAGTCGCAAGTGCTGCTGGACGAAGTCCGCGCTGGTGGCCGCATCAACCTGATCATCGGCCGCTCGCTGACTGGCAAGGCACGTGAGTTCCTGGGCCTGCCCGCTTCGACCCTGTTCCGCCTGCCCGTGGCCCCCAAGGACACCGGCAAGGGCTTCACCCTGGCCCAGAAGATGGTCGGCCGCGCTGTTGGTCTGCCCGAAGGCCAAGGCGTGCGTCCTGGCACCTACTGCGAACCCAAGATGACCACCGTTGGTTCGCAAGACACCACCGGCCCGATGACCCGCGACGAACTGAAGGACCTGGCTTGCCTGGGCTTCAGCGCCGACCTGGTCATGCAATCGTTCTGCCACACGGCTGCTTATCCGAAGCCCGTGGACGTGAAGATGCACCGCGAGCTGCCCGCTTTCATCTCCAACCGCGGCGGCGTGGCCCTGCGTCCTGGTGACGGCGTGATCCACTCGTGGCTGAACCGTCTGCTGTTGCCTGACACCGTCGGCACCGGTGGCGACTCGCACACCCGCTTCCCCATCGGCATCTCCTTCCCCGCTGGTTCGGGCCTGGTCGCCTTCGGCGCCGCCACCGGCGTGATGCCTCTGGACATGCCTGAGTCCGTGCTGGTGCGCTTCAAGGGCAAGATGCAGCCTGGCATCACCCTGCGTGACCTGGTGCACGCCATCCCCCTGTACGCCATCAAGGCTGGTCTGCTGACCGTGGCCAAGGCCGGCAAGAAGAACATCTTCTCGGGCCGCGTGCTGGAAATCGAAGGCCTGCCTGACCTGAAGGTCGAGCAAGCGTTCGAGTTGTCTGACGCTTCGGCTGAGCGTTCCGCTGCTGGTTGCACCATCAAGCTGAACAAGGAGCCTGTGGCCGAGTACCTGAAGTCGAACATCGTTCTGATGAAGAACATGATCGCCGACGGTTACGCCGACGCTCGCACCCTGCAGCGCCGCATCGAAGCCCAGGAAGCCTGGCTGGCCAACCCCCAGCTGCTGGAAGCCGACAAGGACGCCGAGTACGCCGCCGTGATCGAGATCGATCTGGCTGACATCAAGGAGCCCATCGTCTGCTGCCCGAACGACCCGGACGACGCCAAGTTCCTGTCCGAAGTCGCTGGCACCAAGATCGACGAAGCCTTCATCGGTTCTTGCATGACCAACATCGGCCACTTCCGTGCCGCCGGCAAGCTGCTGGAAGGCAAGAAGGACATCCCGGTGCGTCTGTGGGTGGCTCCGCCCACCAAGATGGATGCTGCCGAGCTGACCAAGGAAGGCTTCTACAACACCTTCGGCACCGCTGGCGCCCGTACCGAAATGCCTGGCTGCTCGCTGTGCATGGGTAACCAGGCTCAGATCAAGGAAGGCTCGACCTGTATCTCCACGTCGACCCGCAACTTCCCGAACCGTCTGGGCAAGAACACCAACGTGTTCCTGGGCTCGGCCGAGCTGACTGCCGTGGCTTCCAAGCTGGGCAAGCTGCCGACGCCAGCCGAGTACATGGCTGAAGTGGGCGTGGTGGCCAAGGACGCCGACAAGATCTACAAGTACATGAACTTCAACCAGATTGAAGAGTACGTGGAAACGGCCAAGGGCGTGAAGGCCGCCTGAGCCTGAAGCCCCCTCACAAGCCCGCCCGGGAAACCAGGCGGGCTTTTTCTTTTGGCGATGCGAAAGCGCGCTCACCGTTTGTCACGCCCACGGCGAACCAGGGCTGATAATCCACGGCTCTGCCTGGCCGGATGCCAGGCGCGCGCATAGGATCTTGCATGTCCGAGAAGATCGAAGATGTCTCCCTGTGGGCCCGCATTACCAGCGGCCCGGTTCTGAAGAAACTGCTGTGGCTGGGCGCCGTTGCCGCCGTGATCGGCCTGTTGACCCTGCTGGCCTCGATCGCCGTGCTCTACCCCCAGTTGCCCGACACCAGCGGCCTGGCGCACTACCAGCCCAAGCAACCCCTGCGCGTCTACACAGCTGATGGCGTCGAGATCGGCGGTTTTGGCAACGAGAAGCGCCTGTACCAGCACTTCGACCAGATCCCCAAGCTGATGCGCGACAGCCTGCTGGCGGTGGAAGACGCCCGCTTTTACGAGCACCCCGGCATCGACGTGGTGGGGGTGCTGCGCGCGGTGGTGTCCAACCTCACGGGTGGCCGCACGCAAGGCGCCTCCACCATCACCCAGCAAGTGGCGCGCACCTTCTTTCTCACGCGAGAAAAGACGCTGAGCCGCAAGCTCAAGGAGGCCATGCTGTCCTTGAAGATCGAGCATGAACTGAGCAAGAACCAGATTCTTGAGCTCTACATGAACCAGATCTACCTGGGGGCCCGTGCCTACGGTTTTGCAGAAGCCGCGCAAACCTACTTCGGCAAGCCCCTGAGCGCCCTGTCCGCCGCTGAATGCGCGATGCTGGCCGGCCTGCCGCAGAACCCCTCCAACGTGAACCCCATCCGCAACCCGGAACGGGCGCGTGCGCGGCAACTCATTGCCCTGATGCGCATGCATGCGCAAGGCGTGCTGGATGACACCCAGTACGCGGCAGCCAAGGCTGAAAAGCTCAATGTGCGCGCCCCCGGCGAGGTCGAAGTACACGCCGAGTTCGTGGCCGAAATGGCCCGCGCCCAGGTGTTCGCCCGCTACGGCGAGGCAGCCTACAGCACGGGCATGAAGGTGGTGACCACCTTGCGTGCCAACGAACAGCAAGCCGCCTACAAGGCCGTGCGCAAGACGCTGATCGACCGCGAACTGCAGCAGGCCTGGCGCGGCCCCGAGGACCACGAGGAACTCGACAACAGCCTGGAAGACACCGACCCGGCCGTCTCGCAGGCCCTGGCCGATTACAACGACGACGAGGTCCTCAAGATCGCCATCGTGACCGAGGCCTCGCCCAAGCGCGTAGTGGTGGTGCTGGCGTCCGGCGAGGTGATCACCATCACCGGCAAGGGCTTGCGGCAGGCGCAACCCGGCCTGTCAGCCAAGGCCAGCGCCAAGCTGCGCATCCAGCGTGGCGCCGTGGTGCGCGTGCTGCAACAAGGCAAGGACTGGACGATCACGCAATGGCCCGAAGCCGAAAGCGCGCTGGTCGCCATCAACCCGCATGACGGTGAAGTCCACGCGCTGGTGGGCGGCTTCGACTTCCGCGCCAACCAGTTCAACCACGTGACCCAGGGCTGGCGCCAGCCCGGCTCCAGCTACAAACCCTTCCTGTACGCCGCCGCCATGGAAAACGGCGTCATGCCGGAGACCATCATCAACGACGCGCCCCTGACCGGCCTGGGTGACTGGAATCCGCAGAACGCCGACGGCAGCGCCGATGGCCCGATCACCTTGCGTGAAGCCCTTGCCCATTCCAAGAATCTGGTCAGCATCCGACTGGTGCAGTTGTTGGGCCCAGATGCTGCACGCGATTGGACCGGCCACTACGGCTTTGATGTCGACAAGCAGCCCAACAACCTGACGCTGGCTTTGGGCGCTGGCTCAACCACCCCAATTCAACTGGCCAGCGCCTACGCGGTCATCGCCAATGGCGGCCTGAAGGTGACGCCTGTGGTGATCAGGCGCATCACCGATGTCGACGGCAAGACGGTGTTCGAAGCACCCGCGGCCACGGTGGACGAGAGCCAGCGCGCGGTCCCGGCCCGCAACGCCTTCATGACGGCCTCGCTGCTGCAGGAGGTCGCACGCAGCGGCACAGCTGCACGCGCCCAGGCCCAGCTCAAACGCCCGGACATCTATGGCAAGACCGGCACCACCAACGACGTGGTGGACGCCTGGTTTGCCGGCTTCCAGCCCAATCTGGTGGCGGTGGTGTGGGTGGGCTATGACAAGCCACAGTCCCTGGGCAGCCACAGCTCGGGTGCCTCGCTGGCCCTGCCGATCTGGATCAATTTCATGGCCACGGCCCTGGCTCACGAACCGGTGAAGGAAATCAGCCCGCCAGCAGAAGGCCTGGTGCGCAGCGACACGGACTGGCGCTACGCCGAATGGGCCGACGGGGGCTTCATCACCTCCCTGGGGCTGGATGACCAGGTCATCAACCGCTCATTGATCCCGATGCCACCCGGTGCGGCATCTGCGGCATCTGCGGCGTCCGAGCCGGGGCTGATCATGGGCTCCCCCAAAGGGCCTGACCCATCGCTGTTCCCGGACATCCACAACTGATTGACCAGGCTTCAGCGTTCACGTTCAATGTGAACGGCAGGCGCTTGAGCACGGGCGCCCAACCCCGCCAGACGGAGGCAATCCCTGTGCAATATGCCAGGAGAGGCTAAGTCCCGGTGGCGCCGCCTGTGCATGCCGATAGCTTGTGGCACGCTCCTCGGTGACGCCGAGTTTCGACGCGTCCGCGACCTGCTCAACGTCAACAAGGAGCCTCGATCATGAACGTCCTGCTTTGCGGATCGTCCGGTTTCATCGGCCGCAACATCGCCAAGGCGCTGGTCACCGCCGGGCACCGGGTCATGGCCACGCGCTCGCCCGCCGGCTCTGCAGATGCCCAGGCCATCGCCGTCGATTTCAGCCGCGATACCGACCCGGCGATCTGGCTGGCCCGACTCAAAGGCGTGGACGCGGTGGTCAACGCCGTGGGCGTTTTGCGCGATACCCGCCAGCGGCCCATCCAGGTGGTGCACACCGAGGTGCCCAAGGCCTTGTACACGGCGTGTGCGCAGGCGGGCGTGCGGCGCGTGGTCCACGTCTCTGCGCTGGGCATCGAGGGCAGCAACACCGCCTATGCGCAGACCAAGCTGGCCGCTGAACGGCACCTGCTGGGCCTCACCGAACAGGGCCTGCTGGATGGCGTGGTGCTGCGGCCGAGTGTGGTGTTCGGTGCCAATGGTGACAGCAGCAAGCTGTTCGTGAATCTGGCTCAGTTGCCGGTGCTGATGCTGCCCCAAGCCATGATCCGTGCACGCATCCAGCCCGTTGCAGTGGGGGATCTGGCATTGGCCATCGCCCGGCTTCTGCAGGAGTCGCGTTCGCTGAAGGGTATCCTGCCCTGTGTGGGTGCCACGCCTTTGAGCATGGCCGACTTCATTGGCAGCCTGCGCCAGCAGCTGGGCAAAGGCAAGGCTTTGGTCATGCCCCTTCCCGGCTTCATGACCACGCTGAGCGCCCGCATTGGCGACCAGATCCCGGCCCTGCCCTTTTGCACGGAAACGCTGTCCCTGCTGGAGCAGGACAATGTCGCGCCCGTTCAGGCCTTCACCGAAGTCCTGGGCCGACGCCCCATCGGGCATCAGGATCTGGTCAAGACCTCATGGCATTGACGCGCGCATGAGGCGTAGGCCTGGCCAGGCACCTTCTCCGAGATAGGCCCGATCAATCAGCCCTTGCCAGCTCGGCGCACTTCGGCCATCTCGGCGATCTCTGCCATGCGTTGGCGCACCGCCTGCCCGGCCCCAGGCCCCGCCACAGGCATCACCTCGGACACATCCAGCACCTCACCGTTGGCCGAGCGCAGCACCATGGGCGCGATCTCCTCGCCCGTGCGGCGCGCCACGATGCGCACCGGTGGCCCCTTGGGTGCGCTGGCGTGCTTGTCACCCCATTGCAGCATGGCCACCAGCACCGGAAACAGATCCCGACCCTTGGCACTGAGCCGGTAGGACAAGGCCTTGCCGCTGGCGCTGGTGGCCTCGACCACCAGGATGCCGCCCTCCACCAACTTGCCCAGGCGCTGCGTGAGCACATTGGGCGCGATGCCCAGGGCCTTCTCGAATTCGCCGAACTTGCGGCTGCCGAAAAACGCCTCGCGCACGATCAGAAACGTCCACCAGTCGCCCACCAGCTCAAGCGTGCGGGCAATGGAACAGCTCATCTTGGCAAACGAGGTGCGGCGCATGGGGGCTTTCGAAGACAGGAAAGGTGCAAAGAAGGCAGAGAAAAGGCTGGCGCTTGCAGGCAAGGCATTTCGTTTCTATACTGACCCAACTACTTGCTTTATGCAAGTAAATTTTTGGAGACGATCCATGAGCCAGACCACGCCAGACACCGCCCTGTTCATCCACTCCACAGGCATGGGCCCCTTCATGTGGAAGCGCCTGATGGGCACCGTGCCCGAAGGCATGCGCAGCCTGGCGGTGGTGAACCGGGGTTATGCACCCGATGACCTGATGCCCGCCGGCACACCGTTTTCCATGGACATGGACCTGGCGCACATCCGCGCGCAGATCCCGTCGGATACGAATGGGCTGCATCTGGTGGCCCACTCGTATGGCGGCCTGCTCGCCCTGCTGCTGACGCTGGACAAGGACCTGCCCATCAAGTCACTGTGGCTGTACGAGCCCGTGATGTTCGGCTCGCTGCGCCTGGTGCAGGATGAACTCGAAGGCGAACTGGGTGCCGAAATACGTGGCATGTACGGGCCCGACAGCGTCTTCACCAAGGCCGAGCAAGGCGGTACGGACGAATGGCTGGAGGCCTTCATCAACTACTGGAACGGCCCGGGCGCCTGGTCTTTCATGCCCGACAAGGTCAAGGCGCCGATGCGGGCTGTCGGCTGGAAGATGTCTCAAGAGGTGAGCCTGATCGGTACCCTGCCGCGCCACTTCGAGGACTTCCGCGTCGAGCAGCCCTTGACGCTGGTCCATGGTGAACACACCCGCCTGCCCGCGCGTGAGATGACCCACCGCCTGGCCCGCGTGAACGACCACGCCTTGCTGGAGACCATGCCTGGCCTGGGTCACATGTCCGTGGTGACCGATGTGGACCGCGTGGCGCCCAGCCTGCAGGCCCACTGGCAGCGCATCATGGCTGCGCCGGATTCGTCTCAGGCGCCTCAGGCGCGTCGGGCTTGACCCGGGCCAGATCCTGCGCCACAAGGTAGAGGCGCAGGTCGAATTCGTACTGGTGGTAGCTGGGCTCCATGTGCGTGCACAGCTGGTAGAAGGCCTTGTCATGGGCCTTCTCTTTCAAGTGCGCCAGTTCGTGCACGACGATCATGCGCAGGAACTCCGGCGCCGCCTCGCGGAACAGGCTGGCCACGCGGATCTCGCGCTTGGCCTTGAGCTTGCCGCCCTGCACGCGTGACACCGCCGTGTGCGTGCCCAGCGCCTGCGTGATCACCTTGAGCTTGTTGTCATACGCCACCTTGCTGATCTGGTCGGCGTTGCGCATGTAGCGGGCCTTGAGGTCCATCACATACTCGTACAAGGCCGCGTCGGATTTGACCTCGTGCCGATCAGGGTAGCGGCGCGCCAGCGTGTCGGCCAGCTTGCCTTCGTCGATCAGTTGCTGCACTTGCTGCAGCAGGTGCGGTGGATAGCCGCTCAGATAACGCAGATGCGGCGGCGCACTGCGGATCACCGGCACCAGTGTCTGCACGCCTGGCCGGGCTACGCCACCTTGAGCACCACCAAGCGTGCCCGCGGCCGACTCGCCTGATTTACGGTGCGATCTGCTCGGCATAGTCGTACAGCGCCCCCAGGATGTCCTGGCCGCGCTCGTCATCCTCGCTCAAGGACTCGCCCAGCGCATCGATGCGCTCGAAGAAGGCCGCGAGCGACAGGCCGCCGCCCTGCCCTTCATGCAGGCGGGCCATGCGCAGCTCATGCCAACGGGCCTGCTCGGCCTCGCTCAGGGTGTCCGGGAAGTTGCGGGCGCGGTAGCGGAACAGCACCTCTTCCAGGCGTTCGTCCACGAAGCCTGGCGTGCGCTCGGCCAGTTGCGCGGGCGACAGGCCACGCAGGCGTTGCAGCACACGGCGATCTTCATTGCCGATGAAGCCGCCATACAGGTCTTCGTCCACGTCGACTTCAGTGCGCGCATCTGGCCGCGTGTACAGCTCCGCCCAGATGCCGTCCATGCTGGCCGCGTGCTGGGCCGCCGTCTCGGCGTGGGCCATGGCCTTGTCCAGGTCCAGCCCCCACTTGGTGATCAAGGCGGGGCTCAGGATCTTGAGGTTGCCGATCACGATGGGCGACTTGTTGATGTGCACGCTCTTGACGGGCAGGCGGGTCACACCCTCAGGCAGATCGGCCGTCTTGCTGAACATGCGCAGACGCATGTCGGCGGCGCTCATGCCGAACAGCTCGCTGGGGTCATGGGCCAGGTCCCACACCAGGATCTCGTTCTTGTTGCTGGGGTGCTGGGCCAGCGGGTAGACCAGGGCCATGCAACCGCGCTCGTGGCTAAACATACCCGAGATGTGCAGGAAGGGCCGCCACATCGCGCGCGGCTTGTCCAGCCCGGCTTCGGCCAGCACGGCGTCCTTCTTGCGCAGCTTCAGGCAGAAGTCCCACAGCTTGGGCTGGGCCTGCTTGATGAGCCGAGCCAGGCCCACGGTGGCCCGCACGTCAGACAAGGCGTCGTGCGCGGCCTCGTGGCTCAGGCCATTGGCAGCCGTCAGGTGCTCCAGCTTGAACGAGGGGCGGCCATCTTCGTGCTTCGGCCAGTTGATGCCTTCAGGGCGCAAGGCCCAGGTGCAGCGCACCACGTCCAGCAGGTCCCAGCGGCCACAGCCGTTCTGCCACTCGCGCGCATACGGGTCGATCAGGTTGCGCCAGAACAGGTGGCGCGTCACCTCGTCGTCGAAGCGGATGGTGTTGTAGCCCACGCCCACCGTGTTGGGCTGCGCCAGTTCGCGCTCGATGGCATCGGCAAAACGGTGCTCGGGCACGCCGCGCTCCAGACAGGTCTGCGGCAGGATGCCGGTGAGCAGGCAGGCTTCCGGATCAGGCAGGTAGTCCGGCGCGGGCTGGCAGTACTGCATCAGCGGCGCACCGATCTCGTTGAGGTCGGCATCCGTGCGCACACCGGCGAACTGCGAGGGGCGATCACGCCGGGCGACTTTGCCGAAGGTCTCGTAGTCGTGCCAGTAGAAGGTGAAGTCGTTGCTCATGGCCAAAAAAGAAAACGGCCCGCTGGTCTACCCGGCGGGCCGTGGTCGGGATGCGGCGATTGTGCCCGCGTCAAGCAGGCCCGGCTCTCCGCCCGATGAGGGATGCGGCTCAGCGCTTGCGCACCACCACGCTGCCCACCGAATAACCTGCGCCGAAGGAGCAGATCACGCCCACATCGCCCTTGGCCAGATCGGCACGGTACTTGTGGAAGGCAATGATGGAGCCGGCCGACGAGGTGTTGGCGAATTCGTCCAGGATCAGCGGCGCGGTATCCGGCGTGACCTCGGCGTTGATCAGCCGCTTGACGATCAGCTGGTTCATCGACAGGTTGGCCTGGTGCAACCAGAAGCGGCGCACCGAAGTGGGCTCCAGGCCCAGCGGCGCGAGCTGCGACTCGATGTGGGCGGCGGCAATGGGCACCACTTCCTTGAACACCTTGCGGCCTTCCTGGCGGAAGGTCTTGTCGCGGGCCTTGGGGTCGCTGTCTTCGCTGCGGTTGAGGTAGCCGAAGTTGTTGCGGATGTTGTTGGAGAACTGCGTGGCCAGCTTGGTGCCCAGCACTTCCCATTGTTCGGCCGAGGTGGCGGTGTCGGCACGCTCGACGATGGTGGCCGTGGCCACGTCACCGAAGATGAAGTGGCAATCGCGGTCCTTCCACTCCTGGTGGCCCGAGGTGATCTCGGGGTTGATCACCAGCACGCACTTGGCCGAGCCGGACTTGATCGCGTTGACCGCCTGCTCCAGGCCAAAGGTCGCAGCCGAGCAGGCCACGTTCATGTCGTAGCCGTAACCACGCGCACCAATGGCGTTCTGGATCTCGATGGCGATGGCCGGGTAGGCGCGTTGCAGGTTGGAGCACGAGCAGATCACCGCGTCGATGTCTTCGCCCTTCTTGCCGGCTGCGGCCATGGCCTTCTTGGCGGCTTCCACACCGATTTCGGCCAGGATGGACAGCTGGTCGTCCGAGCGCTCCTTGAAGCGCGGGTACATGCGCTTGGGATCAAGGATGCCTTCCTTGTCCATCACGTAGCGCTGCTTGATGCCGGACGCTTTTTCGATGAATTCGGAGCTGGAGTGGGTCAGGGCCGTCAGCGTACCGGCTTCGATTTCAGCGGCATGCTCGGCGTTGTAGTTGTCAACGTAAGCGTTGAACGACTCCACCAGTTCGGCGTTGGTGATGGTATGGGGCGGCTGGTACAGCCCAGTACCGCTGATGACAACTGCAGTCATGGCATCCGGTCTCTGAGGAAAAGCGTAGATTCTGCCACGAGCGCCCGGCACGCTCTGATCCACCTATTTGACATGCTGCAAATGCACTGGATACCTGTGGCCAAAGCACGCCATCCCCTGCCGGCAGAGGGCTTGCTGCGCGATCCGGGTTGCCCGTGGCAAGTCACCTCTGTTAGAAATCCACTGCTGCAGGCGAAAGCACGCAGGCGGGAGCCCCGCTGTACCGTCATCCTGGGCTCAGCAAGCTGGAGACCCCAGATTGGAGACCCTGATGGACCAGGCATTCACGGGCGAGCCCCCCGACATCGACCCTCAGCGACGCAGGCTGCTGATCGCGGCACTGATCTGGTCAGCGGCCGTGCTTGTCGGCGCACTCTGGGTAGACCATTACCGCATCCATGCTTTCCGGCAGGATGCGAGCGCCAACGCCAACCTTCGCCTGACCAGCCTCCAGGACAACGTCGAGAATCACTTTCGCTCGCTGGCGGCGCTGGGACAGGTCCTGGCCAAAGAGTCATCCTTCGTCGACTTTCTGAGCCAGAACATCGCACCCGATACCGTGGAATCGCGGGCCATCAAGCCCCAACGCCTGCGCGAGATGCTCACCGCGCAGCCTGCGGTGCAGAAGATGAGCCGGCAGCTCGACGGCATCGTCAGAAGCTTCCAGATCCGACAGGCGTATCTGCAGAATGCCTATGGCACCACGGTGGCCGACAGCACCTACCTCGACCCCCATTACTCGACCATCGGGCACAACTTCCACATCCGCGATTACTTTATCGACGCCATGGAGTCCGGCGCGGGCTTTCAGTTCGTGATGGGGCGGATCAGCCACAAGCCGGGCTTCAATTTCTCGGCCCGCATTGACGATGGCACGCGGGCGCTGGGCGTGCTCATCCTCAAGACGGACCCGGCTTCCATGGCGCGTCTGTTCACGGACACGACCGGGCGCTACCTGCACATCGTCGACGCCAATGGCGTGATCGTGGCGGGCAACCAGGCCGAGGCCACCTTGCACCAGGTCCCAGGTGGGCCTGCACTGGCGGGCAGAGAAAAACAGATGGAGGGGGCCTACCTCGGCATGCCCAAGCCAGTTGGCTGGAAACCCATCACCGTCGACGATGGCAAGGGTGCGCAAGCCGGCATGGAAATCGGGCGGCAGCGCTATCTGGCCCTGACACGCCAACTCAACGGCTACCCTTACACGCTGTGGGTGCTGACACCACTGGCGGCCGAAGCAGCCATCAGCGCCGCCACCACCGTCGGGGCGGCCCTGGCCATGGCCTTTGGCTGGCTCGTCATCTGGGCCTATCTGAGGCGGCTGGAACGGCAAAGTGCGGTGGAGCGGGTGCGCCGCGAAACACTGGACATGACCCGCGCCCTGCCCTTGACCTTGTTCCGCTATCGAGTGTCCCCTTCTGGGCGAGGCAAGTTCGCCTACATCGGCGCAGGCGTGAACCGGCTGTTCGGCCTGGACGAGACCACGCTGCAGGCCAACCCGGCTTTTGCCTGGGGCCCACATGCAGAACTGCCCACGCACCCGCCCACCACGCCGCTCGAGTTCGAGGTGGAGGCCCAATCCCAGAAGCACTGGATCAGCGTCAACAGCGCCGTGGCCCGCACGCCGGATGGCGGCGAGGTGTACGACGGCTACTGGCTGGACGTGACGGACCGACGCCAGGCCGAGCTGCGCTTCGATGCCGTCTTCAACCACGCCAGCTCGGCCTTCTTGTTCTTCCACCGGCAAAAGGGCATCCTGCGGTGCAACCCCGCCACACTGAGCCTGTTCGGCGCGGACCGCTTCGAGCAACTGCAAGGCCTGCGGCCCTGGCTCGCCCCGCTGTGCCAGCCCAAGCAACCCAACGGCGAAGCCAGCGAGGCACTGGCCGAACAGTTGCTCGACAGCGCGCGTGACGGCAGCCCGCCAGGGCGCATCGAATGGCGCCTGTGCCGGCTGGACCAGCAAACCTTTGACGCCGAAGTGATGCTGCTGTCTCTCGACCACGAGGACAAGGACCTGTACTTCGCCATCGTGGACGACGTGACCGCGCGCAAGCAGACCGAAGAGGCCTTGCGCTCGGCCAGCAAGGCCGCGCAGGAAACCACCCGGGCCAAGTCGGCCTTCCTGGCCAATATGAGCCACGAGATCCGCACGCCCATGAACGCCATCATCGGCATGACCCACCTGGCCCTGGACGACGCCCCGCCCGACAAGCTGCGCCAGTACGTGGTCAAGGCCCACCAGGCGGCCAACAACCTGCTGCAGATCATCAACGACGTGCTGGACATGTCCAAGATCGAGGCCGGCCACCTGGAGCTGGAGTGCATCGACTTCGAGCTGCAGGATGTGCTCACGCACGTGTCCGACGTGCTGGGCCTGCCCGCAGAGCGCAAGGGGCTGGAGCTGCTGTTCACCGCCCCGCCCGATCTGCCCGCGCACCTGATGGGTGACCCGACGCGCCTGCGCCAGATCCTGGTCAACCTGGGCTCGAACGCCATCAAGTTCACCGACCAGGGCAGCGTGACCATCGGCCTGGAAGTCCAGCACCGCAACGGGCAGGACATCGTGCTTCACGGCTGGGTGCGCGACACCGGCATGGGCATGAGCCCCGAGCAGCAAGCCAGGCTGTTCCAGCCCTTCACCCAGGTGGACGCCTCCACCACGCGGCGCTTTGGCGGCACCGGCCTGGGCCTGACCATCTCGCGGCAACTCACTGAGCGCATGGGCGGGCGCCTTTGGGTGGACAGTGAACTCCACCAGGGCTCGACCTTCCACTTCACCTTGCGCATGAGCCTGCCCGCCCGGTCCTCACCGATGGCGCTGGCCAGCGAGGACTGGCGCGGCAAGCACGTGCTGCTGGTCGACGACAACGCCGATGCCCGCCAGGTGCTGGGCCAGATGGCCTGCACCCTGGGCCTGAGCGTGGACTTCGCCAGTGGCGGCGATGAGGCGCTGGCGCACCTGCAACGGGCCCACGCACCCTACGACTGCATCATGCTGGACTGGAAGATGCCCGGCATGGACGGCATCACCTGCGCGCGGCACATCCACGAACTGGCCCAGGCCCGCTTCCCGGATGACAACCCCTGCATCCTGCTGGTCACGGCCTTCAACAAGGCGGATGCCTTGAAGGCGGCGCATGACGTCCCCCTGGCCGACATCCTGACCAAGCCCGTCACGCCCTCGACCCTGTTCGACAGCCTGACGCGCGCCATGAACCACGACCAGAGCCCTCACCAGGCGCTCACACTGCCCCAGGCCGAGCCGCCCAGACCCAAAGTGCCCCAGCTCACCGGAGTGCAGATCCTGCTGGTGGAAGACCAGCCCCTCAACCAGGAACTGGCCCGGGAGCTCCTCGCGCGCGCGGGTGCGGAAGTCACCATCGCGCAGGATGGCTATGAAGCCTTGCGCCTGCTGGAGGCCCACCCTGCCCGCTTCAACTGCGTGCTGATGGATTGCCAGATGCCCCATATGGACGGCTACACCACCACCGAACGCATCCGCAGCGATGCGCGCTGGAAGCACCTGCCCATCATCGCCATGACCGCCAGCGCCCTGGTGAGCGATCGGGAACGCGCGCTCGCCGTGGGCATGAACGACCACGTCCCCAAACCGCTGGACGTCAATCAGATGTACCAGGTCATCACGCGCTGGATTCAGGTCGCACATCGTGCGAGAATATCCGAGTAAATGCGAATGATTCTTAGGAGCATCTGAATGACACGTTTGACCGCTACCCTCGTTCTGGGCCTGGCTGCCCTCCCCCTGAGCGCCCTGGCCAGCGCCCATTGCGAAGCCCACCCCAAATCCGAATGGATCAAGGAAGGCGATGCCCGCGCCAAGCTGCTGGAGCAAGGCTACAAGATCCGCAAGTTCAAGGTCGAAGGCCAGTGCTACGAGATCTATGGCTGGAACAAGGATGGCAAGAAGGTCGAGATCTATTTCGACACCAAGACGCTGGACATCGTCAAGGCCGAGATCGAGAAGTGATGCCTGGCCGGGATGACACCGGCCCGGTACCGGTGTGGGGCGGCTTCGTCCGCCTGAGCCACTGGCTGGTGGCGGCCATCGTGCTGTTCAACCTGTTCAACGAGACCGGGCCAGTGCACCGCTATGCGGGGTATGTGGCGGCCGCTGCCGTCTTGCTACGGGTGATCTTCGGCATGAGCCGCTCACGTGGCGACGTGGCGCACGTCGGCCTGCCCTCATGGGCGGCGGTGCGGCAACATCTGCATGAACTGCGGCAACGCCAGGTGCAGCGCACCCTGGGGCACAACCCGGTTGGCATGCTCATGGCCTGGCTGCTGTGGGTACTGGTGCTCGCCTTGGGGCTCACCGGCTGGATGTCGCAGCTCGATGCCTACTGGGGCGAAGACTGGTTGATCGACACCCACCAGTACCTGGCCTGGGCACTGCAAGCCTGCGTGCTGGGCCACTGGGCGGGTGTGCTGGTGATGAGCGGGCTGCAAAAAGAAAACCTGGCCAAAGCCATGATCACGGGGCGCAAGAAGCCACTGTGAACGGCGCCGGGAACCGGCGCGTGCCGCTGAAGGCAAGCCTTCAAAAGGGTGCCGCGCACTCGAACCGGTGCACCACCTGCGTCACCGGGTGAGGCAAGGTCAGCTGGCTTGCATGCAGCATCAAGCGCGGCCAGGCCGCCTGCACGGCCTGATCGCCATACAGCGGGTCGCCCACGATGGGGTGGCCCAGCGCCAGCATGTGCACGCGCAACTGGTGCGAGCGCCCGGTGACGGGCTCCAGTTCCACCCGCGTCTGCCCCAGCGCCGTATCGCGTGACAGCACACGGTAACGCGTCAGCGATGGCTTGCCCCGTTCGTGGCAGACCATCTGCTTGGGCCGATTGGGCCAGTCCGTGATCAGGGGCAATGCCACCTCTCCGACATCATCGGCCAGCAAGCCATGGACCAGTGCCACATAGCGCTTGCTGACGTGCCGATCCTGAAACAGCATGCTCAGGGCGCGCTGCATGGCCTCGCCCCGCGCCAGCACCAGCAGCCCCGAGGTGGCCATGTCCAGCCGGTGGACGATCAGCGCGTCGCCATACTGGCGAGCCGCCCGGCTGATCAAACAATCGTCGCGCCCCTCGCCCCGCCCCGGCACGGACAGCAGGCCTGCCGGCTTGTTGAGCACCAGCAGGGTCTCGTCCACGAACACCACGTCCAGGCCCTGGTCGGGTGGCGGGCAATAAATGACATCGGGTGTGAAGGATGGCGCACTACGGCCACGCATATCGCTCATTCGCGACTCATAAGTTACTCAACACCAGGACAATAACGCCGAAAGACGAAGTGATTGCACATTAGGCGCGCGGGACGCTGGCCAGATCGGGCCGAGTCTAAACCCCACGCCGGAGGACGGCACATGAGGCTCAACCTGCCCGTTTCGGGGCAAGAGTATGACTACCCCGGCGAGGAAATGCTGGTGTCCATGACGGACAAGCAAGGCGTCATCACGCATTGCAATGCCGCCTTCACGCGCGTGAGCGGCTACACGCAGGAGGAGCTCATCGGGCAGCCGCACAACCTGATCCGCCACCCGGACATGCCCGAGGAAGCGTTCAAGGACATGTGGCGCACCATCGGCTTTGGCCGCTCGTGGACGGCCACGGTCAAGAATCGCCGCAAGAACGGTGACCACTACTGGGTCCAGGCCCACGTGACGCCGCTGCTCAGCCATGGCAAACCCATCGGCTACCTGTCGGTGCGGACCAAACCCACGCGCGAGCAGATCAACACCGCCCAATCGCTCTACAAGGACCTGATCGCGCAACGCGCCCTGGTCAGGCCCCGCTTCAAGCTGCATGCGGGCCGTGTGCGCTACTTCGGCATGCGCGACTGGGTGGGCAAGTTCGGTCGCGTGCACCTCACCGGCCGTGTTGGCATCGCGATGGCGCTCATCCTGCCGATGATGCTGGTGCCGTCCTGGCTGGGCCTGCCCGCGCACATCCTGCCCTGGGCGCAACTGGCGGTAGGTGCTGCCCTGTCCTTGGCCATGGTCAAGCTGCTGGATCTCACGGTGACCCAGCCTTTGAACCAGGCGATCCGCTTCATCAACAGCATGTCGGCGGGCGACCTGACGCAAGACATCTGGTCTGACCGCACCGATCAGGTCGGCATGCTGATGCGCGGCCTGCGCCAGGCCAACCTCAACACGCGCGCCTTCGTCAACGATGTGCGTTGCGAAACCGACGGCATCCAGCTGGCCATCGGCAACATCGCCCAGGGCAACCACCACCTGTCAACCCGCACCGACACCCAGGCGGGCAGCCTGGAGCGCACCACGGCGGCCATGTCCATGCTGACCAGCAACGTCAAGCAAACGGCCGACACCGCCCGCGAGGTGGCCCAGGTCAGCGAGAACACCTCGGCCGCGGCAGAGGCAGGCGGCCAGGCCGTCAGCCAGATCATCGAGGCCATGCAGGGCATCCAGGGTTCGTCGCAACGCATGAGCGAAATCACCCAGCTGATCGAGAGCATCGCGTTCCAGACCAATATCCTGGCGCTCAACGCAGCCGTGGAAGCCGCGCGGGCGGGCGAGCAAGGCCGTGGCTTTGCCGTGGTAGCGGCAGAGGTCAGGTCACTGGCTCGCCGCAGTTCGCAGGCTGCCAAGGAAATCCACAGCTTGATCAGCTCATCGGTGGAGCAGGTCGGCGATGGCACGCGTCAGGTGGAGGCGGCCGGCGAAACCATCAACCGCGTGGTCGAAGCCGTTTCGCAGGTCACCCAGTTGATCCAGGGCATCACAACGGCCACGGCCGAGCAATCTGACGACATCGCCAGCGTCAACCAGTCCATCAGCCAGATCGACAGCGCCACGCAGCAGAACGCCAGCCTGGTGGAGGAAGCGGCTGTGGCTGCGCAATCGCTGCAGCGTCAGGCACAGACCCTGGTGCGCGCCGCGCAGGTGTTCCGCGTGGGTTGACGTTGCCTGGGCTTGGTCGGGTCTCCTTAGGCCTGATCCTGCCTCAACTCGACACGATGGTCCGCGCCTCGCGCGCCGCATAACGCCGCGCCATCACGGCGCACACGAACAGCTGCAGCTGGTGGTACAGCATGATGGGCAGGATCAGCACCCCCATCGCCGCATTGCCACCAAACAGCAGCTTGGCCATGGGCATGCCCGAGGCCAGCGTCTTCTTGGAGCCGCAGAACACGGCCACGATCTCGTCTTCCACCTCAAAGCCCAAGGCGCGTGCCGCACGGCGCGTCACCCACAGCATGGGCAGGAGGAAGACCGCCGCGCCGATGATGGCCTGCGCCAGCAACCAGGGGCCGTGGCGCGTCCACAGCCCGTCGGCCACGGAGTCACTGAAGGCCGACCACACCAGCAGCACGATCACGCCGCGGTCGAACACCGTGGTGATGGGCTTGATGCGCGTGAACCAGGCCGACAGCCAGGGGCGCAACAGGTGCCCGATGACAAACGGCAGCAGCAACTGCTGCGCGACTTTGAGCATGGTGTGCCCGACATCCAGCTCGTGCCCCTGCCCGCTCATCACCAGGCTGACCAGCAAGGGCGTGATGAACACCCCCAGCAAGGTCGACAAGGTGGCATTGAGCACAGCCGCCGCCACGTGGCCGCGCGCCAGGGCCGTCATCGCCACCGAGGATGACACCGTCGAGGGCAGCACCGCCAGGTAAAAGAAACCCATGGCCAGGTCATGCGGCAACCAGCGGCCCAGCGACACGTAAAGCAGCCCCCACCACATGGGAAACAGGACATAGGTGCAGGCCTGCACCAGCACATGCAGCTTCCAGCGTGTGGCGCCGGTCTTCAGGCTGTCGGTCGACAAACCCATGCCGTGCAGGAAGAACAGCAGGAAGACCCCCACATCGGTCACCTGCCCCAGGTGCAGTACGCCTTCGCTGCGGCCCCATTGCGGCGCAAACGAGGCCAGCAGGACGGCCCCGACCATGGCCATCAAGAACCAATCGGCTGCGCCGGTTTGTCGACTGTATTTTTTAAACACCAGCATGGATCCTGTGTACGTGGCATGGCCACTCGCGGCGTATTGTCGCGCGCCGGGGCTTGCTGCCAAAATGAAGTTTTGTCGCATCCACCAACCATTGCAGACGGAGAACCATCCATGGCCAAAGCTTCCAAGGCAAGCCTTCCCCAGCACGCCAATGTGCACGCCTTTAAGCAGACCCTGAAGTCCTTCAAGACGGCGTCCGGCAAATCGCTGAAGTACTACGCCTTGCCCGAGCTGGCCAAGCTCCACCCCAACATCAACAAGCTGCCGGTGTCGATCCGCATCGTGCTCGAATCGGTGCTGCGCAATTGCGATGGCCAGAAGGTCACCGCCGAGCATGTGGCCCAGCTGGCCAATTGGCAGCCCAACGCCGAGCGTACCGACGAGATCCCCTTCGTGGTCGCGCGTGTGGTGCTGCAGGACTTCACCGGCGTCCCTCTGCTGGCTGACCTGGCCGCCATGCGCAATGTGGCGGCGACGCAGGGCAAGGATCCCAAGCGCATCGAACCCCTGGTGCCGGTTGACCTCGTGGTGGACCACTCCGTGATGATCGACCACTACGGCAGCAAGAAGGCGCTGGACCTCAACATGAAACTCGAGTTCGAGCGCAACGCCGAACGCTACGAGTTCATGAAATGGGGCATGCAGGCCTTCGACACCTTTGGCGTGGTGCCGCCGGGCTTTGGCATCGTGCACCAGGTCAACCTGGAATACCTCGCGCGCGGCGTGCACCAGACGAAGGAAGGCGTGGCCTACCCTGACACCCTGGTCGGCACCGACAGCCACACCACCATGATCAACGGCATCGGCGTGGTGGGCTGGGGCGTGGGCGGCATCGAGGCCGAAGCCGGCATGCTGGGCCAGCCCGTGTACTTCCTGACGCCCGACGTGGTCGGCATGGAGTTGACCGGCCGCCTGCGCGAGGGCGTGACCGCCACCGACCTGGTGCTCACCATCACCGAGATCCTGCGCAAGCAGAAAGTGGTGGGCAAGTTCGTCGAGTTCTATGGCGAGGGCACGGCGTCCCTGGCGCTGCCGGACCGCGCAACCATCGCCAACATGGCGCCCGAGTACGGTGCCACGATGGGCTTCTTCCCGGTGGACGACAAGACCATCGACTACTTCAAGGGCACGGGCCGCACCAAGGACGAGATCGCCGCATTCGAAGCCTACTTCAAGGCCCAGAAGCTGTTTGGTGTCCCCAAGGCCGGCGACATCAACTACTCCAGCGTCGTCAAGCTGGACCTGGGTACCGTGGCCCCGTCGCTGGCCGGCCCCAAGCGCCCGCAGGACCGCATCGAAATCACCAACCTGAGCAAGACCTTCACCGAGCTGTTCAGCAAGCCGATTGCCGACAACGGCTTCAACCAGCCAGCCGACAAGCTGGGCAAGACCTTCACCACGGCCAACGGTGTCGACATCAAGAACGGTGACGTGCTGATCGCCGCCATCACCTCCTGCACCAACACCTCCAACCCCAGCGTGCTGCTGGCTGCGGGCTTGCTGGCCAAGAAGGCCGTGGAGGCCGGGCTGAAGGTCAAACCGCATGTGAAGACGTCGCTGGCCCCGGGCTCACGCATCGTCACCGAGTACCTGGAGAAAGCAGGCTTGCTGCCCTACCTGGAAAAGCTGGGCTTCAATGTGGCGGCCTATGGCTGCACCACCTGTATCGGCAATGCGGGCGACCTCACGCCTGAGATCAACGAAGTCATCACCAGCAATGACCTGGTCTGTGCCGCCGTGCTCTCGGGCAACCGCAATTTCGAAGCCCGCATCCACCCGAACCTGAAGGCCAACTTCCTGGCCAGCCCGCCGCTGGTGGTGGCCTACGCGATCGCAGGCAACGTCACGCGCGACCTGATGACCGAGCCGGTGGGCAAGGGCAAGGGCGGCAAAGATGTGTACCTGGGCGACATCTGGCCCAGCAGCGACGAGGTCTACAAGCTGCTGAAGTACGCGATGGACGGCAAGGCTTTCAAGGACAACTACGCCAAGGTCAAGACCAAGCCCGGCAAGCTGTGGGAGCAGGCCAAGGGCGTCAAGGGGCAGGTCTACAGCTGGCCCAAGAGCAGCTACATCGCCCGGCCGCCCTTCTTCGATGGCTTCGAGCAGGCACCCAAGGCGGTCAAGCTTGGTGTCGACAAGGCCCGCATCATGGCGCTGTTCGGGGACTCCATCACCACCGACCACATCTCGCCGGCCGGCTCCATCAAGGAAGCCTCACCCGCCGGCCAGTACCTGGTCGAGCACGGTGTGCAGAAGGCCGACTTCAACAGCTATGGCTCACGCCGCGGCAACCACGAGGTGATGATGCGCGG
This sequence comes from Aquabacterium sp. NJ1, assembly GCF_000768065.1. Lineage (NCBI taxonomy): Bacteria > Pseudomonadati > Pseudomonadota > Betaproteobacteria > Burkholderiales > Sphaerotilaceae > Aquabacterium > Aquabacterium sp. NJ1. The sequence continues at coordinate 4,162,364 of NZ_JRKM01000001.1, read as the reverse complement.
CACCTTTGCCAATGTGCGCATCAAGAACCTGATGCTGCCTGCGGGCGCCGATGGCAGCCGCGAAGAAGGCGGCCTGACCTTGTTCCAACCCGACAAGCAGAAGATGTACATCTACGACGCGGCCATGAAGTACATCGCCGCGGGCACGCCCACGGTGATCTTCGGCGGCGAGGAATACGGCACGGGCTCCAGCCGGGACTGGGCAGCCAAGGGCACGCAATTGCTGGGCATCAAGGCCGTGGTGGCACGCAGCTTCGAGCGCATCCACCGCTCCAACCTCGTCGGCATGGGGGTCCTGCCCCTGCAGTTCAAGGGTGACGACTCCTGGCAGTCGCTGGGCCTCAAGGGCGATGAGGTGATCAGCATCGATCTGGGGGGCGAGATCAAACCCCAGGCCGATGTGAAGCTCATCATCGAACGCGCCGATGGCAGCCGGACCGAGGTCACGGTCAAGCTGCGCATCGACACGCCCATCGAGGTCAGCTACTACCAGCACGGTGGCATCCTGCCCTTCGTGCTGCGCCAGTTGCTGGCAGCCTGATCGACCGCCTGACCCGCGGCCCTGATCAGGCTCGCACTTCACCAGCTCAGGCCACCCGCTTGAGCTGGCGCAGGGCTTCGGGCATGAAGTAGTCGCGCCGCATCTGGCCGGGGTGGGCCACGAACAAGGGGCCCCAGGCCGGGTTGGCATCATGCAACTTGTTGAGTTGCGCGATGAGATTGGCTTGCAGCGTGCCGATGTTCTGGCCGGTGGCCAGCGCCTCCATCACCGCGGCGGACACCAGGTGCGCGGCATACAGTTTCTTGCCGCCCGGCGTAGGTGGCAGTGGCTTGCCGTCGCGCAACGGTACGCGCATGGCCTGCAGAATGGCCTCGTCAGAATCGGCCCAGCCCTGGATGTCGCCCAGCGCGTGGAACTCCAATGCCTTGGCCTTGCCTTTGACCAAGGTCTTGGCCACGATCTTGGCCGCCTTGCGTGCCAGCGAGGGCGAGATGGTCTGCCCCGCCAGCACGATGGTCTCGCGGTCCTTCTCGGTTTCAGCCGCGATCAGCTTGGACCAGGCCGTGTGCCCCGCGAAACTCAGCAAGGCCACCACCTCGGCGGCCAGATAGCCCCGCACGATGTCCGCAGGGTGCGGGTCATCATCCGGGCCATCACTGCGCAGCTTGGGCGGCTGGCCGAACGCCGCGCCCAGCCCCCGGAAATAGGCGATCAACCCGATGCCCGCAGCGGGCCCCAGGTTGAGGATGCCCATCACGTCGGACGAGGTCTCGTCGATGCGCTCGGCCCAGTAGTCGCCCAGACCATGCCCGAGTGAGGCGAGGTTGGTGCGCAAGGCCTGCGCCAGTTCGGCTTGCAAGCCCTTGTCCGCATGCAGGATGTCATGGCCTGCGGTTTCATGGCCCAAGGCCGCCCAGGCGATCAAGCCCCTGTCGGCATTGGCGGGCGGCATATTGACCACGGCCGCCCCGACATGGAAGGACTTGGCGGCATCGATGGGCCAGGTATAGGGGCCGGCCTCGGGGTTGCCCCATTTGGCCAGCGGCGGGATCACACCCAGATCGGGCGCCTTCACACCACGCCGGTCTTCTGCGCTGAGGAAGCCGTCATACAAGTCGGAGATGAACTCCTGAAAGCCGCGTGTCTCGGCTTTGAGGTAGCCCTCACCATGCTGAAGAATAGCCTGCCCCAAGTCGAACATCAGGCCCGCCGTGCTTTCACGATCAGGGTCACTGGCCAGGATCTTGTTGAACTTGGCAGCCCCCAGCCCGGTAATGATCTTGACGAAGGGGGCCACGTAGGACTGCTCATACAAGGGCGGGAACTTGCCCTCCACCGCCTTGAGCCTTTTGACAAACGCCGCGTAGTGGGTCGGGTCAGCCGGCCCCTTGCTCGTTGACACAGCCGCCTTGCGCGCATCTTCGATCACGGCGGCCATGCCTGCCAGCTTCAAAGGGTCAGCCAGTTTGCTGGCCGCTGCGCGTTTGCCCGAGTCAGACTTGGGTGCCTTCCTGGATGTGGCCATGGTGTGTCTCTTGCCCTGCTGTTGAAGATGGTTTCAGTCTAGGCAGGCCACATGACCGCAGCCATCCCTAGGTCGCCATCCCCGGCACACCCGCTTGATCTTGATCAGCACATGCATACTCACGTCAACATGGAACCATTCAAGAACCTCATCAACGCCGAGGTGGTGCGACAGACGGGGCACCATTTAAAGCGCGCCGATGCCTCGTTCAAGCGCCAGCGCTTCGAGCAACTCGCGCTGGATGGACTGGAGGCCCTGGCGTTCAAGGACCGCGCCCGCCACCTCTCACGGGCCCTGCACGCGACACTGCCCACCGACTTCGAGCAGGCAGCCGATCAACTGGAGGCCAGCCTCAAGCAGGTGCCCCAGCCTCACATGGGCCACGACCCGGACAAGGAGCTGGGCGCGCTGCAAACCGACGACACAGGCCTGGCCGGCTGGGCGCTGTGGGCGTTTGGCGAGTACATCGCCAACGCGGGCCTGGCCCACCCCGAGCGCGCGCTGAAGGCATTGCATGCCATCACCCAGCGCTTCACCGCCGAGTTCGCCATTCGGCCCTTCATCATCGAACACCCTGAGTTGACCTTTGCGACCATGGCTCGCTGGCTGGATGACCCCAGCGCCCATGTGCGCCGCCTGGTCAGTGAAGGCAGCCGGCCTCGCCTGCCCTGGGGCCAACGTCTTCAGGCACTGGTGCAAGACCCCAGCCCCACGCTGCCGCTGCTGCAGCGCTTGCAGGACGACCCCAGCGAATACGTGCGCCGCAGCGTGGCCAACCACCTCAACGACATCGCCAAGGACCACCCAGGTTTGCTGGTCAACTGGTTGAACACGCACTTGCCAGATGCCCCTGACGCACGCCGCAGCTTGCTCCGGCACGCCAGCCGCTCGCTGATCAAGGCAGGCCATGCCGATACGCTGGCCGCATGGGGCCTGGGCCAGCCTTTCGAGGGCGACATCACCGTGACGCTGGACAGACACCGTGTGGCCGTGGGCGAAGCCTTGACCCTCCAGGTAACCCTGCATGCACGTGGCCGCACCCCACAGGCGCTGGAGGTGGACTACCGCGTCCACCACCTCAAGGCCAATGGCGAGACCTCACCCAAGACCTTCAAGGGCAAGCGCCTCACACTGCAACCCGGTGAAAGACTGGTCTGGCAGAAGGTGCACACACTCAAGCCCATCAGCACGCGGCGCTACTACCCCGGCCCGCATGCCCTGGATGTACAGGTCAACGGCGTGGTCCACGGGCTCACGCCCTTCGTGCTGACAGCGTGATCAAGCAGCCAGGCCAGCCAGCTTGGCCTCGTCAAAGCCCACGCAGACCACCTTGCCATCACGTTCGACCACCGGGCGCTTGATCACGCTCGCATTGGCCAGCATCAAGGCCTTGGCGCTGACTGCATCCACCACGGCGGCCTTGGTCGCATCATCGAACTTGCGCCAGGTCGTGCCCTGGCGGTTCACCAGCACCTCCCAGCCCACCGCCTTGATCCAGGCGTCCAGCCGCTCGGCGGGCACACCCTGCTTCTTGTAATCGTGGAAGGTGTAGGCCACGCCTTGCTCGTCCAGCCAGGTACGGGCCTTCTTGACGGTGTGGCAGTTGGGGATGCCGTAGACGACGGTGCTCATGTGACAAGGACTCCTGAATCAATTCAGTCAGAAATATCGCAGAAAACAAATGGGATCGTGCTCAGCCCCGATACCAAGTGCACCGAATGGAAGCTCACCCGGCTGACGGGATCTCTGCCATCGCGACATGGTGTAATGCACCACGTGATTTGCTTCAGGGAAAGTTCGGGGAGTTCATGAAAACACGTTGTCCTTCTGGGTTGAAATCAGCCCTCGCTGCTGCATTGCTGTTTGTTGTTGCTGATATGGCGGTTGCGGCAAGCTACGACTTCAGCTTTCTACCGCTGCCAGAGGGCGCGCTCCGGGCGAATGTGACAGCCATCAACAATTCGGGGCAGATCATCAGTCGGGTGAAGCTCACGGACTTCAACGAACACACGTTTCTAACCAGCAACGGTACAGTGACTGATCTGGGCTACACCGTCCTTGGACAAGACATCAACAATCTGGGGCAAATACTTGACGGCGCCAATGGTGGCCGAATACTGACCGATACAGGAGTCGTCACTTTGCAGGCCCCTGCGGACCATAGTATGGCCAATGTCGCGGGCCTCAACGATCATGGACAGGTTGCAGGATCCATATACGCCGGGTACTCGAGCGGCTCTACTCCCGTCATGTGGAGTACCGCAGGCATGACCAGCCTGCTTACGGCCAACATGGTCAGCGGCTCCGCACAGGCCATCAACAACCTCGGGCAGGTAGCGCTCAATTACTCCACGTTGGATGACGCCACCTCCCATGCCGGCATCTGGTCGAACAACACGCTCATTGAACTGGGCACGAACGCGGACGTGCTTGCCTTGAACGACAAAGGGCAAGCTGTCGGTCTCATGGGCATTCACGCAGCGCTCTGGAACGGTACGACTTATACCGACCTCGGCACGCTGGGAGGCGACTTCAGCGCGGCCATCGGTATCAATAATCGTGGCCAAATCATTGGCAACAGCACCACCATGCCCAATAACTGGATCGATCATGCCGTGCTTTGGGACGAGTCCGGCAACATGATCGACCTTGATCAGTTCATCCCCTCCGAGTTGCTGGCCCAGGGCCTGATTCCCCGGCTGAGAGCCATCAACGATGACGGCGTCATCATTGGGGACATCACGAATCAAGAATGGAGCAATCCCATGCCGTTCATGCTGACGCCTACGGCTGCCCCCGTGCCGGAACCCACGATGACGAGCCTGTGGATTCTCGGCCTGGCGTGTGGCTTGGGTTTGGCGTACCGCAAGCAAACGGCCAAGGCATAAGCGGCTTCAATCGTGCCAGGTCAGGCATCTCACAAAAAAAAACAGGGAGCACGAAGCCCCCTGAAAGTCGCGGATTACCTTGAGTGATGTGGAGAGGATCGGCTCACCGCCACCGCTGGCTCAGGCCCGTTGATCACAGGCCTGCCCGGGAAGCCCCGACGCCTCTTTTGGAAGCGGCAGGACGTCCCGGCCCAGCACAACATGAAGTCGTTGCCCTGTCAGCCGGTCAGCATCAGAAGAAGCCCAGTTTGTTGGGGTCGTAGCTGACCAGCAGGTTCTTGGTCTGCTGGTAGTGATCCAGCATCATCTTGTGGGTCTCACGGCCGATGCCCGATTCCTTGTAGCCGCCGAACGTGGCGTGAGCCGGGTAAGCGTGGTAGCAATTGGTCCATACACGGCCAGCCTGAATACCACGGCCAAATCGGTAAGCGCGGCTGCCATCGCGTGTCCAAACACCTGCACCGAGGCCATAAGGCGTGTCATTGGCAATCTCCAGAGCCTCTTGCTCCGTCTTGAACGTGGTCACGGCCAGCACCGGGCCAAAGATCTCTTCCTGGAAGATGCGCATCTTGTTGTGGCCCTTGAACAGCGTGGGCTGCACGTAATAACCACCGCTCAACTCGCCGCCCAGGTTGGCCTTGTCGCCACCGATCAGCACCTGCGCGCCTTCGCTCTTGCCCACGGCCAGATAGGACATGATCTTGTCCATCTGCATGGACGAGGCCTGGGCGCCCATCATGGTGTCGGTGTCCAGCGGGCTGCCTTGCTTGATGGCGGCCACACGCTTGACCGCACGCTCGATGAAGCGGTCGTAGATCGATTCCTGGATCAGCGCACGCGAGGGGCAAGTACAGACTTCACCCTGGTTGAAAGCGAACAGCACCATGCCTTCAATCGCCTTGTCCAGAAAGGCGTCGTCTGCCGCCATGACGTCGTCGAAAAAGATGTTGGGGCTCTTGCCGCCCAGCTCCAGCGTGGCGGGGATCAGGTTGGTGGCCGCTGCCTGGGCGATGACACGGCCCGTGGCGGTCGAGCCCGTGAACGCGATCTTGGCGATGCGCTTGCTGCTGGCCAGGGGCATGCCGGCTTCGCGGCCATAGCCGTTGACGATGTTGAGCACACCAGGGGGCAGCAGGTCGGCGATCAGCTCGATCAGCACCATGATGCTCACAGGCGTGGACTCGGCGGGCTTGAGCACCACGCAGTTGCCTGCACCCAGCGCCGGGGCCAGTTTCCAGGCCGCCATCAGGATGGGGAAGTTCCAGGGGATGATCTGACCGACCACGCCCAGCGGCTCATGGAAGTGATAGGCAATGGTGTTGCCATCGATCTCGCTGAGCGAGCCTTCCTGGGCGCGCAGACAGCCTGCGAAGTAGCGGAAGTGGTCCACCGCCAGCGGAATGTCGGCATTCAGTGTTTCGCGGATGGGCTTGCCGTTGTCGATGGTCTCGGCGTAGGCCAGCTTTTCCAGGTTCTGCTCGAGGCGGTCGGCGATCTTGAGCAGGATGTTGGCGCGCTCGGTGGGCGAGGTCGCCCCCCATTTGGCCGATGCGGCGTGGGCGGCGTCCAGGGCCAGCTCCACATCGGCCTCGTTGGAGCGCGCTGCCTGGGTGAAGACCAGCCCGTTGATCGGCGTGATCACGTCGAAATACTGGCCGCTGACGGGCGGCACGAACTTGCCGTTGATGAAGTTGTCGTAGCACTTCTTGAAAGCCACAGGGGCGCCGGCTGCTCCGGGGAGGGCGTAGATCATGTCAGTCTCCTGGTTCACGGGTCACACATGCCAGGCCCTTGTGCGGCCGGCGTCGTGCCATCTACAGCGCACGGCGTGTGCCATCTGGGGTTCGACCTGATCTGCCGCCGCCCCGCCCTGTCCTGAAAAAGCAGCCGAATCGGCCGCCAAGCCCGATCAGCATTGGCTTTGCCAGAGCAAAGCACACGGTTTTTCAGATCGCGACCCAACTGTCACCCCTGTGTCAGCCCTGCTGCGCCACAAGTGCACACTGCCCCAAAATGACACAGGGTGACTACGGGTGTCGCCCCCCCCGGTCGGGGCGATACTGCCCAGGTTGCCGCTCACATATCACCTGCCCATGCCCCACCGCCTTGTGCACCACCAATCCGCCACCGAGCTTCAACAAGCCCGGCGCTGGATGCTGGAGCACGGCGAAGTGCCCCAGGGCATGGTCGACGAAGCCCTGAGCCGCTCCTGGCAGCGCAGCCGCCACGCCGGCCTGAGCCCCGTCGACCTTGCCACCGAACAACCCGTCTGCAGCGCACCCGATCTGCGTCTGGCCCTGGACAGGCAGCACGACTTCCTGGCCCACGCCCGCCCGGTGATGGAGTTCGTGTTTGACCAGATGCGCGGCAGCGGCAACCTGGTGGTGCTGTCCGACTCGCGTGGCCTGCTCTTGCACAGCCTGGGCGACACCGACTTCATGAGCCGCGCCGACCGTGTCTCCCTGCGCCCCGGCGCCCTGTGGCACGAGGCCGATCGCGGCACCAACGCCATCGGCACGGCCCTGGCCGACCAGCGCCCCGTCGTCATCCATGGCGCCGAGCACTACCTGGAGCGCAACAGCTTCCTGACCTGCTCGGCCGCACCCGTGCTGACCTCCGCGGGCAGACTGCAAGGCGTGCTCGACATCTCGGGCGACCAGCGCGCCCACCACCCGCACACCTTCGCGCTGGTGCGCTCGGCCGCCCGCATGATCGAGGACCGGCTCTTCCACGCCCGCCACAGCCGCGACCAGATCCTGCGACTGCACCACCTCGCCGAGGGCTTGGGCGCCGTCGGTGAAGGCCTGGTGGCCCTGTCCGACGACGGCTGGGTCGTGGGTGCCAACGCCCTGGCGCAACAGTGGCTGGGTCTGAACGAATCCCGCATCGGTGCGGGCACGCTGGACCAGCTCACCGGCATCCAGAGCCGGCTCATGCCGCCAGGCAAGGTCATGCGCCTGCACACGCCGGGTGACCGCCCCCTGTTCGGCCGCATGGACCCGCGCCAGCGGCCGGTGCTGAACCTGTCGGGCAGCGCCATGCGCTCTTCGGTCGCCCCCACGGCCACAACCGCCCCGGAGCGCCCCCACGAACAAGACCCCCGCCTGCAAGAAGCCCTGATGCGCGCCCGCCGCGTGCAGGCCCAGGGCATTGCCGTGCTGGTGCAGGGCGAATCGGGCAGTGGCAAAGAAGTATTTGCACGCGCCCTGCATGCCGAGGGCGAACGCGCCCACAAGCCCTTTGTGGCCGTGAACTGCGCTGCCCTGCCTGAAACCCTGATCGAAGCCGAGCTGTTTGGCTACGTGGGCGGTGCCTTCACCGGCGCACGCCGAGAAGGCTCGCCCGGCCGCATCCGCGAGGCACACGGTGGCACCCTCTTCCTCGATGAAATCGGCGACATGCCCCTGGCCCTGCAAGCCCGCCTGCTGCGCGTGCTGCAGGACAAGGTGGTGATGCCCCTGGGCGGCAGCAAGCCCCAGCCGGTGGACTTCGTGCTGGTCTGCGCCACGCACCACAAGCTGCGCGACGCCATTGCCGCAGGCACCTTCCGCGAAGACCTGTACTACCGGATCAACGGCCTGACCGTCACCCTGCCCGCCCTGCGCGAACGCCAGGACTTTGAAGGCCTGGTCTTCCACATGCTCGATCAACTGGCCCAGGACATGAAGCGCCCGCCCGTGCAGGCCATCCACCCCGGCCTGATGGCGGCCATGAGCAGCCACCACTGGCCGGGCAACCTGCGCCAGCTGCACAGCCTGCTGCGCACCGTCTGCGCCCTGCTGGAGCCGGACGAACACACGCTGGACTGGCACCACCTGCCCGAAGACATGGCGCAGGAGCTCAAGGCGGCCAGGGGAGCCGCCCCCGGCACCGCCAGCCCGGTCACATCCAGCTCAGCCACCGCCACGCCCCCCACGCCAGCGCCTGTTTTGGCCGACGCCAACCTGCGCCGCCTGTCCGACCAGGCCATCCAGCAGGTCATCGAAGCCACACAGGGCAATATGTCCGAAGCGGCGCGACGCCTGGGCATCAGCCGCAACACGCTCTACCGCCGGCTCAAGCAAACGGGTAGTTGACGCACAGGCAACCGGGCACCGCCCGGCGCATCTGCAGGCGTCACCCCCTGGTCAGGATCAAAAAACGGCGAAGAAATCCATGCCCAAGCGTGATCCCGGCCAGCATTTCGGTAGCATCACGGGCATGACGAACGCCGACCCCCAAGAACTCGCCAAATTCAGCGACCTGGCCCACAAATGGTGGGACCCTGAAAGCGAATTCCGCCCCCTGCACGAGATCAACCCCCTGCGCCTGGACTGGATCGACCAGCTTGCCGCCATCAAGGGCAAGAACGTGGCGGATGTGGGCTGCGGCGGCGGCATCCTGGCTGAATCCATGGCCCGCAAAGGCGCCAATGTGCTGGGCGTGGACCTGGCCGACAAACCCCTGAAAGTGGCCCAGCTGCACGCCATGGAAGCCGGTGTCGCCAACCTCGACTACCGTAGCGTGGCCGCCGAGGCCCTGGCCGCCGAACAGCCCAGCCATTTCGACGTGGTCACCTGCATGGAAATGCTGGAGCACGTGCCCGATCCCTCGTCCATCGTGCAGGCCTGTTTCGACATGGCCAAGCCCGGCGGCTGGGTGTTCTTCTCGACCATCAACCGCAACCCCAAGGCTTTCCTGTTTGCCATCGTGGGCGCCGAGTACATGCTCAAGCTGCTGCCCAAGGGCACGCATGAGTTCTCGCGCTTCATCCGCCCGGCCGAACTGGCTCGCTGGGCGCGCGAGGCTGGCCTGGATCTGGTGCAGTTCAAAGGCATGGAATACAACCCGATCACCCGCCGCTACTGGCTGTCGGGCGACACCAGCGTGAACTACATGATGGCTTGTCGCAAGCCGCTGGCGTCCTGATCGGGGGTAGCCATGGCTGGCAGCGTGTTGCAATCATCGGCCTTCAAGCTGGGCGCCTCGATCCATTCCTCGATCAATTGGGCCTGCCCCCCCACGGCCGTGCTGTTTGACCTTGACGGCACGCTGGCCGATACCGCCGGCGACCTGGGTGGTGCGCTCAACCAGTTGCGGGTGGCCCGTGGCCTAGACCCGTTGCCGCTGGACATGCTGCGCCCTTATGCCTCGGCGGGCGCACGCGGCCTCATTGGTGTGGGGCTGGACATCCACCCTGGCGACCCCGAGTTCGAGCCCCTGCGCACGGCGTTTCTGGACGCCTACACGCGCTGCCTGGCCGACACCACCGCGCTGTTCGATGGCATGGGCGACCTGCTGTACGAATTGAGCGCACGCGGCCTGAAGTGGGGCGTCGTCACCAACAAGCCGCACCGTTTCACCCTGCCGGTGATGGACGGCCTGGGCTTGCGTGAGGACGCGGCCGTCATCATCAGTGGCGACAGCACTGCCCACGCCAAACCGCACCCCTTGCCCTTGCTCACGGCCTGCGAACAGATGGGCGTGCCGCCCGCCTCCGTGCTGTATGTGGGCGATGACCTGCGCGACATTCAAGCAGCGCAGGCCGCCGGCATGCCGAGCGCGGCGGTCGAATGGGGCTACATCGGGCACAACGGTGAGATCAGCACCTGGGGCGCAGACGTGATCGTCGCGCACCCCATGGATTTGCTGGCGCACTTGCCTGCTTGATCAGGCCGAGCGCCCGTAGTTGTCCTGGAAGCGCACGATGTCGTCCTCACCCAGGTAGCTGCCCGACTGCACCTCGATGATTTCCAACGGAATCGTACCCGGGTTGACCAGGCGGTGCACCGTACCCAGGGGGATGTAGGTGGACTGGTTCTCGGACAGCATCAGCACCTTGTCGCCATTGGTGACCTCGGCCGTGCCGCTCACCACGATCCAGTGCTCGGCGCGGTGGTGGTGCATCTGCAGGCTCAAGGAAGCCTTGGGCTTGACCATGATGCGCTTGACCTGGAAGCGCGGGCCCGAATCGATCGAGTCGTACCAGCCCCAGGGGCGGTGCACACGGCGGTGCAGCGTGCCTTCCGAACGGGCCTTGCTGTCCAGCGTGGACACGATCTTCTTGACGTCCTGGCTGCTGTTGCGGTCGGCCACCAGCACGGCGTCCGGCGTTTCCACCACGACCACATTGTCCAGGCCCACAGCGGCGACCAGGCGGCTCGTGGCGTGCACCAGGGTGTTGCTGCTGTTCTGGAACAGCGCATCACCCTGCGAGGCATTGCCCTTCTCATCATGCTCGCTGACCTGCCACACGGCATCCCAGGCCCCCAGGTCAGACCAACCGGCATCCAGCGGCACCATGCGCACGGTGAACCCGCTCTCGGGGTGCGAGGGGCACTGCTCCATCACCGCATAGTCCACGGATTCGGAGGGCACATTGGCGAACTCGGCCTTGCCGGGGCGCACGAACTGCGCATCGGTGGTGCGAACGGCGAAGGATTCGCGCGTGGCCTTGGCGATGTCCGGGCGGAAATGCTCCAGCGCGGCCAACCAGCGCGACGCCTTCATCACGAACATGCCGCTGTTCCAGAAGTAGCCACCATCGGCCAGATAGGACTTGGCCGTTTCCAGATTGGGCTTCTCGACGAAAGCAGCCACGGCGCGCGCGCCATCGGCATCGGCCGCACCGGTGCGGATATAGCCAAAACCGGTTTCAGGGCGATCCGGCGTGATGCCCAGAATCACGATGTCACCACTGGCGGCGGCACGCACTGCGGCTTGCAGCGCAGCGGTGTAGGCCGCTTCGTTGGTGACGGTCTGGTCAGCGGGTGTGACCACCAGGATGGGATCTGAGCCATCGGCCGTGGCTTGCAGCGCGGCCAGGGTCACGGCAGGTGCGGTGTTGCGGCCCACGGGCTCCAACAACAGCGAAGAAGGCTCGCCCTTCAACTCGCGCAGCTGGTCCAGTACCAGGAAGCGATGCTCCTCATTGCCCACCACGCAGGGCTTGCTGACCTCAATGTCGTCAGAGCCCAGGGCCTGCAGACGCAGATGGGCCTGCTGGAACAGGCTCTGGTTGCCTTGCAGCACCAGGAACTGCTTCGGGTACAGCGCACGCGACAGCGGCCACAAGCGGGTGCCGGAACCGCCGGCCATGATCACGGGAAGCAAAGCGTATTTCATAGTCAAACCATCACAAAATTGGCGAGCGATCCCAGGGGCAAAACCCCGGCTCAACCTTCAAATCCATTGGGGTTGGTGGACTGCCAGCGCCAGGAGTCTATGCACATCTGCTCCAGACCGCGACTGGCCTTCCAGCCCATCGTTTCAAATGCGTGGCGAGGGTCCGCATAACAGGCGTCCACGTCACCCGGCCGGCGGGGCGCGAACACCAGCGGAATCTCGCGGTCGGCGGCCTTGCCGTAAGCCTGTGCCAGCTCCACCACGCTGTAGCCCTGCCCTGTGCCCAGGTTGACCGTCAGCGACTGGCCCTTGTCGGCTAGGTAGCGCAGCGCAGCCACATGGCCTTCAGCCAGATCGCACACATGGATGTAGTCGCGCACACCGGTGCCATCAGGCGTGTTGTAGTCGTTGCCGAACACATTGAGGTGCTGGCGCTTGCCGATGGCCACCTGCGCCACATAAGGCATCAGGTTGTTGGGCACACCACGCGGGTCTTCGCCGATGAGCCCACTGTGATGCGCCCCCACCGGGTTGAAGTAACGCAGGTAAGCCACGTGCCAGCGGGCATCGCAGCGCTCCAGCTCGCGCAGCATTTCCTCGCCCAGCAGCTTGGTCTGGCCATAGGGGTTGGTCACACGCAGGGGCGCGTCCTCGGTGATAGGCAAGCGTTCGGGCTTGCCGTACACCGTCGCCGACGAGCTGAACACCAGGTTGAACACGCCGTGGCGCTTCATGGCCTGGCACACCGCCAGCAAGCCACCCAGGTTGTTCTCGAAGTAGTCCAGCGGGCGCTCGACCGACTCGCCCACCGCCTTGAGCGCCGCGAAGTGCACGACCGCCTTGATGCCACCGAACCGAGCCTGACCCAGTTCGAAGCAGCGGTCCATCACAGCCTGATCACGCACATCGCCCTGAACAAACACAGGCTGGCGGCCACCGATGGTTTCCAGTCGATCCAGCACGCGGATGGAGCTGTTGACCAGGCTGTCTACGCCAATGACATCGAAACCCGCATCTTGCAAGGCAAGCCAGGTGTGGGAGCCGATGTAGCCGGTCGCGCCGGTCAGCAGGATGCAGGGCATGTGCGCGTCTCTGAATCAGTCGATGGTGAAGTTGGCGTTGCAATCGACGGAATTGCCCGTGTACTTCAGTCGATAGATGTCCTGATTTTGACTGTAGCGCATGTACGAGCAACTCAGGCTCAAGGAGCGCATGGCAGCGTACTCCATGGACAATGTGGTCGCGTGGTAATAACTGCTGAACTGACTCGCTCTGTCTGGGGATGGTGTATCAGACCCAAGCAACAAAATCTGGGACTGAGTTCGATCGATCTTGAAATGGCTGATTGCCTGGTTAAGTCCGAAAGCGATCTTCCCCGTCACCTGCATCCGTGCTGCCGCATTGATACTTGTCGTCACGGTGTTGTTATTTACCCGATTTGACAAAATATCGAACGTCTTCTGGCCATCTTCACCTTGAAGATAGATGGGTTTATCGCTACGACTACGGTCAGTACCCGTGGTTCTCGCAAAACCAACATTGTAAGAAATAATGCCGTGTGGCGTGTACCCCCAACTGGCGCTGCCCGTCCACCCACTATTGCCGGCAATATCACTAGGGGTATAGCTTGTCGAACGCCGAGTCAACGTGGCATTCAAGGAGCTGAGCCCCGTAACTTGCCAGTTGGTTGACAAATCCACGTTGCGATCGACCACCTGTGAATAACTACCATTCAAAGGATAGTCAGTCACGACTCGACGCGTACCCAAGCTGTAGTTCAACGCGTCCGATGCAAAGTAAATGACCTTCAGCCCCTTGCTGCTTTGATTGGCATTTTGATATTTCTGAGAATCCTGCGAATAAGTCTGCTTATTGCTATCGTATGACCCGGCAACCGCCCATGTTCCCCCGTTACCATATTGAACAGAAAAACCACCATCGCGATACTTGCGGATATTGGGATCGAAGCGAACAGCATTATTCTGAATAGAATTAAGTGATTCGTTATACAACCCATTGGCACTGATCAGCCAGTCCCTCAAAAACTCTGTCGTGAACGAGCCGCTGACATCCTTGCCGTCGTTGTTGAACTGATCAAAGTTCTTGTAACGTTGAGCAGACAACTTGGCTGCAGCCCGATAAGTCTGACGACCATAGGCTTTATTGAAACCCACTTGTGCTACAGACGTACTCACCGTCTCCGCGGCCTTGTTCTGATCGTCCTTGAACAGGTTGTTATCCCGGCTGAGATACTGCGCCAACGTCAACGACAGAGGCGTGTCATCCTCCCCCGCCACAGCATGGCCCGAAGCCAGCACACCCAGGCTCAACACCGCTGCCGCAACGGGCCGCAAGAACATGATGGATCGTTTAGCGTGCACCTCAGCTCCTCTCGTCTCAATATGCATTTCGGTCAAAAAGCACCAGGCGGATCGTGCGGATGATGATCTGCAAGTCCAGGCCCAGTGACCAGTTGCGCAGGTATTCCAGGTCGTACTCGACCCGGGCCTGCATCTTCTCGATGGTTTCTGTTTCGCCGCGCAGGCCGTTGACCTGGGCCCAACCGGTGATGCCCGGGCGCACCTTGTGGCGCACCATGTAGGCCTTGATCAGGCGGCGGTATTCCTCGTTGTGGGCCACGGCATGCGGGCGCGGCCCGACAATGCTCATGCGGCCTTGCAACACGTTGATGAACTGGGGTAGTTCATCCAGCGAGGTCTTGCGGATGAAGGCGCCAAACGGCGTGATGCGCGGGTCACCCTTGGTGGCCTGCTTGACCACGGCACCGTTGTCCAGCGCACGCATGGAGCGGAACTTGTAGACGATGATCTCTTCGCCGTCCAGGCCATTGCGTCGCTGCTTGAAGATCACCGGGCCCGGCGAGCTGAGCTTCACGCCAATGGCCAGCGCCAGCAGGATGGGCGAAATCAGGACCAGGATGACGCTGGCCAGCGCGATGTCCGACAGGCGCTTGACCAGCTCGTTGGTACCCGTGAACGGGGTTTCGCAGATGCCCACCACCGGCACGCCGTTCATGTCCTGCAGGCGGCCCTGGATGATGCTGATGCCGAACACATCCGGCACGAAGTACAGCGAGGCTGTGGTGCCCTGCACCGCCTCCAGCAGCTCGACGATGCGGGGCTGCGAGCCCAGCGGCAGGGTGATGTAGACCTCTTGCACGCCATGTGCGTAGACGTAATTGGCCACGTCGCGCAGCCCACCCAGGCGCATGCTCACGGCCTCAGGCAGCACGCGGCTGTCGGTGCGGTCATCGAAGTAGCCGATGAACTCGGTGCTCTGGTCCGGGTTGCTTTGCAGGGCGCGTGCGACCTTGCCACCCAGAGGCCCCGCCCCCACCACGATGGCCCGGCGCTTGGCATTGGGCTGCGACACCATGTACTTGATCACGCCCTTGCCGATCAGCACGGCCACCCACTGGTAGATGGGCGTGAGCACCGCCCAGGCCAGCATCACATTGAAGTCGAAGAACTGCAGGCTGTTGGTGGCATACCCGCACAGCCACAGTATGGCCAGCATGGACACCCAGGAGCTGACGATGTCGACACCGGCTTCCAGGCGCGAATCGGTGAAGCGGTTGCGGCCGGGAAAGGTCAGCGCAAACACCAGCAGGCACAGCGCCATGGACGCACGCATCACCGGCTCATCAAAATAAGCCAGTGCGCCCAGCAGGGATGCCACGGTGATGGACGGCTCCAGGAAAGCCGCCACGAACGATGTCACCGATTGCGGAGCGTTGAAAAACGTGCGGTTGTAGTTGCGGTTATTGAACATGTACACCAGGGGCTCACCCCAAGCCCCGGAAAACACCACGACCTTTTCGCCAACAGAAGGCGCAAAGGTCGTGACAGATGATCTCGTGACAAATGAAAGAGCCGAAAGAACCTCAAGCAAAAGGCCGGCCAGACATTGTGGACCAAAAATTGTGACAGTCAGACTCGGACTCGCCCTTTAGGACAAGAGTTCCTAAGGGTTGTCGGGGGGGCCCTACAATCGAAGAATGGCACTTCACCCGCTTTCCTGGATCGGCCAGTTCGCCCTGCCGCGACTGACCCTGCTGATCAACCACATCGTGTCGAGCGAACCCGTGGCCACCGCCAAGCTGCAGGCCCATGCTGGGCGCACCATCGACATCCGCTGGGATTCGTCGGCCAGCGCGCCGTTGCCCGGCTTCCTGGCGCGCATGCTGCCAGACGGCAATGGCCTGCCCTCGCCCTGGCGCTTCGTGATCACGCCAGCAGGCTTGTTCGAAGCCGTCGACGCCCCCGCGTCGCCCACAAACCTGGACACGACTGTCACACCTCCTAACGGCTTGACGATCACCGTCCGCCTAGCCGACCCGCTCACCATGGCGCGCCAGGCCCTCAAGGGCGAGCGCCCCGATGTGACCATCGAGGGTGACGCGGCCCTGGCCGAAGTGGCGTCCTGGATGATGAAAAACCTGCGCTGGGACATCCAGGACGACATCGCCCGCTGGATGGGCACGGCGCCGGCCGAGCTGCTGCGCACCGTCGGCGAGAGCATCAAGCAAAGCCTGCTGCGCTGGCGCCCGCAGGCCGGTGCCCGCCCCGGTGGCCCACGTTGACACGGACTGACCGCTAGCCAATGCGCGCGCTGTTTCGTCCTGCCTTCATCGGCCTGATCGCCTTGCGCTACGGCCTGGACGGGCTGTTTCTCGACAGCCTGCGCCGCCCGGGCCTGAGCGCGCTCGCGCGTGTCATGTCCTTTGGCCGCCGGCTGAACGCGCCACGCGGGCAGCGCCTGCGCATGGCCCTGGAGCGCCTGGGGCCCATCTTCGTCAAGTTCGGGCAGATGCTGTCCACCCGGCGCGACCTGCTGCCCGCCGATGTGGCCGACGAGCTGGCCAAGCTGCAGGACCGCGTCCCCCCCTTCCCCAGCGATGAGTCGGTCAGGCTGGTCGAGAAGGCGCTGGGGCGGCCGATCGCCGCCGTGTTCAAGCAGTTCGACGCCGACCCGATCGCCAGCGCCTCGGTGGCGCAGGTGCACTTTGCCGTGCTGCACGATGGTCGCGAAGTGGCCGTCAAGGTGCTGCGCCCCGGCATGCTCAACGTCATTGACGATGACCTGGCCTTGATGCGCACGCTGGCCGGCTGGGTTGAACGCATCTGGGCCGACGGCCGCCGCCTCAAGCCACGCGAAGTGGTCGCCGAGTTCGACAAATACCTGCACGACGAGCTGGACCTGGTGCGCGAAGCGGCCAACGCCGCCCAGCTGCGCCGCAACATGCAGGGGCTGGACCTGGTGCTGGTGCCGGAGATGATCTGGGACTACTGCACGCCCACCGTGATGGTGATGGAGCGCATGAAGGGCGTGCCCATCAGCCAGATGCAGCGCCTGCGCGAAGCCGGCGTGGACATCAAGAAGCTGGCGCGCGATGGCGTCACCATCTTCTTCACCCAGGTCTTCCGCGACGGCTTCTTCCACGCCGACATGCACCCGGGCAACATCCAGGTCAGCCTGGACCCGGTCAGCTTCGGCCGCTACATCGCGCTGGACTTCGGCATCATCGGCACGCTCACCGAGGTCGACAAGGACTACCTGGCGCAGAACTTCGTGGCCTTCTTCCACCGCGATTACAAGCGCGTGGCCGAGCTGCACATCGAAAGCGGCTGGGTGCCGGCCAACACCCGCATCGACGAACTCGAAGGTGCGGTGCGCACGGTGTGCGAGCCCTACTTCGACCGGCCCATCAAGGAAATCTCCCTGGGCCAGGTGCTGATGCGCCTGTTCCAGATCTCGCGGCGCTTCAACGTCGAGATCCAGCCCCAACTGGTGCTGCTGCAAAAAACGCTGCTGAACGTCGAAGGCCTGGGCCGCGAACTCGACCCCGACCTGGACCTGTGGAGCACGGCCAAGCCCTTCCTGGAGCGCTGGATGCACGAGCAGGTGGGCATCCGCGGCCTGTTCGAGCGCTTCAAGCGCGAAGCACCCCGCTATGCCAAGCTGCTGCCTGAACTGCCTCGCCTGGTGCACCGTAACCTGCAGCAAGGGGATTCGGCCCTGCGCCGCGACCTGCAGGCCATCCTGCTGGAGCAGCGCAAAACCAACCGCACGCTGTCAGCCATCCTGTGGGTGGGATTCGGCTTCGTGATGGGCCTGGTGGCGGCGCAGTTCGTGGCACGGCTGCACGGCCTGGGCTGGTTCTGACTGCCCGGCGCCCCCCAGGCTGAGGGGGGTGCAGCGCGGTTACACCAGCAGGGCCCGTCGCCCAGCCGACAGGCACTAAACTGCGCCCCGCGCCCAAACTGGCCGCGTGAGCCCACCTCGTCCCACTTCGCCCCATTGCCATAACCCCGAGCGAAAAGACTGCTGACATGAACACCACCTTGCTTGCGTTTGTGATCCTGTACCTGGTCGGCACGATGGGCATCGGCATCTACGCGGGCACGCGCATCAAGAGCACCACGGACTTCGCCGTCGCCGGCCGCAGCCTGCCGCTGGCCATGGTGATCACGACCACGTTTGCCACCTGGTTCGGTGCCGAGACGGTGATGGGCATACCGGCCAAGTTCGTGCAGGGCGGGTTGAATGCCGTGGTGGAAGACCCGTTTGGCGCCTCCATGTGCCTGGTACTGGTGGGCGCCTTCTTCGCCTCGCGCCTGTACAAGATGAGCTTGCTGACCATAGGTGACTTCTACCGTCATCGTTTTGGCGAGGGCGTTGAAATCTTCTGCTCGATCGCCATCATCCTGAGCTACCTGGGCTGGGTGGCCGCACAGATCACGGCGCTGGGTCTGGTGTTCTCGGTGCTGTCGGGCGGGGCCATTGCGCCGGCCACCGGCATGATCATCGGGACCTCGCTGGTGCTGGTGTATGTGTTGATCGGCGGCATGCTGGCCGTGGCCTGGACGGACTTCATCCAGATGATCGTGCTGGTCGTGGGCCTGTCGCTGATCGCCGTGATGGCCGGCCACCAGGCAGGCGGCGCCGACAAGGTGCTGGACATGGCCAAGGCCAATGACTGGTTCAAGATCCTGCCGGCCGAGCACACGGCCAAGAACTGGATTTTCTTCATCGGCACGGCCGTGACCATGATGCTGGGCTCCATCCCGCAGCAGGACGTGTTCCAGCGCGTGATGTCGGCCAAGGACAGCGCCACGGCCAAGAAAGGCGCCATGATCGGCGGCTTCAGCTACCTGGCCTTTGCCTTCGTGCCCATGTTCATCGTGGCCTCTTCGCTGATCATCATGCCCGCGGAGACCAAGGAACTGCTGGCCAATGACCCGCAGAAGGTCCTGCCCACGCTGATCCTGACCAAGATGCCGCTGATCGCCCAGATCTTCTTCTTCGGCGCCCTGGTGTCGGCCATCAAGTCGACCTCCTCGGCCACGCTGCTGGCGCCGTCGACCAGCTTTGTCGAGAACATCCTCAAGAACATCCACCCCGGCATGAGCGACCGCCAGGTGCTGCTGTCGCTGCGGGTCACCATCCTGGTCTTCACGGGGCTGGTGCTGACCTACGCCATCAAGATGCAAGGTACGGCCATTTACGACCTGGTGTCGTCGGCCTATCAGGTCACGCTGGTGGGCGCCTTCGTGCCGCTGACCTTCGGTCTGTACTGGGGCCGTGCCACCACGCAGGGCGCCATCCTGTCCATCGTGGGCGGCATCGGGGTGTGGGGCGCATTCATGGCCAACAGCGCCTGGGGAGAGCTCTTTCCAGGGCAATTGGCCGGCTTGCTGGCCGCACTGGCAGGCATGGTGCTGGGTTCGCTGATGCCGCAGTTGATCCCGGATCGCCGTACCCGCGAAGCCCATATGGCCTGATCGGGGCCTGACCGGGGCCACGCAGCCCGGCTTCAGCACCAAATACTGCATTCATCCTGCATTCGTGGGGCAGGACTTGGTCCACTCTTGAAATGACCGGCCAGCGCCCCAACTAGAATGGCGTCTTTACGGGAATGCCCGAGGTTTTCACATGCCGATTTACGCTTACCGATGCGAGTCCTGTGGTCACGCCAAGGACGTCTTGCAAAAGATCTCTGACCCGGTTCTGACCACCTGCCCTGCTTGTGGCGCCGAGTCTTTCACCAAACAGGTCACGGCCGCTGGCTTCCAGCTCAAGGGCTCGGGCTGGTATGTCACCGATTTCCGCGGTGGTTCGGGTGGGGCGAGCGCCCCCGCCACGGGCACAGCGGCGGCGTCCACGGCAACGGCTGCCGCTGCCTCTGACAGCGGTACATCGTCCTCATCCTCGTCTGGTGGTGACACGGCCGCCGGCGGTTGCGGCACCTCCTGCGCCTGCCACTGAGCCATTCAGGCCCCAACACAAGGCACCAAGTGAAAAAATACATCCTGACCGGGCTGCTTGTCTGGTTGCCGCTGGCCATCACCATCTGGGTGCTGATGAACGTGGTGGGCACGCTGGACGGCGTGTTTGCCTGGGTCGTCGTGGCCGCCCAGACGGTGCTGCCTGAAAGCCTGCGCCCCCTGTTGCAGGACCTGCGCAACATCCCGGGTCTGAGTGTCATCGTCGTGGTGACCGCCTTGTGGCTGACCGGCGTCGCCGTGACCAACATGGCCGGCCAGTGGATCCTCACCCAGTCGAACCGGATGTTCTCCAACATCCCGATCGTCAAGAGCATCTACACCTCGGTCAAGCAGGTGTCGGACACGCTGTTTTCGAGCAGCGGCCAGGCTTTCCGTGAAGCGGTGCTGGTGCAATACCCCCGCGCCGGCGCCTGGACGATCGCCTTCGTGACGGGCAAACCCAGCGGCGAAGTGGCCCAGCACCTGCCCGGCGACATGCTGACGCTGTACGTGCCGACCACGCCCAACCCCACCTCGGGCTTCATGCTGATGGTGCCGCGCGCGGACGTGATGGCCCTGCACATGACCGTGGACGAGGCGCTCAAGTACATCATTTCCATGGGCGTGGTGGCCCCGCCACCCTCGGCTGCACCGGGCAGTTTGCCCCCGAGTTTGCCCACCGCCGGGCCAACGACCCAATCCTGAACGACAATCGAGGGTTTCGGGCCTGCGCAAAATGCGTGGGCCGCGTGACCTTCATCTCGGAGAAAACCAACAATGCGCACCACTTACTGTGGTCTGGTCAGCGAAGCGCTGATGGGCCAGACCGTGACGCTGATGGGCTGGGCCCACCGTCGCCGCGACCACGGCGGCGTGATCTTCATCGACATGCGTGACCGCGAAGGTCTGGTGCAGGTGGTGTTCGACCCCGACCGCGCCGACTCCTTCAAGATCGCCGAAGACGTGCGCAACGAGTTCTGCCTGAAGGTGACCGGCGTCGTGCGCGCCCGCCCTGCCGGCACGGAAAACGCCGGTCTGACCAGCGGCAAGATCGAAGTGCTGGGCCACACGCTGGAAGTGCTGAACGCCTCCGTGACGCCCCCCTTCCAGATCGACGACGAGAACCTGTCGGAGACGACCCGCCTGACGCACCGCGTGCTGGACCTGCGTCGCCCCTACATGCAGAAGAACCTGATGCTGCGCTACCGCGTGGCCATGGAAGCGCGCAAGTTCCTGGACGAGCACGGTTTTGTCGACATCGAAACCCCGATGCTGACCAAGTCCACGCCCGAAGGCGCCCGCGACTACCTGGTGCCTTCTCGCGTGCACGACGGCCAGTTCTTCGCCCTGCCCCAGTCGCCCCAGCTGTTCAAGCAGCTGCTGATGGTGGCCGGCTTCGACCGCTACTACCAGATCACCAAGTGCTTCCGCGACGAAGACCTGCGTGCTGATCGTCAGCCCGAATTCACCCAGATCGATATTGAAACGAGCTTCCTGACCGAGCAGGAAATCCGTGACATGTTCGAAGGCATGATCCGCCACGTCTTCATGAAGGCGTTGAATGTGGACCTGGGCGCCTACCCCGTCATGAAGTACGCCGACGCGATGCACCGCTTCGGTTCGGACAAGCCCGACCTGCGCGTCAAGCTGGAGTTCACCGAGCTGACCGACGTGATGGCCGATGTGGACTTCAAGGTCTTCTCGACGCCTGCGACGACCAAGGGCGGCCGCGTGGTGGCCCTGTGCGTGCCCGGCGGCGGCACCATGTCGCGCGGCGAGATCGACGCCTACACCGAGTTCGTCAAGATCTACGGCGCCAAGGGCCTGGCCTGGATCAAGGTCAACGAGGTCGCGAAGGGCCGCGAGGGCCTGCAATCGCCCATCGTCAAGAACCTGCACGATGCCGCCATTGCCAAGATCCTGGAGCGCACGGGCGCCAAGGACGGCGACCTGATCTTCTTCGGCGCCGACAAGGAAAAGATCGTCAACGACGCCATCGGTGCGCTGCGCCTGAAGGTGGGCCATTCGGAGTTCGGCAAGAAGGCCGGCCTGTTCGAAGACCGCTGGGCCCCGCTGTGGGTGGTGGACTTCCCGATGTTCGAGTACGACGACGAATCCGAGCGCTGGAACGCCGTGCACCACCCCTTCACCGCACCGAAGGACGGCCACGAAGACTACATGGACACCGATCCCGGCAAGTGCATCGCCAAGGCGTATGACATGGTGCTGAACGGCTGGGAACTGGGTGGCGGCTCGATCCGTATCCACCGCGCCGAGGTGCAGTCCAAGGTCTTCAAGGCCCTGAACATCACCGACGAAGACGCCAAGGTCAAGTTCGGCTTCCTGCTGGATGCGCTGCAATATGGCGCGCCCCCGCACGGTGGCCTGGCCTTCGGTCTGGACCGCCTGGTCACCCTGATGACCAAGGCCGAGTCTATCCGTGACGTGATCGCCTTCCCCAAGACGCAACGTGCGCAGTGTCTGCTGACGGGCGCACCGTCCAACGTCGACGAGAAGCAGTTGCGCGAGCTGCACATCCGCCTGCGCAATGCGGCGGCTGCCACGCCAGCGGCTTGATGCACTGACGAGCGACGCCAAAGAGACACCCAAGAGGGGCGGTTGATCCGCCCTGCCTCTTGCGTAAACTCCTGCGGGCCACCCATGCGGTGGCCCGTTTTCATTTTCGGCATCCCCTTCAAGCATCACATTCAGGATCGACCACCATGCGCGCAGCCACCACCGCTTTGCTGATCTCTTCTCTGGCTCTGGGCCTGGCCGGCTGCAAGGACAAGACCCCGCAGTCGTCGACCGAACTGGGCCAGGGTGGCTCGATGGTCAGTGGCTCGGCGGGCCCCAAAGGCGCGCAAGGCGCAGACGCGTCGCTCGTGAAGTGCGACAGCCCGGTGGCCACGCTGGCCCTGGCCGAGAACCCCGATGGCTACACGATGAGCAGCCATTACCAACTGCCCGCTTCGCCCGTGCCGCTGATCAAGTTGCTGGCGCAGCAAAGCGGCTGCTTCCGGGTGGTGGACCGCGCAGCCGGCCTGCGCAACACCATGCAGGAATCCCAATTGAAGGAAGCCGGCATCGTGCGCGCCGACAGCACGGTGCACAAGGGCAAGGGTTACGAAGCCCAGTACACCATCATCCCCAGCCTGACCTTCAGCGAGCAGGATGCGGGGCGCGGCATCGCGGGTGTCATCGGCAGCATCCCGGTGTTGCGCGACATCGCCGGGCTGGCAGGCCTGCTGGAGCAGGTCAAGCTGAAGGAGGCCCAGGTGGCCCTGCTGCTGACCGACAACGAAACCACCGAGCAACTGGCTGCGGCCACGGGTTCTGCCCGTACAACCGACCTCGGTTTGGGTGGGCTCGTGATCAGCAAGCTGGGCGGTGGCGCCGGCCTGGGTTGGAGCAACACCAATGAAGGCAAGGTGATCGCCGCCGCCTTTCTGGATGCACACAACAAGCTGGTGGCCCAGGTGAGGCAGTTGCAGGCCAAGAGCTTGCCCCCCGCCGTCGCCACGAAATAAAGCCTGCTGAAAGCGCCTGTGGCGCGCACGTGCCACACTTGGCTTCATGTCTGATACGCCTTACAAAATCCCGCTGTCCGTGCTGGTGGTGATCTACACGCCCGAGCTGGATGTGCTGCTGATCGAGCGCGCCAAGCAACCCGGCTTCTGGCAGAGCGTCACCGGTTCCAAGGACGCGCTGGACGAGCCCTGGCAGGCCACCGCCGTCCGTGAAGTGCAGGAAGAGACCGGCATCGTGGCGGGCTCGCCTGAGGTCCCCCTGGCTGCCCTGAGCGACTGGGCAGTGGAAAACGTCTACGAGATCTACCCGGTGTGGCGCCACCGCTATGCCCCGGGCGTCACCCACAACACCGAGCGCGTGTTTGGCCTGCGCGTGCCGCGCGGCACGCCGATCACCCTGGCGCCCCGCGAGCACACGCAGTACGTCTGGCTGCCCTGGCAGGAAGCGGCCGACCGTTGTTTTTCGCCCTCCAACGCCGAGGCCATCCTGCAGCTGCCACAGCGCCTCACCGCCCCCTGAGACCCGCCCAGACTTGCTGCGGCAAGTCAAACAGCCAAGCAGACGGGGAAAGCCCCCGTTTGAAACCCTGCTCAAAGCCCCGCAGTTGCGGTTATCTTTGACACCATAGGGTTGCCCTTGTTTCGCTGCCGAACATTGCCGTGCTGAATCCCCTCCAGTCTTCCCTGCTGCCACCGTCCACGCTGTCCTCGCGCAGCCTGCGGGTGGCCACGTACAACATCCACAAAGGTGTGCGAGGGCTGGGGCCCACCAAACGCCTGGAAATCCACAACCTGGGGCTGGCCGTGGAGGCCATGGACGCCGACATCGTCTGCCTGCAGGAGGTGCGGCGCTTCCACCATACCGATGCGCAGCGCTTCTCCAGAACGGATTTCGGCCCGCTGTGCTGGCCCAATGTGCCGCAGGCCGAGTACCTGGCGCCAGAGGGCTACGAGGTGGCTTACCGCACCAATGCGGTGACCAAGAACGGCGAGCATGGCAATGCCCTGCTGGCGCGCTGGCCGCTGGGCCATATCGGGCACCATGATGTTTCCGACCATCGGTTCGAGCAACGCGGCTTCCTGCACGTGTCGGTGCACTGGCGCGGTGTGGAGATCCATGTGGTGGTGGTGCACCTGGGCCTGATCCACGCCAGCCGGGTGCGGCAGGCCGAGCGCCTGGCCCAGCTGGTGCAGGAGCACATCCCACCGGGCGCGCCGGTCGTGATCGCGGGCGACTTCAACGACTGGAACGAAAAGCTTGATGCCATCCTGGAGTCGGCCGGCACGAAGCGCGCCAGCGTGGGTGATGCCGACCGCACGCCCACCTTCCCTTCGCTGGTGCCCGTCCTGGCGCTGGACCGCGTCTACACGCGCGGCATGCACTGCCAGTCCATCATGGTGCCGCGTGGCGGCGCCTGGGCCCGGTTGTCAGACCATTTGCCGCTGGTGGTGGAGCTGGATCTGGCGTCCTGACCGATCATGCTGGAGCACGCATCCCCGGATGAAGAGGCGGATGACTCGCTGAGGAGGCTGGCCTGGTATGCCCAGCGCAAGCCTGTGTTCACCGGGGGCAACCAGGTCACGCTGCTGCGTGGCGGCAAGGAACTGTTCCCGGCGCTGAGCGACGGCATCGACCGGGCACGCCGCAGCGTGTGGCTGGCGCTCTACATCGTGTCGCCACTGGGGCAAAGCGGCGGTGTGCTGCAGTCGCTCAAGCGCGCAGCGCGGCGCGGTGTCCATGTGCACCTGGTGGTGGATGGTTTTGGCTCGGGTGAAGCGCCACAGAGCCTGTGGCAGGAGCTGGAGAAGGCGGGCGTGAAGCTGGCCATCTACCGGCCGATGCACAGGCTGTGGGGGCTGCTGGACACCAGCCAGTGGCGGCGCATGCACATGAAGCTGTGCGTGATCGATGAGGAACAGGCCTTTGTGGGCGGCATCAACCTGATCGACGACCACTTCGACCTCACCCATGGCTGGTCAGACCAGCCGCGCCTGGACTATGCAGTGCAGGCGCGGGGCCCCGTGATCACGCCGGTGCTGCACACCATCAAGGCGGTGTGGACCCGCGCGCAGTTTGGCCGCGACTGGCGCGATGACCTCAGCCACCTCATGCAGGATGAGCACAAGCTCAAGCGCCTGAGACACTGGGTGCAACAGGCCCGCATGCGCCTGAACCCGCGCGAACAGGGCAAGCTGGCGCATGCCGCGGCGCTGCACGTGCCCATGCGCAGCGCCTTTGTGATGCGAGACAACCTGCGGCAGCGCCGCACCATCGAGCAATCCGCGCTGCAGGCGATCAACCGGGCGCGCCAACGCATCGACATCGTGACGCCCTACTTCTACCCACGCCGGGCGATCAGGCTGGCACTGCGTGCGGCGGCTGCTCGCGGTGTGGCCGTGCGCCTGCTGCTGCAAGGCAAGCTGGATTTCCAGATTGCGGGCCTGGCCGCCCGGGTGCTGTATGGCGAGATGCAGCAGCAAGGCGTGCGCATCTTCGAGTACCAGCCGGCCTTTCTGCATGCCAAGGTGCTGTGCGTGGACGATGAGTGGGCGACGATCGGCTCGTCCAACCTCGACCCTTTGTCGCTGGTGCTGAACCTGGAGGGCAACCTCATCGTCCGGGACAGGCAGTTCGTGCGCGAGCTGTCGGATGCGCTGAGCGTGGACTTTGCGCAAAGCCGCGAAGTCAAACAGGCCGACGAGCACACCTCGCGCTGGATCACGCGCCTGCGGCGGGGGTTCGTGCGCCAGCTGGCCAAGGCCTATCTGCGGCTGGCTGGGGCGGCTGGGCGCTATTGAGCGCGTATCGAAGGCCTCATCGCCCACTCGCCCCGGCCAGCTTCACAAGCTGCATTGGCCGACACTGCCCGTAAGCCGGTGGCGCAGGCCATTGCGCCGGGCTGCTCGGGCGATCTGAACGGGTGATCAACCATTCGAGGGTCAACATCCAGCCGGCATGCCCCACCACCAGCCAGGTCGCAGGGCCGCCGCCCTGGCTTTGCTGGTGTGCCCGCTCGGCCCAATCCTCCACGCGCTGAAACAGCCTGGCCAGGTTCTCGCCACCGCCTGGCGGGTGGTGCAGGAAGTCATCGCACCAGGCGTCCACTTGTGCCCGTGCAATGCCAGACCATGCTCGCCCATCCCAGTCCCCGAAATCCATCTCCAGCAGGGCCGGGTCGATGTGGTGACGCCAACCCCATGAACGCAACACCTGCCCGACCTGGGCGCAGCGTTGCAACGGCGAGGTGTGGATCACATGAGGCCAGCCAAACCGGCGCGCCTGCTTGCGGATGCGGTGGGCCAGGCGCTTGGCCTTGCGCCGGTCCACGGGTACGTCCGTCCGGCCGATGCAACGCCCTGCCACATCGCGCGGGCGTGGGTGACGCCAGACCCAGCACGATGCAGGGCCGCAAGCCATGTGGGCGGCTACGGTGGGCATGGTCTTCAGCGACAAGGGGCGTCAGGCCACCGGGTGCACCACGGCCAGCCAGGCCATCAGGCCCAGGACTTCGGTGATCTGCTGGCTGGCGCCCAGGGTGTCACCGGTGAAGCCGCCCAGGCGCTTGTGGAACCAACGGGCGCAGACCACCGCGCCCAACACCATCGCCAATGTGGACTTCAGCATGGCAGCCAGCAAGGTCCCTTCAGGCCAGCCCGTGAAGCTGAACCAGAGCCACATCAGGCCGGCCACGGCCCCCGTCACCACCACAGCCGCCAGCAGGTTGGGCCAGGACACCTGCATGGCCAGTGGCTTGGCCTTGGCGTGGTCCAGGTCACCGGCATAAGGCAGGAAGCGGATCAGGCAGACCGGCACCAGGCGCGAAGCGGCATGACACCAGATCATGGCCATCATGGTCCACGCCAACAAGACCTGGCGAACGTGGCTGGACTCTGCGCTGTCGAGCTCATTGAACAAAGGTGTGGCCAGCGAGGCCAGCACGGCTGCCTTGAGCAGCAGCATGAGGATCAAGCCCAGTGCGCCGTAAGAGCCGAGCCGCGAGTCCTTCATGATGGTCAGGGCACGCTCGCGGCTGACGGCTCCGCCCAGGCCATCACAGGTGTCGGCCAGCCCGTCTTCATGGAAGCCGCCGGTCAGCCACACGGTGAACGCCATGCTGAGCACCACAGCCACCGCCGGTGGCCACCAGAAGGCCGTGGCGGCCAGCACCAAGGCCCCCGCCAGGCCGACCAGGGCGCCGATCAAGGGAAAGTAGCGCAGGCAGCCCTGCAACCAGGTCGGCTCGAAACCCACCCAGCCCGGCACAGGCACCCGCGTGAGGAACTGCAAGGCGATCAGGCTCAGGCGGATTTCGTGCAGCAGGGCTTTCATGCCCGCATCATGCCTCGTCTGCAGGGCGTTGGCCGGCGTCCTGGTCCGAACTGCTCACGCCTGCGGCTTCGAAGCTGGCCATCTCCCGCAGGATGCGGCAAGCCGACTCCAGCAAGGGCCAGGCCAGCGCGGCACCGGAGCCTTCACCCAGACGCAGGTTGAGCTTGAGCAAGGGTTTGGCGTTGAGGTGCTTGAGCAGCAAGGCATGGCCGGATTCGTCCGACTGGTGGGCAAACACGCAGCGTTGCAGCACCAGCGGTTGCATGCGGGATGCGACCAGCACGGCGCTGCTGGTGATGAAACCATCGACCACGATCACGCGGTTTTCAGCGGCTGCCTGCAGGATGGCACCCACCATCATCGCGATCTCGAAGCCACCGAAGGCGGCCAGCGTGGCCATGGGCGAAACCGCGTCCACATGCAACGAGAGCACCTCGCGCAAGATGTCCAGCTTGCGTTGGTAGGCCGTGTCGTCCAGGCCCGTGCCACGGCCGGCGCAGGCCAGCAAGGGCTCACCCAGCAGGCGCGCCATCAACAAGGTGGCGCTCGATGTGTTGCCGATGCCCATTTCACCCAGCAGCACGGTGTTGCCTGGCAAGCTGCGGATCACCTCCTGGCCCTGCGCGATGGCCAGTTCGCATTGCGCCGCGCTCATGGCCGCCTGGCGAGAACTGTCAGCCGTACCGGGTGCCACCTTGCGGATCTGCAGCCCGGCACGCGGTGCGAAGTCATGCGCCACGCCGGCATCAACCACAGTCAGGGCCAGGCCATGCTGGCGTGCCAGCACGCTCACCGCCGCCCCACCGGCCAGGAAGTTCTCGACCATCTGCCAGGTCACGTCGCTCGGGTAGGCCGACACGCCTCGCGCGGCCAGGCCATGGTCGCCCGCGAACACCACCATCTGCGGCTGCACCAGTTGCGGATCCAGCCTGGACTGGATCAGGCCCAGTTGGCGGCCCAGCGTTTCAAGCTGCCCAAGTGCGCCCAGGGGTTTGGTCTTGTGGTCGATCAGGTGCTGCAGGCCTTGCGCCAGTTCGGCTTGGGAGAGATCGGAGATCGAAGGGAGAGCAAAAGACATGTTGTAGTGGGTTCAGGTAAAGGGGCATTCAAAGCGCGCCGGCCATCAGCGTTGCAGCAAACGCATCAAGGAGCCGGGTAAAAAATGGCGATCGATCACATCGGCCAGGCCATCGAACACCGCATCCAGGGTGCGCACATGCTGGCCGAACAGCGCCCGCAAGACAGCAGGCGACTCGAACAGGCCGTGCACATACAGCCCCAGCACCTCGTCGCGTTGCCAGCCCAGCGGCGTACCCGCGTCGTCGGTGATGAGTGCTTGGGGCGATGTTGGCCCCTCCGCCCAGCTGGTCTGGCCATGGTGGATCTCGTAGCCTTCAAAGCACAGGCCGTGCAAGGCTGACCAGGCGGTAGCAGGCAGACCAGGCCTGGCGCGGCATTCAACCTGCACGGCGCGCAGCGACTTGGCCTGCGCAAAGTGTGTCTCGATGGGCAGCAAGCCCAGGCCAAGCGAACTGGTGGCCGTGGCGCCCGCCGCCCCGAGGCCCTCGACGCCATGGTGATCCTGCACGCTGTGGCCCAGCATCTGAAGGCCACCACAGATGCCCAGCACCGCCCGCCCTTGCGCAGCGTGGGCCTGGATGGCGTGGCCCAAGCCTTGCGCTTGCAACCAGGCCAGGTCGGCCCGGGTGTGTTTGGAGCCAGGCAGGATGACCCAATCGGCGCCATCCAGATCACGTGGCTGGCGTGCCCACACGATGCGCACATCGGGCAAGTTGCGCAGGGGCTGGAACTCGTCGAGGTTGCTGATGTGCGGGTAGGCCACGATGGCGATGCGCCGTGTGGCCAGGTTGCGCGAACCACTCAAAGAGCCATGGTCGTCGTACAGGCCGTCTTCCTCGGGCAGGCCATGGCCACGCAGCATGGGCAGCACGGCCAGCGTGGGCACGCCCGTGAGCGCCTGCAATTGCGCAGGGCCCGGTTCCAGCAAGGTGGCGTCACCCCGAAAACGATTGAGCACGAAGCCCTTGATCAGGGCGCGTTCGTGTGCAGGCAGCAGTTGATGCGTGCCGTACAGATGGGCAAAGGCACCGCCCCGGTCGATGTCCGTTACCAGCAGGCAGGCGGCCCGGGCAGCCAGCGCAGCGCGCATGTTGACGAAATCGTTGTCATGCAAGTTGATCTCGGCCGGTGAGCCCGCGCCTTCGATCACGACCACATCGTGATCTGCCATCAGCGAGGCCAATGCTGCTTCAGCATGCAGCCACAGCAGCTCGCTGCGCGAGCGCCAGGGCATGGTCGAGTAGTCACGCCGCACCTGACCCATCACCACCACCTGGCTGGCGGTGTCGCACTCGGGCTTGAGCAGCACCGGGTTCATGCGGACGTCAGGCACGGTGCGCGCAGCCAGGGCCTGAAAGTATTGGGCCGAACCGATCTCACCCAGCTCGGTAGCCAGATCACCACCGAGCCCTGGCACGACGCGGGCGTTGTTGCTCATGTTCTGCGCCTTGAACGGCGCTACCTTGAGCCCTTGCCGCGCGTACCAGCGGCACAAGGCGGTGGTCAGCCAGCTTTTGCCGGCCCCACTGCTGGTGCCCAGCACCATGACAGCACGCGCGCTCATGCCGGTGCCGGCTCAGTCTTCAATGCCACGCTGCGCGGGGATGCCCGCCTCGTAGGCATGCTTGATCTTGCGCACCTCGCTGACCGTGTCCGCCACGGCGATGATTTCCGCCGGGCAATCACGGCCCGTGATCACCACGTGGACCTCCTTGGGGCGGGACACCAGGGTCTGCACGACCTCGTCCAGCGGCACCCAGCCGTAGATGATCGGGTAGGTCATCTCGTCGAGCACCACCAGGAAGAACTCGCCGCTGCGGATGGCCTCGGCGGCACGCGCCCAGCCTTGCCGCGCCAGCTCGGCGGAGCGCTCCAGGTCCTTGCTCTTCCAGCTGAAGCCGTCACCCAGGCCCTCGATGGGCACGCCCAGTTGTTCGAAGGCACGGTGCTCGCCAAAGCGTGCGCTGGGCACCTTCATGAACTGGAAGATCTTGACGGGCTTGCCACGGCCGTGGGCACGCAGGGCCAGGCCGAATGCAGCCGTGCTCTTGCCCTTGCCATCGCCGGTGTTGACAATCAGGAGGCCACGGCGCTCGGCGCGCTCTTGCTGTTGAGGGGCTTCGGTCGGAGGGTTTTGGATGTCCATGGTGGCAGGTACCTCAAAAGGATGGCAGGACGACCCAGCGTTGCGCCACGCGGGTGATGGTCACAGCCTGATCAAAAACGGATTCGATGGCGCGGTGCACAGCAGGGTCATCGCGGTGGCCTTGCATCACCACGCGGCCCGCCTGCATGACGAGCAGGCGATCAGCAGCCAGGGCCAGCGGCAACTCGTGCAACACGCTGACGACGCAACGCCCCTTGTCGGCTTCGCGCCGCAACACACGGGCCAGCATGCGCTGATGAGGGGCATCCAGGTGCGACACGGGCTCGTCCAGCAGCATGACAGGTGCCTGCACGGCCAATGTGCGCGCCAGGTGAACACGCTGGCGCTCGCCCCCGGACAGCGCAGCCATGCACCTGTCGGCAGCCCAGGCCATGTCGCTGTCCTGCAGCGCTTGAGACACGGCGCCACGATCGGCCGCCCGCATGCCGGAGAGCCCCAACCAGCCCTGATGCGGCACGCGCCCCAGCGCGACCACATCGCGCACCGCCATGGCAGGGTCGCCACCCGCATCCTGCCCCAGCCAGGCCAGATGCCGCGCACGGGCCCGACTCGGCCAGTGGGCCAGCGCCTGCCCTTGCAACTTGATCTCGCCGGACTGCGGTGCCATCAGGCCGGCCAGGCAGCGCAACAAGGTGGACTTGCCCGCCCCGTTCGGCCCCACGATGGCCAGCCACTCGCTGGTCTGCGCGCGCAGGCCCACGTCGTGCAGCACCTGGCGCTCACCATGGCTGGCGCACAGGCGGGTGGCTTCGATGGCAAGCGGGTGGTGGCGCGTGGTGCTCATGCGGCTCTCCGGTGCAGCAACACCAGCAGATAGACCCCGCCCATCACGGCAGTCAGCACGCCCACGGGCAACTCCTGCGGCGCGATCAGGCCACGCGCCAGCACATCGGCGGCCAGCAACAGCGTACCGCCCAGCAAACTGGAAGCCCACAGCATGGATGCATGCCGCGCGCCAGCCCACGGCCGCGCGAGGTGAGGCGCCACCAGGCCCACAAAGGCCACCAGCCCGGCCTGCGCCACGGCCGCGGCCGTGCTCAGGGCCAGCACGCCGACCAGCACGCCACGGGCCGCCCCCAATGGGATGCCCAGGGTGCGTGCCGTGTCCTCACCCAGGCTCAGGGCGTCCAGCACGCGGGACAAGGTCCAGGCCACAGGCAAGGTCACCGCCAGCACCAGGCCCATCAAGCCGCAGGCCTGCCAGCTCAGCATGGCGGTATTGCCCAGCATGAAGGCGCGCATGGTGCGCCAGGCCTCGGCGGACCACAGCAACACGAGTTCGGTCAGGGCACCGAGCACCACGCCCACCACCACACCGCCCAGCAGAAGCCGCATGGTCTGCGTGGCGCCTCGCGACAGCATCAATGTCAAGGACACGCCGCCCACGGCGCCGATGAAGGCGGCGCCCGTCAAGCCAAGGCCCGCCAACCAACCCGATGAGACCGCCCAGGACTGCCCCACCGTCAGCATCAGGACCATGCTCAGGCACGCCCCCGACGAACTGCCTAGCAGATACGGCTCGGCCAGCGGATTGCGAAACAGGCCTTGTGCCACCGCACCACCCAGGCCCAGCAAAGCGCCCACCAGCAAGGCCCCGAAGGTGCGCGGCGCGCGGATCTCCCAAACGATCTGGCGCAGGCTCTCATCGGACCAGGCCACCAATGGCGACTGCCAGCCTGTGCTGCCCAGGCTCAGCCCGGCCCAGACCAGCGCCAGCATCAGCACGCACAGCGCGGCCACACCCAGCCAGGCTGGCGGGTTCTTCATGGCTGCCCCTTGTGCGAGGCAGGCAGGCGGCTTGCGTAGTTGCTCAGGCAACGCGCTAACACACCCGCCGCCAGCCCAAGCCGAGGGCCAGGCCTGGCCAGCAGGTCATAGTCGGCATGCGTCATGGGGCAGACCTGCCCGGCTGCCACCGCCTTCATGCGCGCCCAACCAGGCCGCGCCGACAAGCCGGCCACGTCATCCGCGGGCATCATGATCAGATCAGGCTGGGCACGCACCACGAACTCGGGGTTGAGTTTGGGAAAAGGCCCCAAGGATGCGGGCACGACGTTGGCCGCACCCAGCCTTGTCAGCAACTGCCCGATGAACGAGGCTTCACCCGCGGCATAAGGCGTCGAGCCCACTTCGACATACACACGTGCACCGCGCACCTTGGCCGGCACACCCGCAGCGGCCACGTCGACCTCGGCCTGCATGGCCTGCCAGCGCACGGCTGCGGCCTGTGGCTGCCCGATCAACACGGCCACCTTGTTGAACAGCCTTTGCACCTGGGGCAGGTCCTGCGCATCCAGCTCGGCCACCGTGAGGCCCAGCGCGCGCAAGCGGCTGGCCACGCGTGAAGAAGGCGCCACCAGCACCAGATCCGGCCGCCGCGCCACGATCAATTCGATGTTGGCATCGTCCAGCCCGCCCAGCTTGGGCAAGGCTTGCACGGTAGCCGGCCAGTTGGACCATCGATCAGTGGCCACCACCTTGCCGCAAGCACCCAGCGCACAGACGGTCTCCGTCAAGGAAGGCAACATCGTCACGATGCGTTGTGGCGGCCTGTCCAGGTGCACCGTCGCACCCTGGTCATCAACCACGCTGATGGCGCTGGCATGCGCAGGCTCCCCCGACAACAAGGCCAGGATGGCCGCCAGCAGACACAGGCCCAGCCCGCGCATCAGGTTGCTTGTTCTGGCACTCATCGGTGCGCTCATGCCCAGACCTCGACATCACGGGTGAAGGCTTGCCCGGCGGCCATCAAGGTGATCTGTGCACACGCCTGCGCCACGTCCTGATTGAGCCGGCCCAGCTCATCCACGAAGTGCCGAACCTCCGCCCCCATCGGGATCACACCGCAGCCGATCTCGTTGGACACCAGCAGCACAGGGCTGGCCAATTCTTCCTTCAAGGCAGACAGGAGATCCATCCGCAGGTCCGACCAGACTGCCTGCGCCGTGGCCATCGACACAGGGCTCGGGACATGGTCTGGCGCATGCATGGGCATCAGCGCATTGGCCAGCCACAAGCTCAGGCAGTCCACGATCAGCAGGCGCCCTGGCTCGGCGGCGGCACGCAAGGCCGCCCCCAGATGCACGGGCGCCTCCGCCGTGTCGAAGCCCTGAGGCCGATCCGCCCGATGCCGCGCGATGCGTTCACGCATCTCATCGTCCGAGGCCACAGCAGTGGCCAGCACGGTCACGCTGTGCGCATCGGACTGAGCCAGCCACCTCAAACCCAGCCGCTCGGCATGGCGCGACTTGCCGCTGCGTTGGCCGCCGATGATGAGGTGGTGTGACTGCATGAGGATAAAAGACTTTACTTCAGCACATAGCGCATGCCAACAAACAAGCTGGCACCGGGCGTTGCGAAGTCTTGTACCAAAACATATTTTTTGTCGAAGACGTTGTTGGCTCGTGCAAAGACCAACAAGCCATCCGTCATGCGATAGCTCGCCGTCAGGTTGAACAAGGCGTAGCCAGCCAAAGCCTGCGTATTCGCCGCGTCCACAAATCGTCTGCCATACGCCTGGACTTCGCCTCCAACATTCATGTTGCCGATATCGCGACTCACGGCGAATTTGGCAGCCTTTTGGGCTCGATAGATGAGTGTCTTGCCCAGGACATCATCTTTCGGATCTTGCAGATCCAGACTACCAGACACCTTGTACTCGGCCATCTTGCCGCTGGATGCCAGAGTCCAACCAGTGAGCGTGGCACTGGCCACATTGGAGGGGGTATAGCCGTAAGTCGTCACGAAGGTGGGATCGATCGGTGCCCACTGGATCAGGTTCTTGATGTCGTTCTGGTAGTAGGTGATCGATACATCAAGGCCAACTGCTTCGTAGTGAAGCGAGGCTTCTTTGTTTACCGCAGTTTCTGGCTTCAAATTCGGGTTGCTGACATCCCCATATGCATCTGCGGGATAGTACAAGTCGTTGAACGAGGGCGCCTTGAACGCCGTCCCCCATGACAGACCGGCTCTCCAGTTGCTGGCCAACTGGTACCCATACGCCAACATGCCAGTGGCCTTGTCACCGAACTGCGAGTTGTTGTCTTGACGGGCGTTGACCTGCAGGGTGTGATCATCCACATGACCAGACCAGCCAGCCAAAATCGAATTGATGCCGCGCTTGTTAACTGCAAAGTTGGTATCGGAGTCCACACGTTGCTCAAGACGCTCCACCCCCAGCAGGGCCGTCCCGACAGGCAACTTGAAATCGTTTTGCCACTGATATTGCGTCTGCGTCGAGCGGAAAAAGGATGAGCGCACACCATTGTCCAGATTGCGACTGTCATCAGTGCTCTGCCCGATCCGCAGCGTGCTGGTCCAGATGTCTGTCAGCTGATTGCGGCTGTAAAGGCTGACGCTGTAGAGCGTCTCTTTCTGCTTATAGTCATCGCTTGCGGGCGTAGAAATGCCACCTGAATCAAAGCGAGTCCACCCATCCGAATACAGGTAGTTGACACCGAATTCATGCCCCTTGAGCGGCGAGTAGGACAGACTGCCTGAACTGCTGGTGCTCTGATAGCCATCCTTATCCGGGTTGTAATAGATGCTCGATGGACTATTGATGGCAGAAAATGAATCGCTGCGCTTGTTAGACACCTGCAAGCCGTAGCGCAGTCCGCCCTTACTGCCCGAGAAGCCCGTGGACAACGCCGATGTGTTGTAGGTGCCATAACCGGCCTCAACAAAAGGCTGCAAAGGGCCTTCCCCGCGCTTGGTGAAGATCTGGATGACGCCGCCAATGGCGTCTGAGCCATACAGCGAAGAAGCCGGGCCACGCACGATCTCGATATGATCGATCTGCTCCAGCGGCATGTATTCCCAGGTTGGGCTGCCCGTTGTCACCGAGCCAACCCGAACGCCGTCCACCAGCAAAAGCACGTGATTGGAGTTGCTGCCTCGGATGAACACGCTTGAGGTCCCGCCCGGGCCGCCGTTTTGCGTGAACTCGATCCCCGGTTGACGGCCCAGCAAGGCCGCCAGCGTGGTTGTTGCTCCGGCTTGTCGAATCTCTTGAGAATCGATCAGGGTCACATCAGAGAGCACTTCAGAGACTCTAGTGTCATGGCGCGTGGCGGTCACCACCACCGGCTCCACGCCATCCTGCGCCTGCGCCATTCCGACGCCAGACAAAGCCAAACCACACGCCACGGCCAAAGCCGAACGCACCCCGGGTGCCACGCGCACCGAGTTCAAAAACAACATGATGAATCAGACAGGACAAAAACCCCCGCCAGCGTCCCCGCAGGCATTGGGCGATATGGCCCGGCGCCGCTCGATGAGCAAGGCCAGGCCCCTTGTCGGCCGGTATCCGGGCTAGGCGGTGCGGCTTGCGAAACCTTCCCAGTCGCTTTCAGGTGACCAGTGGTTGTGAACGCAAGCTGAACCCGTGAGGGCTCGACCGCCGACCGTTGCGGGGGCAGCGCAGGTGGGGCTGGCGTCATCGGCAAAATCGTGACGCGGCAGCCTTCCTGCTTCCCGTTTAACTGCACCGGGCGAACCCCAGTGCGAGCACCAACGGCGCGGATTGTAAGGCGCCTACAATGTTTGTTCTGCTGTAGAGCCACAAGGCCCCTCCGAACCGGGTGGGTCCCACGATCAGCCCATGTCCAGAATCGACGAACTCACGGACCGCATTGAGCGCCTGCTGCTGCGCCACGAAGAATTGCGCCGCACCAATGCCCTGCTGGAGCAGCAGGTGGTCGTGGCCACGCAGGAGCGCGACTCGCTGCGCGCGCGCCTGGCCGCGGCACGCGCCCGCATCGACGCCCTGATCGACAAGCTGCCCCAGCACCCGGGCGAAGCGGGTGACGGCCACGATGGCAGCGCCCACCCTGACGCCTGATACGAGGCCCGACACGCATGAAGCAGATTGAAGTTTCCATCATGGGCCAGAGCTACCTGCTGGGCTGCCCGGAAGGTGGCGAAGAGCGCCTCAAGGAGGCCGTGCACCAGGTGGACC
This sequence comes from Aquabacterium sp. NJ1, assembly GCF_000768065.1. Lineage (NCBI taxonomy): Bacteria > Pseudomonadati > Pseudomonadota > Betaproteobacteria > Burkholderiales > Sphaerotilaceae > Aquabacterium > Aquabacterium sp. NJ1. The sequence continues at coordinate 4,124,991 of NZ_JRKM01000001.1, read as the reverse complement.
GCGAGATGTGCGCCATCCGCGACAGCGGCAAGCTCAAGGCCCGTGAGCGCATCGCCGTGCTGGCTGCGCTCAACCTGGCCTACATGCTCACCGAACGGCCTGCCGAGGCCGCCAAAGCGCCATCAGCCAAACAAGCGCAGGCCGCCAACGACGACCCGGCCCTGCCCACGGCCGAGTACATCGACAAGCTGATCAGCCGGCTGGATCAGGCGCTCGACAGCGACGGCCATCTGATTTGATGCGGCCTGATCTGATCGAACGATCTTGTCAAGAAGCCCCTCAAGACGGCGTATTTGCACAGCCAAATCCGGCAAGAGCACGTAGAATGAAATCGTCCGTCGCGTTCGTGGTTGTTTTATTTCCTTGAACCGATGCTATCCGTAGCCAGGGCTTGGAATATTGTGGTGCTGGTGTGATCGTCTCGCGTCAGATGAACCCGAAGTGCCACTGACCTCGCCCACCTGAATCCCCTGGGTTCAGGAATGCGGCAACCAGTCTGCGGCGGGCCTTTGATTCATGCAAAACAGCCAGACCCTTTCGGGATCTGGCTGTTTTCTTTTGTGTCGGCTTGGCAGGCCGTGATCAGGCGATGATCAGTTGGCCGGCACGAACTGGATGCTGGCCAGCGCGATGCGGTTGCCGCCCTTCTCGCGTGCCGAGGCCATGGCGCGGTCTGCACTGCGCATGAGCTCGTCGATGCCACCCGCGGTGTGCGGGAAGCTGGCCACGCCCATGGCCACCGTGAACGGGATCTGCTGGCCGTTGTAAGGCACGATGTGCTGCGCGCATTGGCGGCGCAAGTGCTCCATCCTCGAGTGCGCCGTGGCCAGGCCCACGCCGGACAGCAACACGACAAATCGGTCGCCACCGAGGCGGCATGGGGAGTCCATGGCCCGGGTGTTGGCACGCAGCAAGCGGCCCAGCGCCTCGACCACACGCTCGCAACCATCGACACCATGCATGCGGCGGATTTCATCCAGGTTGTCGATGGACACCGACACCAGGGCGAATTCGCGCTGCTCGCGGCTGGAGAGATCGGCCTCGCGGCGCAGTTGTTCTTCGAAATGGGCGCGATGGTACAAGCCGGACACCGCATCGCGGACCTGGTTGTCCTCGACATCGCGGCGCAGCGCGTCATTGGCTTTTTGCTGCTGCTCCAGCTGGGCCAGCGCCGTCTGCAACTGGGCCTCGCGGCGGCGGGATTCGGTCACATCCTGCCAGACAGACAGCAGCTTGTTGCCACCGCTGGCTTCATCCGTGAAGGCCTGGCGCCAGGTCACGAACTCGTGGCGCCCGGTGCTCAATTCCAGCTTGTGTTCGGCGCGCACGCCATCAGGCACCGCTTGCGCCTGCTGGTCTGCTGCACGCAAGGCCACGGCCTGGGCGGCATCGAAGAGTTCCGCGTCCACCGCCCCGACGACATGTCGATCGGTCAGGCCAAGCAGCCTGGCTGCGGCTTCATTGGCCACGTCGTAACGGCCACTTGCCACGTCCTTGACCAGCACCGCCAGGCCCAGTTGGTCCAGCGCATGCAGGACCTTCTGATTCAAGGCCACGCTTTGCAGCGCTTCAGCTTCTGTGGTTTGGGCCATAAGAATTAGATTGTTTTATGGAATCGACCGGCACCCGGCCTTCCCTGGTGCCAAGCATGAGTCAGCGAATGTTCGCCGAAAATAACCCGCCTGGCTGTCCTTCAAACAAGGGATCTGCCCCGAGTTTCCGCGACATATGCGGTTTTTCGCACACGCGCCGAAGCTGGGATACCCGAATTTGCAAGCAAACCACAGCGCCCCGGCCACCCGAGGTGGCCCCACACCGTACTTTTTGAACCGACCATGACGATCAACACGACTCGGATCAGCCTCCTGGGCTGCGGCCTGATGGGCTCCCCGATGGCACGCCGCCTGCTGGCTGCCGGCTACCCGCTGACGGTCTGGAACCGCACCCGAGCCAAAGCAGAGGCCCTGTCTGCCGACGGCGCCACCGTGGCCAGCACGCCCGCCGAGGCCGTGGCGCAATCCGACATCGTCATCACCATGCTGGAGCACGGCGGTGTGGTGCACGACGTGCTGTTCGACCCGGCACTGCCCGGCGCGGCCAGCAGCCTGAAACCGGGCGCGCTGGTGATCGACATGAGTTCCATCCTGCCGGAACAGGCCCAGCAGCACGCCGCCAGGCTGGCGCAGATAGGCGTGCAGGCCCTGGACGCGCCGGTATCAGGCGGCACCGTCGGCGCCGAAGCCGGCACCCTGGCGATCATGGCCGGGGGGCATGAGGCTGATTTCGAGCGGGCCAGGCCCGTGCTGGAGGTGCTGGGGCGCCCGGTGCATGTCGGCCCGGCGGGCTCGGGCCAGTTGACCAAGCTGGCCAACCAGATGATCGTGGGCATCACCATCGGCGCGGTGGCCGAGGCCCTGCTGATGGCCGAGCGCGGCGGTGCCGACCCGGCGCGCGTTCGCCAGGCCTTGCGCGGTGGTTTTGCCGAGAGCCGCATCCTGGAGGTGCATGGCCTGCGCATGGTCGAGGGTGACTTTGCCAAGCGCGGCTCGCTGGCCATCCAGCTCAAGGATTTGCGCAACGCCCTGCACACCTCTGCGGGTCTGGGCTTTGATGCGCCCATCACCCAGCACCTGGCGGGCCTGTATGAAGATGCGGCTCAACACGGTTTTGCCGAGCTGGACCAGTCCGGGCTTTACCGCGAGTTACAGCGCCGGCAGCCGTCTTGAGCATGATGCGCGACACGACTGTGGCGCGCACGCCTAACGTTCAGCAATATCCTTGATTCCGGGGGCTCACCCACTCACAGGCCGGCTTGTAGGATGGCCCGCCGCGTGCTTGCGTGCTTGACAACGCGGCGACACATCTCCCGTGTTCAATTGGCAACCTGCCGATTGACAACCAGCGATACCCGAACAAGCACAGGCTCCTTTGATGACGTTGAAGACATCCGTATCCACCTTGGTCCTGCTGGCATGGGCCGGCACGGCTTGCGCGGGCAACGCGCCCGAACCTGACAGCCTCCTGGCCGAGTTATCACGCTGCGATGGCCACTTCTTTGCCAGCCTGCACCGCCGCGCCAGCGAGTTGTCGGGCAACCCCTATCTCGCGAAAGGCACCGGGTTCGCCTACTTCAAGGTCGTGGACCGCACCGTGCCGGAGCAAAGCGTGCGCCACTTCAATGCGCCACTGCCCACCGAGCGGCTGGACGTGGTCGGCTATTTCGACGCGCACATGAGCCTGAGCGCCGACGACGCCTTCCTCGCCTGGGGCTTTCTGCTGCGCGCCCCCGCGCAAGAGGTGGCCAAAGCCACGCAGCACCTGATCTGGGACAAGGAGCGGCTGCTGCAGGACGGGCAGCTGTACACCCGCACCGAACTGTGGGACCCGGCGCAGCCCGCCAACGGTTGGCAAAAGGTGGCGACCCCAGGCGGCACCGAATCCCCGCCGGATTCGGTCGAACGTGTGCTGCGCATCGAAGCCGACGAGAAAGACCCTTCGCTGACCCGATTCGGCTGCGTCTTGCAAGGCACGGTGACGCCAGAGATGCTGAAGTCGCTGCGGCCCGACATCAGCGGCGGCAAAACATCAGGAGCGAAATAAACTGCGGCCCATGGCCGACATCCTGACACTGACCATGAACCCCGCGCTCGACATCTACACGTCGATCGACCGGGTTGTGCCCAACCACAAGCTGCGCTGCGCCGCCGCGCAGAACCACCCGGGTGGCGGTGGCATCAATGTGGCGCGGGTCATCCACCGCCTGGGCGGCGATGTGCTGGCCCTGTTCACCGCGGGTGGCGTCACGGGCCAGGTGCTGCAGGCCTTGCTGCAGGCTGAACACATCCCCGCGCAGGCCATCGACATCGCCGGCGAGACACGCGAGAGCTTTTCCGTGCACGAGACCGGCAGCCAGCAGGACTTCCGGTTCGTGCTGCCCGGCCCGACCTTGAGCCCGAGCGAAGCTGCAACGAGCCTGCAGCGGCTCGCTGACCTGGCCTCCTCAGCCCGCTATGTCATTGCGAGCGGCAGCCTGCCCCCCGGCATCCCCGATGACTTTTACGCCCAGGTCACCGCCCAAGTCCAGGCGCTGGGCAGCCGCATGGTGCTCGACACATCCGGGCCAGCCTTGCGGGCCGCGCTGCAGGCCGGTGGCGTCCACCTCGTCAAACCCAGCCTGCGTGAGTTGCGTGAGCTGACGGGCCTGCCCCTGGACACCGAAGCCGACTGGTGCGCCGCCGCCCGCGCGCTCATTGCGCAGGGGCAAACCGAGATCGTGGCGCTGTCATTGGGTGAAGAAGGCGCGCTGCTGGTGTCGGCCACACAGGCGTGGCGCGCCCAGGCGCTGCAAGTCGAAGTGGCCAGCACCATTGGCGCCGGCGACAGCTTCCTGGCGGCGCTGGTCTGGGCGCTGAGCCAGTCTCAGGATCTGGCCACGGCGCTGCGCCAGGCCATGGCCGCAGGTGCTGCGGCATTGCTGTCGTCGGGCACCGCGCTCAGCCAGCCTGCCGACATGGCGCGCCTGCTGCCGGCCGTGCAGCTGCGCCCCGCCTGAGACCACGCGGCCGCGCCAGCATGTCCCACATGATTACCCACCTGCACTGGTCGCTGATTGCCGTGGAGCACGGCATGCTGGTGCTGGCAGGCCTGCTCGTTTACCTGACCTCGACCCGGCTCACGCGTCAGCACCGCCATCCTTCCGCGGCGCTCGCCTGGGTGCTGGTGATCACCTTGCTGCCCTACCTGGGCATCCCGCTGTACCTGCTGTTCGGCGTGCGCAAGGTGCCGCGCGCATCGGGCCGCCCGCGCGGTGCCACAGCGCGCCCGCCTGGCACCGCGGCGCATTGGGCACTGGAGCTGGGTGAGGCGCTCGCCTTGCCTGCGCCGGCTCGCAACCACGCGGTGACCTTTCAAGCCGACGGCCAGGCCGCGCTGAAGCACCTCATGCAACTGGTGGAGCAGGCCCGGCACAGCATCGACATCTGCACCTTCGTGCTGGGCCATGACCCGGTGGCCGCCGATCTGTCTGCCGCACTGGGGCGCGCTTCGGGCCGAGGCGTCAAGGTGCGCATGCTGCTCGATGACGTGGGCAGCTGGGCCACGCCGCGCTCGATGCGGCAAGCCCTGCGCCGCAACGGTGTCGACTTGCAGCTGTTCATGCCGGTGCTGCGCAACATCCGCCGCGGGCGGGTGAACCTGCGCAACCACCGCAAGCTGGTGATCGTTGACAGCCAGCACGTGTGGAGCGGCGGGCGCAACCTGGCCTCGGAGTACTTCGTCACGCAAGGCGCGACGCCCGTGTGGACTGACATCAGTTTCGTGGTCAGCGGCCCGCTGGCACGGCAGGCGCAAGACCTCTATCAGCAAGACTGGCAGGTGGCCAGTGGCGAGATCGGCTTTGTGGATGCGGCCATTGCGGCCCCGCCCGCCCCCACCAGCGGCGCCCTGCTGCAATGGATACCGAGTGGCCCCGACCACGCGGATGACACCCTTTACGCCCTGCTGCTGGCCGCCGCCTACCGCGCAGAACAACGCATCCTGCTGGTGTCGCCCTATTTCGTGCCCGACGACGCGCTGCTGACCGCGTGGTGCATGGCCTGCCGCCGCGGCGTGAAGCTCACGCTCGTCATTCCTGCGCGCTCCAACCATCGGCTCGCCGATGTGGCGCGGTCCCCAGCCTTGCGCGCCTTGATCGCAGCGGGCGCCGATGTCAGGCTGTACCCGCGCATGCTGCATGCCAAGGCCATCATCGTGGACGAGAGCGTGGCGTGGTGCGGCTCGGCCAACCTCGACAGCCGCAGCCTGTTCCTCAATTTCGAGCTGAACACGGCGTTTTATGATGCCAACGCCATCAACTGGCTGTCCGGATGGGCCCAGCAACTGGCCGATGAGAGCGAGCCTGCACCGCGGCAAGCGCCCTCTGCGGCCCGAGAGCTGTTCGAAGGCCTGGTCCGCATCGTCGGCTTCCAGCTTTGATCCAGAACCACAAAGCGGACTCAAGCCCCTTACGGGAAAACCCATGCGCGCGCCAAGCCCCTAGAGCTGCATTGAAACCCTGTGTCTGATGTTGCCAACGCTGTCAACCACTCGTCAAACAGCTGCGTTATCGTTCAGTACCCCAGCCTGTTCGAGGCTTTCGGGGGCTCTTTCTGCTCCAACCAGAGCTCGTTTATCACAGAAGGACATTCGTCATGAAAAAGTCGCTCCTCGTCGCATCGGTTCTCGCTTTGTTTGCCAGCATGTCCTTTGCTCAAGCCCAGACGGCCCCGATGGGCGAACCGGCTGCCACGGCATCGGCACCTGCCAAGCACAAGAAGCACCACAAGGCTGCTCACAAGAGCAAGAAGCACCACAAGGCTGCATCGGCCGCTTCGGGCGCCAGCCAGTAAACTGCAACACAGCCGCTTGCGGCCTTGTTCAAAAAGCCGGGGTTTCCCGGCTTTTGTCATTTCCGTGTGGACTTTGCCCCGAACCCAAAGCGGCCCAAGATTGACGCGCCAGATGTTGCCCTGCCAGACCGCCCCCCTCACCCCGCCCCCTTCTGTCGCGTCGCCCTGGCGTGCATGCCTGTTGCTCGCCGCCGCCGGTGCCCTGGCACCCCAGGCCCAGGCCCGTCAGGACGGCATCACGTTCGCCTGCGGCAGCAGCCTGGCACCCGCCGTTCAAACCGGCATGGGGCGCTACCTGGCCGAACTGGGCATCGCCCCCGCGCTCTACCAGCTCACATCCGATGCGCAGACCGGTGCACTGTCCTACACACTGCGCACGCTGGCAGACGACACCAATACCCTGGACCTGTTCAAGCGGCCCGAATTCGACGTGGGGCAGGACATCGTGATCCTGCCGCAGGCCGGCAAGCCCCCGATGTCCGTCCAGACGGTATCGCGCAAGGAGATCATGCTGGCGCTCATGCAGCATGGTCGTCAAACTACCTTCAGCGGCGCCGCCTGTGACCTGCAGGCACTCAAGGACCAGGTCGCCCTGCGGCAAAACATCGTCGCCTGGTCGGAGCACCTGCACTGGGTCTGGCCGGATGGGGGCCCCGCCCAATGGAACACCCGCTACTGGCTGGACGGCACGCCGGTCCGCGGCCGCGCCCTGCACACGGCCCTGCTGGATGCGTTCACCCACCATGACCGTTATGCCATCGGTTGCTACACCGCCACCAAGCTGGTCGTGCTGCAAGGCATCACGGACTACTACCGCCGCATCAAGGCCGCCCCGGCCACCACGGCGCTGGTCGACCAGCGGGTGTTCGTCAATGGCGACCCGCTGGTCAACATCGAACCCGGCGACATGTGGTTTTTCGAGGAGGACTTCGACCCGCGCGAGAAGGATCGTCCCGGCAAACTGATGAAGATGCACTACAACGTCGCGCCAGGCAACTTCGTGCCGGGCGACTGGATCTACATCCTCAACACCGACCCCAAGACCCACCACAAGACGGGCTATGAGGGCTCCAATGCGCTGTACATGGGTCGCAACCGCTTTGACGATTACTTCAATGACCACAACCATTCGTACAGCTACGAGGAAAAGGTCGACGAGGTCTACCAGTGGCGCAACGGGGTATTCAGCCGTTCGCGCGACGCCGACAAGATCCAACCTCTGAGCGCTGAAGACTACCGGCGTTTGAGCCAACGCCCCGCCGATGGCGGCCTGGTGAAGGGCTACCGCGTGGTGCCCTACCTGTTTGGCTACGAAACACTGCCGCCCTGGCCTCGAAAGCCCTGAGCGACCTGATTCAGGAGCGGCCTGTTAGATCAGGGTGTCTGGTAAAGCGCCTGCGCCAGCGGATTGGGCGTGGGCTCGGCGATCTTGCTGAGCGTGTTGCGATCACGGTGGTGGAAGGGCTCGTCCTGGCCCTTGATCTCCAGCACGGTGTCTTCGTCGTACGACCAGGTGCCATCAGGGTTGATCGTCACCTGGATGCGGAATGCCACCGTGCGGAAGGCGTGCTCCAGAAACGGCGTCGAGCAGATGCCGTAGTCCAGTTGCCCCCGCGTGGCGACCAGCTCGAAGCTGGTGGCATCGGCCGAGGCCTTGCCCACCGCCATCACCGTCTGCGCACGCGGGATGGTCAGCGTGTGGATGACCGTGCCGGTGGACGGCTCCCACAACCAGTAGCCGACCTGGTCGTGGTAGGTCTTGACCTGGTCCGGCTTGGTGACATGGGTGTGATAGCGCAGGCCGTAGAACAGCTGCGGGCCGTTGGTCTGCGGGTCGATGGGTTGCAGCTCGATGCGCTCGACGTAGGCCTGCTTCTTCGCGCCTTCCGCCTTGGGCTTGACATCCAGGCCGCGCGTGCCCTGCCAGATGCCGGCCATGCCGCGCAAGGGGCCCAGGTTTTTCAGGGTGTCCACATCCACATTGGAGGGCTCGGTGTAGATGTCCTTGGGGAAATCGCTCATGCTGCTGGCTCTCCTGGCTGACAAGGTTTCACTGGCGTCAAATTTAGCGTCAAATCGCGGTGTGTCGCGCGCCCCACTGCCATTGACCTGAGCGTGAATTGCGCTACCCTTGACAGCATCCTCGGCCAGAATCAGGAACGCCCATGTGCACCATCTGTGGTTGCGAGCCCGCCGAAAACCATGTGCATGAACATGGCCATGTGCACGGGCCAGCGCACGGGCACGGTCATACGCACGCGCACGCCGGCGACATGCACACCCGCGTGCTGCAGCTGGAGCAGGACATCCTGGCCGGCAACGACCACGTCGCGGCCCACATCCGCGAGCATCTGGCGGCCCACCATACGCTGGCGCTCAACCTCGTTTCCAGCCCAGGCTCAGGCAAAACCACCTTGCTGGTGGAAACCGTCCAACGCCTGCAAGCCCACCGCCCCGTGGCCGTGATCGAGGGCGACCAGCAAACCAGCTTCGACGCCGAGCGCATCCGCGCCACGGGCGTGAGCGCCATCCAGATCAACACCGGCAAGGGCTGCCACCTGGATGCCCGCATGGTGCACGATGCGCTGCATCACCTGCCCGCACTGGATCACGGCGTGCTGATGATCGAAAACGTCGGCAACCTGGTCTGCCCGGCCGCCTTTGACCTGGGCGAGCGCGCCAAGGTGCTGGTGTTCTCCGTGACCGAGGGCGAAGACAAGCCCCTCAAGTACCCCGACATGTTCCAGGCCGCCGGCCTGATCCTGCTCAACAAGTGCGACCTGCTGCCGCACCTGCGCTTCGACATGGACAAGGCCATGGGCTTCATCCGACAGGTCAACCCGGATGCCGCCGTCATCGCGCTCTCGGCCACCACCGGCCAGGGCTTCGATGACTGGATGGGCTGGCTGGAGCAGCAATGCACCGCCGCCTAGCTGTGCGCGGGCAGGTCCAGGGCGTGGGTTTCCGCCCATGGGTCTGGCAGCAGGCCACGGCGCTGGGCCTGATCGGCTGGGTGCGCAATACGAGCTTTGGCGTGGAGATCGACCTGCACGGCGATGCCCCTTTGCTGGACACCTTGCAAGAACGCCTGTGGCAGGCCCCGTCACCTGCCAGGGTCGAGCAGGTGGACGTGCTCACCGCCACGGCCCCGGAACCGCCCGCAGCACCCGGCAAGCCCTTCGAGATTCAAGCCAGCGTCAACACCGCGCACCCCCACATGGCGACCATCGGCGCTGACCTGGGCGTGTGCGCGCGTTGCCTGTCCGAGCTGTTCAACCTGGGCAACCGGCGCTGGCGCCATGCCTTCATCAACTGCCCGCAATGCGGCCCTCGCTACACCGTCACGCGCAGCCTGCCGTTTGACCGCGGCCACACCAGCCTGGCGCGCTTCCTGCCCTGCCCGGCTTGCGAAGCCGAATACAAGCAGGGCGCCGACCGCCGCTTTCACCACCAGACCAACACCTGCCCGGAATGCGGCCCACGCCTGTGGCTCAAGCAGACCGACGGCAGCCTGGATGAGCAAGACCCGATTGCCGCCGGCCTGAAGCTGCTGCAGGAAGGCGGCATCCTCGCGGTGAAAGGGCTGGGCGGCTTCCACCTCGTCTGTGATGCCCGCCAGCCCGATGCCGTGGCACGGCTGCGCCAACGCAAACGCCGCGATGCCAAGCCCCTGGCCGTGATGATGGCCAACCCGGCGTCCATCCCACCCTGGGCCTCGATGACGCCGCACGAGCAGCGCTGGCTGCAGTCGGCCGAACGCCCCATCGTGTTGCTGGCCCAATCAGAGCGCGCCCGACGCGAGATGCCGGGCGTAGCGCCCGACCTGGCCTGGCTGGGCGTGATGCTGCCCTACACCCCCATCCACTTCCTGCTGTTCCATGAAGCGGCGGGGCGCCCTGCCGGCACCGACTGGCTGACGCGCCCGCGGGAGATGGTGCTGGTGGTCACCAGTGGCAATGCCAGCGGCTCGCCCCTGGTGATCGACAACGAAACAGCCCAGCTGGAACTGGCCGAACTCGCCGATGGCTGGCTGCTGCACGACCGCGACATCCTGGCGCGCAACGATGACTCGGTGCTGCGCGTGCGGCCCGATGGCTCGGCCTGCTTCATCCGCCGCAGCCGGGGTTATGCGCCCATGCCCGTGGCCCTGCCCACGCGCCCCGGCAAGGGCCAGGACGAACAGCAGATCGCGCCTTCCGTGCTGGCCATGGGGGCCTTGCTCAAAAGCACCTTGTGCATCACCCAGGGCGACCGCGCCATGGTGTCGCCACACGTGGGCGATCTGGATTCGGTGGACACCCGCGTGGTCTTCACCCGCATGGCCGACATCTGGCCCGGCTGGCTGCGCACCCAGCCCGACGCCCTGGCCTGTGACCTGCACCCCGACTTCTTCAGCACCATCCTGGCGGCGCACATGGCCCACAGCCGCGCCTCCACGGCCTCAGGCGTGCAGGCCCTGCCGCTGATCCAGGTCCAGCACCACCACGCCCATGTGGCCGCCGTGCTGGCCGAACACGTCGATGAAAAGGGTGTGCACGGCCCGGTGATCGGGCTGGCCCTGGATGGCCATGGCCTGGGCAGCGACGGCATGGTCTGGGGCGGTGAGTTGCTGGCCGTGCAGGAAGACCTGTGCGAGCGCCTGGGCCATCTGTGGCCCCTGGTCATGCCCGGTGGCGACGCCGCGGTGCGCGAGCCCTGGCGCATGGCCGCATCGCTGCTGCACGCGCTCGGTCGCACCCAGGAAATCAGCGTGCGCTTCGCGTCGATTCAGCAATCAGGCCTGCTGCAGCAATGGTTGCAACAAGGCAGCACGCCGGGTGCCGCCGCAGGCCAATCACCCATTGCCCATGGACACGCCCAGACCACCAGCCTGGGCCGGCTGTTCGATGCCGCAGCCGGGCTGCTTGACGTGCTGGCCCCCTACACCCAATCACGCTTCGAAGCCGAGGCAGCGATGCGCCTGGAAAGCCTGGCCAGCGCCCATGGGCCCGCCGAGCCCTTGAAAGGGGGCTGGCAGATCACCGACGACCTGGTGCTGGACTGGCGCCCCCTGATGAACTGGCTGGCCGACCAGCACGACGCGGCTCACGCGGCAGCGGTGTTCCACGCCACCATGGCCACGGCCCTGGCCGACTGGGCCGCCCAGGCCTGCGCACGCCGCGGTGTGAACACCGTGGTGCTGTCGGGTGGTTGCCTGGCCAACCGACTGCTGGACGACGCCTTGTACAGCAACCTGGTCGTCCAGGGCTTGCAGGTCTGGCGCCCGGCACAATACCCTTGTGGTGACGGCGGCCTGAGCCTTGGGCAAGCCTGGGTTGCCCGCCAGAGACTGATCAAACAAGCCCCATGTGCCTCGCCCTACCAGCCCGCGTGATCGACATCGACGCCACCCGCCAGCACGGCACGGTGGACATGGGTGGCGTGCGCAAGCAAGTCTCGCTGGCCCTGCTCGATGAAGTCCAGCTCGATGACTACGTGATCGTGCACGTGGGTTATGCGCTCACCCGGCTCGATCAGGACGAAGCCCGACAGACCCTGGCCCTGTTTGCCCAGATGGCCGCTGATGAACAACCGAGCGCGCCATGAAGTACGTCAGCGAATTCCGTGACCCCCAGCTGGCACAGCAGCTTGCGCAAGCGATGGCGAACGAGGTGCACCCTGATCGGCTCTACCGCTTCATGGAGTTCTGCGGCGGCCACACGCATGCACTGGCCCGCTACGGCGTGCTGGACCTGCTGCCGTCGCAAGTGCAGATGATCCACGGCCCGGGCTGCCCGGTGTGCGTGCTGCCCATTGGCCGCATTGACATGGCCATCGAGGTGGCGCGCCGGCCCGGCGTCATCCTGGCCAGTTATGGCGACACCTTGCGCATCCCCGCATCAAAAGGCCTGAGCCTGATGGGCGCTCGCGCACAAGGTGCCGATGTTCGCGTGGTCTATTCGGTGGACGACGCCTTGCAACTGGCCCGCACCTGGCCAGACCGCGAAGTGGTCTTCCTGGCCATCGGTTTCGAGACGACCACACCGCCCACGGCCGTGGCCATCCAGACGGCCCGGCGTGAAGGCCTGCGCAATTTCAGCGTGCTGTGCAACCACGTGCTCACGCCCGCGGCCATGCACGCCATCCTGGATCAGCCCGAGCCTGTGGCGCTGGACGGGCTGGTGGGCCCGGCGCATGTGTCCACCATCATCGGCTCACGCCCGTATGAGGTCTTTGCAAGCGACTACCACCTGCCCGTGGTGATCGCCGGCTTCGAGCCACTGGACGTGATGCAAGCCGTCCTGATGCTGATCCGCCAGGTCAACGAAGGCCGTGCCGAGGTGGAAAACGAATTCACGCGCGCGGTCAACCGCGAAGGCAATGCAAGGGCCATCGCCTTGACCGATGAAGTTTTTGCCTTGCGTGATCAATTCGAGTGGCGCGGCCTGGGCAGCATGCCGCACAGCGCCTTGCGCCTGGGTGATCGCTACGCCGACATGGACGCCGAGCTGCGCTTCGCTCTGAGCACACGCGTGGTGCCCGATCACCCACGCTGCGAATGCGGGCCCATCCTGCGTGGCCACAAACGCCCGCAAGACTGCGTGCTGTTCGGCACCATCTGCACACCCGATCAACCCACGGGCGCCTGCATGGTGAGCTCCGAAGGCGCCTGTGCGGCGCATTACCGTTATGGCCGGCACCAAGCCGATGAGGTCGCCGCATGAGTGACATCCCGTCCACGGCTGCCAAGCCCGCCTACGTCCGCCCGCTGGATCTCAAGCACGGGCGCATTGACCTCACCCACGGCGCAGGCGGCCGCGCCAGCCACCAGCTGATCGAAACGGTGTTCCGCCCCGCCTTCGCGCAGACCTGGCCCGGTGGCTGGCAAGACGGCGGCGACGATGGCGCCCTGCTGCCCGACATGCCTTTGACGCCGGGCACGGCGGGCGGCAAGCTGGTCATGGCCACCGATGCCCACGTGGTCTCACCGCTCTTCTTCCCTGGGGGCGACATCGGCAGCCTGGCGGTGCACGGCACGGTCAACGACCTGGCCATGATGGGCGCTCGGCCGCTGTACCTGAGCGTGAGCTTCATCCTGGAAGAAGGCCTGCCGCTGAGCGAACTGCAGCGCGTGGTGCAGTCGATGGCGCGCGCTGCGCGCGAGGCCGAGGTGGCCATCGTGGCAGGTGACACCAAGGTGGTGGAGCGCGGCAAGGCCGATGGGCTTTACATCAGCACCACCGGCCTGGGCCAATGCCGGCCGGGCGTGCAGTTGTCGGGCCGGCTGGCCCAGGCGGGTGATGCCGTGCTGCTGTCCGGTACCGTGGGCGACCATGGCGTGGCCATCCTCAGCCAGCGCGAAGGCTTGCGCTTTGATGCCCCGATCGCATCCGACTGTGCAGCCTTGCATGGCCTGGTGGCGCACATGCTGGACACCGGCGCGGCCCTGCGAGTGCTGCGCGACCCCACACGAGGCGGCCTGGCCACCACGCTCAATGAGATCGCCGTGGCCTCGGGTGTAGGCATGCAACTCGATGAAAGCGCCATCGCCGTGAACCCCACCGTGGCCGCTGCTTGCGAGTTCATGGGGCTGGACCCGCTCTACATGGCCAACGAGGGCAAGCTGATCGCCATCTGTGCCGCCAGCGATGCCGAGCGCCTGTTGAATGCCATGCGTGCGCACCCCTTGGGCCGCCAGGCCTGCCACATCGGCCACGTCACAGCAGGCCCCGCCGGGCAGGTTCGCATGCGCACCACCTTTGGCGGGCAACGCATGCTGGACTGGCTGATGGGCGAGCCCTTACCCCGCATCTGCTGACAAGAAGCCGTCACACGTACCGGATACTTTGAAGCATGCCCGCTCACACCAGCACCCACGACATCAGCGACATCCTGCAACGCTACCAGGCGGGGCCGGCTGATCTGCTGCAGGTGCTGCGGCAAGTGCAGGCCCGCTTCCATCACGTGCCGCCCTGGGCCATCGAGACCTTGGTGAAGACCTGGGGGCTGAGCTACGCGGCCGTGCGCAGCGTGGTGAGCTTCTACCATTTCCTCAGCTTCGAGCCGCGTGGCCGCTACTCGCTCTACCTGAGCGACAGCGCGACCGATCGCATGCTGGGCAGCGAAGCCATCCTGCAGCGCCTGAGCGAACGGTTGAATGTGACGCCCGAACAGACGCGCGATGACGGCCTCGTCTCCTTGCACCGCACCTCCTGCACGGGGCTGTGTGATCAAGGCCCTGCCGGGTTGATCAATGGCCGCCCGCTCACCCGCCTGACCCCGCGCCGCGCCGACGAGGTCACCGACCTGATCCAGAGTGCCACGCCACTGGAGGAATGGCCTGCCGACTTCTTTGAAGTGAGCAACCCGGTCTGGCGCCACAACCTCACCCTGCAACACCCCATTGCGCCCGGGCATGCCATCACGCGCATGCTGGCTGTGGGCCCTGATGCCATGCTCGATGAGCTGCGGGCCTCCGGCCTGCGCGGGCGTGGCGGCGCGGGTTTTGCCACTTGGCAGAAGTGGCAGGCCTGCCGCAAGGCCCCCGGGCCGCGCGCCATCACCTGCAACGCAGACGAGGGCGAGCCCGGCACCTTCAAGGACCGCATGCTGCTGATGCAATGGGCGCACGAGCTCATCGAAGGCATGACGCTGGCGGCGCTCACGGTCGGGGCCACACAAGGCTTTCTGTATGTGCGCGGCGAGTACGAGTTCATCGAACCGCATCTGCGTGATGTGCTTCAAGCTCGGCGAGGACAAGGCTTGCTGGGCGCATCCGTGTCCGGATCCGGTCTGGCATTTGACGTGACTCTGCACATGGGCGCCGGCGCCTATGTGTGCGGTGAAGAAACGGCGCTGATCGAATCGGTCGAGGGCAAACGCGGCATCCCTCGCACCCGCCCGCCCTTCCCTGTGGACCGTGGCTACCTCGGCCTGCCCACGGTCAACAACAATGTGGAAACCTTCGTGCAGGTGGCGCAGATCGCGGTGCACGGCAGCAACTGGTTTGCGGCACAGGGCACGGGCGCTTCACGCGGCACCCGCATCCTCAGTGTGGCCGGCGACGTGGCCCGCCCCGGCCTGTACGAAGTGCCCTGGGGCGTCACCGTGGCCGAAGTGCTGGCCGACAGCGGCGCCACCGATGTGCAGGCCGTGCTGGTGGGTGGCCCGTCCGGCAAGCTGATCGATGCCAGCCAGTTGCAGCGCCAGATCAGCTTTGAAGACCTGCCTACGGGCGGCGCGTTCACCGTGTTCAACCGCAGCCGCGACATGGTGGACGTGGCCGCGCAGTACACACGCTTCTTCGCGCATGAGTCATGCGGCTTCTGCACCCCCTGCCGCGTGGGCTGCGGCCAGCTGGTCGAAACCGCCGAGCGCCTCATCGGCGGGCACGCCAGCGCCTCGGACATCAACCGCCTGAAAGAAACCGCGAGCCTGATGCAACACCACAGCCACTGCGGCCTGGGCCAGACCGCCGCCCACCCGCTGCTGGACGTGATCCAGCACTTCCCCGATCAGATCGACCGCCGCCTGGTGCCTGATGAGCAGGCCTTTGACCTGGATGCAGCCACAGCCGACATGAGCTTCGGCGTGACTGCAGACAGGACCACAGATACGCATGCCGACATGCACGCCAACACGCCCACGCTGGCACGGAGGCCCGCATGAGCACGAGCCCCCAAGCGACCTTCAAGCTCGATGGCCGCGACATCCCCTTCGAGCCTGGCCAGACCATCATGCAGGCCGCGCAAGCTGCCGGCGCCTACATCCCGCACCTGTGCCACCACGCCGACTTCGATCCCATCGGCAGCTGCAAGGTCTGCAGCGTGCGCATCAAGGGCCGCACGGTCACCTCGTGCACCATGCCGGCCAGCGCGGGCATGGAAGTCGAGTCCGAAGCGCCCGACATCAACCTCGACCGCCAACGCCTCATCCAGATGCTGTTCGTGGAGGGCAACCACCACTGCCCCTTCTGCGAGAAAAGCGGCAACTGCCACCTGCAGGCCCTGGGCTACCACCTGGGCATGCAGGACACCCACTTCGTGCACGAATACCCGCAGCACGCGGTCGATGCCACGCACCCCGACGTGCTGCTGGACCGCAGCCGCTGTGTGCTGTGCGAACTGTGCGTGCGCGCCAGCCGCGAGGTGGACGGCAAGAACGTGTTCGCCATCGGTGGCCGCGGCCTGAAAACCGAGCTGCTGATCAACAGCCCCAGCGGCACCTTGAAAGACAGCGCCGTGGCCGCCACCGACCGCGCCTTGTCCATCTGCCCGACGGGCGCGCTCATGCCCAAGCGGCAAGGCTTTGTCATCCCCATCGGCCAGCGGCATTACGACCATGCCGACATCGCCCAGCGCCCGGAGGACACATGAGCCGCAAGCTGCGCATTGCCACGTGCTCGCTGGCCGGCTGCTTTGGCTGCCACATGTCCTTTCTGGATGTGGATGAAGCCCTGGCCGACCTGATCGAGCACATCGAGTTCGACCGCAGCCCGCTGACCGACATCAAGCAGGTGAGCGAACAAGGCGTGGACATCGGTCTGATTGAAGGCGGCCTGTGCAACCGCGAGAACGTCGAGGTGCTGCACCAGTTCAGGCAGCGCTGCAAGGTACTGGTGGCCGTGGGCGCCTGCGCCATGTATGGCGGCGTGCCGGCCTTGCGCAATGGCATCCCGGTGTCGGAGCTGGTGGCCGAGGCCTATCTGGGCACCGATGTGCTCAACCCTCAGGTGCCGCAAGACCCCGAATTGCCCCCCTTGCTCAAGAAGGTGCTGCCGCTGCACGAAGTGGTGCCCATCGACTACACCCTGGCCGGTTGCCCGCCACCGGCCGCGGCCTTTCGCGAGCTGATCATGGCCATGCTTGAACAGCGTGCACCCGTGCTGCCTGAAGACCTGCGCCGTTTCGACTGAGCCGCCCACACCCCCATCACACCCATGCCCAGCCCACTCGAAACCGCTGAAGACCCATCCGGCCTGAACCGCGTGGTGATCGAGCCTGTGAGCCGCGTTGAGGGCCACGGCAAGGTCACGCTGCTGCTGGACGAACACCGCCGCGTCAAACAGGCGCGCCTGCACATCGTCGAGTTCCGCGGCTTCGAACGCTTCATCCAGGGCCGCCCTTATTGGGAAGTGCCCACCCTGGTGCAACGCCTGTGCGGCATCTGCCCGGTCAGCCACCTGCTGGCGGCCAGCAAGGCCTGTGATGCCTTTGTGATCGGCAATGACCGCATCACACCGACGGCCGAGAAGCTGCGCCGCCTGCTGCACTTCGCGCAGGTGCTGCAGTCCAACGCGCTGCACTTCTTCCACCTCGCCTCGCCCGACCTGCTGTTCGGCTTTGACGATGACGTGGCCCACCGCAACATCGTGGGCGTGCTGCAGGACCACCGCGAGCTGGGCCTGCAAGGCATCCGCATCCGCAAGTACGGCCAGGAGGTGATCCGCCTGCTCACGGGCAAGCGCGTGCACGGCACGGGCTCGGTGCCCGGCGGCTTCAACAAGGCCTTGTCCAGCGAAGACCGCAAGCTGATGCAGGGTGACATCGGGCAGATCACCGACTGGTGCGCCCATGCGCTGGGCCTGGCCCGTGACCTGTTCCTGGCCGGGCAACCCGAGCAAGGTGAGTTTGCAAACTTCCCCTCGATGTTCATGTCCCTGGTGCGGCCCGATGGCGCGGGTGACCTGTACGACGGCGCCTTGCGCGTCAACGACGCACACGGCCTGCACGTGGTCGACCAGGTGGACGTGCACCAGTACAACCAACTGCTGCAAGAAGAGGTCAAGCCCTGGACCTACATGAAGTTCCCGCACCTGCGTGCCATGGGGCCCGAGCATGGCTGGTACCGCGTGGGGCCGCTGGCACGCATCAACAACGCCAGCTACCTCGACACACCACGGGCCGAGGCCGCCCGCGAGGAGTTCAAGGCCTGGAACCACGGCAAGCCGGTCACCGCCTCGCTGGCGCAGCATTGGGCGCGCATGATCGACATGCTGCATTGCGCCGAAAGCATCGAACGCCTGCTGAATGACCCGGACATCATCGGCACCGACCTGATGGCCAAAGGCACGCCCCTGCGCGAGGGCATCGGCGTGATCGAAGCCCCGCGCGGCACCCTGATCCACCACTACCGCATCGGTGACGACGAGCTGATCAGCTACGCCAACCTGATCGTCTCGACCACGCACAACAACACGGCCATGAACGAGGCTGTGCGCAGCGTGGCCGCGACATACTTTGATGGACGCGAATTGAGCGAAGGCCTGCTCAACCACGTCGAGGTGGCGATTCGCGCTTATGACCCCTGCCTGTCGTGTGCCACGCATGCCGTGGGCAAGATGCCGCTGCGCGTGGAGCTGCTGGACGCCGAAGGCCAGGCCATCGACCTGCTGCTCAAACACGAAGACGGCCGCATCGAGCACCCTGTGCTGCCAGCGAACGCCCAGCCGGGCAACTGGCCATCATGAGCCTGGTGAACGCCCGGAGCGACAAAGCCCCCATCCTCGTGCTGGCCGTGGGCAACCCCAGCCGGGGTGACGATGCCTTCGGGCCGCTGCTCGCCCAGCAATTGCAGGCCTGGCTGGCGACGCAGACCGCGGACGTGCAGCAAGCCATCGAACTGGTCACCGACCAGCAGCTGATGGTGGAGCACGCGCTGGACCTGCAAGGGCGCGAGCAGGTGCTGTTCATCGATGCGGCAGCCCAGCACGATGCACCGGTGGCCTTGCAAACGGTCTCGAAGACGTCCACGGCGAGCGCCCCATCTGGCTGCCCACGCGAACACGCCACCGAGCAAGGCGCAGCGCCCCACGAGCACCGAGTGCCGCGGGAGCCTGCGGTCAACAGCCACAGCTGCACCCCCAGCGACTTGCTGGCCTTGTTCGAATCACTGCTGAATGCACCACCACCCCTCGCCGATCTGCTGACCTTGAGAGGCCATGGCTTCGAGCTGGGTGCCCCCTTGTCCGCCGAAGCCCAGTCGCTGCTGCCTCAAGCCTGGCGGCTGCTGGAAGCCTGGCTGACCAAAGCGCTTCCCTGCGTGGGAGACCAACACGCCGTGGAGCAGCCAGACCATGCATGAACTCTCCCTGGCCATGGAAATCGTGCAACTGCTGGAAGCCCACGCGCACGAGCTGGCCCGTATCACCAGCCTGACGCTGGACATCGGCACGCTCAGTTGCGTGGACGAAGGCGCGCTGCGCACCGCACTGGACAGCGCCTTGCAAGGCACGCTGGCACAGGGCGCTCTGGTGCACATCCACACCATCGAAGCCCTGGCGCAATGCCAGGATTGCCAGCACGCTTTCAGCCCCCCCACCCGCATCGACCCCTGCCCCGCCTGCGGCTCGTTCCGCAAGGCCTGGCTGGCCGGTCAGGATTTCAGATTGCGCAGCATCGAGGGCGTCGAGCACCCCAGGCCCGCCTGATCTTTACGGCTTTTTTATACCCGCCGTGCCAGAATTTTCAACAGCGAGATGCGCAGTTGAATAAGCTGAATCATCCCGGCACCGATTCAGCCACCCATGTCCACCACGATCAGCCCGATCAACGCCCCTGCAAGGCACGCCACCTGGTCCGAGTACCTGCTCGCCATCGTCGCTTGCGGGCTCACCACGGCGCTCACCATCCCGCTGCATGACTGGCTGGAGCTGGTCAACACCGTCATGCTGTTCCTGCTGACCGTGGTGCTGGTGGCCACCCGCCTGGGCCGCGGCCCGGCGGTGCTGGCCTCTTTCCTGAGCGTGGGCCTGTTCGACTTCTTCTATGTGCCACCTCGCTGGTCGTTTGCCGTCAGCGATGTCCAGTACCTGCTGACCTTCGCCGTGATGCTGGTGGTGGCCCTGGTGATCAGCCAGCTCACCATCAGCCTGCGCCTGCGCGCCTACGAGGCCCAACAGGCGGCCCAGCGCTCGGATGCCCTGTATTCACTGGCCAGCCAGCTGGCCGGTGCGCTGGAGATCGAACAGGTGTGTACCGCCACGCAGCAATTCACGCACCTGCAATTGCAAGGCGACATGCGGCTGTTGCTGCCGGGTGAGGGCGAAGCACTCGTGCCCGCCCTGCCCAGCCAGGCCACCTTGCCCACGACCATGGCCTTGATGGCCCAGGCCGTCTACCGCGACTACAAGGGCCACGGCGCCCAGCACGCCGGCGACGACGACCAGTTGCACGTGATGCTGCCGCTGACGGGCTCCACCCGGGCGCGCGGGGTGCTGATCATCTCGACCTCGCATGCACGCGCCCAGAAACTGGCCACTGAACGCACGCTGCTCGACGCCCTGGCCTCGCTGGTGGCCACCGCCCTGGAGCGCCTGCACTTTGTGAACGTGGCCCACCAGACCCAGCTGGAAATGAATGACGAGCGCCTGCGCGGCTCGATCCTGTCAGCCTTGTCGCACGACATCCGCACGCCGCTGACCTCGCTCTTCGGCTTGGCCGACACGCTCACCCTGCTGCAACCGCCGCTGCCCGCACCTGCCCATGAAATGGCGGGCGCCATCCGCGACCAGGCCATGCGCCTGCACAGCATGGTCAGCAACCTGCTGGACATGGCCCGGCTGCAAAGCGGCCAGCAAGCCGGCCAGCTGCCGCTGCGCCTGGAGTGGCAGCCCATCGAAGAGGTGATCGGCGCCAGCATCCAGTTGCTGGGGCACAGCCTGCATGGCCACCGCATCACCGTGCAACTGCCCGACACGCTGCCCCTGGTCGCCATCGATGCGGTGCTGATGGAACGCGTCTTTGGCAACCTCCTGGAAAACGCCAGCAAGTACGCCCCGCCCGGCTCCGACATCCATGTTCAAGCCCATACCGATGGCGCCCGGATGCTGGTCAGTGTGCGCAACGCCGGCTCGGGCTTCCCGGCAGACAAACTGCACCATGTGTTCGATGTGTTCGAGCGCGGCCAGCCTGAATCCGCCATCCCCGGCGTGGGGCTGGGCCTGTCGATCTGCCGTGTGATTGTCGAAGCCCATGGCGGCCAGATCGAGGCCCTGAACCCGCCAGAGGGTGGCGCCGAAGTGCGCTTCACCTTGCCGCTGGGCCACCCGCCAGCCATCGAGCCCGAGCTGGACATGCCCTCACCTGCCAGGCCAGGCGCCACGCTGGACACCAACACGGAGGCACGCCGATGAGCCTCAACCCTTACACCATCTTGCTGGTCGAAGACGACCCGCACATCCGCCGCTTCGTGCACGCCGCGCTGGAAGGCGATGGCTGCCGCGTGGTCGAGAGCGACACCATGCAGCACGGCCTGATCGAGGCTGGCACACGCAAGCCCGACATGGTCATCCTGGATCTGGGCCTGCCCGATGGTGATGGCCGCCAGTTCGTGACCGACCTGCGCACCTGGTCGAGCATGCCGGTGCTGGTGCTGTCGGCACGCGCCGCCGAGGTCGACAAGATCGACGTGCTGGACGCCGGTGCCGACGACTACCTGACCAAGCCCTTCTCCGTCGGCGAGCTGCTGGCCCGTGTGCGCGCCATGCTGCGCCGCGCCCGCCGCGGCACCGACATCGAGCAACCCGTGTTCAAGTTCGGCACCATCGAGGTGGACCTCATCCGCCGCCAGGTCACGCGCAACGGCCAGGCCGTGCACCTCACCCCCATCGAGTACCGGCTCCTGTGCGTGCTGCTGGCGCACGCGGGCAAGGTCATGACGCACCGCCAATTGCTGCGCGAGGTGTGGGGGCCAGCTTACGCCGAGAGCAACCACTACACGCGCATCTATGTGGGCCACCTGCGCCAAAAGCTGGAGGACGACCCCGCCCAGCCCCGCCACTTTCTCACCGAGGTGGGCGTGGGCTACCGCTTCCAACTGGATAACTGAAGGGATTTCAACATCATGTCATCCAACCATCAAGGCAACTCACGCCTGGGCGCACTGACGCTGGCGGCACTGGGTATCGTCTTTGGCGACATTGGCACCAGCCCGCTGTATGCCTTCAAGGAAGCCTTCACCGGCCCGCACGCGCTGGCCATCTCGCCAGAAAACGTGCTGGCCACGCTGTCCGCGCTGCTGTGGGCGGTGCTGGTCATCGTCTCCATCAAGTATGTTTGGATCGTGCTCAAGTACGACAACGACGGCGAAGGCGGCGTGCTGGCCCTCACCGCCCTGGCACACCGGCTCACGCACGACGCGCCCCGGCGCTCGCTGCTGGTGGTCAGCGCCGGCGTGTTCGCAGCCGCCCTCTTTTATGGCGACGCCATCATCACGCCGGCCATCTCGGTGCTGTCTGCGGTAGAGGGCATCAGCGTGGCCACGCCGCGCTTCGAGCACTTCATCATCCCCATCACCATCGGCATCCTGATCGGGCTGTTCTTCATCCAGAAACACGGCACGGGCAGCGTGGGCACCTTGTTCGGGCCGGTCACCGTGGTGTGGTTCCTCACCCTGGGTGGCATGGGCATCCACAGCATCTCGCAGACCCCAACGGTGCTGCAGGCCATCAGCCCGCACCATGCCTTGCAGTTCACGCTGGACCACCCCGGTAGCGCCTTCATTCTCTTGTCGGCCGTGTTCCTGGCCCTGACAGGGGGCGAGGCGCTGTATGCCGACATGGGCCACTTCGGCCGCAAGGCGGTGCGCCTGGGCTGGTATGGACTGGTCTTCCCTTGCCTGATGCTCAACTACTTCGGGCAAGGCGCGCTGGTGCTGCGTGACGCGCACATGGCCGCCAATCCCTTCTTCCTGATGGCACCGCAAGCCCTGCTGATCCCGCTGGTGGTCCTGGCCACCGCGGCCACGGTGATCGCCTCGCAGGCCACGATCTCGGGCGCCTACTCCATGACGCTGCAGGCCAGCCGCCTGGGCTACCTGCCGCGCGTGCGCATCCTGCACACCTCGGACAAGGAACGCGGCCAGATCTATGTGCCCACCGTCAACTGGCTGATGCTGCTGGCGGTGATCGCCCTGGTGATGGCCTTCAAATCATCCGGCGCGCTGGCTGCGGCTTACGGCATCGCGGTGTCGGGCACCATGATCATCACGACCTTGCTGACCGCCTTCGTGACCCGGATCCAGGCACGTACCCTGCGCCGCCCCACCTTGATCGCCCTGGGTGCTTTCACGCTGCTGGAGCTGGGCTTCTTCGCCTCCAACCTGAGCAAGCTCGGCGAAGGCGGCTGGTTCCCCCTGACCCTGGGTGCGGGCATCTTCCTGATGCTGACCACCTGGAAAGAAGGCACCGGCCTGGTGGCCGACCAGCGACGCAAGATCGACATCCCCATGGATGACTTCATCCATGGCCCACACCCCGATGTGCCCACCGTGTTCGGCACGGCTGTGTACCTGACGTCCGACCCGACCATCGTGCCCAGCGCACTGTTCCACAACCTCAAGCACTACAAGGTCATGCACCAACAGACGGTGTTCCTGCACGTGCTCAATGACAACGCACCGTATGTGCACGACGACGAACGCGTCACCGTGGTCGAGCTGACGCCAAGCGCCTTCCGCGTGACCGTGCGCTTCGGCTTCCGCGAAGAGCCGGACATCCCCAAGGCGCTGGCCCTGATCAAACACCCGACCTTGTCGCTGGAGCCCATGAGCACCACTTTCTTCGTGGCGCGCTCGACCATTGCGGATGGCCCGGGTGCCCTGCCCGCCTGGCGTTGCGCGCTCTACGGCTGGATGACCCGGCAAGCCGAAGGCGCCGCCACCTACTACAGCCTGCCGGCCAACCAGGTGGTGGAACTGGGCACCCAGGTGATGCTGTGAGCCCCTGGCAGGGCCTTCAACCCTGCCGTGGCCGCAAACGCATCTTCAAGCCCACGGGCACCATGGTCAGGGCCATGTGTTCGTCGGCTTCCCGGCCATCTGGCGTGTCGATGCCCAGGATGTCGAAGTGCTGCAGCAGCATCGCGGCCACCAGCTTGATCTCCAGCAGCGCCAGGTAGCGGCCCGGGCAGATCCGCGGGCCCGCACCAAACGGCATGGACACACGCTTGGCGTGTTGCGGTGCCAGGTGCGTGGCCTCATCCAGCCAGCGCTCCGGCATGAAACGCTCGGCCTGAGGGAAGGCCTCTTCGCGCACGGTGTCATGGCGCATCAGCAGCAACACCGAGGTACCGGCCCGGATCTGCACATCCCCCACGACCGTGTCCTTCAACGCCTCCACCACATTGAAAGGCCCCACGGGCTTGAGGCGCATGCTTTCATGGATGCAGGCTTCCAGGTAGTCCAGCCGCCCCAGGTCATCGGCCGTCCAGGCCTGCAGGTCGCCCAGACAGTGTTCCACCTCCTGCCTGGCCCTTTGCAGAGTCTGGGGCTCGCGGCTCATCAGGTAGAGCATCCATGACAGGCTGGTGGCGGTGGTGTCCTCACCTGCCAGCAGCATGGTGAACACATTGCCCGCCACATCGTCATCGCTCATGCCACTGCCTGGTTCGTCGGCCGCCACGATCATGGCTTCCAGCAGATTGTGGGGTGCCGCGCGCCTGGCCTGATCCTGCAGGCGCAGGCGGGCATCGGCGATGTAGCCGCGGATGGCGGTGTTCACCACCTTCACGCTGCGGTCCAGGCGACGGTCACGCGGCAGCTTGAACCACTTCCAGTAAGGCACGATGGCGTGTGCGCGCCGCCAGATGGTCGGGAAGATCTGGTCCAGATGCCGCTGGATGACGTCGTCGTTGGACTCGATGGTGTTCACGTCCATGCCAAACGCCAGCCCCGAGATCGCATCGACGGTGAACCGCATCAGGTCCGCCTGCAGCTCGATGGGGGTGCCTCGCGCGGCAGCCCGTTCAAACCGGCCACGCAGGCGAGCGGCGACCTTCAACAGCGCAGGCAGGTAAGCCCTCACCTGCCCGGGCGCAAAACTGGCCATGACCATGCGGCGCTGCTTGGCCCAGTGCTCGCCTTCGGCCACGAAAACGCCATCCTGGATGCCCATCTCGGACATGATCTGCTGCATGCGCGAGGGGCGGCGGAAGGTGTCAGGCCGATCACGCAACAGGGTCGCGATCAGTTCATGGTCCGACACCACCAGCAGCGGAAACCCGCCCAACCTGACGTGCAACATGGGGCCGTACTGCTGAACCCATTTCTCCACGTCCTGGTGCACCTTGTCGAGTTGCACCTGCAAGGTATTGCCAACCAGCGGCCACTGCGGCGGCCCGGGCAGATCGCGCAGCCTCCTGAGTCGCGGTGTGCCGCCGGGTTGAGGTGGGTGCGCTGGGGCGGTGTGGCGGGATACAGGCAGGAATGACAGCTTCATGCCCGCCAGTGTGGGCCCGCTGCCCCCGTTTGTCATTGACGGCACAAGCCACTGGATTGACCTGAGACACCGGCACAGGCAGATGCCCTGACACCGGCACCCTTCAACTCGCGCAGCGCCATGACGCAGACCGGGTTCAACGTCAGCCATGCACCTCGCAGGACGACGCGCTCAGTCCTTGAACGTCGGCGTCTGCTTGCTCATGCCGGCCATCATGGCGGCCGTCAGGTCATTGGACATGAGCATGGCGGCGTTCCAGGTGGCGATGTAGTTCAGGCCATCGGCCACCGAGTGGTCACGGCTGTAGTTCAGCATTTCCTTGACACCGCGGATCGACAGCGGCGATTTGGCCGCGATCTGCTCAGCCAGCTCGCGCACGCCGGCTTGCAGCGCTTCACGCGATTCGTACACCTTGTTGACCAGCCCCAGCGACAAGGCCTCGGCAGCATCCACCTTGCGGCCGGTATAGGCCAGCTCGCGCACGATGCCCTGGTTGCCGATCAGCTTGGGCAGGCGCTGCAAGGTGCCCACGTCGGCCGTCATGCCGATGTCGATTTCCTTGATGGTGAAGTAGGCGTCAGCCGAGGCGTAGCGCATGTCGGTGCAGCAGATCAGGTCCACGCCACCGCCCACGCAACCGCCGTGGATGGCGGCCAGCACGGGCTTGCGGCAACGCTCCATGCTGGTCAGCGTGTCCTGCATGTCGAGGATCACGCGGCGCAGGTTTTCGCGGGTGCGCGCGTCGCAATCGTTCTTGATCTGGGGCAGCAGGCCCATCATCATCTGCAGGTCGATGCCCGAGGTGAAGTGCTTGCCTTCGCCTTCGATGATGGCCACGCGGGCCTCCACGTTTTCGTCGATCCAGGTGAAGGCCTTGCGGATGTCCTGCCACATGGCGGCGTTCATCGCGTTGGCTTTCTCAGGCCGGTTCAGGCGAACCACGGCCACGTGCTTGTCCAGGCTGACGGTGACGGTTTCGAGTTGCATGTCTTGTCCTCGGTGGATGAGTGAGGTTCTTTATTGGTTGTGCTGCGCCTTGTAGGCCGGCAGATAGGCGGCCAGGCGTGCGCCCATTTCGGCGCCCAGGGCCTGCAACCCATTGAAGGGGCGGACCATGACTTCAAAGTCCACGATCTTGCCCTCTTCATCGAAGCGGATCAGGTCAATGCCCTTGAGTGACTTGTCGCCCACATTGGCGCTGAACTCCAGCACCACGTTGAGGCCATCTTCGCTCACCAGGGTGCGGTGGTATTCAAACTGCGTGAACACCTTCATCACCGTGTTGAGGATGAGGTTGACGGCCGCGGCGCTCACATACGGCTTGAAGGCCATGGGCGAGCGGAACACGGCGTTGTCATGCAGGATGGTGGGCAGCTTGCCCATATCCTGCAGTGACACCATCTCGTGCCACAAAGCCAGTGAGGCCGCCGCAGCGGGCTTGAGGGTCGAGGGCAGGCTCATGGTGTCACTCCTGGGTTGATCAACACACGATCACACGATGATCACAGGGCTGCGGCCACTTCGGTGCCCTGCTTGATGGCGCGCTTGGCGTCCAGCTCGGCGGCCACGTCGGCACCCCCGATCAGGGTCACCTTCTTGCCAGCGGCTTCCAGGCCGGCCTGCAGCTCGCGGAAGGGCTCCTGGCCGGCACACAGCACCACATTGTCCACCGGCAGCACCACATCCTTGCCGCCCACGGTGATGTGCAGGCCGGCATCGTCGATCTTGTTGTAGCTGGCGCCCGCGATCATCTCGACATTGCGGTTCTTCAGCGAAGTGCGGTGGATCCAGCCCGTGGTCTTGCCCAGGCCGTCGCCGACCTTGCTGGTCTTGCGCTGCAGCAGGTAGATCTGGCGCGGGGCCTTGTCCAGGTGCGGTTGTTTGATGCCGCCGCGGTCCTTGTATTCCGAGTCGATACCCCATTCGGCATTGAACTTGGCCAGGTTCAGCGCGGGGCTTTCGCCTTCGTGCGTCAGGTACTCGGACACGTCAAAGCCGATGCCGCCGGCGCCGATCACGGCCACCGTCTTGCCCACGGGCTTCTTGTCGCGCAGCACATCCAGGTAGCTCAGCACCTTGGGGTGGTCCACGCCATCGATGGCCGGGGTGCGAGGCACCACGCCGGTGGCCAGGATGACCTCGTCGAAGTTGCCCTTGACCAGGTCATCGGCACTCACGCGGGTGTTGAACTGCGTCTTCACGCCGCTGAGCTTGATCTCGTTGCGGTAGTAGCGCAGGGTTTCGTAGAACTCTTCCTTGCCGGGGATCTGCTTGGCGATGTTGAACTGGCCGCCCACGTCGTCCGCGGCTTCGAACAGCGTCACGTCGTGGCCACGGCGAGCGGCCGTGGTGGCCGCAGCCAGGCCGGCGGGGCCCGCGCCCACCACCGCCACGCGCTTCTTGGCGGCCACGGGCTCGATCTTCAGGATGGTCTCGTGGCAGGCACGCGGGTTGACCAGGCAGGAGGTGATCTTGCCGCTGAAGGTGTGGTCCAGGCAGGCCTGGTTGCAGCCGATGCAGGTGTTGATCTGGTCGGCCTTGCCGGCAGCGGCCTTGTTGACGAATTCGGGGTCGGCCAGCAAGGGGCGGGCCATCGAGACCATGTCGGCACAACCGTCAGCCAGGATCTTCTCGCCCACTTCAGGCGTGTTGATGCGGTTGGTCGTGATCAGCGGGATCTTGACCTTGCCCTTCATCTTCTGGGTCACCCAGGCGAAGGCACCACGCGGCACGCTGGTGGCGATCGTGGGGATGCGGGCTTCGTGCCAGCCGATGCCGGTGTTGATGAGGGTGGCGCCAGCGGCTTCCACGGCCTGGGCCAGTTGCACCACTTCGTCAAAGGTGGAGCCACCTTCCACCAGGTCCAGCATGGACAGGCGATAGATGATGATGAAGTTGGCGCCCACGCGTTCGCGCACGCGGCGCACGATCTCCACCGGGAAGCGCATGCGGTTCTCATATGAGCCGCCCCACTCGTCGGTGCGCTGGTTGGTG
This sequence comes from Aquabacterium sp. NJ1, assembly GCF_000768065.1. Classification (NCBI taxonomy): domain Bacteria; kingdom Pseudomonadati; phylum Pseudomonadota; class Betaproteobacteria; order Burkholderiales; family Sphaerotilaceae; genus Aquabacterium; species Aquabacterium sp. NJ1. Next base: position 4,096,416 of record NZ_JRKM01000001.1, on the reverse strand, counting down.
CGTGCGGCGATGAACTCGTTGATCAGGTAGCCCTCGGAGCCCATCACTTCCACGCCGTCGTAGCCGGCCTTCTGGGCCATGGCGGCGCAGTTGGCGAAGTCTTCAATGGTCTGCTCGACCTCGGCGGTCGTCAGCTCGCGCGGGGGCATGGGCGAGATCGGGGCCTTGATGGGGCTGGGGCCGACCAGGCCGGGGTGGTAGGCGTAGCGTCCGAAGTGCAGGATCTGCATGGCGATCTTGCCGCCCGCGGCGTGCACGGCATCGGTCACAACCTTGTGCTGCGCGGCTTCTTCTTGCGTGGCCAGGCGCGCGCCACCGGGGTAAGGGCGGCCTGCATCGTTAGGGGCGATGCCACCGGTCACCATCAGGGCCACGCCACCACGTGCACGCTCGGCATAAAAAGCGGCCATGCGCTCGAAGCCGTCCTTGGCTTCTTCCAGACCCACGTGCATCGAGCCCATCAGGACGCGATTTCGCAATGTGGTGAAACCCAGGTCAAGCGGTTGCAGCAGGTGGGGATAAGCGCTCATAGGTGTCTCTCTCGGTGAAGTCGATGGGATCGGCAGCGGTTGACTATGCAACCAGTTGCATGAACGGATCGGATATTAGGAGAAGTCTCTCGTTTATGCAACTGGTTGCATAGTTGAATGCCACCCCTTAGACTCGGTCCATGTCTTTATCCCACGCCCTGATGACGTCCCTGCTGGAAAAGTCGTCCTCGGGCTACGACCTGGCCCGCCGCTTCGACAAGTCCATCGGCTTCTTCTGGCGCGCCACCCACCAGCAGATCTACCGTGAACTCGCCCGCATGGAAAAGGCCGGTTGGATCGCCTCCGAAGCCGCGCCGGATGGCGGCCGCACCCGCAAACGCAACTACCGCGTGCTGGACGCCGGCCGCCAGGAGCTGGAGCGCTGGGTGCGCGAGCCCTCCCCCGCGCCAGACCAGCGCGACGAGATGATGGTGCGCATGCGCGCCGACGCCGTCATCGGCCCGCTGGGGCTGGAGCAGGAAGTCGAGCGGCGCATGGCGCAACATGCCACCATGCTGGCCGCGTACCGCCAGATTGAAGCCCGCGACTTTCCTGCCGATAAGACATTGACCCGTGAAGCACGCATCCAGCACCTGATCCTGAAAACGGGGATCATGTACGAGCAAGGGTGGCTGAACTGGTCCCAGGAAGCCTTGCAGGTGCTGAGAGAGACGGCGCCTGCCGATCATTCACCGGGTTGAGCTTCGTGCGTCGAAGCGGCCCGAGCAGTTCATGGCCTCATGCTTCTCACGCACCTTCGCCGACGTTTGCCCAAGCTGATGCGCCCGCTGGTACGGGCCCTGGCCTTGCTCGCCTTGCTGATGCTGCCTTGGCGCCTGATGGCCGCGGAGGCCCTCGCCCAGCCCCTGCCGGTGTCGGCGAGCCAGAGCGAAACGCCACTCGGGACCCACACCCAGGTTCTGGAAGACCCCCATGGCCAGTGGACACCCGCCACGCTGCCCCAGGCCAACGCGGCCTGGCAGCCCCGCGCCACACCATCGCTCAATTTCGGCTTTTCCAAGTCCGTCTGGTGGACGCGGGTGACGCTGCACAATGGCAGCTCACAGCCGGTCGAGCGCGTGCTGGACCTGGGCAGTTCGCTGGTAGACGAGGTGGACGTGCTTGTGCTGGGCCCGGATGGCCGCGAACGCCAGCACATGGCCAGCGGCGACCGACGCCCCTTCTCCAGCCGGGGCGAACCGGTGCGCACCATCGCCACGCGGCTGACCCTGCCACCTGGCGAAACCCTCACCGTGCTGATGCGCCTGGCCGCGCACGACGGGCTGCACGAGATCATCACCCCCACGTTGTGGACCCCTGCCGCCTTCGCCGAGCACAACCAGACCGAGACACTGTTCTTCGGCCTGTACTACGGTGTACTGGGCACGATGCTGCTCTACAACCTGTTTCTCTTCATCTCGACACGGCAAAGCACCTTCGGTTTTTACGTGGCCTACATCGGCAGCTTCCTGGCCTGGGGCCTGATCTTTCGGGGCTATGCCTTCCAGTACTGGTGGCCCGACGCACCCGACTTCAACAACCAGGTGCTGCCCGTCATTGTCAGCATGGTCTACCTGACACTGGGCCTGTTCCTGATGCGCTACATGGATACCCGCCACAGCGTGTCGCCCCGGCTGCACCGCATCGTGGCCACCTGTACCGCGGCCAATGGCCTCGGCATCCTGCCGGCCTTCATGGGCCTGTATGCCCTGGCCTTCGTGATCAACACCGTCCTGGGTCTGGCCTTGATCATCAGCCTGATCGTCACGGGCCACGTGCTGGTCTACCAGGGCTCGCGTCCGGCTCGGTACTTCGCCGCCGCGTTCGTGCTGCTGGCCGTCGCTGCCCTGATCTACTACCTGCGGGTGCTCGGCCTGGTACCGGCGAACGCCCTGACCGACAACATCGTGCAGGTCGGCTCGGCGGCCGAGGCCCTGATCCTGGCCTTTGGCCTGGCCGATCAGACAAACAGGCTCAAGACCGAAAAGCTGCAAGCCGAACGCGAGGCCCTGGCGGCCCAGACGGCCCTGAACACCCAGCTCGAATCGCTGGTGTCCAGCCGCACCCAGGAACTGGAAGCCGCCAACCAACGCCTGGCCAGCCTCTCGGTGACCGACGAACTGACCGGGGCGCACAACCGCCGCCAGTTCAACAAGGACCTGGCTGCCGCCGTGGCCCTGCACAGCCGCCACCACACGCCGCTGGCCCTGTGCCTGCTGGATGTGGATCATTTCAAGCTCTACAACGACCGCTACGGCCACCCGGCGGGTGACGAGGTCTTGCAACAGATCGCGCAGGTGCTGCGCCGGCAGCTGCAGCGCGCCAGCGACCACGTCTACCGTGTCGGCGGGGAAGAGTTCGCGGTGCTGCTGGACATCAACGAGCCCCCCGAGAAAGTGCAGCGCTTCATCGAGCACATGCGCGCGGCTGTCCAGGCCCTCGCGATCCGGCACGAGGGCAGCCCCGTGGGCGTGGTCAGCATCAGCATGGGGCTGGTGATCCTGCGAGGCCTGGGCGCCACCCGCAGCCCCGCCGAGCTCTACAGCCAGGCCGATACCCTGCTCTACAAGGCCAAGCAGGCCGGCCGCAACCAGCTTGTCAGCCAGACACTGGACTGAGCGCGGCCATGGCGCGATGGCGCCCTGCTTCCTTGGCGCGGTAAAGCGCCGCATCCGCCGCTGCCACGAGGCTGTCGATCGAAGCATGGGCCAGTGAGGGCCGCGTCACCGCCACGCCCACGCTGATGGTGACATGCGGCGCCGTGGCGGACGCCTCATGCCGCAAGCCCAGGCCGGCCACCGCTTCACACAGGCCTTGGGCTGCCTTCATGGCGTGCGCCGCATCGGTGTCGGGCATGACCACGATGAATTCTTCACCACCCCAACGCGCCACGCAGCCACTGGCTGATGGCACTTGCTGCTGCAGCACCTGGGCGACATGCTTGAGGCACTGGTCGCCCGCAGGATGGCCATAACGGTCATTGAAAGCCTTGAAGTGGTCCACGTCGATCAACAGCAGGGCCAAGGTTTGGCCCGAGCCTAGGGCGGCCGCCCAGCATTGGTCCACATACTGATCAAAATGGCGGCGGTTGGGCACCCCTGTCAGCGGATCGAGCCGGGACAGCGCATCCAGCTGAGCCTGCGATTCGGCCAGCTTCTGGTGCAAGGTCTGGGCCCGCACCGACCACTGGAAGCGGCGACGCTCTTCCAGCTCGAAGCGGTAATTCATGATCAAGGTGTAGGCCGCGATCAACACCACGAGCAAGGCCAGCGGGATGTCGAACACGTCATAAGCATGGCCCTGGCCGAAGCGCAGCCAGACGCACACCAGCGCCACCCCGATGACACTCAAGGAAGACGCCAGGGCAAAGCGAAACCGGAAGCGCTGGACCAGGTTGCCGTAGATGATGATGGGCACCAGCCCCGCGGTGTACATGCCTGCGAAGTCGCTTTTCGACTGGCTCAACAGCCAGCCCAGGCTCAAGGCCGCCACGCTCCCGGTCAAGGCCACGATACCCTCCAGCAGGCTGGCCGGCAGCAGCAACAGGAATGGCCTGAACCGCCAGCCCAGCAGCAACAGCAGCAAGGCAAAGGGCGTGAACATGAACAACCTGACTTGCAGTGCCATGCCGAACACGTCCGGGATCATGACCTGATCAGCCAGCAGGAACAGGTTGTAGATGAACAGCGCCAGCACGCCGCTGCTGGCAAAGTGCATCACCCTGGCCGCCGCGCCCGCATGCTGGAAGTGCGCCTCGTCAATGGGGTCGAAGCGCAAGGCTGGCGGGCGCCAGGCCAACAGGCGGCGCCAGTCAAACTCAAAAGCCAGTGGGGCGGCTTGTCGGCTCATCAGACGGCCCCCACTTTCACCTCGGGCATGGCGTCATCCGCCGTCACGACGATGCGATCACGCCCCGCCGCCTTGGCGCGGTAAAGCGCCTCATCAGCCATCTGCACCAGCTGGGTCCATTCGCCGTGGGCTTGCGGCCTCATGGTCACGCAGCCGCCACTGAGCGTCACATGCGATGAGCAGCCTGAGCCTTGGTGTGCCAGCCCCAGGCGCGCCACCGCGTCGCGGATGCGCTCTGCCGCGGCAGCCGCTGCATCCATGTCGGTGTCCATCATCACGACCACGAACTCCTCGCCCCCCCAGCGGGCCACCAGATCGCCCGGGCGACGGATGCAGCTCTCCAGGGCGCGCGCCACGCCGACCAGGCAACGGTCCCCAGCCTGATGGCCGTACAGGTCATTGTAAAGCTTGAAGTAGTCCACGTCGAGCACCATCAGCGACAGCACGCGGCCTTGCGCCTGGGCGCGTTGCCAGCACTCGGCCAGAAAGCCCTCGAAGTAGCGGCGGTTGGCCACCTGGGTCAGGACGTCGGTGGTGGCCATGTGCGTCAACCGCTTGTTGGTGGCAGTCAGCTCCGCGTGCAGGGCCTGCTCGCGCGCATCCAGCAGGAAGGCCGTGCGCTCGTCGTGCTCGAGCTTGTAGTTTCCATACAGCACAAAGGCCGTGCTGGTCACCATCAGCAAGGTCGTCGTCGGGATCAGTACCCCGGTCGCATCCGGTACGGTGGTGACCAGAAAGGCGTGCACCGCCCCCACCGTGGCGGCCAGCGCGACGGCCGGCCAGAAGCGGGCCAGCGCACACGTGTAGACGACAATGATGTTGAGCTCAACCACGCGCGCCACGGCCCAGGGCCCCGAGCCCTGCAAGATGATGCAGGACTGCAGCAAGGTCGCCCACACACCCGCGCCAGCAATCAGCCATTCGTTGAGCGCAGGCTTGTTCAGCCTGCGTGCCACCAGCAGGCCCGCCACGATGACCGGCCCGTACATGAGGCCACGGATGAACAGGGCCAATGGCACCACGCTGCGCATCATGAGGAAGTCGGCAATGATGACCCCCGCAAACAGCACGATGGATGCCAGCCCGGCAACCACCATCATCAGGAAACGCTTGGACGCACCTTCGCGCAGAAAGCGCACCTCCAGCTCGCGGGGAAACGTCAGCCAGACAAAGCCATTGGCGATCGTGCGATCAACCAGTTCAGCCTGGTCAGGCACGCTGGGTGCCGTGTCGCCAGATGAAAGGACGTCAACGCTTGTCAAACCGCAACTCCTGTTGAGCACCCCGCGATCGAATCACGTTCCCGCAACCAGAGCGGGTTATGCCCTGAACGAATTTTGCCGATCAACGCCTCATTGCGAACACAGGGCTTACGAGCCATTTCGGGGGAAGCCGCCGGGGAAAGGGACAAAAAACATGGTCTGAACCCACCGCATCCAAGGGGGGGCGTTTCCAGACGAATCGGGTTTGTACGCAGATGCAACGGACGCACACGTCAAGCGGATATCGCGCACTTGCGTTACGTCAAATCGGGTTAGATGCAGGTGTCGGCTCGCAGACAGACAAATGCACCCGCCATGGTCAAACTCAAACCACATTGAGACACCCTGACTTTGCTCGTGCCCTCTTCCTCCACCACTGCTCACACCCTGGTCATCGGCGCCGGGCTGGCTGGGCTGACCACCGCTCTGGACTTGCTGGACAAGGGCCACCGCGTGGCCCTGATCGACCGTGATGAGGCCGCGCACCTGGGTGGCCTGGGCCTGCATGCCTTTGGTGGCATGGCCCTGGTCGACACGCCGCTGCAACGCCTCAACCGCATCCACGACAGCGCCGAGATCGCCCTGACCGACTGGCTGGCCTTCGCCGAGTTCGGCCCGCAGGACATCTGGCCTCGCCGCTGGGCCGAGCATTACATCCAGCGCTGCGTGCCCGAGGTGTATGAATGGCTCAGGCAATTTGGCATCCGCTTCATCCCCGCGGTGCAATGGGTCGAGCGCGGCTGGATGACGCGCGGCAACACCCTGCCCCGCTACCACGTGCTCTGGGGCACCTCGCGCCACATGGTGCTCACCTTGCTGACTGCGTTGCGGCAACACCCCCACCGTGACCGGCTCAGCATCCACGCGCAACACCGTGTGGATGGGCTGCTCAGCAGCCCATCGGGCACCAAGGCCATCACGGGCTGCCATGGTGTGAACCTGGCCAACGAACGGCCCTTCGAGCTGCACGCCAACGCGGTGGTCGTGGCCACCGGGGGCATCACGGGCGACCTGGATCGGGTGCGCCAGCATTGGCCTGTGGACTGGGGCCAGGCGCCACGCACCCTGCTCAATGGCTCGCACCCGCATGCCGATGGTCGCATGCACGACGCCATCTCGGCGCTGGGCGGTGCCGTCACCCATCTGGACCAGATGTGGAACTACGCCGCCGGCGTTCGCCACCCCCGCCCGCACTTCCCCGGCCACGGCCTGAGCCTGATCCCCGCCAAATCAGGCCTGTGGCTGGACCCGGACGGCCGCCGCATCGGCCCCGTGCCCTTTGTGACGGGCTTTGACACGCACGAGATGGTGGCCCAGATCGCGCGCGCCCAATGGCCCTGGACCTGGCAGGTGCTCAACCGCCACATTGCCGAGAAGGAGCTGGCCGCATCCGGTGCCGAACACAACCAGCACATCCGCGACCGGCGGCCGCTGGCCTTGTTGCTGCAGATGCTGCGCGGCAACCGCGAACTGGTTGATGAACTGCTGACGCAATGCCCGGATTTCGTGCAAGCGGGCAACCTCACCGACCTGGCTCGCCGCATGAACCAGGTCACGGGTGATGGCCGCATCAGCGCCAGCACCTTGCAACAACAGATCCAGCCCTTCGACGACCAGATCCGCCGCGGCCCGCGCCTGCACAACGACGACCAGCTGCGCCGCATCGAACACATGCGCCGCTGGCCGGGTGACCGCTTCCGCACCTGCCGCTATCAGCCTATCCTTGACCCGTCTGCAGGCCCCCTGATCGCCATCCGCTGCCAGTTGCTGACCCGCAAGTCCACCGGCGGCATCCAGACCGATCTGCAAAGCCGCGTGCTGGACACGCAAGGCCAGGCCATCGAAGGCCTGTATGCGGTGGGTGAGGCGGCAGGCTTTGGCGGCGGTGGATCCAACGGCCGCAAGTCGCTGGAAGGCACCTTCCTGTCCGGCTGCATCCTCACCGCCCATGCCGCCGCACGCCACATCCTGGGCCAGGCCTGAACACACCGACACACTGGAGACAAGCATGAAAAAGACCGGCGCCCAACTCGTTCGCCACGCCCTGGAACAACTCGGCATCCGCCACACCTTCGGCATCCCCGGCGTGCACAACACCGAGATCTATGACCAGCTCGCCAGTTCGTCGGTGGTCACACCCATTCGCGTCAACCACGAGGGCTGCGGCGCCTTCATGGCCGACGCGGTCAGCCGCACCAACGATTTCAACGGCGCCCTGCTGATCGTGCCCGCAGCCGGCACCGCCCTGGCCATGGCCGGCATCGGCGAGGCCTTCCTGGATGGCATCCCGCTGCTGGTGATCTCGGGCGGCACCCGCACCGACACGGGCTACAGCTACCAGCTGCACGAGCTGGATCAACTCGAGCTGGTCAAGCCCTTCACCAAGGGCGCCTGGCGCATCACCGAGCACAAGCAGATCGTGCCCACCTTCTACGAGGCCTGGCGCCTGGCCAATTCGGGCGAGCCCGGCCCCGTATTCATCGAGATACCGGTCAACCTGCAGCTCTTCCCTGGCGAGGTGGACGAGCTGCCCACTTTCGTGCGCCCCGCCCCGCCGCAGCCCTTGCTGGATGAGGGCACACGCGCCACCGTGAAGCAGGCCGCACAGTTGCTGCGGCAGGCGCGCAAGCCCGGCCTGTTCGTGGGCTGGGGCGGTGTGCATGGCAGCACCTTGACGCAAGAACTGGCCGAGCTGCTGCAAGCCCCGGTGAGCACCACCTTGCAGGGCTTGAGCGCCTTCCCGGCCCAGCACCCGCTGCATGCCGGCATGAGCATGGGCCCTGCCGCCGTGCCCGCCGCTGAGAACGCCTTTGCCGACTGCGACGTGCTGCTGGCCATCGGCACACGCTTTGGCGAGATCGCCACCGGCAGCTATGGCATCAAACCCACCTGGGACCTGATCCACGTCGACATCAACCCGGCCGTGTTCAACGCCAACTACGAGGCCCGCCTGTGCATCGAAGGGGATGCCGCCGCCGTGGTCCGAGGCCTGATCGACGAACTCAAACAGCAACCGGGTGACGCCGCACAGACCCAAGCACGGCAAGCTCGCGGCCAGGCGGTGCGCCAGCAGATCGCCCGCGACAAGCAGGCCTACATCGCCGAATGGCAAGGCCATGACAGCGGCGCGCGCGTCAACCCGCAACGCTTCTTTGCTGCCTTGCGCAGCCAGCTGCCCGACGATGGCTACCTGGTCACCGACGACGGCAACCACACCTTCCTGGTGGCCGAGCTGTTCGAGACCCGCGGCAGCCGCCACCTCATCACCCCCACCGACTTCAATTGCATGGGCTATTGCGTGCCCGCTGCGGTGGGCATCAAGCTCACCCACCCTGACAAGCAGGTCGTGGGCATCGTGGGCGATGGCGCCTTCCTGATGACCGGGCTGGAGTTGCTGACTGCCACCGAGCACCAACTGGGCGTGGTCTGCTATGTGTTCAACGACGGCGAACTGTCGCAGATCTCGCAGGCGCAAAAGCTGCCCTTCAACCGCAAGGCCTGCACCGTGCTGCCTGAAGTGCGCTTCAAGGGCATTGCCGATGCGGTCGGTGCGCATTACCTGCGCATGGACGGCCACAGCGACATCGCGGCCATCATCGGGCAGGCCCAGACCTTGTCCGCCCAGGGCCAGCCGGTGATCGTGGACGTCATGATCGACTACAGCAAGCAGACCCGCTTCACCAAAGGCATCCTGCGCACCAACCTCATGCGCATGGACCTGGGCAACAAGCTGCGCATGATCGGGCGCGCCGCCTGGCGCCGTGTGGCCACCCCTGAGTGAGCCTGGCTCGGGCCTGCGGCTTCAGTCTGCCGCCAGACCGCCGACAAACACCTCCAGAGCAATGCATTTCACTGGAGGTGCCCCATGGGCTCGGATCAACACGTCGCCATCCTGGGGCAAGGTTATGCCGTACCGGACATCATCCGGGGCAATGACGCGCCCATCTTTGACTGGCTGAAAAAGCACTCGCCATCGGGCTCCGACCTGTTCAATGGTCTGAAGTACCGGCGCGTGCTGCCCACCGCCGATGGGGTCATCGACATCATGACCACGGCCTGCGAACACGCCCTGCACCAGGCTCGCGCCAAGCCCGAGCATGTCGACATGATCATCGGCGCCGGCTCGGTCAGCAGCTATGTGGCCCCCAACGACCTGGCCGTGGTGCACCACAAGCTGGGCCTGCCCGCCTCGTGCCGCATCCTGCCTATCAACAGTGACTACTCCACCTTCCAGGACGGCCTGCGCCTGGCCACCGACCTGGTGCGCTGCGGCACGGCCCGGCATGTGCTGGTGGCCTGCGGCAACAACTGGACCCACTTCATGGACTACCACGAGCCCGTGTCGCTGGCCGCCTCTGACGGCGCGGGCGCCGCCCTGGTGGGCCGCACTCACGATGCCCACTGCTTTCGCCTGATCGACTGGGACAACGAGACACAAAGCCAGTGGTATGGCGCCTTCCGCATGGCGCCTCGCCCCGTGTCGCACGACCGCTTCACCAAGCCCTTGATGAAACTGGACGACAAGACGGGCCAGGAAGCGTTCAAGGCCTTCGGACTCAAAGCCCCGGGCCCGCTGATCCAGCGCCTGCTGTCACGCCATGGCTTGAGCGGCCAGGACATCACCCTGATCACGCACCAGACCTCCAAGATGGTCCAGGATGCCTGGGCCGCCGAGATCCAGCCCGCGCACTACATCAGCACGCTGGAGGAGTTCGGCGACATGGTGTCCTCATCGGTGCCGGTCAACCTGGCCAAATGCCATGCCGAGATCCGCACCAGGTACCTCGTCCTGCTGGGCATCGGCATGGAAATGCACGCCACAGCCTTGCTGCTTGAGCGAGGCTGACGGCCAGACTCAGGGCGCACTTTCATAAGGCGGCGGCTGCAGGCCCAGGTGGTTCTGCAGCATGTCCTCGGCGGTGGCCAGCGCGCCCTCCACCCAGCCTTGCGCATGGGAGTAAGCCTCGCCGCAGATGAACACCGGCTTGCCCTGCTTCGGCTGCACGATGCGCTTGCCCACATCCTGGCTGTCCACGTACTGCGGCCAGAAGTTGGCACCACCACCGAACGGGTCGTCGCCCCAATCGCGGTAAGCCGCGGCATACGGGCGCCGCTCGGGCGTGTCTTCCAGGCCGTGCATCTCCAGCAACTGGCGATGCGCTTCCTGCACCATCAGCTTGGGCGCGGGGTTCTCCTTCCACTCCACAGCCGGGTTATTGCTGTCCGTGCCGTCTTCATTGGGGAAGTGGTGCGGGTCATTGCGCAAGCCGGCCCAGTAGTCCAGGTCCAGGCCATCGTTGTAGATCAGGATGGCGCCCGCCTTGGTGTCATCGCCCACCGGCCAGTAGTAGCACTGCCGAATCGGCAAGTCGGTCACCGACTGCCCCTGCGTGATCCCCAGCGCCTCCCACCAACGCGAGCGATAGCACAAGGCCAGCTTGAACAAGGGGATCGGCGTCACTGACTCGATCAGCTTGTGCACCTCGTGCTGCTCCTGGCCCAGCACCGAGCCGGTCTGCTCGATCAGCTCCAGCGAGCGGCGCGGCATGGCCAGGATCAGCTTGCGCGCACGCACCACCTTGTGATGGCCACCGTGCTCGATGTGCAACTCCACCCCTTCGCTGCCGTCATCCAGCTTGACAGTGTCAAAACGCACCAGGCGATGCCTGAAGTGCACCTTGCCGCCCACGGACTCGAAACGCTCATGCAAGGTCTTGGGCAGCATCTCGTAGCCCTCCTTCAGGCGCTTGTATTCGATGCTGGCGCCATAGTCCCCAAGGTTCCAGGGGAAGCCATCGGCGGCATTCCAGGTGAAGAAGATGCTGTCGTAGCCGCTCGTGTCCTCCGCAAACTGGAAGGACTCGTGGCTGACCGAGCGGTTGTAGATGTAGCGCATGGTCAGGTCGATCACGCGGTGGCCTTCATAGCGGCCGGTCTGCGCCACCTTGTCCCAATCCACGGTCTTGAGGTCCACGTGTTGCTTGTGCAGCACCTCTTGCAGATAGCGTTCAGCAGCCAGCGCCGTGAAGCCCTTCTTGAAGCCCTCGTCGTCGGACTTCGGGATGTCGTAGGGCACCTTGCTCGGGTCCGACAGATCCTTGGTACGCAGATGGCGCCCACGCAGGTAGGCGATGTTCTGGTCCTGCGCCACCACAAAAGGCTCGGTGGCCAGTTGCAGGTAAGACACCAGGTTGGCGACCCGCGTCTGCCCCGTCGTGAAACGCATGCCGCCCAGTTCGACGCGGCCTTCTGGCATACCGGGCGGTTGGGCGGACATCAGGCGCCCGCCCACGCGGTGGCTCAGCTCGAAGGCCTCGACGCGGCCGCCTTTGCCCTGCGGGCTGGTCAACCACCGCCAGCCGCTGTACAGGCCTGACACGCCTGCACCCACGATGGCGATATCCAGAACGGGGTCCAAAGTATCTGTTTTCACGATTTAGCCCTGAGGTTGTGGAGGGCACATTTTTGGCACTCATGGTCTGGATCAATCTGACGATGTACAGACCATGTCTGGCCCATTTGATCGGCCAGGTTTTGTCTGCCCCATATTTGTGCCCATACCGGCGCCATATTCCGGCGCCCCATCAAACAGGAAGCGATCGACCATGTCCTCTCACCTCTCTGCCCCTGCACCATCCCCCGCCCCCACACCCTGCGGCACCGTCGCCCAATTGCTCATTGAGTATTTGCGTGCCGAAGGGGTCGACAAGGTATTCGGTATTCCGGGCGGTGCGGCTGTCTGGTTGATGAATGAGCTCAAAAACAAATCACATGAAATCGAATATGTGATTTGCAGGCACGAAACTGGTGCAGCCTATATTGCCGACGGGTATGCGCGCGTCAAAGGCCATCTGGGCGTGGTGCTGACGACCTCGGGCCCGGGCGCCACCAATGCGCTGACCGGCGCCATGAACGCACAGGCCAGCAACTCGCCCGTGCTCGTCATCACCGGCGAAGTGCCGGAAGCCTATTACGGCAAAGGCTACCTGCAAGAAGGCACCGATGCCAAGCTGGACGTGCACAACATCTACCAGAACGCCCTGGCCTCCAGCGCCATCATCTCCAGCCCGGCCAACTTCCAGACCCTGTTCCAGCAGGCCTTGCGCAACGCCCTGTCACTGCCCAGGCAGGCCGTGCACATCAGCCTGCCCAACGACATCGCCGGCGAATGCGTGCCCGGCTACCCCGCCTCGGTGCGCCCATCCACCTACCGGCCCCGTACAGCCTGCACCGACCCCAAGGCCGTGGCCGACACCCTGCATGAGCTCGTTCATGCCAAACGCCCGCTGATCTTCCTGGGCAACGGCAGCCGCGACGCCCTGGCCTGCCCCGAGCGCCTGAAAGCCTTCACCGAATTCGTCGACCGCTTCGGCATCGCCGTGATGACCACACCGGACGCCAAGGGCATCTTCCCCGAAGGCCATGCGCTCTCGCTGCGCAACTACGGCATCTGTGGCAGCGCCTGGCCCAGCCTCTACATGCATCCCAGCAACAAGGCCGATCAGTTCGACACCCTGCTGGTGCTGGGCTCCAGCCTGGGCGAGCTGTCCACCTCGGTCACCGCCTCGGCGCTCTACAGCCCCGCGCTGGAACCCACCCGGCACTTCATCCAGGTGGACCTCAGCGCCGGCGTGATCGGCCGGGACTTCCCCATCACCCGGGGCATCGTGGCCGAGATCGGCAGCACGCTGGATGTGATGTGCGAGCAGGCCCACCACCTGCATCCTGATCAAGCCAAGGTGGATGCACGCAAGGCCGTGATCCAGCAGATCAAGCTGAGCCGCGCGCCCTGGTCCGACCCGGCTGGCCGCGACAGCGAGGCCGCCCCCGTGCACCCCGCCGCGATGATGCGCGTCATCGATGAGCTCGTGCACGAAGGCCACATCTTCATCGACGCGGGCAACTGCGTGGGCTGGTCGCTCAACAACCTGGTCATCAACCCGCCGGTTCGTTATCACAGCGCCTTGTCCATGGGCCCCATGGGCTTCGCCGTGGGGGCGGTCGTGGGCGGCAAGATGGCCGCGCCGCATCTGCCTTGCGTGGCCGTGGTCGGCGACGGTGCCTTCATGATGCACGGTGCCGAGATCTCCACCGCCGCGCAGCACCGCGTGGGCGCCATCTGGATCGTGCTGGACGACAACGACCTGGCCATGGTGAGCCAGGGCATGGCGCAGCTGCTGCCGCCTGCTGCCCAGTGGGATGACTACTACCAGCTTGGCCGCCCCGACCTGGCCTTGTTCGCGCAAGGGCTGGGCGCACACGCCGTGACGGTGACGCATGAACAAGGCACGCAGGCTTTACGAGAGGCGCTGCAGCATGCGCTGGAGGATGCGGACAAGCATCACCGCCCGCAAGTCATCTCGGTGCGCATCAACACCCAGGTGGCGCCGCCCTATGGTTGGCCCACGCTGACGCCGGCGGATTGCTGCAGCAGCACCAACAAGGCCAAGCCCTGAACAGGCCTAGCGGCTGCGCTGCTTGAGCAGCGTCAGGCTGAACGGCACCCGCAGGTCCGTGCGCTCGATGGTCATGGGGAAGGGCTCGATGGGCGCCATCAGGCTGAACGCCGTCTGGCTGACCATGCGCGTCTCGATCACGCTCTTGATACGCGGCCGCACCGTGAACGTCGCATCGATGGGGATGTTGATCACCGGCGGCAGCTCCCCGCTGACCGCCAGGTCCAGCTTGATGGGCAGCTCCGTCTTGATCGGCACCGTCATCTGAAGCGGCAGGTTCAGCGTGATCGGCAAGGTCACCGGGATGCTGGGCAACCACGAGCGCAAGGACACCGACAGGTTCAAGGTGGTCGTGACCGGCACCACCCGGTCGACCGTCACGCTGGTGTCCACAGGCAGAGTGGTCTGCAACTGCACCTGCGCCTGCAGGTGATCGGAAATCTGCGCCGGCACCGTCTGCTTGATGGGCATGCGCACCACAGGCCTCATGTCCAGCATGGTCCGCACCGGTGAGCTCACCTCGGCCATGGCCACCATGCCGGCCGGCAGGCGCAAACGCACGGCCTGGTTGTGCATGGTCATCCGGGCTTCCCAGAACGCATAGAAGTACCAGACCGCCAACGACATCAGCACCAGCCAGATCAGCAGCACCGTGCCACCGAACAGCAGCAGCGCCACCGGGCGAATGGGCCGGTTCCAGCCTCGCGGGGCAGGTGCCGCAACCAGGGGGGGCGCTTCAATCGTCATGGACGCCCAACACCGTCAACGGGCCACCGCAGGTCGGGTCCGCGGTGCCAGCGTGACCGACTCGAAAGGCACGGTCAAATCCAGCAGCTCCAGGCCGGCACGCACCCGCTGCTGCGGGAAGCTCAGCGTGGCATTGACCGGCGCAGTGACCGGCAAGGACAAGGATTCGTGTACCGGGATCTTCGCCTCGATCACGGTATCGACCGTCGTGCGCAAGGGCTCGTTGAGCCTCACCGTGGCCGGCGTCACGATGACCACCGGCAGGTTCTTGCGCACCGGGATGACCAGGTCCACCGGCACCTCGGCCTTCACGGGGATGCGCCCCTGAATCGGCACGGTCAAGGGGATGCCCAGGAAGCGGGTCTTGACCTGGGTGTCCAGCTCCACGATCTGGTCCACCTTGACCACGTGCTTGATCGGCACATCGATGCTGATAGGCACCATGGTGTCGATGCTGACGTTGATGGGGATGGCCTCCTTGAGCGGGATGGACAGATCCTGGTGAATCGGCACGCGCACGGGCAAGGTCTGGTCCACCTGAATG
This sequence comes from Aquabacterium sp. NJ1, assembly GCF_000768065.1. Taxonomy (NCBI): domain Bacteria; kingdom Pseudomonadati; phylum Pseudomonadota; class Betaproteobacteria; order Burkholderiales; family Sphaerotilaceae; genus Aquabacterium; species Aquabacterium sp. NJ1. The sequence goes on along the minus strand of NZ_JRKM01000001.1, from coordinate 4,081,028 downwards.
CGGACCCGTTGGTTGACCTTTGCCTTGACGGTCAGTTCCTTGGGCAGGACGATGTCGGCCTGCTGCTCCTTGAGCACCACCTGGGCGGCCATGTTCTGCCAGATCCACCAGGTCACGAAGGCCGCGCCCGCGCCCATCAGGATCAGCAGCAGCACCGCCGTGATGATGAGGTGCTTCCAGGTCACCGTCCGGCCATAGATGGCCAGCATGGGGCCGGAGCCAGGTGCATCAACAAGGGAGTCAGAGCGGGCGTGTGTCACACGGGCACTATGCCACGGCCGGCCTCGTTAAAATCCAGGGTTTGCAAGCCCCCACACGCCCGGCACACGAGCCTGCCCTCCCAGATGGACTTCCCCTTGACCGACCTCAACGCCGTGCGTGCCATGTTCGACACATTGCAGGCACGCGCGCGCACCCAAGGGGTGGACTTGCGACAACCGCCCCCCGAGCCCACGAGTTGCTGCGGGCGCGGCTGCAACGGCTGCGTGTGGGAGGGCTTTTACGCCGCAGCCCAATACTGGCGCGACGAGGCCTTGCTGGTCCTCAGCGACTGAGGTATTGCTCAAGGCCCACTAGCCTCCCACGAGCCCTCTCGGGCCCCCCCCATCAGCTCACCTTGAACTTGAACTCGCCGTTCTTGCCCGCGCTGACCTTGATCTTGCTGATGGCCTGACCTTCGGCCATGCGCGCCAGCACGCTGTCGGCCACCTCGGGCAAGAGGCTGCCATTGAGGATGTGGTCCACGGCACGCGCGCCGGTGTCCACCTCCGTGCAACGCGCCAGCACGGTTTCGATCAGGGCGTCGTCGTAGTCCAGCACGGCCTGGTGATTGGCCATCACGCGGGCGGCAATGCGGTCCAGCTTGAGCTTGATCACGCTGACCAACACATCGTCGCTCAACGGGTAGTAAGGCACCACCTTGGTCCGGCCGATGAAGGCGGGCTTGAAGGTCTTGTACAAGGTGGGGCGCAGCAGCTCGGCCAGTTCGTCAGCCTGTGGCAACTCTTCCAGCGACTTCATCACCGTGCCGCCAGCTTCTTCATCGTGCTTGAAGCAGGCCTGCATGATGCCTTGCGAACCCGCGTTGGAGGTCAGGATGATGACCGTGTTGCGGAAGTCGATCTCGCGGCCCTCGGCATCGTCCATCAAGCCCTTGTCGAAGACCTGGAAGAACATCTCCAGCACGTCGGGGTGGGCCTTCTCGACTTCATCGAGCAGCACCACGCTGTAGGGCTTGCGGCGCACGGCCTCGGTCAGCACACCACCTTCGCCATAGCCCACGTAACCCGGGGGCGAGCCCTTCAGCCCGCTGACGCTGTGCGCCTCCTGGTACTCGCTCATGTTGATGGTGATCAGGTTGCGCTCGCCACCGTACAGGATGTCGGCCAGGGCCAGCGCCGTCTCGGTCTTGCCCACGCCCGATGGGCCGACGAACAGGAACACACCCTTGGGCTTGTTGGGGTCCTCCAGGCCGGCACGTGCGGTGCGCACACGCTGGGCGATGGCCGCCAGCGCGTGGTCCTGGCCGATCACACGTTCCTGCAGCGTGGCCTGCAGGTTGCGCACGGTCTTGATCTCGTCCTTGACCATCTTGCCCAGCGGGATGCCCGTCCAGGCCGCCACGATCTCGGCCACCACATGGCCATCCACCTGCATCGGCACCAGCGGCGCCTCGCCTTGCAGCGCGGCCAGCTCGGCCTGCTTCATGGCCAGCAGTTCATGATCCGGACTGGCGTGGCTGATGGCGACCTTCTTGCCCTTGGTCTTGCTGGTTGATGTGGCCTTGGTGGGCTCGGCGACTTGGCCGCCGGCAGCCCCATTGAAGCCCGCGCTCGCGCCTGCCTCAGCGTCCACACCGGCTTCCGCGTTCGACAAGCCCCCCGCCTGGTGCTCCAGCTTCGTGCGCAGCTCGCGGATGTCATTGACCAGTTGCTGCTCGAACGTCCAGCGCTGCTCATCGGCCTGCAGGCTGGCCACGATGCCGTCGCGCTCCACCTTCAGGGCATCCAGGCGGTCACCATGGCGGGCACCTGCCGCGGCTTCGCGCTGCAACGCAGCCACCTCGGCATCCAGCCGCTCCAGGCGTTTGCGGGCGTCTTCAATGCGGGCGGGCGTGGCGCTCTGGCCCAGAGCCACCTTGGCACAAGCGGTGTCTAGTACGCTGATGGCCTTGTCGGGCAACTGGCGGCCGCTGATGTAGCGCGCCGACAGGCGCACCGCCTCGGCGATGGCCTCGTCAAACAGGCGAACGCCAAAGTGCTTTTCCATCAAGGGCGCCATGCCACGCAGCATCGCGCAGGCCAGCTCTTCAGAAGGCTCTTCCACCTTGATGACCTGGAAGCGCCGAGCCAGGGCCGCGTCCTTCTCGAAATACTTCTTGTACTCGCCCCAGGTGGTGGCCGCGATCGTGCGCAGTTCACCCCGTGCCAAGGCCGGCTTGAGCAGGTTGGCTGCGTCGTTCTGGCCAGCCTGGCCACCCGCACCGATCATGGTGTGGGCCTCGTCGATGAACAGGATGATCGGGTGCGGGCTTTTCTTGACCTCGTCGATCACGTTCTTGAGACGGTTCTCGAACTCGCCCTTGACCGATGCCCCAGCCTGCAGCAGGCCCATGTCCAGCACGTGGATGGCCACGCCTTGCAACGGCGTGGGCACATCGCCCAGGGCCACACGCAGTGCCAGCCCTTCCACCACGGCCGTCTTGCCCACGCCGGCCTCGCCCGTCAGGATCGGGTTGTTCTGGCGGCGGCGCATCAGGATGTCGATGGCCTGGCGGATCTCGGTGTCACGGCCGATCACCGGGTCCACCTTACCCTCCTTCGCGCGTTGCGTCAGGTTGGTGGTGAACTGGTCCAGCGCGGGCGTCTTGCCGCTCAATGCCTCACTTGCGCCGGCCTCGTCGGCTTGCCCCACCTCACCATCCACAGGCGCATCGGCGTCACGCAAGGCCTGAACAGCCTCCTGCGAACCACGCGTCACGTCGGCCATCTTGTGTTTGAGCTCATCCAGGTTGAAGCGCGCAAACAGCCTGGACGAACGCAAGGCCAGTTGGCTCAGGGTCGGCTCGGTCAGCATGGCCAGCAGCAGGTGCGCACCACGGATGCGCGCCGTGTGTGATTCCAGCGAGGCGATCAGCCAGGCGTGCTCCAGCAACACCGGCAGGTGGCTGGAAAACACCGGCGTGCGGCTGTTGCCCGTCTTGAAACGGCTCAGCTCGGCCTCCAGGTCGCGCTGCAACGCGGTGGTAGACACGCCTGCGCGCTGGCACAGCACGGCCAGGTCGCTCTGCGGCTGCTCCAGCAAGGCCAGCACCAGGTGCTCCAGGTCCACCTCGTAGTGGCCACGCGCCATGCACAGGCTGGCGGCACGCTCGGCGGCCTGGCGCGTGGTGTCGTTGAGCTTGGAGATCAGGGTCTTGAGGTTCTGGCTCATGGTGATGACAGCTTCTTGAATATTGTTGGAATGAGAAAGAGAAAGCCTGATGCTTGATCAGGCCGCCGCGTGGATGTCATAGCGCACATCCGCGCGGTCTTCGTTGGCCGATTGCGTTTGCAGGAAGGTGTCCCAGCCCAGCCTGAACGCCGTTGGGGCGCGACTCGAATCCAGCGCGCAGCCCTGCACGTCCTCGCGCTGCAGTTGCAGGTTGATCTCGTACTCCAGGCTGACGCCGCTGAGCATGGTCAACAGCTCCTTGAGCGCAGAAGCACCTGCGCCACCGGGCAGGAAGCGGCGGAAACGCGCGTGCGGCAAAGGCCCGAGCACCACACGCATGCGCAAGTCCCGCTGCCAGACGCGCTCGCCCAGCATGGCTGAACGCCCCAGCACGCCATTGAGCGGCCCCGACATCCCACCCTGTCGCCCCATCACACCCAGATAAGCGCGCCCCGACTCCGGCACCTGGTACCAGCGCCCCACGAACTGCTCGATGCGCACCGGCACGGCCAGGTAATCCTGCAGGATCTGCTGCAACTGGCGTGCGGACAAGGTGCGTTGCTGCAAGGTACCCGCGTAGTACGCCAGGGCCTCATCGGCCACGGCGCCACGCTCTGCCCCCAGTCTGTCGCGCAGCCCCTTCTGGCCCAGGCCAGCCAGGGACAAGGCCAACGGTAAAAACCGGCTACGACGATCAGCCTCGAACTGGATGGGCAGGCGGTGCTTGCGCCAAGCCTGGTAGAACAAGGACACGACCTGGTGGCTGAACACGTCCATGAAGGCCCGCCCCGCAAAGTCCTTGTGATAGAGCTCGCGCTGAGCCAGGGTCTCCGTATAGAAGTGCGGCAAGGTCCCCGACATCCCCAGCAAGCCCATGAAGGCAGGCGTCATGTCGATGCGGTCGATCTCGGTTGGCTGGCACGGCCAGGGCGCCTGAGCGTGGTCAGCCAGAACGGCAGACAGCGTCGAGCCGGGCGCAGTCGTGGATACAGACGAGGCCTGTCCATCTGTCGTTGACGCGCCGTTTGGCTCGGATTCCTTCGGCCTGCGCTGAACCCGAATGGCTTCGATCTCGCTGGCTGGGAACGAGAGCGACAAGGAGTTGCGGAAGTTCAGCCTGGCCAGCCCTTGCCCATCGGGCGCGCCAGGCGCCATCCAGCGATCCAGCAACCGGACCGCCTGAAAGAAGCTGAACTGCTGTGGCTCGCACAGCAGTTGCTCGATCACACCAGTGACATTTCGCCGTTGCGGGGTGGGCATGAGAGCACCTCTTCCTGCGTGCGAGCGGACACCAGCGTCAACCTGACAAAGCTGTTTGCGTGCACATACAAGCCAAAGAACCGATCCAGCACGGAGGCAAACAAGCCCAGGCCGGTGCCAACGAAACTGTCCTCGTCCACGGTGATGCGCACCTCCGTGCCACGCACGAAGGTCGCATAAGGCTCACCGGGCAACCAGGCCGTGCTGGGCTTGAACTCGATGGCCTTCAAGCCATCGATCTGCCGGCGGTTGCTCGCGCTTCGAGGCAGGTCATACAGCCGCAACATCTCCTTGAGCGCGTCAATACCGCCACCGGACAGCGACAAATGATTGAGCGACAGATGGGAAATCAGCCGCCACAAGGCTCCACGGCCGCGATCGAAGCGCTGAGGCAAGCTGGGCTTGCGCAGCAGGCGCACTTCCTTGGCGACACCGCCGCCCTCCATGAACAGGTCACCACCCGGCGTACCAACGGCCAACATCGAAGGCAGGTCGCGGTTGGTGGCCGTGACCGTCAAGGACAAAGTCTCTGTTTGCGGCAACGCAGGGTTGAAGTCCACATCCACGATGGACAGTTCGAGCTCGTAACCAGGGCTGTCTTGCGCCAGGCTTTCATCTCGATGGGCAGACCAGTAGCGACCACCCGACCGCTCCCCATGGTCCTGGTCCGCGCGTGCGCGGGCGCGCCGAAGCGCGCTCAGTGTCGCGGCGTCGTCATAACCGAGGTCCTCGTCAACGCCCAGCAGGTCATCGTGCTGCAAGGAGAAGAAGGGGCGGAACTCCTGGACGGTTTCGCCTTGGGATGACTGCCGCACGCGAAACACCCGGTCAATCGAATAGACCTCGTAAGCAAATGCCCGCCTGGCGTCGACCAGCACAGGGTAGGAAGTCGTGGCGTGTGTCACCCGGATGGGGTCGGCCGGCTGTTTGAAGAGGTTGACAACAGGCGTGCAGCCCAGCAGGAAATTGCGTGCCTGCAGTGACTCCAGCATGCGCGACTCGTCGGAGTCCGAACGTACGCCAGCCATCAGCAAATGCAAGGTCAGACTCCGCCTGGCTGTGCCCGCTGAAGCGCCGTTCACGGCCCCATCGGGCACATCACCGAGGGAGGCTTGTCGCAGGGCCGGAGGAACAGGCACAGGTATGTCGACGAAGTTGAACTTCTCCGGGAACGCAAAGTACTCTGTCAACAAGCGATAGGCAGCGTGCGAGCGCGCATCAAATTCAATCAGGGCCTCGTCGTCAGAGAACCCGGCAAGCACGGGCTTGGGGAGGCCGGCTGCCCCGATCGCGTCGGTGGCGAGCCATTTCTGTTGTGCATGCGTCTGCACCATCACACCCAGCACCTTGTGGCACAAAGCCTCTCGCAATGCACTGACCTGGGATGGCTCGCCATCCAGATAGAAGCGCAGGAACGAGTCCGGCAGCATGCCCCAGGAAGCCTGGGGCGAGACCAGTTCGAGCGTGATGGACAGCACGGAGGTCGCACCCGCCGGTATGCAGGAGCCCTCAGGCGCCTGAATGGCATTGCGATATGAAGCCGATGCCACCCGAATCGGCAACAGCGTGACCGCCTGCGTGGTGCGGAACTTGCACGGCACACCTTTGACGGCTCGAGAACTCAGCAAAGTACCGCGGTCCACCGACATGGGCTTGGTCATCTGGCCAGCCGCTGGCCCCAGCTCAAACTGGGCAATGGATGCCGAGGGAAACGGCCGGAGGTAGTGCGGATACAGTACTTCCAGCAACGATTCCGTGAACAAGGGAAAGTCGTCGTCCAGCCGCTTGTGGACGCGTGCGGTCAACAGCGCCAGCGACTCCAGCATCCGTTCGACATGAGGATCGTCCCCGACATCGGTGCTCAGTTGCAGGCGTCCGGCCACCTTGGGGTACATGCGCCCGAAATCAGATGCGCGAGTCCGCAAGAACGCCAGTTCACGCTCGTAGTGCGGCAGCAGATCATCCATCCCCTTGTCCCCCTTGATTCATTCCAAACTGCCAACGACCCAGAGCTCGGCTCAATGCGACGCAAATCTGGCGTAGGTCACGCGATAAGTGGAGAGCGCTGGTTGCAGCTCGGCGTCGAAGCTCACGCTTTCCTTGGTCGGCCGAATGACCAGCAGTGCCCTGATCGTGAAACGCAGGGAGCTGGATGACAGGTGTCCCTCGTTGAAATCCACCACCACCTGCTTGAGCCGAGGCTCGTGTGTTTCGATGGCGTGTGACAAGCTGCGGCTGATATGGCGACGGTCCTCAGAACTGGACAAGGCGCGGCCCACGAAGTCACGCACGCCAAAACAGAAGACCGAACGACTGGTGTGCTGTCCCAGAAGATGAGACTCAAAGTCCAGTGCCGTGCGGGCGTTCAGCAAACGCTCCAGATCCCGCGCCACGGCATCACGCATCTGCTCGATGGAGCAGGTCTGCATCAGCCCCTCCGGCGTATCACGCCCATCATCAATCAAGCGATCAAAAACACTTCGTCTGATCCGAACAGGGGAAGACATGCACAGCACCTAAAAGCAAGGGATGGGACCCCAAGTCCCATCCCCATGACGGCATTGCGTCAGAGCAAAGATCAGTTCGGAGCGTCGTAGGCGGCCTTGTTGGTCGCCAGGCTCCACATCGCGGGCGTACCCTTGACGGTCTTGCCGTCCATGGTCTGCTGGATGTAATCCCATTGCACGGCGGCGTACTTCAGACCGAAGGACTCCGTCGGCAGGCCTTCACCGATGACGGCGGGCGTGACGCGGGCGATGACGACCTTCTTGAGCTTGATGGTCAGGTACTGGACGCGGCCGCTGGTACCGTTTGCACGCATGAAGTGGATTTCGACTTCGTCATACAGCGTACCGGCGGAACAAGCTTCCCAGAGCTGGGGGCTGATCAGATCCAGGTCCTTCGTGAACACCATTTCGGCGTGTTCACAACGCTCAGCGGTGTGGCCACCCGAGGTCGATGCCGTTGCCGACTTCGGCTGACGGATTTCATGCGTCCAGCTCGACACTTCGAACCAGGGCTTCTTGTGATCGCCGTCACGCGATTCACCCTCGATCTTCTTGCCGTTCAGCGGGGTGCCAAACTTGATGTAAATGTCCTTCATTTTGCTTTTTCCCTTGGGTTAAATGCTGCGCACGGAAGGCGCAGCCATGTGGCGTCGCTTATGAGCCAGACGGCATCTCGGCGACCAAACGCAACGAGACAGACAATTCGTCCAGTTGGTAGTGCGGACGGACGAAGGCCACCGCACGGAACACGCCAGGGCGCCCTGGCACTTCCTCCACTTCGACTTGCGCCTGACGAAGCGGGCGCTGAGCACGAAGTTCCTGAGACGCATCATCTGCATCGACCACGTACTGCATCAGCCAGTTGTGCAGGTACCGCTCCACATCCAGCGTGTTCGCAAAGCTGCCCACCTTGTCGCGCATCATCGCCTTCATGTAGTGAGCGATACGGCAGACAGCAAACATGTACTGCATCTGCGCAGACAAGGCTGCATTGGCATTGGCTGCATCACTGTCGTACTTCCTGGCCTTCTGCGTCGACTGGGCGCCAAAGAACGCGGCGTAATCCGTGTTCTTGCAATGCACCAGCGGGATGAAGCCCAGATCGCTCAACTCCTTCTCGCGACGATCGGTGATGGACACCTCGGTAGGGCACTTCAGTGCCAGCTCGCCATCGTCGGTCTTGAAGGTGTGGGTGGGCAGATCCTCAACCAGACCACCACCCTCCACGCCACGGATGGCGGCACACCAACCGTAGTTCTCGAAAGCATCGGTCAGGCGGGCGGCCATGGCGTAGGCGGTGTTGACCCACAGGTACTTGCTGTGGTCTGTGCCATCTACGTTTTCCACGAAGTTGAAGCCCTCGGTCGTCGTGCCCTCCTTCGGGTCGTACGGTAGACGCCCCAGGAAACGCGGCACCGTCAGGCCGACATAGCGGGAGTCTTCCGACTCACGGAAGGACTTCCACTTGGCATAGTCCACCGTGTCGAACACCTTGGCCAGATCGCGGGGCTTGCCCAGATCCGTGAACGTTTCGAGGCCGAACAGCTCGCTGGACGCGGCCGAGATGAACGGCGCATGGGCGGCGGCCGCCACATGAGCCATCTGCTCGATGAAGAACATGTCTTCCGCGCTGCGGCCGATCTCGAAATCGCCGATCAGGGTACCAAAGGGTGCGCCACCAAAGGTGCCGAACTCTTCTTCGTAGACCTTCTTGAACAAGGCCGACTGATCGAAATCGATTGCCGTCTTGAAATCCTTGACGATTTCCTTCTTCGTGGCATTGAGCAACTTGATCTTCAGGCGCTCACCGGTCGAAGTCTGTTTGCACAGGTAATGCAGACCGGTCCAGGTCGATTCGAGCTTCTGAAACTCGGCCGCGTGCATCACCTCGCTGAGCTGGTCGGAGATCAGCTGATCGATTTCAGCAATGCGTGCATCGATGTTGGCCGACAGGTTGTCGGAGACCACCACGGTGCCATCCAGCACTTCCTTGACGAGCTCGCCGATGATGTCCTTTGCGCGAGCGTGTTCGGTCTCGGTCTTGGCAACCTTGCTCTTGGCAACGATGTCGTCCAGCAGGCTGACGCTGTCAGCCAGTGCTCCCGTTTGAGCTTGGAGTTGTGCGCTCATGGTCTCACTCCTGGTCCTGCTGAGCTTGAGCGCCCAACGTCTTGAGGTGTTCGGTGTTGCTCAGCACTTCGCCCAGCAGGTCTTCCAGCTTCTCGTTGCCAGCCAGCTTGTTGCGCAAGTCGGAGAGCTTGGTACGGGCTTCCAGCAGCTTGCGCAGCGGCTCGACCTGATCCACCACCGATTCGGGACGGAAGTCCTCCATCTTCTTGAATTCCAGGTTCACCGCAAACTCACCACCGTCGGCGCTGAGCTTGTTCTTCACGCGGTAGCTGGCACGAGGCGCCATGCCGGCCAGCACCTCGTCGAAGTTGTCCATGTCGACATTGACGAACTTGCGGTCCTTCAGGCGTGCTTGCGGCTTGTCGGGGTCCTGCTGGCCGGTAAATTCCCCCATGACGCCGACCACAAAAGGAATCTCCTTCTGTTCGATCGCGTCCCCGACTTCCACGTCATACGTGAGCTGAACACGCGGCGCGCGCACTCGCCCCAAACGCTGCTGAACGCTGTCTTTCTTGGCCATGACCAGGCTCCTTCCTTGAACTGTTTACTGCAAAGCACCAAAGGGATTGTTTCGACCACCAGACGCTGCGCCGGCTCCGCCAGCACTCGCCGTTGTGGACTTGTTCGGGGCCGCCGCTGTGGATGCGGCAACTGATCCGGAATTGGGGCGATGGCCACCTGAAGCGACCATCGCGGCACGAGACGAGGTTCGGGGAGACACCGGCTTGGACTTCACCGGTTCAGGGCCCGCTGCGACGGGCACAGGTGGCACGAGGATGGGCTCACCCAAGGCTTCCCGAATCAGCTTGGCCACGCTTTCGGCTTCACTGCGTGTCGAACCGTTGACCTCGTTGGCCTTGCGCAATTGCTCCAGCGCCAAGGCGCTCACACGCAAGCCGCTGACCGCGAGGATGCTCTTGGCCGTCAGGTCATTGACGTCACGCTGCAAGACTTCCTGTGCCTCGGTGATGGCCTGGCCGTACTGGTGTGCATCAAAATGAATCTGTGCTTTCTTGAGCCAGGGCGCCTTGACCGAGGGGTCGGCCTTGATGGCCAGATCCAGTTGCTCGATGGCTTGATCGGTCTTGCCTTGCTTCTGTGCCTTGTCTGCAGCCGCCAGGTTTTCGTTGACCTGTTCCTGCACCGCCAGCCTGGTGGCCACGTCGTCCTTCTTGGGCGTCGACGAACACGCCATCAAGTTGGACAACACCGAGACAATCACCGCGCAGCACATGCCGCGGCGTACGTATACAAGACTCAATCTAACACTCCCTGTTCGATCTTTTGAATCGCTGAAACAGCACTTGGCTGAGTCGCGACAGGCCGGATTAAAGCCGAATTCGATTTGAGCGCCTGCCCCCATAGGGGGGGTGTTTACAGACTCTTTCACTTGGTTGCAAATACAGCCCCCTCCAGTGGGGGAGCACCTTCGAGCAACGGGGCTTCACCTCTCTAAACTACGCGCCTGCGATGGGCGTAGGGCGCCCCGCTCAGGATGTATGAAACCAGAACAAACAGGGAGTCGAAGCGCGCTGCTCGGTAGTGTGCTGACAGCGGCATTGCTGGCGATGTCAGGCTGCGCGTCTGCACCTTCGGCTCCTGCTGTGCCGACGCTGCCCACGGCCCCTGCTGCAGATGGTGGTGGCGTGATGGGCTTCCTGGGCGGCTTGACTGACTCGGCCTTGAGTGCCGTGGGCCTCAAGAAACCCGATGTGCCGGATGTGCCCGCCGTGCCGGACAGCGCGCTGCCTGACTTCAAGGTCAACTGGCGTGTCTATGCCAGCGAGTCGCTCAATGTGGACGAGCAAGGCCAGGCATTGGCACTGGTGCTGCGCATCTACAAACTCAAGAGCCCCGACGCCTTCCTGCAAGCACCGTATGACACCTTCGGCGATGCAGCCAAAGAGAAGACGGTGCTCGGCGACGACCTGGTGGCCGCCCGTGAAGTGCAACTGGTCCCCGGCCAACATTACGAAGCAACGGACAAGGTCGCGCGTGAAGCCCGCTACGTCGGCATCGTGGCGCTGTATCGCAACCCTCTGCCGGGTCGATGGCGCTATGCCTTCAGCACGGCCCAGGCAGACAAGACCGGCCTGAACATCGGTGCCCACGCCTGCGCCATGAGCGTGCAGGTTGGCGAGGCCATTGGCTTGCCCACCAGCACCGTGCGCTCCGTTGCGGCGCCCTGCCCTTGAAGATTCACAGAAAGACAAGCACGTGATCCAGTCACCCAAGATCCTCTGGGGAGAAGGCCTGTTCCTCAGGCCCCAGCACTTCCAGCAACAAGACGCGTACCACGAGTGGCGCCTGGCGCAAATGACGCGCCTGCTGCATCCGTATGCCTGGGGTGTCCGCCACATCAAGGTGGACCCCGACGCCTTGCAGACGGGCCTGCTGCGCGTCCTCGAACTGCAGGTTGTCTTCCCTGATGGCGAACTGTTCAACGCCCCCATGGAGGATGAACTGCCCCCGCCCGTGTCGCTCAACGCGCTGGCAGATGGCGCAAGCGCGACAGGCTCGGACATGATTTTCCATCTCGCCGTGGCCCCCCTGCGCGCCAACGGCACCAACATGGCCTCGACGCGCGAAGAGGCTGACACGGCTGCTCGCTATTACCGCGCGCCCATTCAGGCCGCCGACGCCTACACCGATGCCGTCGCCGCCGAGGTGGTCGTGCTGCGCAAGTCTGCACGCCTGCTGGCTGATTCGGAACCGCGCGCCCACCTGGTGAGCCTGCCGCTGCTGCGCCTGAAGAAGACCTCCACCGGCGGCTACGAGCTGGATGGTCGCTTCATGCCACCCTGCCTGAACATCCAGGCTTCGCCCGCCATGTTCCTGCACCTGCGCCGCCTGCTGGACGTGCTGCAGGCCAAGGTCGATGCGCTCTATGGCATGCACCGCGAGCCCAGCAAGAACGTCATCGAGTTCCGCTCGGGCGACGTGGCCTCATTCTGGCTGCTGCACACGGCCAGCGCAGCCTTTGCCGGCTTGTCTCATCTGGCACGCCACCCGGCCCTGCACCCCGAGCGCCTGTTCGAGCGCCTGCTGGAGCTGACCGGCGCCTTGATGACCTTCTCCAAGACGTTCACGTTGGCGGATCTGCCCACCTACGATCACCTCAACCCCGGCCCGGCTTTCACACGCCTGGATCAGATCGTGCGTGAACTGCTGGAGACCGTGATCTCCACGCGCTACTTCGCCATCAACCTGCAAGAGACCATGCCATCCTTCCACCAAGGCCGGCTGGACTCCGAACAGATCGCGCAAAACACGCAGTTCTACCTGGGTGTGTCGGCCGCCATGCAGCCGGCCGAACTGGTGGACGTGGTCCCGACGCGCTTCAAGGTGGGTGCACCCGATGACGTCGACAAGCTCGTGCTGTCGGCCATGCCAGGCGTCAAGCTCATGCACGCGCCGCAAGTGCCGGCGGCCGTGCCGGTTCGCCCCGGGAGCTACTACTTCACGCTGGAGCCTCGCGGCATGCTGTACGAACGCATGATGCAGGCCCAGGCCCTGACCATCTACGTGCCCTCCGGCATCCAGGACCTGCGCCTGGAGCTGATCGCCGTGAACGCCTGACGCCCATCCCGCACGACCATGAGCCCCTCTCAAGCCCCCCGCCTGTTCGCCGATCAGGACACCTCGCCGCGCCAGGGCGGCACGCAGCGCCAGCCCCTTGTCAACAAGGAAGCCTCATCCCTGCTGGACCTGATGTACGACGGCTTCTATCTGCTATTCCTGCTCAAGGGCAAACATGCACCGATGGATGCCGAGGTCTTTCGTGACCGCATCAAGCAGTTCCTGACCGCATTCGAACGCGGTGCGGCGCGCTTGCAAGCCCCCGCCGAAGACATCTACGCCTGCAAATACGCCTTCTGTGCCACGGTGGACGAAGCCGTGCTGATGTCAGGCTTCAAGGCCCGCGAGTCCTGGCAGCGCCTGCCGCTGCAGTTGCAGTTCTTTGGCGAGCAACTGGCCGGCGAACAGTTCTTTGAAAAGCTGGAAGACCTGCGCCGCCAGGGTGCGCCCCGCGTGCAAGCACTGGAGGTCTTCCACATGTGCCTGCTGCTGGGCTTTCAGGGCAAGTACCTGCTCGAAGGTTCCGAGAAACTGGGCTACCTCAGCGCCCGCCTGGGTGACGAAATCGCCCGCATGAAGGGCCACGGCGCCGGCTTTGCACCGCACTGGTCTGCGCCTGATCGCATTCAGAACCAGCTCAAGAACGAGGTCCCCTTGTGGGTCATGGGCTCGGTGTTCGGCCTGATGGCCCTGCTCGGCTTCCTGGGCCTGCGCTGGCAGCTGACCGAGCAGACCAAGCGCGCACTGGGCGAGCACCATCACATCGTGCAACTGGCGCCGCAGGTGGCCAACATCACCATCACGCTGCCCTGACCTTCAGGCTCGGTGGCAATGATCCGGCTACTTAGCTGGCCTCGTCATCCAGCTTGCGCAGGAAGGCCATCTTCTCGGCGATCTTGGCCTCCAGGCCGCGCGGCACGGGCTGGTACCACTGCGGGGCCTTGATGCCGTCCGGCAAATAGGTTTCGCCAGCGGCATAAGCATGCGGCTCATCATGGGCGTAACGGTACTCGTGGCCGTAGCCCAGTTCCTTCATCAGCTTGGTTGGCGCATTGCGCAGGTGCACGGGCACCTCACGTGACTTGTCCTGCTTCACGAAGGCCCTGGCCTGGTTGTAGGCCATGTAACCCGCATTGCTCTTGGCCGCCACCGCCAGGTAGATCACGGCCTGCGCCAGTGCCAGCTCACCTTCTGGCGAGCCCAGGCGCTCGTAGGTAGCGGCTGCATCATTGGCAATCTGCATGGCGCGCGGGTCTGCCAGGCCAATATCCTCCCAGGCCATGCGCACGATACGCCGCGCCAGGTAACGCGGGTCAGCCCCGCCATCCAGCATGCGGCACAACCAGTACAGCGCCCCATCAGGGCTGGAGCCGCGAACGGACTTGTGCAGCGCCGATATCTGGTCGTAGAAGTTGTCGCCACCCTTGTCGAAACGACGGGCATTGAGCGTCAAGGCGTTTTCAATGAACGCGGCATCAATGCGCGTGATGCCGGCCGCGCCCGCCGCCGTGTTGCACTGCTCCAGCAGATTCAGGAAGCGCCGGGCATCCCCATCGGCATAGCCCACCAGCGTGTCCACGGCCAAGTCATCAAACTGCAGGTGCGACAAGGCCTTGGCCTGCGCGCGTGCCAGCAGCTGCTTGAGCTCATCCTCGGTCAGCGACTTGAGCACATAGACCTGTGCCCGCGACAACAAGGCCGAGTTGACCTCGAAAGAGGGGTTCTCCGTGGTCGCGCCGATGAAAGTCACCAGGCCGGATTCGGCATAAGGCAGCAGCGCATCCTGCTGCGACTTGTTGAAGCGGTGGATTTCATCGACAAACAGGATCGTGTGCTTGCCTCGCGCCAGGTTCTGCTCGGCCTGCTCCATCGCCGCACGGATGTCCTTGACGCCCGAGAACACCGCCGACAGCGCGATGAACTCACAGTCGAAAGACTGCGCCGTCAACCTGGCCAGCGTGGTCTTGCCCACCCCCGGTGGCCCCCACAGAATCATCGAGTGCGGCTTGCCTGACTGGAAGGCCAGCCGCAGGGGCTTGCCCTCGCCCAACAGGTGAGTCTGCCCGATCACATCGGACAGTTGGTGCGGCCGGAGGGCCTCTGCCAGCGGAGGCGCCGGCTCCAGTTTGAACAGGTCGGACATAGGGTGATTGTCGCAGCCCTCTCGCCTGCCGTTTTCCAGGCACCACAGCGCATCGAAATATGACGGTTTGATGAAGGTTACTACTGATTTGCAGATCACGACACGGGCGCATGCTGTCCATTCACATCCGGCGCTTGTTCAGGTCGGCCCTCCACAGAACCGCTCAAGAAGAAAGCTGAGGTGCCCCATGTTGACTCTTTCCATCCTCTGCCTCGTGCTGGTGCCCATTGCGCTGGATGTCGCCCTGCGCGGCCGCCACCAGACTATCGAGCTCTCCCTGATCCGCCGGAAATAAGCTGACTCCCACAGAGGGGCTGGACAAATCCGCAACATCATGGGATAATCCCCTACTTCGCTGAGTTGCAAAGGCCAGAACAAGTGTTTTGGGCTGCAGCACAGAGAACTAAGTTCATCCCCTCTGACCTTTTTCAAGCCGGGTCGTCACAACGCAAGTTGCCTGTTCGCAGTGCCAACAACGCGTCGGGTGCCGACCATGAGCGTGTCTTGAGTTCCGGTTGGCGGCGATGCCGTCGCTTATCAACCGACTCACCGTGGGCTCCTTTTGCGTCGCGCGTTTTATCGCCGAGTGCAACCGCCACGAAGTACGGACACGAATCCATAGCGACTCCACCTTGGCTCAGGCCGTCTGACTGTTGTCAACGCCTGGCCGTGGCGCTTTGTTGCTTGCCTTTTACTGGCAAGTGGCAGCGCTTTGTCTTGCTTGAAAGAAGTTATGTCACAAGAAAATCAATTGCCCCAGAACGATCAGATCGAAGCATCCCTGGACGAGTCGCGCGTCGACGCCCACAGCGCTTCCTTGATTGATGCTCTGGCGCGCCGCCTGCAGGCCGAAGAGTTCGGCGAAGAAGCCGACGAAGCTGGTGCAGAAGAAGGCGTGGAAGCCGCCGCCCAAGGCCCCCGTTTCGAAGACCTGGGGCTGAACCCCATGCTGTGCCGCTCGCTGGCCGACTCGGGCTATACCCAGCCGACGTCGGTTCAGATCGAAGCCATCCCCGCCGCCATGAAGGGTGCCGACCTGCGCGTGGCCTCCAGCACCGGTAGCGGCAAGACCGCCGCCTTCATGCTGCCTTCGCTGGAGCGCATCATCGCCGCCCGCGGCGACAACACCAAGCGCCGCGAAAAGGGCAAGACCTACGGTCCTCGCGTCCTGGTCCTGGCACCGACACGTGAACTGGCCATGCAGGTGGCCAAGGCTGCCGACACCTACGGCCGCCACATGCAAGGCCTGCGTGTAGCCACGATCGTGGGTGGTGTGCCTTACGCAGCCCAGCTCAAGGCCCTGCGTGGCCCGCTGGACGTGCTGATCGCCACCCCTGGCCGTCTGCTCGACCACCTGGGTACCGGCGCTTGCGTGCTGTCCAACCTGGAAGTGCTGATCCTGGACGAAGCCGACCGCATGCTGGACATGGGCTTCATCGATGACATCGAGGCCATCGCCCAGCAGACACCCGAAAACCGCCAGACCATGATGTTCAGCGCGACCTTTGCTGGTCACGTTGGCCAGCTGGCGCAGCGCCTGACACGTGATGCGATCCAGATTGAAGTGTCTTCGCACACCGACAGCCACGACAACATCGAGCAGCGCCTGCACCTGGCCGACTCGCTGTCGCACAAGAATGACCTGCTGGACCACCTGCTGACCTCCAAGGATGTCGACCAGGCCGTGATCTTCACCAGCACCCAGCGCGATGCCGACATCCTGGCTGATCGTCTGGCTGATGCTGGTCACGCTGTGGCCGCCCTGCACGGTGGCATGCCGCAAGGCCGCCGCAACCGCGTGCTGCAAGGCCTGCGCATGCGCCAGTTGCGCGTGCTGGTTGCCACCGACGTGGCTGCCCGCGGCATCGACGTGCCCACGATCACCCACGTGATCAACTACGGCATGCCCATGAAGGCTGAAGACTACGTGCACCGCATTGGCCGCACGGGTCGTGCTGGCCGCAGCGGCCTGGCTGTGACCCTGTGCGAGCGTCGTGACATCGGCATGATGCGCCGCATCGAGCGCTTCACCACGCAGCGCATCCCTGAATCCGTCATCGAAGGCCTGGAGCCCAAGATGAAGTCTGGCGGCGACAGCCGTGGCCCGCGTACCGGCAAGCCCATGCCTGGTCACCGCAACCGTGAAGACCGTGGCGCACCGCGCTTTGGCGCCAACCGCGAAGGCGGTTTTGGTGACCGTGGCGGCTTCAATGACCGCGGCGGTGACCGTGGTGGCTTTGGTGGCGACCGTCCTGCGTTCGGCGGCAAGCGCGAAGGCGGTTTCGGTGGCGCACCGCGTGGTGATTTCGGTGGCGACCGCGCCCCTCGTTTCAACAACGAAGAGCGTGGCGGTGACCGCGGCGGTTTCGGTGGTGATCGTGGTGGTTTTGGCGGCGATCGTGGCGGCTTCAACAAGGGTGGCTTCAACGCCGACCGTGGCGACCGCAAGCCTTTCGGCGGCGACCGTCCGGCTTTCGGTGACCGCCCCTCGTTCGGTGATCGCCCACGTGGTGACCGTCCTGCCTTTGGTGGCGATCGCCCTGCTTTTGGCGACCGTCCGCGCGGTGATCGCCCGTTTGGTGACCGCCCCGCTTTTGGCGATCGTCCCCAAGGTGACCGTCCGTTCGGCAAGCCTGCCGGCAAGTCCTTCGGCGACAAATCGGGTGGCAAGTCCTTCGGTGACAAGCCTGGCTTCGGTGGCAAACCTTTTGGCGGCAAGCCTGGCTTCAAGTCCGGCCCCAAGCCTGGCTTTGGCGGCAAGCGCCCCGGCTTCGGCAAGCGCGAAGGCTGATCGCCTCGGCGGACCTCAGGTGCCTGAGCCTGAGGTCACTCAGTAGAAGAAAGTTTTCAGACCCACAGCGTATGGGCCTGAACACCAGATAAATCGGGAAGAACACGTGGCGCACCCGCTGTCATCCACAGTGGCGTCCGGCACAAACAGATCCAGGATCAACCTGCTCGCAGCGCTGCCTTGCGGCACGCCGCGCAGCATCAAGGTTGATTCAGCACATCCGCCCCCTTGGGCGGTGTGAATTGAAACCGGGTGGCCGGCAAGGCCACCTTGGACTCGAATTGCGCAAAGTCCAGCCGTGAGCGTTGGCCAAAGCTGTCCAGGATTTCCAGGGCGGCCAATTGGCCATTTTTCGTGTTGAAGCCAACACGCACGGACTGGAACTGCCCCTCTTTGTGGCGCGGCAAGGCCTGCACCCATTCAAGAGTTGACGTTGCCTGTGAAGGCGTCGAGGTCGCGGCCGCCGCACTCGACGAGCCAGCAGCCACGTTGCTCAGGGTGAAGTCCTTGTCCAGCGACCCACCTGCCAGCAAGGCGGCGGGCGAGGCCCCGATCGTGTCGTTCATGGGGCGCACGGTGACCTGATTGAGGTCCGTGTCATACAACCAGACCTGCTTGCCATCACCCACGATGAGTTGCTCGGTCGGCCCCGCATAAGCAAAACGAAATTTGTTCGGACGCTGGAATTCCAGCGTGCCGGTGGACTTGCGCGTCTTCTTGCCATCGGGCGAGGTCACGGTCTGCGTGAAGCTGGCCCGGCCCGTTTTCACGTCCTTGACGAAGGCGCGCAGGGTGGCCACGGCATCAGCATGGGCCATGCCCGCAGCGCTCAGCAGCAAGCCAGCCAAAGCGCCAGACACCATCAGGCGCCCACTTGATTTCATCTTCATGTTCGTGTTCTTCCTGAGGGGATCAAGCATCCCATGGGGCCGCGGTCGCGCCGCCCTCCCCGCCTCGTGCGGGCGTGATGATCTCGCGGTTGCCATTGGTGGACATCGCCGACACCAGGCCCGACTTCTCCATCTGCTCCAGCAGGCGTGCCGCGCGGTTGTAGCCGATGCGCAGGTGGCGCTGCACCAGCGAGATCGAGGCCTTGCGGTGCTGCAACACGACCGACACGGCGTTGTCGTACATCGGGTCCTGCTCGCCGTCGCCGCCACCTGATGGCGAACCATCCAGGTTGCTGCCTTCGTCGCTCAGCGTGCCGCCTTCCAGGATACCTTCGATGTAGTTGGGCTCGCCCTGCGACTTGAGGTACTCGACCACGCGGTGCACTTCTTCGTCGCTCACAAAGGCGCCGTGCACACGCACCGGCAGGCCCGTGCCGGATGGCAGATACAGCATGTCACCCTGGCCCAGCAGCGCCTCGGCGCCCATTTGGTCGAGGATGGTGCGGCTGTCGATCTTGCTGCTGACCTGGAAGGAAATGCGCGTGGGGATGTTGGCCTTGATCAGGCCGGTGATCACGTCCACCGAGGGGCGCTGCGTGGCCAGGATCAAATGGATGCCGGCCGCACGGGCCTTCTGGGCCAGGCGCGCGATCAGCTCTTCGATCTTCTTGCCCACCACCATCATCAGGTCGGCCAGTTCGTCGATCACGATGACGACATGCGGCAGGCGATCCAACGGCTCGGGTTCGTCCGGCGTGAGGCTGAAGGGGTTGGGGATCAGCTCGCCACGCGCCTTGGCGTCATCCATCTTCTTGTTGTAGCCGGCCAGGTTGCGCACACCCATCTTGGACATGAGCTTGTAGCGGCGTTCCATCTCGCCCACGGCCCAGTTCAACGCATTGCCGGCCAGCTTCATGTCGGTCACAACCGGGCACAGCAGGTGCGGAATGCCTTCGTAGACGCTCATTTCCAGCATCTTCGGGTCGATCAGGATCAGGCGCACATCGCGCGCTTCGGCCTTGTAGAGCAGCGACAGAATCGTCGCGTTGATGCCCACCGATTTACCCGAACCGGTGGTACCCGCCACCAGGCAGTGCGGCATCTTGGCCAGGTCGGCCACCACAGGCGCGCCCACGATGTCCTTGCCCAGGCCGATGGTCAGCATGGACTGGGCCTCGTGGTAGACCTGCGAGCCCAGGATCTCGGTCAGGCGGATCATCTGGCGCTTGGCGTTGGGCAGCTCCAGTGCCATCAGGTTCTTGCCGGGGATGGTCTCGACCACGCGGATCGACACCAGCGACAGCGAACGCGCCAGGTCCTTGGCCAGGTTGACGATCTGCGAGCCCTTCACACCGGTAGCGGGTTCGATCTCGTAGCGCGTGATGACAGGGCCCGGCGAGGCCGCGACCACGCGCACCTCCACGCCAAAGTCCTTGAGCTTCTTCTCGATCAGGCGCGAGGTCATCTCCAGCGTTTCCGAGGTGATGGTCTCCATGCGGCCCGGTGCGCTGTCCAGCAGGTCGATTTGCGGCAACTTGTTATCGCCCATTTCGGCGAACAAGGGCTTTTGCTTCTCCTTGACCACGCGCTCGGACTTGGGCACCTCGACCACGGGCTGCTCGATGATCAGCGGGATGGGCTCGGCCGGTAGTTCATGACGCACTTCTTCGACGACACGCTCGCGTTCGATGGCGGCCTTCTCGCCGATGCGGATGTCCTGTGCCACTTCGCGCTTGGTTTCGCGGGTCTCGCGCAGGCGATCCACCTGGGCGCCAATGCGCTCGGCCAGATCCAGCCAGGAGAACTTCAAGGCCATGGAGCTACCGGCCACCAGCAAGGCGATCCACAGCACACCCGAACCATTGAAGCCCAGCCACTTGCTGCTGAGCTGCCCCAGCGTCAAACCGAGGATGCCGCCGGCGTGCTCGCCCGCGAGACTCAGCTCATGGCGATACAGCCGCGTCCACTCCAGCGCGCAGCTGGCCGACATCAACAGGATCACGCCCAGCCACAGACGCCAGGGCGCAAACTCATGCATATGTTCGATGGGTGCAGGGTTGGCACCCATGGTGACACTCACGGCCGAGTCTCTGCGCAGCCAACGCGCCAGGCCGCCCAGCAGCACACGCAGCCCCACCAGCAGCAACCACCAGGCCGACTGGCCAAACAGGAACTGCATCAGATCAGAGCCATAGGCGCCCAGATGCCCCACCCAGTTGCTCGGCTCCAGATGCTGGCCGGAGGTCGTGAAGGCGGGGTCCAGCCGGTTGTGGCTGAGCATGGCCAGCAAGGCCAGCACCCAGAACACGCTGCCCAGCAGCAGCCCGGCCTGGAAGCGCAAGGTGTTTTCAACGGGCGGTGAAGGCTCGACCACCGGCGCAGCCGGCACACGGTGCAAACGGCCACTGACACGCACGCCGGCAGCCGGCTCGGCCCTGCTGCGATCGCTGCCCTTGGCTGGCGCAGCACCTTCGGAACGGAGAGAACCCAGGGGAAATGTCATGCCCGCATTGTGGGGGAATTTCGCCCATGAAAAACGCCCCTCGCGAGAGCCGCGAGAGGCGTTTACACAGAGAAACTGCCGAGCAAATCAGGCTGTGGCGGCCAGACGGTCCTTGAGCACCACACTGCCGGTGTCCTGGGTCTCGATCAGGCCACGTTCTTCCAGATCCTTCATCACACGCGACACCATCTCGCGCGAGGCGCCCACGTGCTTGGCCAGGTCCTGGCGCGACACCTTGCCGCGGATGACCTTCTCACCAGCGTCTTCGTCGGCCATGTCCAGCAGAGCGCGGGCCACGCGGCCGTACACGTCCAGCAGGGCCAGGGATTCGATCTGGCGGTCGGCATTGCGCAGGCGCTGCACCAGGCCACGCAGGATGGCGTAGGACAGCGAGGAATTCTCGGGCAGGCAGCGGGCGAATTCGGCACGGCCCAGCACCAGCACATCGGTCTGCACTTCGGCGCGGACGGTGGCCGAATGGGGCTCGTTGTCGATCAGGCTCATCTCGCCCAGGTAGTCCCCGGCTTCCAGCACGGCCAGGATGACCTCGCGGCCACGTTCGTCAGAGGCCACCACGCGGGCACGGCCCGTCAGCAGGATGAACAGGGAATTTGTCTTGCGACCGCGCTCGACGATCAGCTCGCCGCGACGGTAGCGACGCTTGACCACGCCCTCGGCGATCGACTCGGCCTGCGCCTGAGTGAGCATCGAGAACAGCGGTACGCGCCGGATCAGATCGAGATTGGACAACATGGCCATGGCAGCTCCTCTTTGTGCAGACGGGATGGGCCTGTCAAGAAAACATGAATTCAGGTGAGACTTTTCACCTGTGCGGTGTGTGACAAACAACCTGTCTCTACAATTTTCGGCAGGGGTTCGGAAATATTGAGCACTTTATGCAGCGACACTGCCCCCTCAAGGGCAAAAGAGCGCCGTGAAAACCGCACAGTTCCGCACCGGCTAAGCTTCGCACTACGAAATCACCAGACAGAAAGACCGCCATGAGCGCCGCACAACACAGCAACGTCCTGATCCTGGGCTCGGGCCCCGCCGGCTACACCGCCGCCATCTACGCCGCTCGCGCCAACCTCAAGCCCACCCTGGTGACCGGCATGGCTCAGGGCGGCCAGCTGATGACCACCACCGAGGTGGACAACTGGCCCGCCGATGTGCATGGCGTCCAGGGCCCGGACCTGATGCAGCGTTTCTTGCAACATGCTGAACGCTTCAACACCAATATGGTGTTTGACCACATCAACGAGGTGGATTTGTCCAAGCGGCCCTTCACGCTCAAGGGCGACGCCGGCACCTACACCACCGATGCCCTGATCATTGCCACGGGTGCCTCGGCCAAATACCTGGGCCTGCCCTCCGAAGAGGCCTTCATGGGCCGCGGCGTGAGCGGCTGCGCCACCTGCGACGGTTTCTTCTACCGTGACCAGGAGGTCTGCGTGGTGGGCGGCGGCAACACGGCCGTCGAGGAAGCGCTGTACCTGTCGAACATCGCCAGCAAGGTGCACCTGATCCACCGCCGCGACAAGTTCCGCGCCGAGCCGATCATGATCGACAAGCTGCATGAAAAGGTCGCCGCCGGCAAGATCGAGCTGCACCTGTTCAATGTGCTGGACGAGGTTCTCGGCGACCAGTCGGGCGTGACCGGCGTGCGCATGAAGAACGTCAACGACGGCGCGACCAAGGAAGTCAAGCTGCAAGGCTGCTTCATTGCGATTGGCCACCAGCCCAACACCGACATCTTCAAGGGCCAGCTGGAGATGAAGGACGGCTACATCATCACCAAGGGCGGCAACGAAGGTTTTGCCACCCAGACCAGCGTGCCAGGCGTGTTTGCCGCAGGCGACGTGCAGGACCACGTCTACCGCCAGGCCATCACCAGCGCCGGCACAGGCTGCATGGCGGCCCTGGATGCCCAGCGTTTCCTGGACAAATAAGCGGCCAACTAAAGCAAAACCAGCCAGAGACTTTGCCAAGCGCCAAGAATCTGGCTATAATCTCGGTTTTGCCGAAATTCGTCCCGGAGTGGGTGGCCTTTAACAGGGCTGGCAAGGCCTTAGCAGGGCCGCCAACTGCTTCCGGAAGGGTGCTTACCAGGATCATCCCAGGCAACTCAGCAATGAGTAGACAGGGCCCTGCTCTGAGCACCAAGACCGCAACACCAGCGCAATCAGCGCTTTTAATGTGAACGGAGAAGCGTCATGGCACGCGTCTGTCAAGTCACGGGCAAGGGCCCGATGGTCGGAAACAATGTTTCCCACGCAAACAACAAGACCAAGCGTCGTTTCCTGCCCAACCTGCAGTACCGTCGTTTCTGGGTCGAGAGCGAAAACCGCTGGGTGCGCCTGCGCATCAGCGCCGCCGCTCTGCGTCTGATCGACAAAGTGGGCATCGACCAGGTCATCACCGACCTGCGCGCCCGCGGCGAACTGTAATTAGGAGAGACTCATGGCTGCTAAAGGCGGACGCGAAAAGATCAAGCTGGAATCCACTGCGGGTACCGGCCACTTCTACACCACCACCAAGAACAAGAAGACCACGCCCGAAAAGCTGGAATTCATGAAGTTCGACCCCAAGGCACGCAAGCACGTCGCCTACAAGGAAATCAAGCTGAAGTAATTCAGCGCTGTTTTCCGGCAGGCTCGCCTGCCAGATGAGAAACCCGCTCAGGCGCAAGCCCAGCGGGTTTTTTGTTGCCCATCAAGCCAGGTTCACAGCGGCGCCGCAGAATGCATGCATGGACGCCCCCAACCTCACCGGCCAGGCGCTTGCCGGCAAAAAAGCCCTGATCGTCGGCATCGCCAACGATTCATCCATCGCCTATGGCTGCGCGAAGGCCTTTCGCCAGCTTGGCGCCGATGTCGCCGTCACCTACCAGAACGAGAAGGCGCGGCCCTTTGTAGAGCCCGTGGCGCAGGAGTTGGGTGCCGATATCTTCATGCCCCTGGACGTCACCCAGCCGGATCAGGTTCGCGCCTTGTTCGACCAGATTACGGCGCGCTGGGGCCGACTCGACCTGCTCGTCCACTCGATCGCCTTTGCACCCAAAGCCGACTTGCAGAGCGGCCTGCTCAACAGTTCACCCGAGGGCTTCGCCAAGGCGATGGACATCTCCTGCCACTCCTTCCTGAGGCTGGCGCGCGAAGCAGTGCCGCTCATGACCGAAGGTGGCTGCATGTTCGCCATGAGTTACCACGGCGCCAACAAGGTGGTGCCCAACTACAACCTGATGGGCCCCGTGAAGGCCGCACTCGAATCGGCCTGCCGGTATCTGGCGTACGAGCTGGGGCCGAAAAAAATCCGGGTGCATGCGATATCACCCGGACCGATCCAGACACGCGCGGCATCTGGCTTGAAAGAATTCGATGTGCTGCTGGCGCATGCCGTCAGCACCGCCCCCATCGGCGAGATGGTGGACGTGATGGATGTCGGGCTGACCTGTGCCTACCTGGCCAGCCCGTTTGCACGCCACCTGACGGGCTCGACCGTCTATGTGGATGGCGGCATCAACATCATGGCCTGAAGCGGCCTGACAGGCCCTGAAGGCTTACTCGGCCAGCTTCTTGAAGGTGGCGATCACCGCATCACCCTTGAAGGGCTTGACGATCCAGCCCTTGATGCCCGCGGCCTTGCCACGCTCTTTCATGATGGGCGTGTTTTCCGTGGTCAGCATGATGATGTTGACCGAGGCATTGCCCAGCTCGCCACGGATCTTCTCGGCCATGGTCAGGCCATCCATATTGGGCATGTTGACGTCACTGACCACCAGCTTGACGCGGGGGTCCGCCTTGAGCTTGGCCAGGCCATCACGACCATCCACGGCCGTGATCACGTCCAGACCGTTTTTCTTCAGGAAATCACCGACTTCGTTGCGAACGGTTGCGGAGTCATCAACGACGAGAACTTGTGCCATGTTTATTCACCTCACTAAAAAGCAATCAGAAGAGCTCCAGCTCACCCGAGTCAAACAGATCTTCAACCAGCGCTTCGTTCTCCTTGAACTTGTCAGGTGACCAGCTCAGGTTGAAGACAAAGCGTTGGTACAAAACGAGATTGGGGCCCTCACCACTCTTGTCAGACAGCGTGTACTTGAAGCAGAGCTGGGGGTCCTCTGAACCGAACGAGATGTAGCGGTGCAGGTGGTTGACGATGATTGGCACCTGCGAAGCGCGCCCTTCGATGGGCTCGTAGGCGATGAAGCGGTTCTTGAACGAGCCCCAGACCAGGTTGGTCACTTCGCCGAGCACGTGGTTGATGTCGCGGAAGTTGACCATATCGGTCGTGATGTGGGTCTTGCCGGATTCGACAAAGCGCACCAGCGGCTGCTCCTCGGTCTGCAGCATCATGTAGCCGCGGCACCAGTTGCTTTCCAGCGGGATCAGCGTGAACAGCTCGCCGTAGATGATGCGGTCCCGCACGATGTAGGGCGCCTCGGACGTGACGTCCATGTCCTTGAACTGGCTCTCCAGCGCGGCCTTGGTGATCTCCGTGATGCCTCGCACCAGCGCGTTCGGGTAGACCAGGCTGAAGATGGTCTCGTTGACCACCGGGCCCAGCTTGTCGATGTTGTCGATCGAGTAGGCCTGGCAGAAGAGGCTGCGATCCTGCTCGGGAATGTCATCCAGATCGTCCGTGCCCTGGCGGCGCAGGAAGACGGGCAATTCAGGGCGAACCTCGTGGATCTCGCGAGCCAGGGTCACGCCGCCATCGGCACCGCCATAGCCTTCGCACAGGAAGATAGCGCCGAGGTCCACATTGGACTTCAACACGCCCATGACGTTTTCCAGATGAGCTTTCACCCCAACCAGATTGTTTGCGTCGCAGAACGCCTTGATGCGCAAGGCGCAGTCCTGCGATTCCTCGAGCACCAGCACTTTGCTGACCAGCTCTGCCTTTTCAACCATGATCCAAATCCTTCTGGTGTTGAGGGAACGACTAGAACAGCTCCAGCTCGCCGTTGTTCTCTTCGGTCTGAGTCATATCGACGGTGAAGTCGATATCTGCAAAATCACAGACGCACAGGCTGGCGTGCATCGTGAAGTTGTCGTTGATCGAAATCTTGAAATGCTGTGTGTAGCCTGCATCCAGCTCGGTCAGGTAGTCCACGCATTCACGGTCCAGCACATTGGGCGTGGACATGCCCAGGTGCGGGAAGTGGTTGCCCAACTCGCGGTTGAGGGCGCCACAGAAGATGTTCCCGCACTCGCAGATCACGTCCAGGAAGTCCGAGTCGCTCATGGCCTCGACTTCCGAGCGGTTGATGGCCGCAAAGTGCGCCTTGGTGTCCTTGTTGAGCGTGAAGTACACCATCGTCATCACGCGGAACACATAGGACGACACGGTCAGCAGCACGACCTTCTTTTCCTTGATGTCCTTGATGTCACTGATGACAGTGACCTCGCAGCGATCGTCCGCCGACGCCACCATGGAGCTCTTGAGCGCCGAGGTGACGATGAAGTCCAGCGCATCTTTGGCTTGCTGACTGATCATGGCATTCAGACCGTTTCGACGACCAGGGCATCCTTGGTCTTGCTGTTGATCAACTGCAACTCGGTGACCGCGCCAATGATCATCTTGCCGCCCGCCTGCAGGTCCTGGAAGGTGGTCGTGGTGATCAGGTCGTTCTTGTAGAGGTTGTTGCGGTAGTCGTTGGACAAGGCCTCGGCACGATTGGCCAGCGTGCGCACCTCATTGGCCACCACGGCAAAGCCCTTGCCCTGCTCGCCGGCACGTGCCGCCTCGATCGAGGCGTTGAGTGCCACGATCACCACCTGGCGCACGATGGCAGCGAACTCGTCATTGCGATCGTGCATTTCGCGGTTGTGCGTGATCAGCACGTTCATGTCGGCATGCCAGCGCTCGAAGGTCTTGATCAGAGTGAGCAGCTTCTCGATCGAGTCGGCCAGGCGGTTGCAGTTGACCAGCGTCTGCTCCTTGCTGCCCGAGGCCATCGCCTGCACTTCACGCAGTTGACGGTCCAGGCCCTGCTTGAGCTGGCTCATCTCGGACTTGGCCGAAGACTGCTCGTCATGCAGGCGGCGCTGATGCTGGTCCAGTTCCTGGCGCAGCTCTTCAATGGTGTGCTGCAAGCTGGTTTCCCTGGCCTGCGCCTCGCTGGCCAGCACCACCTCGCCTCTCAGCTTCAAGGCACGCTGGTGATGAAACCATGCACCCAGCGCGCCCATCAGGCATCCCGATAAAAACACAATCGAGTAGAGCAGCATCTTGAGAACCCTTGCGGTGATCGCGCGATTGGCCATGAATCCATGGTGACAAGCGCATAGTTACTTCAGCTTATCGGCGCATATGGGGCGTCATAAAGTTGCAGAGGCGTCCAAATTCCACGCTTTTCACGCCTTGCACTCACCCTTGGCACAACAAGGGCATGGCGGCAAAACAAAGGCCCCACCGGCGCGAACCAGCAGGGCCACGGTGCAGCGTCGCGGCCCGATCAGGCCTTGACGGCGAACTTCTCTGGCAGCGTGATCACCAGCTCGAAGGCGCGCAGATCAGCGCCAACGTTGTTGTCGGTGAAGCGGATGGCCACATCGCCGCCTTCCTTCTGCAGGAAGCCGCGAACCGCGTCCATGCCCACGCCACGCCCGGACACTTCGGTGACCTTGTCTGCGGTCGAGAAGCCCGAGGCGAAGATCAGATTGGCGATCTCTTCCGGCGAACGGCTCTCACCTTCGTTCAACACACCGTTCTCGATGGCCTTCTGGCGGATGCGCCCCACCGCGAGGCCTCGGCCATCGTCGTGCAACTTCAAGGTCAGTTGAGCGGCGTCCAGTGCCGCGTCCAGCTGGATGTGGCCAGCGGGGCTCTTGCCTGCGGCCTGACGCGCTTCGGCGGTTTCCAGCCCGTGGTCCATGGAGTTGCGGAACAGGTGAGTGAACACGTTCTTGAGCAGGCCAATGGCCTGGTTGCGCACCACGATGCCGTTGTCGGCGATGCTGATCTGCGGCGCTTCCTTGCCCAGCTCCTTGGCCAGCGAAGGCATGGACTCGACGATGCCAGCCAGCACGGTGTCGATCTTCTCGGTGCCGATCAGGCGCAGCGTGCGCTCGACTTCGTTCAAGGCCTGGCGCGCATCGGCCAGGTCGCCCGCGTTGGCAGCCTTGATCAGCTCCATGGCGCGCGCCACCTGGTCCTTCTCGACCATCAGGAAGCGCTCCACATTGCCGCGACGGCCCGGACCCTTGCGACCCAGCTTGACGTCGTTGATCTTGTGGTATTCGTCGATCGAGGCGTGCACCAGGGCCAGTTGGCTCAGCAAGGCATCCTGGTCCCAGACCTTTTCGTCGTCCTTGCGCAGATCGTCGTACTCCTGCTCGGTCTCGTGCACGACGTTGGTCATGTTCAGCAGGCCATAGGTACGGGCGTTGCCCTTGATGGTGTGCATGTTGCGGAACAACAGGCCGATCGCATCCATGTCCTTCTGAGGCGCCTTGCGGATGATCTCTTCGTTCTCGGCCACGAACTTGTAGCTGGACTCGATGAAGTCCTGGAACTTCTCCTGGCTCACAGCCAGGATCTCGCCAATGATTTCCAGCTCGCGCTTCTGGGCACCGGCTTCGCTTTCCAGTCGCTTGAGCTCGGTCACGTCGCGCACGCACAGCATGAGCTTCTCGACCACGTCGTTGTCATCCGAGATCGGCGACCAGCTCAGCTCCAGGCTCTTGAGCGCGCCATTGGGCATGGCCTTGTTGAACTCGGTGACCAGCAGGTGCGAGTTGAACTCGTAGTTCATCAGGTCTTCGCCAATGCACGAACCCACCGCCGCATCCACCTGAGACAGGTCGTTGGAGCCCAGGCTGGTGTCGGTGAACACCAGCTCCATCATGTTCTGACCAGCGATGTCCTTGGTCTCGAAGATGGTCTCCATGTAGGCGGAGTACTCGGGGTGGATCACACCACCAGGCAGCACCGTCAGCACGCCTTGGGGCATGTTCTGCAGCATGGCCTGGATGTCGTGCGTCTTCTGACGCAACTGGGCGGTGCGCTCGGCCACACGCTTTTCCAGGGTGGCGTTCTGCTCGGCGATCACGGCCATCATCTGCACGTTGTTGCGGATGAAGAAAACCAGCACGCCCATGAAGATCAAGTTCATGACGCCCAGCGCCATGCCCATGTACAGGTTGAGCTTGACGGTCTGCTGAGACGAAGCCAGGGTCTTGACGAAGTTCTGGTAGCTGGATTCGCGGAATTTCTTGATCGAGTCGCGCAGCGCATTGAGCGTCTTGTTCATGCGCTTGGTCTGCTCGGGCATGTTGGCGATCTTGTTCTTGAGGAAGTCCTCAGCCGTCTGCAGCGCCATGGCGTTGTACTTCTTGTACTCCTCGCGCAAGGCCCCGATTTCCTTGGCGCGCTCGGGATAGATCTGCGCCATCTCGACGAACTCCTCGTCGCCCTTCTTGTAGAAGTCTTCTGCTTCGTCAAGCGGGTCATGGTCGCCCAGCATGACGGAGCGCATGAACAGCTCTTCCATCTTGTCCAGGCGAACAATGTTGGCCTCGATCTTCTGCAGCACCGGGAAGTACAAGTCCTTGATCGCAGAGAGCTGGTCGCTGCTCTGGAAGGACTGGCGCACGCTGTAGCTGGTCACCGCCAGGAACACCACAATGGCCACACCGACCATGAAGATGATCTTGCGCATCGGGTTGGCCGTAGACGGTGCCGCAGCCGCCTCGGGCTCCCCGGAAGCTGGCTTGTTTTGGGGGAGCGCGGCAGGACTTTGCATGATGTGTTCCATCGCCTTCAACCTCTTTCATGAGCCCGCCTGATTCGCATGCCATCGGCATGACAAACCACTGCAGACCGGACTACGTCACCGTTCAATGATTTATGAGCGGCAAATCAGAATACGAAATACAGGACAGGTTTACGGCCGGAAAAGAGAACACTTAAGCCTTCAGTAAGACCTTTTTCATCGGGATGTGGGAAAGGATGCAAATCTGGCAAAAAAAAAAGCGTGCCGCAAGGGCACGCTACTCAGATCGACAAACGTATGCCGATCGATGATTTGTCAGGCATGCGCGGCGCGCAGCTTGCGAGAAAACTCCTGCAAGGCCGCAATGCCGCTGGCTTCAGCCCGCTGGCACCAGGCCTGCAAATCCACCACCAGCTGCTCGGCAGACACATTGGTGCGCGTCCACAGCGTGCGCAGTTCTTCGCGCATGGCAATGAGTTTGTCCAGGTGGGGGTTGGCGGCCAGTGCCTGGTCCACCTGCTGCTGGATGCCCACGGGCATCTGGTCGGTGTCGCGGTGCATCCACTTGCGCACACGTTGCAGCTGGCTGGCCGCAGACTCCTGCCCGCTGGCCTTGAGACGGCTGACTTCAGCCGCACAAGCCGAACGCACTTCGGCGGCATAACGGGCCATCAGCTCATAGCGGTTGGCCACGATGGCCTCCAGCGTCTTGGCATCGGCCACCGGCTTGATCTCACCCAGTTGCAGGCGAGGCGGCGTCTTGCGAACCTTGGCCAGGCCCAACATTTCCAGACCACGGATGTAGCCCCAGCCAATGTCGAACTCGTAAGGCTTGACCGACAGCTTGGCCGAAGTCGGATACGTATGGTGGTTGTTGTGCAACTCTTCGCCACCGATGATGATGCCCCAGGGCGACACATTGGTGGAGGCGTCAGGCGCCTCGAAGTTGCGATAGCCCCACCAGTGCCCCAGGCCATTGATGATGCCGGCGGCCGTGATCGGGATCCACAACATTTGCACGGCCCACACGGTGATACCGATGGCGCCGAACAAGGCCAGGTCGATCAGCAACATGGCGATCGGGCCCCAGTCGTTGCGCGGGGTGTAGAGGTGGCGCTCCAGCCAGTCATCGGGCGTGCCGTGACCGTACTTCTTGAGCGTCTCGGCCTTCATGGCCTCGTCGCGGTAGAGCTCGCGGCCTTCCAGCAGCACCTTCTTGATGCCGTGGGCCACAGGGCTGTGCGGGTCTTCAGCGGTTTCGCACTTGGCGTGGTGCTTGCGGTGCACGGCCACCCATTGTTTGGTGACGGTGCTGGTGGTCAGCCACAGCCAGAAACGGAAGAAATGTGATGGCGCAGCGTGCAGCTCGAGTGCACGGTGCGCCTGAGATCGATGCAGGTAGATCGTGACAGATGCAATGGTGATGTGCGTCAGAAGCAGCGTGTAGACAACAACATGCCACCAGCTGGCGTCTGTCAGACCATGGATCGCCCATTGCACGAGACCATCATGCAGCGACCCGGAAAACTCGGAAAAAAACATCAGGGACCTTTCAACGGGACGCGTGATTGTAGAGGCCCCCGAAATATTGTCTTGGTCCGGAAACAATAAAGGGTTGCCACGCGAGTGATCGCGTGACAACCCTTGCCCGGAGCGACTTATTCCACGGTCAGGACAACTTTGACCGTGCTATCCACTGCGGACTTTTCGATGTAGCCAATGGCATCCGGGTTGGCTGCCACGTGCTTCTTCACATCAGCGGCTGTCGGCACTTCCTTGGGCGGCGTGGCCTTACCCGAGAAGGTCAGACGGGCCCAGGTGGCTTTCACCTGCGCAGGCGACTTGCCAGCGGCCTTGCTGTAGAAGATTTCGCGCGCCTTGTCGGACTCAGGCAGATCGGCCGGAACGGCAGTCTGACCTGAAGGCAATGTCGAAGTCTTGCCCAGGAAAATGGCGGCTGCCTGTTCAGGCGTCATGGACGCCAGCGGGCTCTTGTGGTTGACGATCACAGCGACCTGGGCGCTGGCGGCTTGGGCCAGGGTCAGGAGTGCAACTGTGGCGAAGGCTTGAAGGGTGTGCTTGAGTTTCATGTGATGCTCCCTTCCGCTCAGAACACAAAGTCCATCGACGCGGACAACACGTTGACCTTGCGACGGCTAGTGAGGAAGGATTGAGCCTGCGTCGTACTGGGATCCTTCGTGAAGAACATACCCCAGGAATCGGCAGGTTTGTGGATTTGATCCCACTGGAATTTCAGCGCCAGGCTGGAGGAAATGTCCCAACGGGTACCCAGGGTGATAGTGCGTTGAGAAAGCTTTTGAACATCCATCAAGCTCTGCACGCTACTGTTGATATTGGCAGCAATGCCCTGGGACACAGCATTGAACGTACCTGTGTTCACGTCAACCACTGCAACTGATCCCGGCGTGACGCTTCCTGGGGCAATATTAGCGCTGTTCACGCTGATTTTCGACAGTCCGACATATGGCGTGAACTTCGCCACGCGGTAGCCGACCAAACCATACCAGGCAGTCGTATCGGCAATAAAACCACTGCTACGCCGCTTGGTATATTCACCAGACACCACCCAGGCATCCTGATCGTATGTAAAACCAAAATCCACGAAGGAGATATTCTTCCCATTGGTGGCAAGCACATCCGTCGAGGCAATGGTCTGTGCCGCCATGCCTGCCGCCGCAGTTTGCATGCCCGCGGTGTTAGTCAAACCATAGGAAGAGTATAGGGGGCACGTATTGACACCAAATTGTGCCGCGGCACCCAAGCAGGTCGCGGCGCTGTAGAGACTCGAGATCGACGTCGACGACAGATTGAACTTCGCCTTGGAATAACCAGCTCGCAACGTTAAGCCATTGTCCATTTCCGCACTGATATTGATGCCATGTTGCTTCTTCAACTCAAATGTGGAAGGAGGCAGGGCCGTTGCACCCTTATTGATCGCGGAACGATAGTCAGCAATGGATTCACCACCCCACAAATTGAAGTTGAAGGTGGTAGATCCTAGATTATATTGATAGGTTGCATCAGCGCCTTCAAATTGATCTGTTGGCACCAACCCATACACATCCAGAGGGGGTCTGATGGGAATATTCGCATAACCCACGTTTCGGAAATCCGAAACCATGAAGAATGGGGCGCCCATGCGCCCAGCCCGGAATGATAGGGCTGGCATAGCTTGCCACTTGGCAAATGCCCAATCCACACTCGGATAGTATTCACTGTCCGCCGTATACCGAAGCATGACTTGCGAAGTGGCGGAAATAGTTGGGGTGAATTTGTATGTCCCCTGAAGCGCCAACTTGCTGTCTGGGGTGGTGCTGGGAGTTGTGCCTGCACCGCCACCCTGGCCAGGATAGTTCACATACACATCGTTGGTACTGGAATGCACGGCACCCAGCGTACCAAACCCAGAAAGCCGGAAGTTGCCGTCAGGCGACTGGTAATCAGCCTGGGCACTCATGCAAGTGACCAAGGCTGCGGCCGCCAGGGGGAGGCGCCGAAGTTTTTTCTCTGACATTGGAGGGACTCCTCAACAGGGTTGACGGGACGCCGAATCGGCCTGAACACCTGGTACTTTTTGGAAGTCGGTGTTGTGTCCGAATGCGCCACCACTTTGCCTAAGGGCTTTGCGGTTGTCGTCAGAGTAGAGTTACCACTTGACACCAATCCCCTGAATAAGGTGTATCGCAACGTGCATTTTTTCACTAATGCACGAATTAGTGATTCTGCAAATGCAGGCAGTCAGAGATTTGCGTTTGCAACTGGTCGGCCAGTGCCCGCCTGTCAGCATGTGCCGCCGCCTGTAGAGGCAGGATGTGAGCGTGCACTTGCAACCCTTTCGCAGTGACGATCCACCACAGGGATTGCATCAAGGTGGTGTCGCCCACGTAGGCGGCGATGGGGCTCACGGCGTGCGCCGGGTCGCTATAACGCAACACCACGGGCTGCACAGGCGCCGGGGCGTCGATGGCGGCCTGTAATAAATTCGCGTGGAAGTGCATCACGCCGTGGCCGTCACCGGTAGTGCCTTCCGGGAAAACGGCTACGGTGTGGCCCTCGCGCATGGCCTTGGACATCAAGCCCAGCACGCGCATGGCGTCCCGGCGCCGCTCCCGAACGAGGTAGAGGGTGCCCGCCGCCGTCACCAGGCGCCCCACCAGGGGCCACTGCCCGACCTCGGCCTTGGACACGAAGCGCGAGGGCACCACGGCGTTGATGGACACGATGTCCAGCCAGGAGATGTGATTGGACACCACCAGCTTGGCACCAGGCCGCGCCTGCCCTTGCACCGTCAGCTCGATGCCCAGGATGGTGAGCAACTTGCCGGACCAGCGGGCCGTTTCGTCGTGCCAACCTTGCTCGTCCAGCTTGGGCCAGACCAGATACGAGCGCGCATAGCCGATCAACAGGTGGAGCAAGACCCGAGACAGGCGCCATGCGGCCCGTGGAATGGCTTGGACCAACTGCAACGGGCCAGCGGGCCCGGGTTGTTGGCCTTGTTGCGGGCTGCCCAGGGTGGCACTCATGCCGTCACGCGTCGGTTTTCAGCCTCGTGCGCGACCTGACCAGCCACCAGCGTGAGTTGCACCCGTCCCGCCAGCTCGAAACCGGTCGAGCTGAAAGCAAAGGGCGTGTGCTTGCCCTGACTGACCAAAGCTGATGGCTCAACCACCCAGCGCGCGGCCAGGTCGAACACCACCACGTCGGCCACACCGCCGGCCACCAGGCGGCCGGCGCTGGAAGACAAGGAGCCCAGGGCCTCGCCCAGCACCTTGACCGGCCCTTGGGTGACCACAGACAGCGCGCGACGCAGCTTGGCGGCATCGGGCTTGTCGCTTTGATCGGCGCCCGACCACTTCAAGGCCAGGCTGAGCAAGAGCTCCAGGCCGGTGGCGCCGGGTTCAGCCTCGCCAAAAGGCAAGGTCTTGTTGTCTTCGTCGACCGGGGTGTGGTCGGACACCAGCGCGTCAAGCGTGCCGTCCAGCAGGCCGGCTTGCAGGGCGTCGCGGTCACGGCCCTGGCGCAGCGGGGGCGTCACGCGCATGGCGGGGTTGAAGTAGCCGATGTCGACATCGGTGAGCAACAGGGAGTTGATGCTCACGTCCGCGGTGATGGGCAGGCCCTGGGCCTTGGCCTGGCGGATCAGCTCGACACCTTGGGCACTGGAGAGGCGGCAGATGTGCACGCGCGCGCCGGTGGCCTTCACCAGTTCGATGATGGTGCCCAGCGCGATCGTCTCGGCGCTGACCGGCACGCCGGACAAGCCCAGGCGCGTGGCCACCGGGCCGCTGGCAGCCACGCCCTTGCCCAGCCAGGCATCTTGCGGGCGCAGCCAGACGGTGTAGCCAAAGGTGCCTGCGTATTGCAGGGCACGTTGCAGCACCTGCGTGTCCTTGATGGGCACTTCGGCTTGCGAGTAGCCCACACAGCCGGCCTCATGCAGCTCGGCCATCTCGGTGAGCGTTTCGCCCTTGAGGCCACGCGTGAGCGCGCCCAGCGGGAACAGGCGGCAGCGGCTGAGCTTGCGGGCACGCAGCTTGAGCATCTCGACCAGGCCGGGCTCGTCCAGCGTGGGGTCGGTGTCGGGCAGGCAGACCACGCTGGTCACGCCACCGGCGGCGGCGGCGGCCAGCTCGGACTCCAGCATGCCTTCGTGCTCGTGGCCGGGCTCTTTGAGGCGCGCGGCCAGGTCCACCAGGCCGGGGGCCACGATCATGCCCGTGGCGTCGATGACGCGGTCAGCGGCGAAGTCGGCGCTGGCGGTGCCAATGGCGCTGATGCGGCCCGAGGTGATGGCGAGGTCACCGATCTGGTCCAGGCCGGAAGCAGGGTCGACCAGGCGGCCGTTCTTGATGAGGATTTTCATAGACAGCTCAAGCCTCGTTGCCAGCGATGATGGACATGACGGCCATGCGAACCGCGATCCCGAAGGTCACCTGGGGCAGGATCACGCTCTGCTTGCCATCGGCCACGGCGGAGTCGATCTCCACGCCACGGTTGATGGGACCCGGGTGCATGACGATGGCGTCGGGCTTGGCCAGGGCCAGCTTGGATTCGGTCAGGCCGAATTCCTTGAAGAACTCGCCGGCGCTGGGCAGCATGCCGCCGCTCATGCGCTCGTTCTGCAGGCGCAGCATGATGACGACGTCGGCACCACGGATGCCTTCGGCCATGTCATGGCACACGCGCACGCCCATCTCGCGCAGGTCGCCGGGCACGAGGGTGCGCGGGCCGACCACACGCACTTCCGGCACGCCCAGCGTCGTCAAGGCATGGATGTTGGAGCGGGCCACGCGCGAGTGCACGATGTCGCCCACGATGGCCACGGTCAGGTTGCTGAAGTCCTTCTTGTAGTGCCGGATCGTGTACATGTCCAGCAAGGCCTGCGTGGGGTGCGCGTGGCGGCCGTCGCCGGCATTGACCACGTGCACATGCGGTGCCACGTGCTGCGCGATCAGGTAGGGCGCGCCGGATTCGGAGTGGCGCACGATGAACATGTCGGCCTGCATCGCGCTCAGGTTGGCGATGGTGTCCAGCAGGCTCTCGCCCTTGGAGGCCGACGAACGCGCGATATCGAGGTTGATCACGTCGGCGCTCAGGCGCTTGGCCGCGATCTCGAAGGTGGTGCGGGTGCGGGTGCTGTTCTCGAAGAACAGGTTGAAGACGCTCTTGCCGCGCAGCAAGGGCACCTTCTTGACTTCGCGGTCATTGACGCTCAGGAACTGCTCGGCCGTGTCCAGGATCTGGTGAATGATGGGCTTGGGCAGTCCTTCGGTGGACAGCAGGTGGATCAGCTCGCCATGCTTGTTGAGCTGTGGGTTGGTCTTGAGCATCAAACCCTCTCGAAATGGAATTGGAAGCGGCCGTCTTCGGTGCGGTCCAGCGACACGCGCTCATTGGCGGGCAGCGTGATGCGGGCTGCGGACAGGGCCGGCTCGATGGGCAGCTGGCGGCCACCGCGGTCCACCAGCACGGCCAGGGTCACGCTGGCCGGACGGCCAAAATCGAACAGCTCGTTGATCACGGCACGCGTGGTGCGGCCCGTGTAGAGCACGTCGTCGATCAGCAGGATGTGGCGGCCTTCGACTTCAAAAGGCAGATGGGTCGCATCCTTGGTGGTGGACATGCCGCGCGAGCTGAAGTCGTCGCGGTGCAGCGCCGACGAGATCACGCCATGGGGCATCTTCAGGCCCAGGTCGGCATTGAGCCGCTCGGCCAGCCAGGCACCACCCGACCAGACGCCCACCAGGGTGGTCTCAGGGGTGACGATGCGGCGCAAGCCGGCCAGCAGGTTGTCGTAAAGCGCCTCGGCATCGAGGTGCAGGGTGTGGGGCGTGGAGTCGCTCACGGTGGCCTCTTGCTTGTCAGGGCTGTGGATGATCGTTGAAATATTGTTGCAGCAGGATGGCAGCCGAGGCCGCATCCAGGTCACGCGCGCCATTGGCGATGGCCTCGGTGGTGGAGTAACGCTCGTCCACCTCGTGCACAGGCAGGTGAAAACGCCCGCGCAGCTGGCCGCCGAACTTGCGCGCACGCAGCGTATTGTCGTGCTCCGCGCCGTCAGGGTGATACGGCACGCCGATGACCAGGGCGTCAGGCCGCCACTCTTCAATCAGCTGGGCGATCTGCTCGAACCGCGGTTTGCCTTCGACCGCGATGGTGCGCAGCGGCTGCGCCTGGCGCATCAGGCTGTTGCCCGTGGCCACGCCCACCCGCTTGAGACCGTAGTCAAAAGCGAGGTAAGTCAAGGTCGGCCCGCTCATGCGTGCCCAGCCTCGCCCATCAGGAAGTTGCGGTCGATGCCAAGCAGAGACAAAGCCTGGTCATAGCGTTGCTCCACCGGCGTGTTGAAGATGATGTCCGGCTTGGCGTCTACAGTGAGCCAGCCGTTGCGCGACAACTCTTCTTCCAGCTGACCGGCGCCCCATCCCGAGTAACCCAAGGTGATGAACACATTGCGCGGGCCGGCGCCATTGGAGAGCGCCTCCAGCACGTCGCGCGAGGTGGTCATCTCCAGGCCATCGGCCACCTTCAGGGTGGAGTTGTAGTGGCCACCCTCGGCATCCAGGCTTTCATGCAACACGAAACCCCGCTCGGTCTGCACCGGGCCGCCGAAGAACACCGGCCGGCTGGCCAGATCGGGTCGATCCAGACTCAGGTCCACCTTCTCGAACAGGTGCTTGAGGTTGATGTCGATCGGCCGGTTGATGACCAGGCCCAACGCGCCTTTGTCGTTGTGCTCGCACAGATAGACCACCGTACCGGCAAAATTGCCGTCTTTCATCCCCGGCATGGCGATGAGGAACTGGTTGGTCAGATTGATGGGGTTGGGCGCGCCGGCAGACATGGCGTAATTTTAGACGCCCGCGCCCAGCCCTTTCAGCCTGATTCACCCAATTCCCCCACTTAGCCCCCTCACGCCAGCCCACTTGCTGACAAACGAACGCCCAAGACATGACCGAAGTCATTGATTCTGCCCTGGTCTGGTTTCGACGCGACCTGCGCAGCACGGACCATGCGGCGCTTTACCACGCCCTGAAAAACGCCCGCCGGGTGTGGTGCGCCTTCGTGTTCGACACCGACATCCTGGACCCGCTGCCTCGGTTCGACCGGCGGGTGGATTTCATCCAGCGCAGCCTGGTCGAGCTGGACCAGGCACTGGAGGCCCTGGGGCAGCAGCACCCGCTGGCGCAACTACACAGTTCAGCCGCCAGCGGCGCCACCACCGGCCTGATCGTGCGGCACGGCTCTGCCAAGGTCGAGATCCCCAAGCTGGTGGCCCAACTGGGCGTGCAGGCCGTCTACGCGAACCACGATGACGAACCCGCCGCCCAGGCCCGGGACGCCCATGTGCGCGGCCAGCTGAGCAACCTGGGCGCGGCCCTGTTCACCTCGAAAGACCACGTGATCTTCGAGCGCAACGAGGTGCTGACCGGCAACGACTCACCCTACGGCGTGTTCACGCCGTACAAGAACGCCTGGCTCAAGAAGATCGACCCGTTCTACGTCAAGCCCTACCCCATCGAGCGCTTCGCCGGCCACCTCGCGCCGATACCCGCCAAGGTCCACGCGGTGGGCACACCACGGGTGCCCGCGCTTCAGGCCATCGGCTTCGAGCCGGTGGGGGAGCTGAAGATCCCGGCCGGCATGAGCGGCGCCCAGGCCCTGCTCGACGACTTCCTGCACCGCATCGACCACTACGACGAGACCCGCGACTTCCCCGGCATCAAGGGCCCCAGCTACCTGTCCACCCACCTGCGTTTTGGCACCGTGTCCATCCGGCAACTGGCAGGTCTGGCCTGGGACCGCGCCAAAGCGGGTTCAGCCGGCGCGCAAACCTGGCTGTCCGAGCTGATCTGGCGCGATTTCTATCACCAGATCCTGTTCCACCACCCGCATGTGGTGGGCCACGCCTACAAACGCGAGTACGACCTCATCAAATGGGCGCACGGCAGCAAGGCGGAGGCGCATTTCCAGGCCTGGTGCGACGGCCGCACCGGCTACCCGCTGGTGGACGCGGCCATGCGCCAGCTCAACCAGACGGGCTACATGCACAACCGCCTGCGCATGGTAG
The DNA here is from genome assembly GCF_000768065.1 of Aquabacterium sp. NJ1. NCBI lineage: Bacteria > Pseudomonadati > Pseudomonadota > Betaproteobacteria > Burkholderiales > Sphaerotilaceae > Aquabacterium > Aquabacterium sp. NJ1. The sequence goes on along the minus strand of NZ_JRKM01000001.1, from coordinate 4,041,479 downwards.
TGGCCAGCTTCCTGATCAAGGACCTGGGGATCGACTGGCGCCGCGGCGAAGCCTACTTTGCCGAGAAGCTGCTCGACTTCGACCTGGCTGCCAACAACGGTGGCTGGCAATGGGCCGCATCCAGCGGCTGTGATGCCCAACCCTGGTTCCGCATCTTCAACCCCATCAACCAGAGCGAGAAGTTCGACCCACAGGGCAAGTTCATCCGCCGCTATGTGCCCGAGTTGGCCGCCCTGCCCGACAGGGCCTTGCATGCGCCCTGGCTGGCTCGCCCATCCGATCTGGCCAGCGTTGACGACGTGGTGATCGGGCGCGACTACCCGCAGCCCATCGTGATGCACGATGAGGCCCGAGCCGAAACACTGGAGCGCTATGCGGTGCTCAAGACCGCCACGGACAAGGACATCCTGAAGCTGGCGCGCAAGAAGCCCACGAAGAAGGCCGCTAACAAAGCGGGCTGAGCCCGGCCCGGCGTCGGGTCAGAACAGCTCGACGTCACCAACGTGGGTGTCTTCGGATGCCAGCACGCCATCGCGCACCAGTGCCTCGAAGCACAGCACCTGGTTGCGCCCCTGGTGCTTGGCCTGGTAGACGCCCTGGTCCGCGCGGGCAAAGGCCACGTTGGGCGTGTCCTGGTGCTGGATTTCGGTGAAGCCCACGCTCACCGTCACCCGGTTGACCTGCGGGAAGGGGTAGGACTCGACGTTACGCCGGAAGCGCTCGAAAGCGCCCATGGCGTCCTCCTCGGTCCCGCCGCGCAGCAGGATCACGAACTCCTCGCCACCGAAGCGATACAGCCGGTCGTAGTGCCGGAAAGACTGGCGCATGATGCGCGCCACCAGCACCAGCACTTCGTCACCGATCAGGTGGCCGAAGCCATCGTTGACCTTCTTGAAGTGGTCGATGTCCACCACACCCAGCCAATAGCCGGTCACCGGCACGGCACGCCGCTCGCCAGCGGGCACCTGGTGAAGGTCGGCGGCCACCGGCATCGAGGCCTTCAGGAAAGACGCATCGAAAGTCTGGCGGTTGAGCAAGCCCGTGAGCGCATCGCGCTGACTGGACTCCAGCAGGTTCTGGAAGTTGCCAAACACCTTGAGCAAGGTCTGGATCGGTCGCAAGGCCTGCAAGGACAAGGGCTTGTCCGACCAGACCTCGATCACCCCCGGCAAGCCGACCTCGACCTGCAGAGGCAGCACGGTCACATGCCGCAGCGCCGGATCACCAGCCACCTCTTCGCTCAATTCGGCTTGTTCCAGCAAGCGCGCCTCCAGCACGGATTCGCGCATGGGGTAGGCGCCCAGAGGAGGCAAGGATTCCAGGTCCACCCAGGGCGGATCGCTGACCGTCAACTGGCCACGGCGCGCCAGACCACTGCACAGCCAGTGCCGAGGTTCTTCGTCACGTCCGACCAGTCGGTACACCCCCACACTGCTGACGGACAGCAGCTCGAGCACGCCTTGCGCCAGCGACACGTCCAGCATTTCGCGGTCGCGCTGGGCCGTCAGGGCTGCCAGATGGGAAATGGCCTCCTCGGCAACCGGATGCACGGTTGCCGTCTGGGGCGGGGTTGCGGTAATGGCCGACAAGTCTTGACTGCAATGGATCAGACGGCTGCCTCATGCTGCACCGTGTAGCGCGCCACCAAGGCCAGCAACTCTTCTTCGCCGTACGGCTTGCCCAGGTAGTGGTTCACACCCAGCTCGGTTGCGTAGTCACGGTGCTTCTGCGCGATACGTGAGGTGATCATGATGACCGGCAGATCAGACAACTTTTGATCCGCGCGGATGTTGCGAACGAGGTCGAAACCATCCATGCGGGGCATTTCAATGTCGGACAGTACCACCGCGGGGCGCTCCTGTGCCAGCAATTCAAGGGCTTCCAACCCGTCTTTTGCCAGCATCACGCGATAACCTTCACGCGCCAGCAGGCGCTGGGTCACCTTGCGCACGGTCAGCGAGTCGTCCACCACCATCACCAAGGGGGCCTGAGGCTCGGAGGATTCCGTCACGGCCTTGGCCTTGCCAGCTTGCTTGCTGTCAACTTGCAGCCAGTCGCCCAGATCGGGGCCAACGGCCGCCAGCGATTCGGCAGTCTGCGCGTGCGCGCGGTCGCCATACACCGTGGCCAGCGCCACCGGGTTGTAGATCAGCGAGACGGCGCCAGAGGCCAGCAGCGTCATGCCCGCCAGGCCCGGCAGGCGCGCCAGTTGCGGCCCCAGGTTCTTGACGACCACTTCCTGATTGCCCAGCACTTCATCCACGTGCAGCGCGACGCGTTGCTGCGCCGAGCGCACGATGACCACCGGCAAGGTGCGCCCGCCTTCCAGGCCACGCGGGCTGAAGTCCAGCAAGGCGCCCAGCCAGTAGAACGGCAGAACCAGATCCGCGAAGGCATAACTGCCCTGCTGGTAAGCCTGTATCACCTCTTGCGGACGCGCGCGGCGCACCATCTCGATCAGGTGGGTAGGCACGGCGATGTTGATGGCGCCGCAACGCAGCATCACCACCTTCGTGACGGCGGTGGTCAGCGGCAGGATCAGCGTGAAGCTGGTGCCCTTGCCCGCCGAGGTGGCCGTCTCAATACGGCCGCCCATGGCGTTCACTTCGGAGCGGACCACGTCCATGCCGATGCCACGGCCGGCCAGTTCGGTGACGGACTCGGCCGTCGAGAAGCCCGAGGTGAAGATCAATTGCGCCAGTTCGGCTTCGCTGGGCTGCTCGTCCGGGCGCAGCAGGCCCATGGCCACGCCACGCAGGCGGATGCGCTCCAGGTTCAGGCCGGCGCCATCGTCACGGAACTCGATGGCCACTTCGTTGCCTTCATGGCGCAAGGCCACGATGACCTGGCCGGTGGCGTCCTTGCCATTGGCCGTGCGGGTGGCGCCATCTTCGATGCCGTGGGTGATGCAGTTGCGCAGCAAGTGCTCGAACGAGCCGGTCATGCGTTCCAGCACGCCACGGTCGATTTCGGTGGAGCCCCCCTGGATGTCCAGACGCACCTGCTTGCCGGTCTCCTTGGCCGCCTGGCGCACCACACGGTAGAGGCGATCAGACAGGCCATCGAACTCCACCATGCGCGTGCGCAGCAGGTCATCCTGCAGGTCGCGCGTCAGGCGTGCCTGGGCGGCCAGCTGGTCTTCGGCGGTTTCCAGGTTGCGCTGCAAGGTGCGCTGCACCGTGGCCACGTCGTTGACCGACTCGGCCATCATGCGGGTCAGCTCCTGGAAGCGCGTGTAGCGGTCGAACTCCAGCGGGTCGAAGTTCTGGCTCATGGCGCGCGCCGCTTCCATGCGGGTGCTGAGCTGGGTTTCGGCTTGCAGTTCGATGTCGCGCAGTTGCTGGCGCAGACGCTCCAGGTTGTCCGTCAGGTCGGTCAGGGAGCCACGGATCTGGCCCACCTGCGACTGCAGACGGGTGCGCGTGATGCTGACCTCGCCGGCGTGGTTCACCAGACGGTCCAGCAGTTGCGGGCGCACACGCACAGCGGCCTGCGACGGGCCTTGCACGTGCTCGCGCTCGACACGCACCGAGGGCACCTGCCCGGCGCTGCTCAGGCTGGCCCAGTTGATCGGCTCCAGCTTGGCTTCGCCCGGTTGACGCGGCATGAGCGGCACCACAGGCTGCGGCGCGGCCTGGTGCTCGGCCGACGCCGTGACCTGCGCTGCGTCGACCGGCTCGGTCACCGGCAAGGGTGTGGGTTCGGGCACCGACAGCACCGGCTCGGCAGGCGGCAATGCTCGGCTGGCTTGCTCGTCGTAGCTTTGTGCATCACGGGCGCGCAGAGCCTCGAACACCTCGACCAGGCGGTCTACGCGCCCTTCCAGAGGCGCCACATCGGCAGGCGTGATGTGATCGGACGCCAGCAGGCGCTCGATCGTGGACTCCATGCGGTGTGCCAGCTCGCCCAGGCGCATCGCACCGGCCAGGCGCGCACCGCCCTTGAAGGTGTGCAGCGTGCGCATGCAAGCCGCCGCCGCCGCGGGGTGATCCGGCATTTCCAGCCACTGACGCGTCTGGCTGGCCAGCTGAGGCAGCAACTCCTGCGCCTCTTCTTCGAAGATCGGGAACAGGTCGGCGTCGACGTTGTCCTGCGCATCGATGTCGGACTCATCATCCCAATGCACGGGCCCTGCCCCGCTCAAGCCCTGCACGCCAGGCACCGCGCCCTGCAGTGCGTCGGCCTCGGGTGTCAGGGGCTCGAAGTCCTTGAACTCGGCCACGCCCAGCGGCGCAGGCTGGGTGGACTCGACCTCATCGGCAGAGCGAACCAGACGCAGATGCGGGCGCGAGTCTTCAACCGGCAAGTCGCCCAGCAACGAATCGGACGGCTGCGGATGCTCCCCCTCGGGCGCAAACGGGTCGACATGGGGCGGCACAGCGGCCTCCCCTGACTCATCCAGGTCACTGACCAGGCTGCGGGCCTCGATGCGGCGCGAGGCCTCGTGGTCGTACCACTCCAGGCGGCGCATCAACTCGTCAGACGGGGTCTTGAGGAACCCGGCGGCGAACTGGTGCAGCAGGCGGCGAATCTCTTCGGCCGCTTCGTTGAACAGCGACACGGCCTCGGCTTCGCCGCCACCCAGGGCTTGCGAGCGCATCAGGGCGTGCTCCAGCAGGCGGGCCAGTTGCGACAGCTCGGTGTAGCCCACGGTGCCAGAGTTGCCAGCCAGGGAATGCGCCAGCGCGATGGCGTCGTCACCCACAGGACGATGCAGCTCCAGCGCCCACTCGCCCAAGGAGGTGCTCAGGCGGCGCGATTGCTCGTCGGCCTCGTTGAGGTAAATGTTGAACAGCGGGATGCTGATGCGCAACGGGCCCACCACCTTGATCTGCTCATCGCTGGCGTCGGATTGGCCTTCATGGGCCTGTTCAGGCGGCTCAGGTTGCGCCGGTGGTTCGATGTGAGCAGCGCCATTCGACGGCGTCTCGGGCGCAGCGGCCTCCATGGGCAGATCCAGCAACTCACCGGCTTGCGTCGGATCGTTGTCGTCCAGGAGCACGAACTCCTTGGGATCGGTCAGGGTGACCGCGGCCAGGGGCTCGTCAGCGGCCTCCTCCGACTCGGCATACAAGGCGGCTGGCGTCGAGGGGGCATGGCTGGTTTCGGCCACCAGCGGCGCCTGTGGCGCACCCGTTGCGGCGTCGAGGTCCAGCACGATCAGCTCGTGGTCGGCCAGCGCTTCCCCCATCAGCCCCTGCGGCTGCGTATCCACTTCGGGCAGGGCTTCCAGATCCAGCACCGTGTCGGGCTCGGTGACGGCCACCTGCTCAGGCAGCGTCAGCTCTGGCATGACCATCGACTCCACCGGCGTCGATACCGCGTCGGACAGATCCAGCTCGTCGAAGGACAGTGTCTGCACCAAGGGCTCGGCCTCGATCGGTGCCGCTTCGGCAGCCCGATCCAGCAAAGGCAGCTCCCAGTCCACATCGGGTGGCACAGGCTTGGGCTCGTCCAGCAGAACCGGGGCCGGCTCCGCCAAAGTCTCGATCACCGGCGCAGCCGGGGCAGGGGCAGGCTCTTCGGGTTCGCCACCTTCGGGCTCGGCTGCCGCGGCAGAGGCGGCATCGGCCAGGCGCATGCGCTGACCGTGAAGGCGCAAGGCATCGGCCACGGCTATCACGGGCTGCGCCGTCCAGCCGGCATCCTGCTTGGCAGAAATCGCGTCCGTCCACAAGGCAAAGTGCCCCAGCAACTCGGCTGTGACCGCCTGCAGATCCGGGCTGGCAGGCGTTTGCGATGCCAGCCAGGCGTTGTACATCTGCTCGCAGGCCCAGCCCGCCTCGCCATACTCCTTGAGGCCCACCATGCGCGAACTGCCCTTGAGCGTGTGGAAGCCACGGCGCACGGCCGTCAGCGAGCCCACGTCATCGGGTTGCGTGGCCAGATGGGCCAGCGCCTGCTGCATGTTGTCGATGACCTCGCGCGCTTCCTCCAGGAAGATGTCGCGCATCTCGTCGTCTTCTTCGAGGCCGGTTTCTTCCGTCACCGCCACGGGTGCGAGCGACAAAGGAGCTTGCGGCGGAAAGTGCGGTTCAGGCTGCAGGGTTTCGGCGTCCGACACCGAGGCGGTGAAGTCGGTCAGCACTTGAGAGACCTGCTCGCGCGCGGCAGCCAGGGCGGCCTCGTCGTCGCTGGCCTGGGCGGACTCGATGGCCGCTTGCGCTGCCGCCACGCTTTCGGCGAGGCCTGCCTGCTCCTGCACGTGCTGTGTCTCGGCCAGCTTCTGCAGCTGTTCGGACACCTCGCTCAGCGAAGCGTCATCACGCTCCAGCACCTCGGCCACTTCCTCGACCACCGCATGTGCTTCTTCCATCTGCACATGCTGCGCCACGAACTCTACAGGGTCATCCTGGGTTTTTTTTTCCCGCCCCATCACCGGCGCCAGCACGCCGGTGGCTTCGTCCATCGTGAACAGGGACTTGGCCAGGGCGGGTTGCACGCCCATCATGTCAATCAGGAAGCCCAGTGCACCCAGGTTGGTGGCCAGGCGATCAAACACGCCATCTTGCGCGGCCTGATCCAGATCGGCACCGGGCACCAGCAGGTGGTCCACGGCCTCGCGCATGCGCACGGTCGCGTGTGCGGCCACATCCAGGCCCAGCACGGCCAACACACCGCGCATGGACTGCAGCTGGCCGGGCACGCTCACCAGCGGGGTGGTGTCCTTGGGATCACGGAAGAACTGGTCGATGTGCTTTTCGCAGTCGGTCAGCGTGGTGCGCAACTCCTGAACCACGCTGCCAATCGTCTGGCGATCAGAGACGCGGCGGTACAGGTCTTCCATCCAGCCTTCCAGCGGCTGCGCATCGTGGCCATCGCTGACACTGGTGATGCGCTGCGCCAGGCGCTGCACGCGCTGCTGCTGATCGGGGCTGTCGAACTCGCCGTCTTCCAGAGAGGCCTCGACGTACAAGAGGCTCGTGGCCACTTCCATGGCCAGCGCAGGTTCAGGCGCCTTGGCCGCCTGCACCGTGTTGTGCACGGCATGCGTCAGGGCATCGGCCAGCGACTGGCCTTCCGGGAACAGCCTGCGCAAGGAATCACTGACCAGCGAGAACTGCTCGTTCAAGCCACCCAGGCGCAACAACTCGCCGGCCGCGACAGCAGACCAGCCATCCTTGGCACCGGCCACGCGCTTGAGGGCCTGCGCCACCCAGGCGGGGTCGTACTTGCCCAGCGTAGAGGCCTGCAAGTCCACGGGCTTGTGGCGTTCCAGGCCGAACGTGCGGCGCACGCGCGCCAGCACCGAGTTGTCGGCGGCCGGCACATCGGAGGCCTGCGCGCAGAAGAACAGCAATTCATTGGCCAGGCGATCAGACGGCGTGGCATTGCCCTTGACCAGCACGCGCAACTGGCTGAGCAGTTGCGACAGCACGCGCTTGGCGTGCACGCTCAGCGGCACATGGGCGCCGGCCAGGCCTTCCAGGAAGCCACTGGCCAACATCCAGGTGGCGGACTCGCGGTGGGCGGAGCGCTGCACCGCCCCGCTGGCCAGCGAGGCACACAGGTCCGCCAAGACCACGGCGTCAGCCGGCTGGTTACGCTTGAGCAGGTTCAGCAGGCCGGTTTCAAAATCATCCACGGTGGCCGCATCGGCGGCGCGCGGCTGCACGTTCTCGGGCGGGGCCAAGGGCGCTTCGAGCGACAGGTCAGGCCAGTCTTGCGACCACAGATCGGTCGGGCGTGGCAACACGCTGCCGGCACGGGCCATCAAGGCCTCGTACTGCGGGAACAGTGCCATGGCCGACACAGGCTTACCCGCCAGGCGGCGGCCGACATAGTCCAGCAAGGCAAACGAGGCCTTCTCGACGTCGCGCACGGCATCCTCGGTGATGGACTGCGGGCGGTTGACGAACTTCTGCACCACCGCTTCGGCGGCGCGCAGCAGCGTCGCACCAGCGGGCACGCCCGCCAGCTCCAGCGCGCCCACACCCTGGTGGATCTGCTGGCGTGCCGTGCGCAGGATGGCCGGGTCCATGGCGTCCATGTCGGACAGCCCGGCCGATGTCACATCCTTGAGGCAACGATGCAGCGCCTTGTGGGCCGCATCCAGCGACTTGCGCAGTTCCTCGTGAACCCAGGCCAGAGCGCTGAGGTCATCGGAGGGCGAAGGAGCGTCGTTGTGCAAGCTGTCCATGGTTCATTCGCTCTCTCAGGAAGCGATCTTGAATCGGGCCACCGATTGTTGAAGTTCGTTGGCGGTCCTGGACAATTCACGCACCAACTGCGTGGTTGAACGGGTACCTTCACCGGTCTGCTCGGTCACGGCAAAAATGTGCTGGATGTTGGACACCACCACATTGGCCGATTCGGCTTCCTTGAGCGCCTGCGACGAGATCTGCTCAATCAGTTCAGCGAGTCGGCGAGACACGCGGTCGATGTCGCCCAGCGCGGAGCCGGCGGCGTCGGACAGTCGGGCCCCTTCCACCACACCCTGCGTGGAGCGTTCCATAGCGGCCACGGCATCTTGCGTGTCGGTCTGAATGGTGCGCACCAGGGCGGCAATTTCGCGGGTCGCATCAGCCGAACGTTCAGCCAGACGCTGCACTTCTTCTGCCACCACCGAGAAGCCGCGGCCCGCTTCACCTGCGGACGCCGCTTGAATGGCGGCGTTCAGCGCCAGCACGTTGGTCTGCTCGGTAATGTCGGAAATCAGCTCGGTGATTTCGCCGATTTCCTGCGACGACTCGCCCAGTCGCTTGATGCGCTTGGAGGTTTCCTGGATCTGCTCACGGATGGTGTTCATACCACCGATGGCGTTCTGCACGGCTTGCAGACCGGAGTCGGCGGCAGCCAGCGACTGGCGCGCCACTTCGGCGGAGTGCTGAGCTTGTGCCGACACCTCGTTAATCCGGCCGGCCATCTGCAGCACGGACTCACCGGTTTCGCGGATCTCGCGCAGCTGTTCGTCAGAGGCAGCCAGCAGTTCGGTCGACGTGGCTTCCACCTCGCCGGTGGTCTCGGTCACCCGTTGCACCGTGCCCTGCACCTGCGACACCAGGTTGCGCAGCTCTTCCACCGTGAAGTTCACCGAGTCGGCGATGGCGCCGGTGATGTCTTCGGTCACGGTGGCTTGTTGCGTCAAGTCACCTTCAGCGACGAGTTGCAGTTCGTTCATCAAACGCAGAATGGCGGCCTGGTTGGCGTCGTTCACGCGCTTGGCTTCACGCTCCAGGCGTTCGGCTTCCTGGCGCTGTTGTTCAGCCACCTGACGACGGTGGTTCTGGTCGGTCAGGAAGACGCGCAGCAGGCCATAAGCAGCCGCCACGGTGATCAACAGGAAGACCAGGATCAGGGCCACGTTGACGCCACCAATACCGGCGCTTTCCGACAGCTTCTGCTGAACCGTTTCCAGACCCTTGCGCAGCGGCTCGGAGTCGTCGATCACGGCCACCTGGGCGTCACGCGCGGCCACCAGGCTTTGCAGCGAACCGAGAATGAAGGTCGACTGTGTGCGGGTGCGCTCGAAGATCTTGAGCAAGGCATCCAGCTGCTCACGCACGGCCGGGTCCTTGGCGGCCGGCAGCTTCAGGTCGGCATCACCATTGAGCAGGCCTTCGGCGATTTCCTTGAAGGCGTTCAGGTCCTTGCCCAGCAGAAACACGGCCTCGGTCGACACGCCTTCCACCGTCAGGAATTCGTTGGCCGACTTACCGATGCGCTGCGTCAGCATCACCAGCTGGTTGAGCGAGGTGCCCTCGGCCGGCGTCACGCCGCCCTTCTCGATCTTGGTCGTGGCGATGCCTTCGGCCAGGTCGAGCAGTTCGGACGACTGGCTGTTGACTTCACGCAGGGCCTGGCTCACCTGGGTCAGGGTCTGCTTCTGCTTCAACACGTAGTCGGCGTTTTTCTCGGCACGATCCACCAGCGGCAGCAGCTTGGTCAACTCTTCCTTGGCGGCGCCATGCACTTCGCTCAGGCCCAGTGCCGAGTCACCCTTGTCCAGGCCGCGCACGTTGCTGGCCAGCACCTTGGAGCTGTCGGCCACTTCGCCGAAAGCCTGCGCACGACCGATCAAGGCCTGCGACACCGACTTGGCCAGGCGTTGCGACTGCATCAGCGCCTGACCGGTGGCGCCCGTCTGCGCCGCGCGGCGGTCCGCAGAGGTCACCGACAGGAAGGCGGAGAGCAGCAGGCCCAGCATGCCCACACCGAGCGCACCGCCGATGAAGCGCTGCTGGCGGTCCAGACGCCACTTGCCGATCACGGGCAGGCCGGTCTGCGGCTCGGCCATCAAGGGGCCATCCGGCACCTCGTTCTTGAGCCGGTTGTCGTGGTAGTCAGGCGGAAACTCGGACGGCGCAGCCTCCGAGATGATCGAGTCGGACGTGATCGTGCTGCCACCGGGCTGGATGGTGGAAGGCGCGGCCTGCGTGTCGACCGACTGCGCGCCAGAGGACGTCACCATGCCCTCGGTGCTCAATGCCTCCGACTGGACCTCTTCGTCGTCCTGTGTTTTGCCCAGGTCCTTGATTCGACTCAGGAAACTCATGCCTTTTGCTCCACTGTGTACTGCCAGACGGGGTCAACCCCGTCAAACGTCAATTTTCAGAAAGGCCTCGTCGGCCACCAGGCCGGCAAGGTCCAGTTCGTACCAGGTCCGGCCCAACGCATCGTTGAACTGCTGGCCGATGAAATGCGGTTTGACCGCGCCGGCTGCATCGGGCGCCGGCGTCAGGGCCGTGGCGTTGCGCAAGCCCATCAGGCGGTCGATCAGCAAGGCCGCATTCATCTGCAGCCCCGAGTTGAATGCGATCAGGCGGCCGGCATCACGGGCCGCCACTTCATTGAGGTTGCGTGCCTGGCGCTGCGGCAAGCCCAGGAAAGCCGCCATGTCGACCACGCCGTGCAACTGGCCGCGCAGGTTGGCCACCCCCAGGAACCAGGCCTGGCTGTGCGGCACGGGCTGGATGGTGGACAAGGGGAAAATCTCGCCGGCCTGATCCAGCGACAGCAGGAAACCATGACCGGCAATCTCGACAGCCAACCAACTGCGCGCGGGCGCTTGCTGCCGCACCATCTGCAGGCGATCTGCCAGACGTTGCTGCAACTCCCTCAAGGCTTCTTTATTGGCCATCTTGCTGCGACCTCTGTTTAGCCGAAGGCCTTGATTTTGGTCAGCAACTCTTCCGGGTTGACCGGCTTGACCACATAGTCGCGCGCGCCCTGGCGCATGCCCCAGACCCGGTCGGTTTCCTGATTCTTGCTGGTGCAGATGATGACCGGCACGCTCGCAAAAGCGGGGTCACGCGTGATGGCACGGGTCAACTGAAAGCCGTTCTGCCCGGGCATGACCACGTCCATCAGGATCAGGTCCGGCTTGTCTTCCTGCAGGCGGCGCATGGCTTCCTCGCCATTTTCGGCCGTACGCACCTGGTAGCCCTTTTTCGTCAGCAACTCGGACAGGACATGCAATTCGGTCTTGGAATCGTCAACCAGCAATATTTTCTGAATGGGCATCTCAACTCCTCGGTGCGCGCCTGGCCCAGGGTTTCAAGCAGCCCGGCGCACACGCATTATTCATGCTGACAGGCCACGGCCCGGCAGCCTCTGTTGCAATCAACTGGCGCTGTATTGCGCCACGGCCTGCAGCAATTGGTCCTTGGTGAAAGGCTTGGTCAGGTAGTCCTGCGAGCCCACCATGCGCCCGCGCGCCTTGTCAAACAGGCCGTCCTTCGATGACAGCATGATCACCGGGGTATTGGTGAAGCGCGGGTTTCGTTTGATGATGGCGCAGGTCTGATATCCGTCCAGGCGGGGCATCAGAATGTCACAAAAAATAACATCTGGATTGTGGTCATTGACTTTGGACAGGGCGTCAAAACCATCTTCAGCCAGCACCACTTCGTAACCGCCTTGTTTCAAAAAGATTTCGGCGCTGCGGCGAATGGTATTGCTGTCGTCAATGACGAGCACCTTGGTGCCCGCCTTCAATTCGGGGTTCTCAGCATCAGACACGGACGCGTTCCTCCAGACGACCAACGCCTCTCGGGGCCTTGGTCAAAATCAATTCGATCACGAGGATCAGACCTGAACCATTTCGAAGTCTTCCTTGCGGGCACCGCACTCGGGACAGACCCAGTTCATCGGAACGTCTTCCCAGCGGGTGCCGGGCGCGATACCCTCTTCAGGCAAACCAGCGGCCTCGTCATAAATCCAGCCGCAAATCAGGCACATCCAGGTACGAAACTCGTTCACGTCGGTCCAAACCAGCTTGAATACAATGAACTGATTGTAGCCATCAGCCGCTCCCGTGAACCCCAGGGTTTGTGGGCACGGGCTCACCTTCTAGCCAATACTGCACACGCATGAACGCCCCCCAGACCGGTCCAGAGGACCACACCGCCGCAGAAGACCAGGACGCAGGCTCGCCAGCATGCGTCATGAGCTTCAACGCCAATGACGCCAGCGGGGCATCCGGGATCGGGGCCGATATCGCCACGATCGCCGCCATGGGCGCGCACGCGCTGCCCGTGGTCACCAGCCTGCTGATTCGCGATTCCGCCGAGGTCTTCGAGTCTCACGAGATCGATGCCGAGGCAGTGATCGACCAGGCGCGCAGCGTGCTGGAAGACATCACCATCGCCTCCTGGAAGGTCGGTTTTCTGGGCAGCGCCGAGGGCATCAGCGCCGTCGCCGAGATCCTGTCCGATTACACCGACACGCCGCTGGTGTCCTATCTGCCCAACCTGTCCTGGATGGACGAGGACGCCCAGATGGCCTATCTGGATGCTTTCCGCGAACTGATCCTGCCGGCCAGCCAGGTGTTGGTGGGAAACCACAAGACCCTCACGGATTTCCTGCTGCCCGAGTGGGATGCCGAGCGTTCGCCCTCCGCACGGGAGCTCGCCGTGGCCGCCGCCGAGCATGGTTGCGCCTACGTGCTGGTGACCGGCGTGCAACTGCCGGACCAGTTCATCGACAACGTGCTGGCCTCACCGCAAGGTGCCGTGGCCGGCGAGCGGTTCGAGCGCTTCGAGGCCAGCTTCGTGGGCGCCGGCGACACCCTGTCGGCCGCGCTGGCCGCGATCCTGTCCACCGGCACCGCGCTGGATGTGGCCGTGTCCGAAGCCTTGAGCTTCCTGGACCAGGCCCTGGACTCGGGCTTCCGCCCCGGCATGGGTGGTGTGGTGCCCGATCGCTTCTTCTGGGCGCTGCCCCCGGGCGAACAGCCCGCTGAAGGCGAAGGCGCGCCAGCCGAAGGCGACATCACCGATCTGAACGAACAGCTCCCTCCCCCGCATACCCGCAATGTCCACTAACGCCTCGCTTTTTGAGCGCGCCCAACGCGTCATCCCTGGCGGCGTCAATTCGCCCGTGCGCGCTTTTCGCGCCGTGGGCGGCACGCCCCGCTTCATCACCCGGGCTCAAGGCGCCTACATCTGGGACGCCGAGAACCAGCGCTACATCGATTACATCGGCTCCTGGGGGCCGATGATCCTGGGCCACGGGCACCCCGAGGTGGTCGAGGCCGTGCAGAAGGCCGTGCTGGAAGGCTTCTCTTTTGGCGCCCCCACCGAGCGCGAGATCGAACTGGCCGAAGAGATCCTGAAGATCGTGCCCAGTGCCGAGCAGGTGCGGCTGGTGAGTTCTGGCACCGAGGCCGGCATGAGCGCCATCCGCCTGGCGCGCGGCTTCACCGGCCGCAGCAAGCTGATCAAGTTCGAGGGCTGCTACCACGGCCATGCCGACGCCCTGCTGGTCAAGGCCGGCTCGGGCCTGGCCACTTTCGGCCACCCGACCAGCGCCGGAGTGCCGCCTGAAGTGGTGCAGCACACCCTGGTGCTGGAGTACAACAACATCGCCCAGATCGAAGAGGCCTTTGCCACGCAAGGCGCCGACATCGCCTGCGTGATGATCGAGCCGATCGCCGGCAACATGAACTTCGTGCGCGCCAGCGTGCCCTTCATCCAGCGCATCCGCGAACTGTGCGACCAATATGGCGCCCTGTTCGTGTTCGACGAGGTGATGAGCGGCTTTCGCGTGGCCCTGGGCAGTGCACAGAGCATCTACGCCAAGGCCCTGCCCGGCTTCAAGCCCGACATCAGCGTGTTCGGCAAGGTGATCGGCGGCGGCATGCCGCTGGCGGCCTTTGCCGCCTCGAAAGAGATCATGGCCAAGCTGGCCCCGCTGGGCCCGGTCTACCAGGCCGGCACCCTGTCGGGCAACCCGGTGGCCACGGCTTGTGGGCTGGCCACACTCAAGCTGATCCAGCGCCCGGGCTTCTTCGAAGCCTTGTCGGCATCGACCCGCAGCCTGATGGACGGCTTCTGTGCCGAAGCCCAGGCTGCCGGCGTCGAACTGACGGCGGATTGCGAAGGCGGCATGTTCGGCTTCTTCTTTGCCGACCAGCTGCCCCAGCATTACCAGGCCGTGATGGCCAAGGGTACGGACAAGTTCAACAAGTTCTTCCACCTCATGCTGGACCAGGGCGTGTACCTGGCACCCGCCATGTATGAGGCCGGCTTCGTGAGCGCTGCGCACACGGCCGATGACATCGCCCAAACCGTGGCGGCCGCCGGCAAGGCCTTCCGCCAACTCTGAGCTTTACATGCACATTCACATTCTCGGCATTTGCGGCACCTTCATGGGTGGTGTGGCCGCCCTGGCCCGCGAAGCAGGCCACCGCGTGACCGGTTGCGACGCCGGCGTCTACCCGCCCATGAGCGACCAACTGCGTGCCCTGGGCATCGAGCTGATCGAAGGCTACACGGTTGACCAGCTCAAGCTCGAACCCGATCTCTTCGTGATCGGCAACGTGGTCTCACGCGGCAACCCCTTGATGGAAGCCATCCTGGATGCGGGCCTGCCCTACACCAGCGGCCCGCAATGGCTGAGCGAGAACGTGCTGCAAGGCCGCCATGTGCTGGCTGTGGCTGGCACGCATGGCAAGACCACGACCACGTCCATGTTGACCTGGATCCTGGAGTTCGCGGGCAAGCAGCCCGGCTTCCTGGTGGGCGGTGTGCCTCAGAACTTTGGCGTGTCTGCCCGCCTGGGTGACACCACTGCCGAGACGCGCCCGGCCACAGGCCACCCCTTCGTCATTGAGGCAGACGAATACGACACCGCATTCTTCGACAAGCGCAGCAAGTTCGTGCACTACCGCCCGCGCACCGCCGTGCTCAACAACCTCGAGTTCGACCACGCCGACATCTTTGCCGACCTGGCTGCCATCGAAACCCAGTTCCACCACCTGGTGCGCACCGTGCCCCAAAGCGGCCGCTTGGTCGTCAATGCTCGTGAAGAAGCGCTGGAACGTGTGCTGACACGCGGCTGCTGGAGCGATGTGGCGCGTTTTGGCGTGCGTGGCGATGTGCCCGGCTTCCGTGCCCGCGGCGAGCCGCATGCCTTCGACGTGTTGAAGGCGGGCGTACTGGTGGGCCGCGTGGAGTGGGCGTTGCTGGGCGAGCACAACCAGATGAACGCGCTGGCGGCCATCGCGGCAGCCGAGCATGTGGGCGTGACGCCGCAACAGGCCTGCGAAGCTCTGGGGCAGTTTGCCAACGTGAAGCGCCGGCTGGAGTTGCGCGGCGAGGTCAAGGGCGTGGCCGTCTACGACGACTTCGCACACCACCCCACCGCCATCCGTACCACGGTGGACGGCCTGCGCCGCAAGGTAGGCCCCGACAGCCGCATCCTGGCGGTGTTCGAGCCACGCTCCAACACCATGAAGTTGGGCACCATGAAGGCCTTGCTGCCCTGGTCACTCGAAGAAGCTGATCTGGCCTTCTGCCACAGCGGCGGCCTGGGCTGGGATGCCAACGAGGCGCTGGCCGAGATGGGCGAGCGCGCCATCGTGTCCGACAACATCGACACGCTGGTGAGCAAGGTGGTCAAGGCTGCCAAGCCGGGTGATCAGATCCTGTGCATGAGCAACGGGGGCTTTGGCGGCATCCACGACAAGCTGCTCAAGGCGCTGGCCTGAAGCCCCCTCACCCCTGATGGCTTGATGGCCCTGGGCTCAGCACCAGGGCGTCAGGCTCAGGCGATGAACTCTTCGGCCACGTACATCA
The DNA here is from genome assembly GCF_000768065.1 of Aquabacterium sp. NJ1. NCBI lineage: Bacteria > Pseudomonadati > Pseudomonadota > Betaproteobacteria > Burkholderiales > Sphaerotilaceae > Aquabacterium > Aquabacterium sp. NJ1. The sequence continues at coordinate 4,025,460 of NZ_JRKM01000001.1, read as the reverse complement.
ATTGGGCGGGGTTGGCGCCCAGGCGGGCCTGAGGCTCGAACAGGTCGACCCGGTCCGTGATCAGCCCATCCAGGCCAGACAACCACAAGGTGCTGGCGCGCGACGCGTCGTTGACGGTGTACGTCAGCATCTTCAAACCGACGGCATGGCCCAATTCGATCCGGTCCGCATCGAGCTGGGTCTGGTTGACCACCAGCGCCTGGCAGCCCAGAGACTGGGCCTGGTCCACCGCGTCGCGCACCCACTTGTCCAGCAACAGCGCACGAGGCAATTCGGGCTGGGCTTCCTGCGCGGCACGCAAGGCGTCCACGCTGAAGGAGCTCAGCAGCGGCTTGATCTGCGACTGCGCCCAAAGGCGGGCCACATGCTGGGCCACGATGCGGCCCGTGCGCACTTCTTCGCCGGGCGTGGGCTTGATCTCCAGGTTGACCATCAGGCCCAGGGCCTGCAGCCAGCGCGAGAGGGCTTCCAGGCGCAGCAGCGGCTCGCCAGCGTAGGTGCGGCCATGCCAGCTGCCGGCGTCCAGGCGCGACAAGGCATCCCACTTGAGCACACCGGCCACGCCTTGGCCGTTGGTCGTGCGGTCCAGCTCGGCGTCGTGCAGCAAAAAGGGTTCGCCGTCAGCGCTGAGCTTGACGTCGCACTCGAACATCGCAAAGCCGTGCTCGGCCCCCAGGCGGAAGGCAGCCATGGTGTTTTCGGGCGCCAGCTTGCCCGCACCACGGTGGGCAATCCAGCATGGATAAGGCCAATGGGTGGCTGGGGATCCGTATTGGGTCATGGCGGGCTCGACTACTTTGAATTCTGAACTGCTGCTCAGAATATCGATTTGAGCCAAGGCTAAACGCTTTCAGAAGACCCTGTCGGTTGCCCTTTTCTGCCCGAGGGCATGACCTGCTGCGTTAACATCTCGCCTCAGGCGCGAAAACCACCCTCCCCCGCAGTGCCTGGGCGTTATCCCAAACCCCAGGCGAATTGCCCTTTGTTGAACCGGTTTTTCGCGCCTGGCGCCCTCATGAACGCACCCATCGAGCTGACCCACATGACCGCCCAGGCCGCCGACGCACACGGCGACGGCCAGCCCCGCCTGCGCGAGATCCCCTACAACTACACCTCCTTTTCGGACCGTGAAATCGTCCAGCGCCTGCTGGGCCAGCGTGCCTGGGAGGTGCTCAGCCTGCTGCGCGTCGAGCGCCAGACCGGCCGCTCTGCCCGCATGCTGTACGAAGTGCTGGGCGACATCTGGGTCGTACAGCGCAACCCGTATCTGCAAGACGACCTGCTGGACAATCCCAAGCGCCGTGCCCTGCTGATCGACGCCCTGCACCACCGCCTGGGCGAGGTCGACAAGCGCCGCCACCCCGAGGACAAGGCGGCGACCGATGGTTTGCGCGACACGCTGGTCGCCGAGTTGCTGAACGCGGCGCGCGGCGCCGTGGACCGTTTCGCCAAGGCCTTTGACCAGATGGGCGCGCTGCGTGAGCGCACCAACAAGGTCCTGGGCAAGGTCACCCGACACGACAACATCAAGTTCGATGGCTTGAGCCGTGTTTCGCACGTGACGGACGCGACCGACTGGCGTGTGGAATACCCCTTCGTCGTCCTGACACCGGACACCGAGGAAGAGATGGCTGCCCTGGTCAAGGGTTGCGTCGAGCTGGGCCTGACCATCATCCCGCGTGGGGGTGGTACCGGCTACACCGGCGGCGCCGTGCCGCTGACCTGGAAGAGCGCGGTGATCAACACCGAAAAGCTCGAACAGATGACCGAAGTCGAGATGGTGACGCTACCCGGCGTGGACAAGCCGGTGGCCACGGTCTGGACGGGCGCGGGCGTCGTCACGCAACGTGTGGCCGATGCGGCCGAGCGCGCCGGCTTCGTGTTCGCCGTGGACCCGACCTCGGCTGAAGCATCCTGCGTGGGTGGCAACATCGCCATGAACGCCGGTGGCAAGAAGGCCGTGTTGTGGGGCACTGCGCTGGACAACCTCGCCTCGTGGCGCATGGTCACGCCCAACGCCGAATGGCTGGAAGTGGTTCGCCTCAACCACAACCTGGGCAAGATCCACGACGTCGAAACCGCCAGCTTCGAGCTCAAGTATTTCCAGGCCGACGGCAAGACACCCATCCGCACCGAGCGTCTGGACATCCCGGGCCGCACCTTCCGCAAGGAAGGCCTGGGCAAGGACGTCACCGACAAGTTCCTCGCCGGCCTGCCCGGCATCCAGAAGGAAGGCTGTGACGGCCTGATCACCAGCGCCCGCTGGGTCGTGCACCGCATGCCCGGCCACGTGCGCACGGTGTGCCTGGAGTTCTTTGGCAATCCCAAGGAAGGCGTGCCCTCGATCGTCGAGATCAAGGACTTCATGTTCGAAGAGATGAAGCAGCCTGGCGGCGCCATCCTTGCGGGCCTGGAGCACCTGGACGACCGCTACCTGCGCGCCGTGGGTTACGCCACCAAGAGCAAGCGTGGCACCCTGCCCAAGATGGTCCTGATCGGTGACATCGTCGGTGACGACGAAGACCGCGTGGCGCGCGCTGCCAGCGAGGTCATCCGCCTGGCCAATGGCCGCTCGGGCGAAGGCTTCATCGCCGTCAGCAGCGACGCGCGCAAGAAGTTCTGGGCCGACCGCAAGCGCACCGCCGCCATTGCCAAGCACACCAACGCCTTCAAGGTCAACGAAGACGTGGTGATCCCGCTGCCGCGCATGGGCGAGTACACGCTGGGCATCGAGCGCATCAACATCGAGCTGAGCCTGCGCAACAAGCTGGCCATCGCCGATGCGCTGATCGCTTTCGTGCAGGGTGGCAACCTGCCAATCTCCTCCTATCTTGGCAAGGTCGAAGACGCCGAAGAGCTGCCCAGCCCCGAGCAACTGGCCGAGAAGGTTGGCGCCGCGCTGACACAGCTCGACAAGGTCCGCGCGCGCTGGCAGTTCCTGTACGACCACATCGATACGCCACTGGCCACGGTGGGTGATCAACTGGTCGCGCTCGGCTACGAGCAGCATCGCAACGGCACCTATACCCCGCAAGACGGCGACACGGTCTTCAACCTGCTGCAGACCTGGTCCATCCGCGCCAGCTGGAAGCGCGAGATCCGTGACGAACTGGCCAAGGTCTTCACCGGTGCGGCCCTCACGCCCATCGTGGACGAGCTCAAGCGCATCCACAAGCAGGTGCTGCGTGGCCGCGTCTGGGTGGCCCTGCACATGCACGCCGGTGACGGCAATGTGCACACCAACCTGCCCGTCAACAGCGACAACTACGAGATGCTGCAGACGGCCCACGAAGCCGTGGCCCGCATCATGAAGCTGGCCCGTTCGCTGGACGGCGTGATCTCGGGTGAACACGGCATCGGCATCACCAAGCTGGAGTTCCTGACGGACGACGAGATGGCCAACTTCACGGCCTACAAGCTCAAGGTCGACCCTGAAGGCCGCTTCAACAAGGGCAAGCTGCTGCGTGGCGCCGCGCTCAAGGCCCTGGGCGACGACGTGCACGCCGCCGACCTGACCGAGGCCTACACGCCTTCGTTCGGCCTGATGGGCCACGAGTCGCTGATCATGCAGCAGAGCGACATCGGCGACATCGCCGCCTCGGTGAAGGACTGCCTGCGCTGCGGCAAGTGCAAGCCCGTGTGCGCCACGCACGTGCCGCGCGCGAACCTGCTCTACAGCCCGCGCAACAAGATCCTGGCCACCTCGCTGCTGGTCGAGGCCTTCCTGTACGAAGAGCAGACGCGCCGCGGCGTGTCCATCAAGCACTGGGAAGAGTTCGAGGATGTGGCCGACCACTGCACGGTCTGCCACAAGTGCCTGACGCCCTGCCCGGTCAAGATCGACTTCGGCGACGTGTCGATGAACATGCGCAACCTGCTCAACAAGCTGGGCAAGAAGAGCTTCCGCCCCGCTGGTGCGGCCGGCATGTTGATGCTCAACACCAACAACCCGCAGACGATCAAGATCGTGCGCAGTGCCTTGGTGGACGTGGCGATGCCGCTGCAGCGCCTGGGCAACGAAGTGCTCAAGCTGGCCGCGCGCAAACAGACCAGCGCCCCGCCGGCGTCGGTCGGCACGGCCTCGCTCAAGGAGCAGGTCATCCACTTCATCAACAAGAAGATGCCGGGTGGCCTGCCCAAGAAGACCGCGCGTGCGTTGCTGGACATCGAGGACAAGGACTACGTCCCCATCATCCGCGACCCCAAGCAGACCACGGCCGATACCGAGGCGGTGTTCTACTTCCCCGGTTGTGGCTCGGAGCGCCTGTTCTCGCAAGTGGGCCTGGCCACGCAAGCCATGCTGTGGCATGCCGGCGTGCAGACCGTGCTGCCGCCTGGCTACCTGTGCTGCGGCTACCCGCAACGCGGTGCCGGCCAGTTCGACAAGGCCGAGAAGATGATCACCGACAACCGGGTGCTGTTCCACCGCGTGGCCAACACGCTGAACTACCTGGACATCAAGACGGTGGTCGTGTCCTGCGGCACTTGCTACGACCAGTTGCAGGGCTACCAGTTCGACAAGATCTTCCCGGGCTGCCGCATCATCGACATCCACGAGTACCTGCTTGAAAAGGGCATCACCCTGCAAGGCAAGGGCGCCTTCCTGTACCACGACCCCTGCCACACGCCCATGAAGCTGCAGGACCCGATGAAGACCGTCAAGGCCCTGGTGGGCGACGGTGTCATCAAGTCCGAGCGCTGCTGCGGCGAGGCGGGCACGCTGGCCGTGAGCCGCCCGGATGTATCCACACAGATCCGCTTCCGCAAGGAAGAAGAGATCCGCAAGGGCGAGGCCGAGTTGCGCGCCAAGGGCCTGATCGGCGAGAAGGAAAACGTGAAAGTGCTGACGTCCTGCCCGGCTTGCCTGCAAGGCCTGAGCCGCTACGTGGACGACGCCCAGACCGGGCTGCTGGAGGCCGATTACATCGTGATCGAGATGGCCAAGCAGATCCTGGGCGAGAACTGGATGCCGGAGTACGTGGCCAAGGCCAATAACGGCGGCATCGAACGGGTGCTGGTCTGATCATGGGGCAACTGGATACTTCCCGCGCCGTGGGCTGCGAACTGTGTACGCAAGATGGGGGCATCCTCATCGTGCGCACCGACAAGCTCCGTGTGATCCGCGCCCTGGACGAGGACCATCCTGCCTTCTACCGCGTGATCTGGAACGACCACGTGGCCGAGTGGACGGACCTCATCCCCGAGAACCGCAGCCACATCATGCAGACGGTGGCCAAGGTGGAAACCGTGCTGCGTGAGGCGCTCAGCCCCACCAAGATCAACCTGGCCTCGCTGGGCAATGTGGTGCCGCATCTGCACTGGCACGTGATTGCCCGCTTCGACTGGGATGCCCGCTGGCCCGCGCCGGTGTGGGCACCCAAGCAGCGCGAGGTCTCGGATGCGGCATCGCGCCTGGCCCTGCCCTTGACGCAGCTCGACGCCATGCTGGCCAGGGCCCTGCAGGCGGGCTGAGATCAGCTCGCCGCTTTGTCAGCTGCGCCCGACGCGTCGCTCTGCCGCCGGGCCAGTTGCCGCTCCATGCGCACATAGTGGCTCACCATGTGGGCCAGCCCGTCCACCAGCTCGTCATACGTGATGGGCGGGTTCGGGTCTGACATGTGCCGGATCACGGTGAACATCCCCGCGTTGACGAAGATGTAGCTCATGGCCGCAAAGCGCTGCATGCCGGCGTATTTCGGGTTGTGCAGCAGGTACTGCACGATGATGTCGCCCAGTGACCGGGACACATCGGTGAGGTCGAAGCGGAAGTCCGCGTTGAACACCTCGCGGGCGTACTTGAGGTAGCGCTGCTCATCACGCAGCAACAGCGCCTGCACGTCGTAAAGCAGGATCGGAATGGCCTCCACCACCGGCATGCGCACGATGCGCGGCGTCAGCGGTTGCAGCACGCCGATGAGGTCTCGCACGAAACGGTCGCGCATGGCCTCGTAGATCGCTTCCTTGTTCTTGAAATACTCGTACAGCGAGCCCACGCTGACACCCGCGATGTCGGCGATGTGCGTGGTGGTTGTGCCCGCCAGCCCATGTCGGCCCAGGCTGATGTAGCCGGCGTCCAGGATGGCTTCGACGGTGGACTTGGCACGTTGCTGTCTGGGGATGCGTTGCATGGGCGGCGTTCCGGAGCAGAGAACCAACAAAGATCCGAATTGAATCCGAATAAACATTCGGAACAAACTGGCGCTGATTATCGTGCACGTCAAGCGACCAAGCCACTGACCTCGCCACCTTCAGTACGGAGACATTCCAGCCATGTCCGAAACCGCCGCATCACGTTCCCTCACCGGCGCCCAGGTAGGCATCCCGCCGCGCCACATCGATTTCAAGTTTTCACGTGAGGCAGACCGCTACTTTTTCTACGACAACAACCCGCTGGCCAGCCTGCTGTTCGTCGTGTTCTCGGGCGCCTTCCCGCCGGGCGAGCGCTTTTTCATGGAGTCGGTTCGGAACTTCCGCGACCAGATCCAGGATCCGGTGCTGAAAGCCCAGGTGTCGGGCTTCATGGGCCAGGAGGCCTTGCATGGCCGCGAACACGAGCGCCTTAACGATCTGTTTCGCGAACGCGGCCTGGATGTGGACCTGCCCGCGCGCTACGTGCGCTTCGGGCTGCGCCAGCTGGAGCGCTTCTCACCCCGGCTGCAACTGGCCTGCACGACCATGATGGAGCACTTCACCGCGCACCTGGCCGAGCAATGGCTGACCAACCAGGCCCTGACCGATTCGTCCGACCCGGAGATGCTCAAGCTCTGGTACTGGCACGCGCTGGAGGAGCTGGAACACAAGTCGGTGGCCTATGACGTCTTCGAGCTCATCGGTGGCACCCAGAAGGAGCGCAAGCAGGCCGGCTGGCTGGTGGGCCTCTTCGTGATGCCGGCGGTGGTGGCAGCCTGGCTGCGCCTGCTGATCAAGGAAGGCCAGCTGTTCAACCGTGCAGAAAACCGCCGCGGCTATCGGGCGCTGTTCGGGCGTGGGGCCCTCATCAGCAACGTGCTGCGCCACATGCCCAAGTTCTGGCGCCGCCAGTTCCACCCCAGGCAGCAACAGACCCAGGCACTGGAAGAGGCCTGGCGCACGCGCCTGTTCGGTCCGCAAGGCGAGCTGATCGACGTCTACCGCAACCCCGCCAAAGCCGCCGGTTGAAGCGCCGCATCCACCAAAAGCAAACGGGCCCTTGAAGGCCCGTTGTTTCGCTTCGGCTTAACCGAGCATCACTTGTAGATGCCGCCACACACCACGGTTTCATCGAGCTTTTCGCAGTACATGCTCTTGGGCTCGATCTTCTTGGTTTCGGGGTTGGTGAACTTGTAGTCCTGCCAGAAGGTGCCGTGGGTCTTGGCCATGTCGACACGCTCCTTCACGAAGGCCTTGCCGTCGATGTCCTTGAGCTCGATGAGGTTCTTGCCCACCATCTTGCCGTTGGCACCGTGTGCACGCACCACGCCGTCCAGGCCATAGACCACCAGATACAGGTCATGCTGGTGCCAGGTCGTGTTGGCCTTGTCGCCGAACTCGGCATAGGTCTTGTCAGCGCCGCCAGACTTGATGGCGGCCACGCCCTTTTTCACCATGGCCACCGCGTCTTCCTTGGTGGCACCGCCCTCGGCGGCCAGAACCGAGCCCGTCATGACGGACAACGCAATGGCGGTAACAGCAAACAGCTTGTTCATGATGTCATCTCCTGTGTTCAGTCAACCAGACCCATGTCCTGGCTCATCAGCATGGCTTCAATATCCAGCAGGATCACCATGCGCTCACCCACCTGAGCCAGCCCACGGATGTAGGTCGCCTCGATGGCGGAAGTCATTTCAGGCGCGGGGCGCATGGCCTCGGCCGGGATTTCCATCACGTCGCTCACCGAGTCCACCACCACGCCGATGGTGCGCTGCCCGATGTGCAGGATGATCGACACGGTGAAGGCGTTGTACTCCGCCGAGGAGCAACCAAAGCGCATACGCAGGTCGACGATAGGGACAATCGTGCCACGCAGGTTCACCACCCCTTTGAGGAAGTGGGGCGCATTGGCGATGCGCGTGGGGTTCTCGTAGCCACGGATCTCCTGCACCTTCAGGATGTCGATGCCGTACTCTTCATCGCCCAGGCGGAAGGTCAGGTACTCGCGTGCCAGATCGGCCTGCACGTCCAGTTTTTCCATCATGCCCATTGCATGGTCTCCTGTTGAACTCAGTGACGCGAGCGGCGCACGAGGCTGCCCACGTCCAGAATCAAGGCCACCCGGCCGTCACCCATGATGGTGGCGCCCGACACATCGTTGACCTTGCGGTAGTTGGTCTCAAGGTTCTTGACCACCACCTGTTGTTGCCCCAGCAGCTCGTCGACCAGCAGGGCCACACGGCCGCTCTCTGCCTCGACCACCACCATGATCCCGCTGTTGTGCTCCCAATCGAATCGGGGCACCTGGAAGACTTTCTCCAGCTCGATCACCGGCATGTATTCATCACGTACCTCGACCACGCGACCCGAGCCCCCGATGGTCTTGACCATCTCCTGGCTGACCTGGAAGGACTCGACCACCGACGACAGCGGCAGGATGTAGACCTCTTCGCCCACGCCCACGCTCATGCCGTCCATGATGGCCAGGGTCAGCGGCAGGCGAACCGCCACGCGCATGCCGTAGCCTTCGGCCGAGTCGATCTCGACCGTGCCACCCAGCGAGGTGATGTTCTTCTTGACCACGTCCATGCCCACGCCGCGGCCGGACACATCGGTCACCACATCGGCTGTGGAGAAGCCCGGCGCAAAGATGAGGTTCCACACTTCGGAGTCGGTCAGGCTGTCAGGTGCGTCAATGCCCTTTTCGCGGGCCTTGCGCAGCAGCTTCTCGCGTGACAGGCCACGGCCGTCGTCACGCACTTCGATCACGATGGAGCCACCCTGGTGCGAAGCGGCCAGGGTGATGGTGCCCACTTCGGGCTTGCCAGCTGCCAGGCGGTCTGCAGGCATTTCAACACCGTGGTCGCAGGAGTTGCGCACCAGGTGGGTCAGCGGGTCGGTGATCTTCTCGACCAGGCCCTTGTCCAGTTCGGTGGCTTCACCCTGCGTGACCAGCTCGACCTTCTTGCCCAGCTTGTTGGCCAGGTCGCGCAGCATGCGGGGGAAGCGACTGAACACCGTCGACATCGGAATCATCCGGATCGACATCACGGCCTCTTGCAGGTCGCGGGTGTTGCGGTCCAGGTCGGTCAGGCCGGTCACCAGTTGCTGGTAGACGACCGGGTCCAGGCCGCGGCTGTTCTGGGCCAGCATGGCCTGGGTGATCACCAGTTCGCCCACCAGGTTGATGAGCTGATCGACCTTCTCGACCGACACGCGGATGGTGGAGGCTTCAAGCGCAGCGGCTGGCTTCTCGGCCTTGGGCGCAGCGGGCTTGGCCACGGCTGCCACCGGCTTGGGCTGCTGAGGCTCGATGGCCGAAACGGGGGCGACAGGCTGCGCGGCGGCCGGGGCACCAGGCGCATCGTCAAAGAAGCCGTAGCCCTTCTCAGATGCTTCAGCCTGCGCAGCCGGTGCAGCAGGGGCCGCCGCGTCGCCATAGGGCAGGAAGGCCACTTGCTCACGCGCCACATGGAAGGTGAACAGGTCCAGCAGTTCGGATTCAGCGGAGGCCGTGTCCACCTTGAAGCGGCGGATGCCAGCCAGAGCAGGATCATCGGCCAGAGGTTCGATGGTGCCCAGATCGGTGATTTCCTTGAACAGGTCCACCAGGTTGTCGGCCTGCGAAGCATCGCTCAAGGGGCCCACGCGCAACTCGACCGTGCGCTTGCCCGTGGTGGGCGCTGCAGCAGGCACTGCAACAGCGGCCTGGGCAACAGGCGCTTCCTGCCTGACCACGGGCGCAGCCACCACAGCCTCTGCGGCGGGTGGCGCTTCACCGGCCACCATGGCGCGGATGTTGAACAACAGCTCGGAAGTGTCCACCTCTTCGCCGCCGGAGCCCTGGTGGCGGCCCAGCATGGCCTTGAGGGCATCGCCGGACTGCAGCAGCACGTCCACCATCGGCGGCGTGGGAATCAGTTCATGACGGCGCAGCTTGTCCAGCAGCGTTTCCATCTGGTGGGTCAGCTCGGCCACGTCGCTGAAACCGAAGGTGGCAGCGCCGCCCTTGATCGAGTGCGCGCAACGGAAGATGGCGTTCATCTCCTCGTCGTCGGCGGCCGTGATGTCCAGCTCCAGCAGGAGCTGTTCCATGTTCTCGAGGTTCTCGCCTGCTTCTTCGAAGAAGACCTGATAGAACTGGCTCAGGTCGATGCCTGCTGCCGCGCTGTGATCAGTGCTTGTGTCTGCCATCTCTGACTCCTGAAATTCGTCGCGATGCCCGTGAACCTGGCGCCCGCCCGGTTAACGGATCACCTTCTGGATCACTTCGATCAGCTTGGTGGGGTCAAAGGGCTTGACCAGCCAGCCGGTCGCACCTGCGGCACGGCCTGCCTGCTTCATCTGATCGCTGGACTCGGTGGTCAACATCAGGATCGGCGTCGTCTTGAACTGGGGCGATTCACGCAGCTTCTTGGTCAGGCTGATGCCATCCATGCGGGGCATGTTCTGGTCGGTCAGCACCAGATCGAAACTGCGGCCCTGGGCCTTTTCATAGGCGTCCTGGCCGTCAACCGCTTCGACCACGTTGTAGCCAGCGCTCTTGAGCGTGAAGGAAACCATTTGACGCATGGATGCAGAATCGTCGACGGCAAGAATCGAGTGCATGTCGCTCTCCGGGGCTTAATTGAATGCTGGTTAGGCGGACGTTATTTCGGCTGGTGGGACGGCTTCTTTAGAACAACTCCACCGACCCGGCGTCCACCTCATCCTGGGTGACCGGGTTCGGCTTCATCGGGGCCTCGTCCACCACTGCGGCACCATCGGGATCGTCGTCCCCCAGGGCGTCACGGGCAATCTGGTCGGCGCAGTTGCGCAGGCGTTTGTTCGTGTGGGCGATCAGCTGGGTCGCCATGTCCTGAAACTGCAGGGCGGTGACGGTCTTGTAGAGCGTCTGCCTCACGGCCTGCAAATGCGGCGTGACCTCGTGTCCCAGGTCGATGACCTCGCCCAGCTGGCCGGCCGTTCCGTGAAATCCTTCCATCAGGACTTCACAGGCATCGTCCAGCAGGCGCTGCAGGCGCTCCAGATCGTTGTGAGCCGTCATCAAGTGATCTTGCAGCTCGGCGGCCAACAGCAGCGGCATTTCGGGCTGCGAGGGTTCGACGGGATCGTCGTGGCTCATCTTGGCTCCACTCAACCAGGTTACGGACGGGACCGTCCTTTGACCAGACGGCATGGCACAAGGACCTTTTCGGCCGAATCCGTGGGATCCTTAATGCCGAAAGCAATAAGTTCGCTCGGCTTTGCCGGTTGATAGAATTTTTCGCATTTCCCGCTGTGGCATGTTCACAATGACACGGGAAAACTTGGCGCAAATCGCCAGATCGAACCAGCGAAGGAAGTCCGTGTCCGATATGCCCCCATTGACGGATCCCGCCCAGACCGGCGTCAACAGCATGCCGCCGGTGAGGCTGCGCGTCCTGCACCTGGAAGACAACGACGAGGATCACGCCCTGGTCGCCATCCACCTGCGCCGCGGCGGCATCAACGCCGACATCGTGCGGGTCGAGAACGAAGCGGCGCTCATCGAGGCCCTGGAGCAGGACTGGGACCTGATCCTGTCGGACTACAACCTGCCGGGCTACTCCGGCCTGGCGGCGCTGGACAAGGTGCGCTCCATGGGCAAGCTGGTGCCCTTCATCCTGGTGTCCGGCGAAATCGGCGAGGACATCGCCGTGCAGGCCATGCGCAACGGCGCCAACGACTACCTGCTCAAGAGCAACCTGGCTCGCCTGGCGCCCGCCGCCCTGTTGGCCATCGAGGCCAACCGAACCCGCATCGCCAAGCAGCGCGCCGACCACGCCCTGAGCCGCTCGCGCCAGCAGCTGCGCGAACTCGCCCAGCACTTGCAGACCAGCATCGAGCAGGAACGCGCCGCCATCGCGCGTGAAATCCATGACGATGTCGGCGGCGCGCTGACGGCCGTGAAGTTCGACCTGGCCTGGATCGCCCGCCACGCCGGCTCGCCCGAAATCGCCGAGCGCGTGCAGCAGGCGCTGGAATCGGTCGGCCACGCCCACGAGGCCAGCCAGCGCATCATGCACAACCTGCGCCCGGCCATCCTGGAGCAAGGCCTGGTGGCCGCACTGCAATGGATGAGCGACCGCTTCGCCAAGCGCACCGGCCTGCAGGTGAGCTTCCGCACCAGCCATGAACAGCTGCAACTGGCGCCGGGTGTGCCCCTGGTGGCCTACCGCTTTGCACAAGAAGCGCTGACCAATGTCTCCAAACACGCACAGGCCAGCAAGGTCAGCGTCGATCTGACGCAGGCAGGCGGCGTCTTGTCCATCGAAGTGACTGACAATGGCCGAGGCTTGAATGCCGAGGACTTGGCCAAGGCCCGCTCCTTCGGCATCCGTGGCCTGCATGAGCGTGCTGAAACGGTGGGCGGCTGGGTGGACATCAGCAGCAACCCGGACGGCACGACCCTGATCCTGTCCGTGCCGCTGTCTGGCCCGGAAAACGGTTTCATCGATCGACTGTTGCCCGATCTGGAAGCCGGCACGCTGGGCAACGAGGCTGACCCTGACGACCCCACGGTATGGGGCAAACTATGATCAAAGTCATTCTCTGCGACGACCATGCCCTGATCCGACGCGGTATCCGCGACACGCTGGCCGATGCACCGGACATCGACGTGGTGGGTGAAGCGGCCGATTACGGCGAGCTGCGCACCCTGCTGCGCGACAAGAGCTGTGACGTGCTCGTGCTGGACATCAACCTGCCCGGCCGCAGCGGCCTGGACGTGCTGCACGTGCTCAAGGAAGAAGGCAGCACACTCAAGGTGCTGGTGGTCTCGATGTACCCGGAAGACCAGTACGCCATGCGGGCGCTGAAGGCCGGTGCCTCGGGCTACCTGAACAAGGGCAGCGACGCCGCGCAGATCGTGGCGGCCGTGCGCACCGTGGCGCAGGGCAAGAAGTACGTGACGCCTGAGATGACGCTGATGCTGGTGGAGAACCTCACCGCACCGGCTCAAGAAGACGCGCACCAGAAGTTGTCTGACCGCGAATTGCAGACCCTGGTGATGATCGCCTCGGGCAAGCGCCTGTCCGACATCGCCGAACAACTGCTGCTGAGCCCCAAGACCGTGAGCGTTTACCGCGCCCGCGTGCTGGAAAAGCTCGGCCTGACCAACAACTCCGACCTGATCGCCTACGCGATCCGCAACGGGCTGGTCTGAGGCGGTTGAGTCACACCGGGCCCGCAGCGGCCCGGCCTGCGCCTTATTCGATGGGCGTGAGCTTGGCCACGCTCAACATCAGCCACTTCGTGCCATGACGCCCGAAGTTGACCTGCACGCGGGCATCCGGGCCATTGCCCTCCAAGGTCAGCACCACGCCTTCGCCGAACTTGTTGTGGAACACGCTCTGGCCCACACGCAAGCCGCCTTCGGTCTTGGCCTGCGCCATCTTGGTGGGCAGCGGTGCCGTCAGATCCTTGAAATCGTCTTCCTTCTTGGCGCCGTAGTACTGACCACCGCCATAACCACCGCGGCTGCCACCGGCATAAGCACCTGAACCGCCACCAGAGCGATAAGGCTGCGCCCCGGCCCCCACCATCGAACCCATGCCTTTGCCGCTGGCCCACGCGTCGTTGTAGGACTTGGCAAAACCCGAGCCAAAGCCCTGGTTGCGCGGCGTGAGCCACTTGAGCGCGCCTTCGGGCAACTCGTCCAGGAAGCGGCTCTTGATGTTGTAGCGTGTCTGGCCATGCAGCATGCGCGTCTGGCTGAAGCTGATGTGCAGACGCTGACGGGCACGCGTGATGGCCACGTACATCAGGCGGCGTTCTTCTTCCAGGCCGTCCGTGTCGTTCATCGAGTTCTCATGCGGGAACAGGCCTTCTTCCAGCCCGGTCAGGAACACGTTGTTGAACTCCAGGCCCTTGGCAGCGTGGATGGTCATCAGCTGCACGGCGTCTTGCCCGGGTTGGGCCTGGTTGTCGCCTGCTTCCAGCGAGGCGTGCGTCAGAAAGGCCAGCAAGGGCGAGATGATTTCACCGGTCTCGGCATCGGGCAGGGTGTCGACCTGCGCCACGGCCGCAGGCAGGCCCTGGGCGATCGTGCCCGCAGGCTCGTCCACCGGCAGGGCCACGGCGTCCTTGCCAAAACCTTCTTGCGTCACGAAGGCCTCGGCGGCGTTCACCAGTTCGGCCAAGTTTTCCAGGCGCTCCTGGCCTTCTTTCTCGGCACGGTAGAAGTCAGCCAGGCCGGAGGCCTCCACCACATGCTCGATGATCTGGCGCAGCGTCAGGCCGCGCGTGGCTTCGCGCATGGTGTCGATCAAGGCCACGAAACCTTGCAGGTTCGCCCCCGCCTTGCCCGGCACCGCCGTCACGCTCTGCCCCAGGCTGCGTGCCGATGAGCGGGCCGCATCCTGCAAAACCTCCACGGTGCGCGCGCCGATGCTCCGCGCCGGGAAGTTCACCACGCGCAGGAAGCTGGTGTCGTCGTTCGGGTTCTCAAGCAGGCGCAGGTAGGCCAGTGCGTGCTTCACTTCAGCACGCTCGAAGAAGCGCAGACCGCCGTACACCTTGTAAGGCACACCCGCGTTGAACAGCGCCGACTCCATCACCCGTGACTGCGCATTGCTGCGGTACAGCACGGCCACTTCATGCAAGGGCTGGCCGTCGCGCTTGAACTGGCGGGCCTCGTCCACCACCCATTGGGCTTCGGCGAAGTCGCTGCTGGCCTCGTAGATGCGGATGGGCTCGCCCTGCCCTGCGTCGGTGCGCAGGTTCTTGCCCAGGCGGCGGCTGTTCTGTGCGATCAGGGTGTTGGCCGCATCCAGGATGTGGCCGAAGCTGCGGTAGTTCTGCTCCAGCTTGATCACGCTGGGCACGCGGAACTCGCGCTCGAAGTCCGCCATGTTGCCCACCAGCGCGCCCCGGAAGGCGTAGATGCTCTGGTCGTCGTCGCCCACGGCGAACACGCTGTTGCCGGTCACGGCCGGGTTGCCCGCGAACATCTTCAGCCAGGCGTATTGCAGACGGTTGGTGTCCTGGAACTCGTCGACCAGGATGTGCTTGAAGCGGCGCTGGTAATGCTCGCGCACCTCGGGGTGGTCGCGCATGATCTCGTAGGTGCGCAGCATCAGCTCGGCAAAATCCACCACGCCTTCGCGCTGGCACTGGTCTTCATAAGCCTGGTAGACGGCCAGCTGCATGCGGCCCAGTTCGTCACGCGGCTGGATATCGCGCGGGCGCTGCCCGGCATCCTTGGCGTTGGCGATGAAATAGCTCGTCTGCTTGGGGATGCACTTTTCTTCGTCGAACTTCAGCGCCTTGATGATGCGCTTGACAGCCGACAGCTGGTCTTGCGTGTCCAGGATCTGGAAGGCCTGGGGCAGGCCCGCAATCTTGGCGTGCGCGCGCAAGAAGCGGTTGCACAGGCCGTGGAAGGTGCCGATCCACATCGCCCGCGTGTTGACGGGCAACATGGCCGACAGGCGTGCCTGCATCTCCTTGGCGGCCTTGTTGGTGAAGGTCACGGCCATGATGCCGGCGGGCGATACCTGGCCCGTCTGCAGCAGCCAGGCGATGCGCGTGGTCAGCACCCGGGTCTTGCCCGAGCCCGCGCCCGCCAGGATCAGGGTCGGGCCCGGCGGGGCCGTCACGGCGGCCAACTGCTCCGGATTGAGTCCCACCAGCATGGGGGAGTTGCCTGCGGGGGGCTGTTGAGGAAACAATCCAGGGGTATCAGTGCGCTCGTTCATCCAAAAATTGTAGGCGGGCTTGCTGGATATCCTGGTTAAAGGCCAACAAAGGCCTGGCCATCACACCAAAAAAACAGGGAATCAGCATGAACCAGCTCCGCCTGCCCGGCCCACCAGCCGGCGGCCTGACCGCATCGCCCTTCATCTCGGCGATGGGCTCCCGTCCGGCCAGCCTGCATACCATCCGTTTCACCGGCTCGGGCAGCGAATATTTCAGGATCTGGATCGTCAACCTCCTGCTCACGCTGGTCACCCTGGGGCTCTACTACCCCTGGGCCAAAACCCGCAAGCTGCGCTATTTCTACGGCAACACCATCGTGATCGGCCACCCGCTGGGCTTTCACGGCAACCCGCGCCAGATGCTGCGCGGCTTTCTGCTGGTCAGCCTGCTCATGGTGCTGTATGCGGTGGCCGGGCGCGTTTCGCCGGCATCGGGCTCGGTGGCGGGCCTGATCCTGGCGGCCATCTGGCCCGCGCTGATGCGCTCGTCGCTGCAATTTCGCTTGTCGCAAACCAGTTGGCGCGGCCTGCGTTTCCATTTCACAGGCTCGCTCAAGGGCGCCTACATGACGGTGCTGAACCCCGCGCTGATTGGCGTGGGCCTGATGGTGCTCAGCGGCATCCTGGTGGCCTTCCTGCCCCGCGGCACCAGCAAGGTCGTGATGCCATTGGTGCTCATGGTCACCTTCATGCTCAGCGGCGCAGCCCTGGCGCCGTACGTGATCTGGCGCATCAAACGCTACCAGCATGCCCACTATGCGCTGGGCCAGTTGCAGACCTCGTTCAAGGCCAGCTACGGCAATGTGCTGGCCATCTTCGTGAAAACCGGGCTGCTGACGCTGGCCGCCGCCACCGGGCTGGCCCTGGCCGGTGGCCTGCTGGGCGCCGTGCTGGGCGGTGGGCACATGAGCACCCGGCCAGACCCCAGGCAGTTGCTGTCCGCCGTGTCCCTGATGCTGCCCGTGCTGGCTGGCTACATCCTGCTGACCCAGGTCGTCGTGGCACCCTACTTCAGCGTGCACCTGCAGAATCTGGTGTGGACCCAGACCGGCAACCGGATGGTGCGTTTCAAGAGCCACCTGAAATGGTCTGACATGGCCGGGCTGGCGCTCAAGAACTGGCTCCTGATCATGCTCACGCTGGGCCTGTACTGGCCCTTTGCCGCCGTGGCACTGGCGCGCGCCCGCCTGCAGGCCATCGTGATCCACACGCGCCAGGATCCAGACTTGCTGGTGGGCCAGGCCCGCCAGGCCAGCACCAACGCCACGGGGGACCTCGCCGCGGATCTGGTCGGCATCGACGTCGGGCTGTGAAACAGCCCATGACCTCCGCACGCCAACTGTCGGTGGCCTATTTCGACGGCCTGACCGCCCGCGCCCAACCCGTCCTCATGTGGGTGGAGCCGGGCATGCTGCAACTGTCCGGGGCCGGTTTGATCAGGCAGGTGCCGCTCAACAAGGTGCAATGGAGCGAACGCACACGCCATGGCGCCCGCATGGCCCATTTCGCTGACGGTGGCACCATCCAGGCGGTCAACCCGGCAGATTGGGACAGCTGGCTGGACCACCACGACCTGGGCGCCCCGCTCAGCGTGCGCGCGCACCAGAGTTGGCGCTGGACCATGCTGGCCACCACCGTCTTGCTGATGGTGGCCGTCATGGGCTACTGGTGGGGGCTGCCGCTGGCTGCCCGGCTCCTCGCACCGTTGGTACCTCAAACGGTCAGCCAGCAAATCGGCAAAGCCACCTTGCAAACCATGGACGAGCAATGGCTCAAGCCCAGCCAGCTCCCCTTTCAGGAACAGGCACACTGGCGAGCCTTGTTGTCCAAGGCCATCGCGCAAGGGCTGGAGGGCACCGAGATCGACACAGGCACCCGCGCGGCATCAAGGCAGCCCGCCATCCAGCTTCAGTTCAGGCAGGCGCACATCGGCCCCAACGCCTTCGCCCTGCCGGATGGCAACATCGTCATCACCGACGATCTGATCGCCTTGCTGCATGACCGCGAGGACGTGCTGATCGGTGTGGTCGGGCACGAGACCGGGCACATCACCGGCCGCCATGGTTTGCGCGGCCTGATTCAGGCCGGCCTGCTGGGTGCCATCGGCAGCCTCACCTTCGGGGACTTCAGTACCGTGCTGGCCAGCGCCCCCATCCTCATGGGGCAACTTGCCTATTCACGTGATCTGGAGCGCGAGGCAGACGATGCGGCCATCACCTTCATGCACCGCAACCACATCCGCCCGTCCGTGATGGGGGTGTTCTTTCAGCGAGTCAAAGACGCAAGCCCGCGCAGGGGGCAAGCCACCGCACCGCAGGCCGATGACGCAAGCCAGCCCATCGGGATCGCGTTCAGCAGCCACCCGGCTGATGCCGAGCGCCTGGCTCACTTCCAATCAGCTGACCTGGACGGCGGGCTTCAGGAGCAGCCCACACCCCCCTGAACGGATCAGGCTGCAGCGGCCAGCGCCGCTTCTTCGCGTGTCAACAAACGCTCCATCAGATCCCGCACGCTGCGAATCTGGCTGCCAAAGGGCAAGGCCCCCGCACCGCGGAAGAACAGCCCTTTCTTGACATCACCCCGCATGGCCGCAGCCAGCTGGTTGTCGATGCAGAACTGCCCCCAGCCTTGCAAGCCATCACGCAGGCCGCATTGCGCCAGGCAATCAAACGCCTTGGTGCAACGCTTCTTGGCATGGCTGACCGCCTGCAAGCGTGACTCGATCTTCAGGTAAGCCTTGAGCCAGGGCGTGGCCACAGCGCGCGCAGGCAAACCCGCCACACTGGTGAACTCCACCATGTCCTCATCATGGGCCTCGGCCAGCACACGCTTGAACTCGGGGTGGGCGTCACCCTCCAGCGTCACGGCAAAGGGTGTCCCCAGTTGCACGCCATCCGCACCGAGGTTCTGAATGCGGCGGATGTCTTCATGGGTGCGGATGCCACCCGCAGCAATCAAGGGGATGTGCTTCTCGATGCCCGCAGCGCGCATGAAGGCCAGTACCTCGGGGATCACACGCTCGAAATCAAAGCGCGGGTCGTTGAGATCAGCGATCTTGGCCGCACCCAGATGACCACCGGCCAGACGTGGGTGCTCAATCACGATGGCGTCCGGCAGGCGCTTCTTGCGCTCCCACTTCTTGATGATCAGCTGCACACCGCGCGAATCCGACAGGATCGGGATCAGCAAGGCCTTGGGGTGGTCCTGAGCCAGGTCCGGTAAATCCAGCGGCAGGCCAGCGCCCACCACCACGGCATCGATACCGGCCTCCAGCGAACGCTTCACGTAGCCAGCGTAATCACTCACCGCACGCATCACGTTCATGGCCAGCAGGCCCCGCCCTTGCGACAATTGGCGTGCGGCCTTCACCTCGCGCTCGACCGCCTCCAGGTTCGCTGCATTGATGCGCTCACGGGTATCGTCATCCTGCCCGATGCGGGACGACAAACCCTGCGTACTGGCCATCAGATCCGGGTGATGCCGGCGGATGTCCACGCACGACAGCGTGCCCATGCCACCCATGGCCGCCACGCTACCCGCCAGCTTGTGGGCTGACACCCCGATGCCCATGCCGCCCTGCACGATGGGCAGCAACTCCCGCCCGCCCAGGCGCATGCTGCGCAGCCCGCTGGCGCCCAGCTTGCGCGCCAGTTCGACATCCACATGATCCGAAAGAGAAGAAGGCGATTCGAATGTGTCGAGCGTCATGGGCAGCGTTCAAAGATGAAATTGCCCCCGACGGTAACGGCCTGACGCGCTCGCGGCTTTGCGACAGGTCAACTCAAATCCACCGCATCCTTGTAATCAGGGACGCTGGCGTTCCAGCCCAGGTCTTCACCCACGCGCAGGCGCAGCGTGTCGGCCGCCTGTGGCTCGCCATGGTTGATGAAGACGTGCTCCGGCACCTTGCCCAGCGCCTTGAGCCAGGCCAGTAAACCTGCCTGGTCGGCATGCGCCGACAAGCCCTCGATCTGCACGACCTCCGCGCGGATGGGCACGTACTCACCAAACATCTTGAGCGAGGTCGCCCCGGCAACCAGGGAGGCACCCCGCGTGCCACCCGCCTGGAAGCCACTGAGCACGATCGAATTGCGTGAATGCGGCCCATAGTGGGCAATGTGGTGCAACACGCGCCCACCCGTCACCATGCCGCTACCGGCCACGATGATCATGGGGTAACGCTGGCTCAACAAGGCCTTGGACTCCTCCACGTCGCGCACGAAGCGCGTCATGTGGCGGATGCCCTCGCACTCCTCGTCCGTCAGGCGATGCTCGGCGCGATGCCGCTCGTACAGCCCCGTGGCAGAGATACCCATCGGGCTGTCCAGGATCACGGGCATATCAGGAATGGCGCCAGCCTGACGCAGGCGATACAAGGCATACAGCACACCTTGCGTGCGACCCACCGCAAACGCCGGGATGATGACCACGCCACCGCGCGCAGCGGTTCGGCGCACGATGTCGCCCAGTTTCTCGATGGCATTGAGATCAGGGTGAAGGCGATCGCCATAGGTCGACTCGATCACGACCCAGTCGGCCTTCTGCCCGGTGGCGGGCGGCAGCATGACCAGGTCGTCATCGCGACCCAGGTCGCCAGAGAACAAGGCCGTCTTGCCCTGGTACTCGATGGCCACGCTGGACGCGCCCAGGATGTGCCCGGCTGGCGTGAAGCGGGCCTGCACGCCCTCGTCCAGCTGAACCACGCCATCCAGCGGCACCCGCTTGATGTGCTTCAGGCAGGCCTTCACATCCTGCACGGTGTACAGGGGCACGGCGGGCTTGTGCTTGGTCGCGCCATGGCGGTTGCGGTAACGCGCTTCTTCTTCCTGCAAGTGCGCCGTGTCCAGCAACAACACCTCGCACAGATCCGCCGTGGCGGCCGTGGCCCAGATGGTGCCCTTGAAGCCATTGCGCGTGAGCAAAGGCAAGGCGCCGCTGTGGTCGATGTGGGCATGGGTCAACAAGACCGCATCCAGGCTGCCTGGATCAAATGGCAGAGGCGCCCAGTTGCGTTCGCGCAGGGTCTTGAAACCCTGGAACATGCCGCAATCCACCAGCATCCTCACGTCGCCGGCTTCCACCAGCGTCTTGGAACCAGTCACCGTGGCGGTCGCGCCATAAAACGTCATGCGCATGATCATGCCTTCGTGGTGTCCTTGTTGTCCGTATCTGTTGCGACGCCCTTTTGCGCGCTGGCGAGCCGGGCCAGCAAGGGCATGACCACAGGCTGCAGGCGCTGCCAGGTCTGCCACATCCACAGCCCTCGCCCAGCCAGGCGAGCCACGCCCGTGGGCCGCCACACCGCCAGCGCCACGGCCGCAGCCACGACCCAGTACGGATGGCGCCCCACCCAACGCCCGGTGGACACAGCCCGATCAGCAAGACCCGCCAGCGGCGCTACACGGGCGTTCACTTGCAAGGCAAGGGTATGCCGCAACACAGCACTGCGCTGGCGCAGCATGTGTTTTTTCAAGGCCAGTTCAGCCATGCGAGCCGACATGCGCGTCACCCTTTCTGCTCAGGTTGAGCGCCCTCCTGGGCGGCAGCGAGCAAGGCGTCGTGATCTGCCTGCAACTCGGCCAGGGTGGCGGCCAGCATGCCCTCGGGCGACGCCGTGATCGCCTGGACACGCCTGACAGCCCACAGGCACACCGCTGCAAACGCCAAGGTCAGCAAGCCCAGCACCAGCAGCGGGTGCGTGTCCCAGAACAGCACGGTGATGAAACCGGCCAGGAACACGCTCGCGACCGCGCCCATCAGGATGGCCACGGCGCCCCAGCCCAGCACGGCCAGCAGGCGCTGCTTTTCTTCCTCGACCTCAGTGGCCAGCAATTCGAGGCGCGTCTGGAAGATCGCCATCAAGGTGGCGGCCAGGCCCTGCACCGAGGACATCAAACGCCCCCGGCGCACCTCCGCTGACTGATCAGCAGCGTCAGCCATTCATCGACGACCCAGCAGCAGGCCGATCAACAAGCCCGCACCAGCGGCGATGCTGATGGACTTCCAGGGGTTCTCGTGCACGTATTCGTCCGTCACCTTGGCGGCGGCCTTGGCCTTGTCCACCACGGCAGCCTGCACCTCGATCAGGCCTGTCTTGGCATTGGACAGAGTGGCCTGCACGCGCTTGCGCAACTCGGCCACGCCAGCACCCGCGTCATCGGCGGTGGCAGCCAGCAGCGCTTCGGCATCGGCCATGACCAGTTGCAGGTCGGCCATCAGCTTGTCCTTTTGGGCGGAAGTCAGTTCGCTCATGTCGCTCTCCTTCAGTTAGTGGGGTCAAACAGAAATCAATGCAGGATCAACAAAGGCACCTGGCTGTGCGCCAGCACACTCTTGGCCAGCGAGCCATGGATCAGGGCATCCAGGCCATGGCGGCCATGCGTGGCCATCACGATCAGGTCACAGCCCTGCTTGCGCGCCGTGTCCACGATCCCCTGCTGGACGTTGTCGGTGATCATGAACTGGCCATCGAAATGCACCCCCGCCTCCTTGGCCCGGGCTGCAAACGCTTCGAGAATTTCCCGGGCATGCGCCTCACAACGCTTTTCGTGTTCCTGAAACGTGGCCACGTCATAGGCCACGGCGGCTTGCTCCACCACCAGCACAGGCAGCGGCGGCTCGGCCGTGAACCCGGTGATCGACGCCCCCAGCATCTTGGCCAGGCCAATGCTGTGCTCAATGGCCTTGTTCGACAACTCGCTGCCATCTACCGGCACCAACAAATGTTCGTACATGAGGGCCTCCTAACGCCTTGCATTCCAACTTCAGTCAAGCGACTGATCTGGCTTCATCCTAGATCGCGAATCGTTTCGCGCCAACACCTAAAACCACACAACAACATCAAAACCTCAGGTTTTTGATCCATGACATGAAAGCCTGCCAGGCCAGAAAGCCTCGCGAAGCCGCTCAGCCGACCTAAAATCGCGGTTTGGCCCAGAGAAAGCGCCCGCTTCGGGCGCAGACCAGCCTCCCAACACCATGACCGAACTCGCCAAATCTTTCGACCCCGCCCCGATTGAAGCCCAATACGGCCCCCAGTGGGAGCAGCGCGGTCTGTACAAGCCCACCCTGGACGCCAGCAAGCCGTCCTTCTGCATCCAGCTGCCGCCCCCCAATGTGACCGGCACCCTGCACATGGGCCACGCCTTCAACCAGACCATCATGGACTCGTTGACGCGCTACCACCGCATGCTCGGCCACAACACCCTGTGGATCCCCGGCACCGACCACGCCGGCATCGCCACCCAGATCGTGGTGGAGCGCCAGTTGCAGGAAAAGGGCCAGAACCGCCACGACCTGGGCCGCAAGAACTTTGTCGCCAAGATCTGGGAGTGGAAGGAGCAAAGCGGCACCACCATCACGCAGCAGATGCGCCGCATGGGTGACTCGGTGTCCTGGGAGCACGAGTACTTCACCATGGACGACAAGCTGTCCAAGGTCGTGAGCGACACCTTCGTCAAGCTGTACGAAGAAGGCCTGATCTACCGCGGCAAACGCCTGGTGAGCTGGGACCCGATCCTCAAGTCCGCCGTGTCCGACCTCGAAGTCGAAAGCGAGGAAGAAGACGGCTCGATGTGGCACATCCGCTATCCCATTGATGGCAGCGATGAGACCCTGGTCGTGGCCACAACCCGCCCTGAAACCATGCTGGGCGACACCGCCGTCATGGTCCACCCAGAAGACGAGCGCTACACCCACCTGATCGGCAAACTGGTCAAGCTGCCCATCACCGGCCGCCTCGTGCCCGTGATCGCCGACGAACACGTGGACAAGGACTTCGGCACCGGCGTCGTCAAGGTCACCCCGGCCCACGACACGAACGACTACCAGGTCGGCCAGCGCCACAGCCTGCCGATGATCACCATCTTCACGCTGGACGCGCAGGTGGTGTCGCACCTCGAAGAGATCCCCGAGGCCTACCGTGGCCTGGACCGCTTTGTGGCCCGCAAGGCCCTGGTCGCGCAACTCGAAGCCGAAGGCCTGCTGGTCGAGGTCAAGAAGCACAAGTTGATGGTGCCGCGCTGCGCCCGTACCGGCCAGATCATCGAGCCCATGCTGACGGACCAATGGTTCGTGGCCATGACCAAGCCCGGTGCGCAAGGCAAGTCGATTGCCGAGCAAGCCATCGAGGCGGTGGAGTCCGGCGAGGTCAAGTTCGTGCCCGAGAACTGGGTCAACACCTACAACCAGTGGATGAAGAACATCCAGGACTGGTGCATCAGCCGCCAGCTGTGGTGGGGTCATCAGATCCCGGCCTGGTATGGCAGCAACGGTGAGATCTTCGTGGCTCGCAATGAGGAAGAAGCGCATGTGCGCGCCAAGGCCGCCGGCTACGAAGGCACGCTGACCCGCGACGAGGATGTGCTGGACACTTGGTACTCGTCCGCCCTGGTGCCCTTCTCCACCCTGGGCTGGCCCGAGCAGACCAAGGAGCTGGACCTCTTCCTGCCCTCGTCGGTGCTGGTGACCGGCTACGACATCATCTTCTTCTGGGTGGCCCGGATGATCATGATGACCAAGCACTTCACGGGCAAGGTGCCGTTCAAGCATGTCTACATCCACGGTCTGGTGCGCGATGCGCAAGGCCAGAAGATGTCCAAGTCCGAAGGCAATGTGCTGGACCCGGTTGACCTGATCGACGGGATCGAGCTCGCCCCGCTGCTGGAGAAGCGCACCACCGGCCTGCGCAAGCCCGAGACTGCGCCCAAGGTCCGCAAGAACACCGAGAAGGAGTTCCCGGAAGGCATCCCCGGCTACGGCGCCGACGCCTTGCGCTTCACCTTCGCGGCACTGGCCAGCCTGGGTCGCAGCATCAACTTCGACAGCAAGCGCTGCGAGGGCTACCGCAACTTCTGCAACAAGCTCTGGAACGCCACCAAGTTCGTGCTGATGAACTGCGAAGGCCAGGACTGCGGCATCGTCAAGCACGAGCCCGGCCAATGCGCCGCCAACGGCTACCTGGACTTCAGCCCCGCTGACCGCTGGATCGTCAGCGAGCTGCAACGTGTGGAAGCAGCAGTAGAGCAAGGCTTCAAGGAGTTCCGCCTCGACAACGTCGCCAACGCCATCTACCAGTTCGTCTGGGACGAATACTGCGACTGGTACATCGAGATCGCCAAGACGCAGCTCAACGTGGCCAAGGACACCGGCAACGAAGCGCAACAACGCGGCACGCGCCGCACCCTGATCCGCGTGCTCGAAACCGTGCTGCGCCTGCTGCACCCCATCACGCCTTTCATCACCGAAGAGCTGTGGCAAGTGGTGGCGCCTGTGGCCGGCCGCAAGCAAGCCGACGCGGACGACTCCATTGTGCTGGCGCCCTACCCTGTGCCGGATCTGAGCCGCGTGTGCGCCGAGTCCGACGCCTGGATGGGCAAGCTCAAGGCCTTGGTCGGCACCGCCCGCAACCTGCGCGGCGAAATGAACCTGTCGCCTGCCGAGCGCGTGCCCATGCTGACCACCGGTGACGCGGCCTTCATCACGCAGGCGGCCCCCATCCTGAAGGCCCTGGGCAAGCTCAGCGAAGTCAAGGTGCTGGACGAAGCCGCCTTTGCCGAGGCCACGGCCATGGCACCGGTTGCCGTGCAGGGGGACGCCCGTCTGGCGCTACACGTCGAGATCGACGTCGAAGCCGAGAAGGCGCGCCTGGCCAAGGAGATCACTCGCCTCGAAGGCGAAATCACCAAGGCCAACGCCAAACTGGGCAACGAGAGCTTCGTCGCACGCGCCCCGGCTGCGGTGGTGGAGCAGGAAAAGCAACGTGTGACGGAATTCACAGCCACGCTTGAACGCGTCAAGACCCAGTTCCAGCGACTGGGATAAACGCCCGCTTTTGCCCCCCGCGAATGAGGCGTCCCCCCCACAAGGTAGGGACGTCTGCTTACACCGCATCTTCACGCCGGTGACACAATCCCGGCCAATCTGTCAGGAGCTATGCATGTCCATCACGAAGGCCATCTTTCCCGTCGCCGGCCTCGGTACCCGGTTTCTGCCCGCCACCAAGGCCCAGCCGAAAGAGATGCTGCCGGTGGTGGACAAACCGCTGATCCAGTACGCCGTTGAAGAAGCCTACGATGCGGGCATCCGCGAAATGATCTTCGTCACGGGCCGCCACAAGCGCCCCATCGAGGACCACTTTGACACCGCCTTCGAGCTGGAGTACGAGCTGGAACACGCCGGCAAGATGGACCTGCTCAAGACGGTGCAGTCCATCAAGCCGGCCGACATGGAATGCGTGTTCGTGCGCCAGCCCAAGAGCCTGGGCCTGGGCCATGCCGTGCTGTGCGGCGAGCGCCTGGTGCGTGGTGAGCCCTTTGCTGTGCTGCTGGCCGACGACCTGATGGTGGGCACCACCCCCATCCTCAAACAGATGGTGGCGCAGTTCGATGAACTGCAAGGCTCCATCCTGGCCGTTCAGGAAGTGCCAGCAGAGCACACCAAGCGTTACGGCATCGTGGCGGGCACGCCCGTATCCGAGCGTGTGATGGCCATCTCCAAGATCGTTGAAAAACCCGCACCAGAGGCCGCACCATCGCGACTTGGCGTGGCCGGCCGCTACATCCTGACGCCTGCCGTGTTTGAACAGATCCGCTCGCAGCCTCGCGGCGTGGGCAACGAAATCCAGCTGACAGACGGCATCGCCGGTCTGCTCAACCTGGAGAAAGTCTTCGCTTACCAATACGAAGGCAAGCGCTATGACTGCGGCAGCAAGGAAGGCTTCCTGGAGGCCAACGTCGAACTGGCGCTCAAGCACCATCAGGTGGGCGACTGGTTCCGCAGCTACCTCAAGCAGCTCAAGCTGGATTGAATGGGCTCGGCGCAAGAGCGCCCACCACCAGCGGACGCAAAACAAAAAAGGGGCTCAAGGCCCCTTTTGTGCGTTTTGTGCGTTCTGAACAGGCAAGAGCCCTGCCACCTCGAGCTGCATCATGATCATGTTGACCAGCGTCGCCACGGATGGGCGGCCAGTGTCCACACAGTAGTGCGCAGTCTGCTCATACAGCGGGTGACGCTGCTCGAACAGTTCTCGCAACTTGGCGAGCGGGTCCGCCACCTGCAGCAAAGGGCGCTGGGTATCGTGCCGAAGGCGCCGATACAGCTCCTCAGGCGTTGAACGCAGGTACACCACTGTGGTTCGGTCACGCAGCCGCTCGCGGTTGGCTGGCCGCAAGAGCGCGCCGCCGCCAGTGGCAAGCACCAGAGCGGGCGCATCGGCATCCTGAGCGCCAGCCGTGAGCTCATCGATCACGGCCTCTTCGCGATCACGGAAGGCGACCTCTCCGAACTGCTCAAAAAACTGACGGATCGGCATGCCGATCCGTTCTTCAAGAACCGCATCGGAGTCGATAAATCGCGCTCCGATGCGCTTCGCCAACTGCCGCCCGACGGTGGATTTACCGCCGCCAGGGAGGCCTACAAGAGAAACGATCAATGGCGGATTCAACGATGCCGTCACGGGGAAATGTGTACCTTCTGGGTGATGGTGATAGAACCGGTGTGCGGCATCATAAAGGTGATTGTGGCCAACCCGCTTGCCAGTGCAGGTTGAGGCGACGCCGTCGAGGTATTCTGGACCGTCAGGGTGTGCAGGGTCGGCCCATTCACTCCGCTGGGAATGCTCGCGTCCACGATGTTCACGCTGGCGTTTGCCATGTTGGCGGCAGAAGTAATCGCCACGCCACTGGGCAAGGGGTTGCCACCATAGGCATCCGCATTCGCATTGCCATCTCTGACACAGAATTGCAGCGACGCGCTGCTTTGCCCACCCATGGTGATGGACATGTAGGCATCGTTCACCAACGTATTGGTGCATGCGCCACTGCCATTAACCTGATACAAGCGCGGAGACGTCGTCGTGCTGGAAAAGAAGAAAGTCCTCTGCATGCGAGCAAACGCCGAGCCACCATCATCCCAGACGCCATTGCCGACATCCGGCGCATTGATATCCCCCACCAGAAACTCGGTTGAGCTGCACGCACCGTTCTCATCCTTGTCCAGACAAACTGCAGCCGGCGTGTCATCGTAAGCCTCGTTTGAGTCGTGCACACCATTGCCGTTGGCATCGACAAAGTACTCCTGCCCATTGGCATAAGCCACCACGTGCACTCGCCCGTTGACAGGCCGAGGGTTGGAGACCACCAGCTTGACCGCGCACGCGCCTGCCCCATCCTTCGTCACGCAATAGGCCGGCACGACCGTACCGCCGTCGGACACAAGATTGACCACGGTGCCATCCGTTGCTGGTGCACCATATCGATCGGTCAGTCGCAGAGTCAAGTCGGCGCTGTCGCCGTCATAGCTATAGTCCAGGGCATATTTCTCCGCCGCAAAGGAAATGCCCGTGTGACTATCGCTAAGACCTGCCATGGGCAACCCACCTGATACGGTCAGTTGATTGGAAACGGTCTGCAAAGTCGTGCCATGCACCTTGGCAATCACGCGCACCGGCGATGGCGTGTTTTTGGCCGCAACGGCCACAGACACCGTCCCATCGGCAGCAGTCACGCCAAACGTGGAGCCCAATGTGGCAGCGGTGTTGTCCAGGCTGAAGTCAACCTGAACGCCCTGTTGCGCGGCGCCAGTTTGATCTACCGTCTTGAACACCACGTTCGCCACGCTGGGGCAACCCGTGCCCTTCTGGCAAATCGTGGGGTTGTCAACAGACACGAACTGGATGCCTTGTGTTGACGGCGCGCCCACGGTCAAGTCCGCGGAACGCTGCTCCGTTGTGCCAACAATCTGCACATTGATGCGGTCCGTCGCGCTGGCGCCGCCACTCACCGAGCCGCAGCCCTTGTCTTGATAAGTCACCGAACCACTGGTGCCTGTCATCGTCAACGAAGAAGGCGAAATGCTGGCCTTACCCCCAGATGCGCAGGTAGACGACACATTGACCGTCACCGGCGATGTGCTGCTGGCTCCAGCAACCGTGATGTTGATCAGTGCCGTGTTGTAGCCACTGATGGACGAAGGCGAAAGCACCACGGAGCTCAAGGTCACATTCGTCGCACTGATAGAAAACGCTTTCTTAGCGGTCAACGAACCCGAGCTCGTGTCAGCGGTTGCGCTCACATAGGTCGCACCGCTGGTTGCACCAACAGCTGGTGTGAGCGTCGTGGCGGCCTGCCCGTTCGCATCGGTGATGGCCGACGCTGGTGACAAGGTGGCCAACGTCGACGCGCTGGAGCCGGTCAGCGCGAACTGAACCAGCGCTCCTGCAATTGGAAGCCCGGCAGCATCCTTGACAACGGCAATCACCGTTGCAGGTTGTGACGCGCTGATGGTGCTATTGGTCAATGACAACACCACCGTGCCCGACACGTTCGAAGACACATCCGAGGAGCCAGTTGTACTCCCACTGCTGCCACCGCTTGAACCATTGCCGAACGCAGCGTTGTTTGACACGTTATACGCTGGAGAGCTTGAGCTGCCGCCTCCACCACACGCGGCCACGAGCGCGGTCGTCGCGGCCCACAGCACCAGGTTCTTCCAGTTCATAACATTCACCCGTCACTTTCGATTTGGATACGCAAGCCAGGCAAGCTGGCAAACGCGTCGGTTCGATCCACTGCGCTGTCAGGCGCAAAGTGGGCACCTCTTGTCGAGGTTGAAGGTGATGCTAGAACCCAGGTGCTGGGCGCGATCTGTCGATTAATGAGCCTTTTAGCGAATTGCTACCACCATGCGAAGGTGGACAGCGCCTGAAAGGAAAAGCCTGGGCACAAAAAAAGGGACCGGTTTTGCCGGCCCCTTTTTCTATTTGACGACGCCCACTCATTTCCGAGTGGGTGCCACAAGCGAAAGGGCGAAGCCCCTCCCCTTCTTATCGCAATGCTGCCTTTTCCGTCACCACCTTGGGTGTCAAGAAGATCAGCAGTTCCGAACGCGCTGCACTTCGTGTATTGGACTTGAACAGATGTCCCAGGATAGGCAAGTCGCCCAGGAACGGGACTTTGGTATCGGTGCTGTTTTCGCTTTGCAGGAAGATACCGCCGATCACGACCGTGCCCCCGTTCTCCACCAGTACCTGGGTCTGCACGTGCTTGGTGTCGATGGCATAGCCCGCGTTCGTCACCTGACCGACGCTGTCCTTGTTCACATCCACATCCAGAATGACGTTGCCTTCAGGCGTGATCTGAGGCGTCACCTCCAGTTTGAGGTTGGCCTTACGGAAGGCCAGTGCAGTAGCGCCGCTGGATGTGGCCACCTGGTAAGGCAGCTCCGTACCTTGTTCGATCAAGGCCTTGACCTGGTCCGCCGTGATCACGCGCGGGCTGGATACGATCTTGCCCTTGCCGTCAGATTCGAGCGCAGACAGCTCCAGGTTCAGGAATCGATTGGCACTGGCACCAAACAGCGACAACGCCACCGAGGAGGCACTGTAGCCATTGAAGCCCGTACTCGGCAAGTTCACGAAATAGGTGTTGGGCGTGTAACTGCCCGAAGTAGCTGCAGCCTGCAAGGTCTGCTCACCCACACCTTGGTAGGTACCGGTCACAGCAATACGTCCACCACTGCCGCCTATTGCCGAGCCAGGCGTGCTGCCCTGAAGACCACGCATGTCGAGTGCACCAAGGCGAACCCCCAGGGACCGACCGAACGTATCGTTGGCTTCCACGATACGTGCCTCGATCAACACCTGACGCACAGGGATGTCGATCTTGGTGATCATCGCCTGGATCTCTTCCAGCTTGGAAGGGATGTCATTGACGAACAGCTGGTTCGTACGGGTCTCGAAAATCACGCTGCCGCGTGGAGACAGGATCCGCGTGGCGGTACCGCCGCCACTGGAGCCTGTGCTCGTGCCGGTCAAACCCTTGGCGATTTCTTCAGCCTTCGTGTAGTTCAACTGGAAGGACTGGGTGCGCAAAGGCTCCAGCGCAGCCACCTGGGCCTTGGCTTCCAGATCGATCTTTTCCTTGGCGTTGATTTCGTCCTTGGGCGCAATCCACAGCACGTTGCCGGACTTGCGCACGCCCAGCCCCTTGGCCTGCATGATGATGTCCAGCGCCTGATCCCAGGGCACGTCCTTCAAGCGCAAAGTCACGTTACCGGTCACGGTATCGCTGGTCACCACGTTGAAGTTGGTGAAGTCAGCGATCACCTGCAGCAAGGCGCGCACTTCGATGTTCTGGAAGTTCAGCGACAACTTTTCACCCGAATAACCGGGGCCTTGGGTCAGCTTGTTGGGGTCAACCTTGCGGGGGCGCACTTCCAGCACGAACTGATTGTCGCTCTGGTAAGCGGAGTGCTCCCAGTCACCGCGCGGGTCCACCACCAGCTTGACACGATCGCCGATCTGGCTGGCCGACACCGCTTGCACGGGCGTACCAAAATCAGTCACATCAAACCGACGACGCAAGCGTTCGGGCAAGGTTGCCCGGGCAAACTCCACCACCAGGCTCTGGCCCTGCTGCTTGATGTCCACGCCAACCTGGTTGTTGGGCAACTCGACCACAACACGACCCGCCCCATCCTGACCACGACGGAAGTCGATGTCCTTGAGCGCCAGCGGGTTGACGTTCTTGTTTTCAGCAAACCGCACGGTGTCTTCGGGCTTGGCTGCAGTCTTCGCCGCGGCCGGAGGCGTTGCGGCGGCAACAGCTTGTGGCGGATTGGACCCGGAGTCCAGGATCAGCATCAGCGTGTTGCCTTGCAGTTGCGCGCGGTAGGTGGTGGACTGGCGCAGGTTCAGCACCAGGCGAGTCCGCTCACCGGCTTGCACCACATTGACCGAGCGCACATTGCCCTGGTTGACTTCCACCGAGTTGCGCGACATGGCGCTGGTGACACCTGGCAGGTCGATCGCGATACGCGGTGGCACCTGAATGACGAAGCCAGCCGGCAAAGAGGCTAGCGGCTCGGACATTTCAATGCGAACCACATCCGAGCCCGCCTGCTGGCTGCTCGTGATCGCCTGGATCGCCGCAGCCGCCCAGGTCAGCGGCGAAACCAGGGTCAAGGTCAGCCCGGCCAATGCAACACGCCACGGTTTCATAGTCATCATCTCCAGATTCGTTTTCATCGGCTGCCCTCCTGCAACTGCAGTGTGGTGGGCCGCTCGATCCATTCGCCTGCGGCGTCCTGCACAATCTCACGCAAGGTGATTTCGGTCTCGGTGATCTTCATGATCTTTCCGTAGTTCTGACCAAGGTACTCGCCAACCTTCACCTGATAGAGCAGGTTGTCGACCTTGAGCAAGGCGTACGGCACGCCCTTGCGATTGACGCTGCCCACCATGGACATGCTGTCCAGCGGGAAGGCCTCCAGCGGCTCCTTGCGCCGGCTCAACTCGGCAGCCACGGCCGAATTGGGCTGGGCGGCCTCTTGCTTGAGTGCGCCTGTCAGCTTCTGCGTGCTGAACGGCTCGACGCCATCCATACCGGCATAGGCCTGCGGGTTGAATTTTTGAGGGGGCGACAAGGGCTGCACGCTAGGCTGCACCTCGTGTCGCTGCTGATCCATCCAGGCCTGCAGCTCTTCCTGCTCACCCGTGCAAGCGCTCAAGGCGAGCACGGCGACAGAGGCCATCAGCCAATTGTGGGGGCGGGTCATCACTTCTTCTCCCCCTTCTTCTGCTTGGCCTTTTCGGCACGAATGGCATCAAGCTCAGCCGGGTCCAGATAACGGTAGGTGCGTGCCGTGGCCTCCATATAGAGGTTGCCGCCCGTGTTGTCCTTGCTTTCCTTCGCGTTGACGGCAGCAATGACCAGGTTGTGCAGCGTCACGATACGCGAGAGGTTGGCGATGTCTGCCGTAAAGGCGCCGATGTCGTGATAACGGCCCGAGACACGGATCGAAATCGGCAACTCGGCGTAGTAATCCTTGACGGACACCTGGCCGGGGCGGAACAGATCGAACTCCAGACCACGACCAAGGCCAGCCTGGTTGATGTCAGACAGCAGCGCATCCATCTCGGCTTTGCCGGGCAACTGCTTTTCGAGCTGCTTGACGTACTCTTCCACCTGGATGCGCTGTTTGCGCAACTCACCCAGGTTCACAGCCTGTGCCACCTTCGAACGGTACTCTTCCTTGAGCCTGGGCTCCTTGTCGCGCTCGGCTTGCAACTCGTCACTTTGCGACGACAGCATGCCGAACCAGCCAAGCCCCACGATGGCGACACCGGTCGCCAGGAAGCTCAGCAGTTTGGGCAGGATGGGCCATTGGCCGGGCTCGTTGGGGTTGAGCCCGCGGAACTGCGCCTGGGCGTTCTCGAACCAGGCGTTCAGATCAATGTTCAGATTGGGATTTGCCATGGCTTCAACCTCAGGACTTCACCGCAGCAGACGCGGCAGGTTGTGAGGCCTTGACCCCGGAAGCCGCGCCCGCAGGTGCGGATGCACCGCTGGCCGCCGTGGAGACTTCGCCAGGGCGCTTCAGGCTGACGCGCATGGAGAAATCAAACAGCCGCTTGCTGTCTCGCCCGTCTTTCCCTGGCGTGGCAGCCTTGATTTCCACCAGTTCAGGGTGCTCCAGCCATTTCGAGCGCGAATTGGTGTTGCGCAGGAACTCCGACACCCGTTCGTTGGTCTGCGCCAGACCGGCCACCGTCACGCTCTGGCCATTCTGGTGAATGGACGTCAGGTAGATGCCTTCAGGCGTCTGGGCCACCAGCTCATTGAGCAGGTAAACAGGCATGTTGCGGTCGGTCTGCAGGTCTTCCACAGCACGCTGGCGCGCTTTCAGCGAATCGATTTCCGCCTTCAGCGCGGACACGTCCTTGATCTCGTCGTCCAGCTTGTGGATGGCAGAGGTCAGGATCTCGTTGCGGGATTGTTGCGTGGCCATCATGCGCAGTTGCACGGCGTACCAGAGCGCCACGATCACGGCGCCCGCCACAACAGACAGGCCCAGCCCGACAAAGAAAGCCTGCTTGCGCAGCTTCCGCTTTTCCTCGCGATGAGGCAACAGGTTGATCAAAATCATGCGAGGAACCTCCGCATGGCCAGGCCACATGCGGTGAGGTAAGCGGGCGCTTCACGCCGCAGCTTGCTTTCACGCACCGCCGAACCCAATTTCATGCCCTCGAAGGGGTTGACGACCATGGAAGCAAACCCGGTCAACTCCGTCACCCGGTCTTTCAGGCCAGGCAAGGTTGCCGTGCCACCGGCCAGCATCACGTAGTGCACCTTGTGATGCGGTGTGCTGGTGAAGAAGTACTGCAGTGCACGGCCGATTTCCTGAGAGAGGCTGTCAACGAAGGGCCCCAGGATCGTGCTCTGGAAGTCCTCGGGCAGATCGCCCGACAGCTTCTTCTGCTCGGCCTCTTCAAAAGAGAACCCGTATTGGCGCGAAATCAGCTGCGAAAGCTGGGCGCCACCGAAAGCCTGATCGCGGTCATACAGCAACTCGTCATCACGCAGCACCTTGAGGCTGGTGTTCTCGGCACCGATCTCGAACAGCGCCACCAGCGCATCCTTGCCTTCACCCGGCAAGGCGGCGATGAGGCGCTGCATGGCCAGACGCGAGGCATAAGACTCGATGTCCAGAATGGCAGGTTTCAGGCCGGCGGCTTCAGCCAGGCCTTGGCGATCCTGGACACGGTCCTTGCGGGACGCGGCAATCAGCACTTCGACATCACCCGCCGAGGTCGGGCTCGGGCCCACCACGCAGAAATCCAGGCTGACCTCGTCCAGGGAGAAGGGAATGTACTGGTTGGCCTCGGCCTCCACCTGCATTTCCATTTCTTCCTCACGCAAGCCTGCGGGCAGCATGATCTTCTTGGTGATCACCGCAGATTGAGGCATGGCCATGGCCGCGTGCTTGGTGCGCGTGCCACTCTTGTTGACCACCTTGCGGACCGCTTCGGCCACTTCGTCGAACTTTTCGATCTGCCCATCCGCAATCCAGCCCTTCTCAAAGGGCTCGGAGGCAAACCGATCCAGGATGTATTCGCCAGATGCACTCTGGCTCAGCTCGACCAGCTTCACGCTCGATGAACTGATGTCCAGTCCGATCATTGGCGGATGCTTGCGGCCCAAGAGCGTGTCAAGAAAGCTCACACCGTCCCCCATGCGCCAAGGCTGGCGCTGGAAAGTTAATAAACCGCTTGAATGCTATCAGTAAAGTTTTTGTGTATGAAACGGGAGAAAGCAGGATAAATCCCAACCTCGTTGCGAGATGCACACGCCTTACAAGCGGTTGCAAAACCAACAAATCGCAATCAAACGGTTAGCTGAGGCTGGTGTACGAGAGGTGGCGCAGGGGTTTCTATAATCGCCAAACCTTCTTCCGCGTGCCCTCATGAGCGATACCAACACCAGCGACAAGCAACCTCGATCGGGCCGCGCGGCCCCCTCTCGCGCCCAGGCCTGGTGGGTCCAGTGGCTGATCAAGCCGATTGCCGTGCTGGCCGGTCTGGGGCTGGCAGGCGTGCTCAGCGGCGTTTTGATTGCCGGCATCGGCCTGGCGGTGGCCTACCCCAATCTGCCCGAAGTGCGTGGTTTGGCCGACTATCAACCCAAAATACCTTTGAGAGTTTTCTCGGCCGATCAGGTTTTGATTGGGGAATTTGGCGAAGAAAAACGCAATTTCCTGCCCATTTCAGAAATTCCCCGTGTCATGCGGGATGCGGTTCTGGCGATTGAGGATGCCCGTTTTTACAAACACGGCGGCGTTGATTACGTGGGCGTCCTGCGCGCCGGCCTGGCCAACTTCGGCGAAGCTCGCAGCCAGGGCGCATCCACCATCACCATGCAGGTCGCTCGCAATTTCTACCTGCCAACGGAAAAGACGTTCACCCGCAAGATCTACGAGATGCTGCTGGCGCTGAAGATCGAAAGCCTGTTGAGCAAGGATCAGATTCTGGAGCTCTACATGAACCAGATCTACCTGGGCCAGCGAGCCTACGGTTTTGCGGCCGCCTGCGACACGTATTTCGGCAAACCCATCAAGGACATCACCGTGGCCGAGGCCGCCATGCTCGCCGGCCTGCCCAAGGCCCCCTCCGCCTACAACCCGATCCGCAACCCCAAGCGCGCCACCATCCGCCAGCAATACATCATTGACCGGATGTTCGAGAACGGCTTCATCACCAGCAAGCAGCGCGATGACGCCAAAGCAGAGGTGCTGCATTACCGGACCAAGGCCCCCATCCCCATCCACGCGGAATATGCGGCCGAAGCAGCCCGACTGCTGATGCATGAGCAATACGGCGCCGAGGCCTACACACGGGGCCTGAACGTCTACACATCCATCAACATGACAGAGCAGACCGCAGCCTACAAGGCGCTGCGCAAGGGCCTGCTGGACTTCGATCGCCGCCAGCCATGGCGCGGCCCTGAGGCCTACATCGACCTGCCAGCCGACCCCAAACAGATGGATGTACGGATTGCAGAAGCGCTGGAAGAACACCCCGACAGCGAAGACATCCGTGCGGCGGTCGTGCTGCAGGCCGAGCCTCGCAAGCTGGTTGTGGCCCTGCAATCCGGCGAGCAGGTCACGATCACCCAGGATGGCCTGAAGGCCGTGGGCAACGCCCTGACGGACAAGGCCAACCCCAAGCAGCAGATCAGGCGAGGCGCCATTGTCCGCATCAACCAGGACAAGCAAGGCATGTGGTACGTGCAGCAGTTGCCGGAGGTCGAGGGCGCATTGGTCTCCATGGACCCTCGCACCGGGCTGATTCACGCCATGGTGGGCGGCTTTGACTTCGGCCGCAACAAGTTCAACCACGTCACCCAGGCCTGGCGCCAACCGGGCTCCAGCTTCAAGCCCTTCATTTATTCGGCCGCGCTGGAAAAGGGGTTCACGCCCGCCACCGTTGTCGACGATGCACCGTTGTTCTTCGATGCAGGCACCACGGGCGGGCAAGCCTGGGAGCCGAAAAACTATGACGGCAAATTCGAAGGCCCGATGACCTTGCGAAGAGGCCTGGCGAAATCCAAGAACATGATCTCGATCCGCGTGTTGCGCTCCATCGGTGCCAAGTATGCACAGGACTGGATCACGCGCTTTGGCTTTGAGGCAGACAAGCACCCCGCCTACCTGACGATGGCGCTGGGTGCCGGCTCGGTCACGCCTCTGCAGATGGCCGACGCCTACGCGGTGTTCGCCAACGGGGGCTACCGCGTGAACCCGCTGCTGGTGCTCAAGGTGACCGACAACCGCGGGCACCTGCTGGCGCAATATCGCCCCAGCCCGCTCAACGAAAGCATGCGCGCCATTGATGCACGCAATGCCTTCATCATGAGCAGCCTGCTCCAGGAGGTCACCCGCTCTGGCACGGCGGCCAAGGCACAGGCCATGCTCAAGCGCCCTGACCTGTACGGCAAGACCGGGACCACCAATGATTCGATGGACGCCTGGTTTGCGGGCTACACGATGCACAACGTGGCGATAGTGTGGATCGGGCACGACCAGCCGCGCAAGCTCGGCGACAGGGAAACCGGTGGCGGGCTGTCACTACCCGTCTGGATCGACTTCATGAGCACCGCCCTGCGCAACGCCCCCATCGAGGAACCCGCCGCGCCGGAGGGTGTGGTCAACGTGGGTGGCGAGTGGTTCTATGAGGAATACACATCGGGCACCGGCGTCAGGGAACTGGGCCCGGACAGCACGGACACCCCTGCTGGCGGCGCCCCGGCCCCCAGCTCCGATGAAGAGAAAAAGGGCATCCTCAACATGTTTGGGGGCAAGCCAGAGTAAGCCCCAGCTCAACGCCCGCTCAGAATGCCAGCCCCGGCTTGCCGCCTTGCTCGCTGGCACAGCTGGACAGCAAGGCGAAGAACTCCTCGCCACTGCGCGTATCCTGCCACTGGCCCGCGCTGTTGAGCTTGAAGTGAAAACCGCCGCGACGGGCGGCCAGCCACAGTTCATGCAAGGGTGGCTGCGCATTGACGATCAACTGGCTGCGATTGGGCAGCGTCAGCGTCAGCATGCCGCCAGAGCGTGCCGTGTCGATGTCGATGACGTCGTCCTCCAGCCATTTGTCCACCGCACGCTCAATGCGCGCCAGCGCGGCCTGGATGGCGGCGTCGTACTGCGCATCGGTCAAGCCCGAAGGGGTGTCAAGGATGGACATGGTGACTTCCTTAGAATGAGAACATGATTCAAGATCCCCAAATTCTAGGCAGTACCGCCAAGACCGCGCGACTTGCTGGGCCTTGCACCCCGACAATGGGCCCGAATTCGTTGCGCAAGGCCCTCGCCCGGGGCGTGGCTGGCGCCGCCGTCTGCGCCTTTTTGACCGCTTGCGGCCAGAAGGGCCCGCTCTACCTGCCCGCCCCGACCCAAGCCGCCTCAACCCCTTCACCCAGCCTTTCAAAATGACCTTGCCCGGCTCTCCCTATCTGGCCTACAAAGGGGCCGACCTGTACATGGACGACATCTCCCTGCGGGACCTGGTTCGTCAGCATGGCAGCCCGTTGTATGTGTACTCGCGCAAGGCCATGCTGGCTGCACTCGCGCCCTATCAACGCGCCCTGAAGGGGCGCCAGCACCTGGTGTGTTATGCCGTCAAGGCCAACTCCAACCTGGCCGTGCTGCAGACGTTTGCACAGGCGGGCTGCGGTTTTGACATCGTCTCAGCAGGCGAACTGGCGCGCGTGCTGGCCGCCGGTGGTGACGCCGGCAAGGTGGTGTTCTCCGGCGTGGGCAAGACACGCGCCGAAATGAAGCTGGCCATTGAAACCGGCGTGCGCTGTTTCAACGTCGAGAGCACGGCCGAACTCGAAGTGCTGTCTGAAGTGGCGGCGGGCCTGGGTCAGCGCGCGCGCGTCAGTTTGCGCGTCAACCCCGATGTCGATGCGGGCACCCACCCCTATATCTCGACGGGCTTGAAGGGCAACAAGTTCGGCGTCGCCCACGAACTGGCCGTGAATACCTACAAGCGCGCAGCCGCCCTGCCCGGCATCGAGGTGGTGGGCATTGATTGCCACATTGGTTCGCAGATCACCGAGGTGTCACCGTACCTGGATGCGCTGGACCGCGTGCTGGACCTGGTCGAGGCCATCGAAGCCGGCGGCGTGCGGATCCACCATCTGGACCTGGGCGGTGGACTGGGCATCACCTACACAGACGAAACGCCACCCGGCGCAGACGAGTTGATCGCGCAATTGCTGGCCAAGATCGACGCACGTGGCCATGGGCACCGAGAACTGGTGTTCGAGCCTGGCCGCTCGCTGGTGGGCAATGCCGGCGTGCTGCTGACCGAGGTGATGTACCTCAAGCCCGGCGAGAAGAAGAACTTCTGCATCGTGGATGCGGCCATGAACGACCTGATGCGCCCCGCGCTGTATGAAGCCTACATGGGCATCGTCAACACACAACAACGTGACGACGCTGCGCAGACCTGGGACGTGGTGGGCCCGGTTTGCGAATCGGGCGACTGGTTGGGTCGCGACCGCCAGCTGAGCGTGCAAGCCGGCGATGTGCTGGCGGTGCTGTCAGCGGGGGCCTATGGCATGACCATGGCCAGCAACTACAACACGCGTGGCCGTGCTGCCGAGTTGATGGTGGATGGGGATCAGGTGTGGGTGGTGCGTGAACGTGAGGCCGTGGCCGATTTGTTCAAGCTGGAGAAGCTGTTGCCTGCCTGATGAGGGCTCGGGGCCGATTTGCTCGGGCCGCCAAACAAAAAAAACCGCCCGAAGGCGGTTTTTTGTTGTTTGCGTACCAATCGATCAGAATTGGTGGCGGATACCGATGGCCACCACGCGGGTTGTGGCGTCGATGTTGGCGCCACCAGCCGAGAAGAACGGCGTCTCAAGCGAACCGAAGCCCGTCAGCAAAGGCAGCGGACCACCAGCGACAGTCAAACCAGCGCCAGTCGATGCCAATTGACCTCGATCATCCTTGGCGTAACCTGCGCGCAGGTACACCTTGGTGCGCTTGGAGAAGTTGTAATCCCCAATCAGCATCAAGGAGGTGTCCTTACCCTTGGTGAAGTTGGCGAACTTCGAATAGGCGTACTCTGCGCCCACCGCATACTGACCAATCGGGTGCTTCACACCCAATGCAATCGTGTTGATCTTGGGGCCGACAGCATCACCTGGATCGTTCTTGAACTCCCCGCGGTGCAGAATCGCAGCCAGCTGGGTACCAGCACCAGGCATCGTGTACTTGGTGCCCAGCGAATAGCCCAAAAAGTTGCGCAGATTGGCAATGACTGTCCCGGTACCACCAACTACGAGTTGGGCGTTACCAAAGCGGTTGGCATGAACCGAACCGTTGACCATCAAGGCAGGGTCCACCATGTAGTTCAGGTACAACCCGGCAGACTGCCCACGATTTTGCGTGTTCGCAGCTTCGGTGCCAGCCGTTGCCCCGCCCACAATCTGGCCGTTGGTGGTACCAAATGGCGAGCCAGTCCGGTTCGAGCTGACCTTCTGATCGACACCAGCGTTCGGCGAATAGGACAATGCGCCTGTCAGGTCACCCGCCTTCAGCCAGTAGCTGATCTGATTGTCTTGACGAACCTGCAGGTTGTTGACGATCAGACCGGAGCCCATGATGTCGGCCCCGCCCAGCGCCTCAACCGTCGCAGTGGCAAAGGAATAGAACATCGGGGCGTACTGACGACCCAGACGAACTTCACCATACGGCGTGGTCAAGCTGACAAAAGCTTGACGACCCCACATGCGGCTGTCCTGACCACTTTGTGCACCAGTATCCACCTGGAACTGACCTTCGAGCACAAAACCGCCCTTGTAGCCACCACCGATGTCTTCCGTCCCTTTGAAGCCAAGCGCGTTCACGGAGGAGATGCTGGAGGTCAGGCGCGTGACCGTGGACTTGTCAGCATAAGCAGCGTTGTAGCCTGCTGCCAACGCTGCCCCGTTGGTGCCCCCCACCAAAATAGGCAGGGTCTGGAACAACGTACCGTTGATGTCACCCTGACCCTTGTGGACGCTATCCACAGCCACGTCGAGGTTACCGTAGATGGTCAGGCTAGATTGAGCGAAAGCGGCACCAACGCCGAAAGTGGCCAGAGCAACCGCGACGGCTTTGGTCAGGACGGTTTTTTGCATCTTGAATCTCCTTGATTACCCCTTGAATCGGGGGTGCAGGGAATTGTTGCTGAAACCGATTCAAAGGTCTGCAAGGTTTCTGCTATGTGTCGCCTATTGACGACAACCAATTTGGCAATCCAGAAACGAAAAAGGGGCCGAAGCCCCTTTTGGAATCACAAGATCTGATCGAGATCAGAAGGTGTGACGGAGACCAACGGCGATACCGTGGGTGGTCTTGTCAGCGCTGGTGGTCAGAGCAGAGTCCACGCTCTTGTTCGTAGCGGTGTCGTTGTTCACGTTGGTGAACATGGCGTACACGGAAGTGCGCTTCGACAGGTCGTAGATGCCCTTGACGGTCACGATTTGCACGTTGTCATCACCGGCTTGGTCACCCTGCACGTTACGAGCGGTCGACAGGCCAGCCACCAGCGTGAACTGAGGAGCGACCGGCACGGCAACCTTGGCACCCAACACGGTCAGGCGACGGGTGTCGGCAGCCGTAGCGCCAACCACACCGTACGGATGCGTTTCAGAGTCGTAATAACCGGTGACCTTGGCAGCGCCGAAGTCATAAGCAGCGTACACCAGCGTGGCATTGGCCTTCTGGTTGCCGTCGGTGGAGACGCCGTTGTCGTCCTTGATGTTCTCGTAGCCCAGGCCCGCCGACAGGGGGCCTGCAACGTACTTCACACCCAGGCC
This sequence comes from Aquabacterium sp. NJ1, assembly GCF_000768065.1. Classification (NCBI taxonomy): domain Bacteria; kingdom Pseudomonadati; phylum Pseudomonadota; class Betaproteobacteria; order Burkholderiales; family Sphaerotilaceae; genus Aquabacterium; species Aquabacterium sp. NJ1. The sequence continues at coordinate 3,983,963 of NZ_JRKM01000001.1, read as the reverse complement.
GTAGGCCTTGCCGACATTGCTGCCAGCGGCTTCAGCGCCACCGGCCGTGGATGTACCGTTGGCCGTGGTGTACTGCAGCGAGGCAGTCAGGCCGGGCACCAGCGTGGGCAGGAAGTAGGTGATGGCATTGTCAACGCGACGGTACGAGTTACCAGCGCGGGTGCCCACGATCTTCAGATCGTCGTAAGGCTGAGCGCTCAGGACGTTGCCAGCGATGTCACCGATAGGCGAATCGATGCGGCCCAGACGCAGGTCACCAAAGCCACCAGCCAGACCAACCCAAGCAGCGCGATCCCAGAAGCGGCCGGTAGCGGATGCACCGGTGTCAGCCTTGAGGCTGGCTTCCAGGTTGAAGTTGGCCTTCATGCCGCTACCCAGGTCTTCAGAGCCCTTCAGGCCGAAACGCGAGGAGGACAGGTTGTCAGACGACACGCGGGTCACGGTCTTGTCAGCCTTGACGCTTTCCAGCGAGGCGTCGACCACGCCGTACAGGGTCACGGAAGATTGAGCGAAAGAGGCAGAAGATGCGGCGATGGCAGCCAGAGCCAGCAGAGTCTTTTTCATTGACTTCTCCAAAGTTGAACCAGAGGCTTCAGCGGCTTGTTGTGTTGGCACGGATGTAAACAACTCGTGCTGCCTGACGACCCGGAAGTCGTTTGGCTCCCGCTGAAACTAGATGGCATTGCAGCAGACTTTTTCAGTTTTCGTGGTGACAGGGTTGTCATAAACCCCAATCCAAAAGGATTAACGTTGCCATCACGCAACAACGCCCAGGGCGGGATAATCGCCGCATGAGCATCCAGACCGACGACTTCAGCCCTCCTCGCCGAAGCAAAAGCAGCCCCGCAGCCTCGCCGTTCGAAGCGCCTGCACGCATGGTCGAGCCCTCCGTGAGCTCGCCCAATGAGGACGCCATCGAGCGGGCCTTGCGCCCCAAGGACCTGGATGAGTACGTCGGGCAGGCCAAGGCGCGCGAACAGCTCGAGATCTTCATCGGTGCGGCGCGCAAACGTGGTGAGGCGCTGGATCACGTGCTGCTTTTCGGGCCACCCGGCCTGGGCAAAACGACGCTAAGTCACATCATCGCCACGGAACTTGGCGTCAACTTGCGCCAAACCTCCGGGCCTGTGCTGGAAAAGCCCAAGGACCTGGCCGCCATCCTGACCAATCTGGAACGGCACGACGTGCTGTTCATCGATGAAATCCACCGCCTCAGCCCCGTCGTGGAAGAAATCCTCTATCCGGCGCTGGAGGACTATCAGATCGACATCATGATCGGCGAGGGGCCCGCCGCGCGCTCGATCAAGCTGGATCTGCAGCCCTTCACGCTGGTGGGTGCCACCACACGCGCCGGCATGCTGACCAACCCTTTGCGCGACCGGTTCGGCATCGTGGCGCGGCTGGAGTTCTATTCGGCCGAGGAGTTACAGCGCATCGTGACGCGCTCTGCCGGCTTGCTGGGCGCCCCCATTGATCCAGAGGGCGCCATGGAGGTGGCCCGGCGCTCACGCGGCACACCGCGCATTGCCAACCGGCTGCTGCGGCGGGTGCGGGACTATGCCGAGGTCAAGGGCGATGGCCGCATCACGCGCGTGATGGCCGACAAGGCCCTGGCCATGCTGGATGTGGACCCGCTGGGCTTCGATGTGATGGACCGCAAGCTGCTGGAGGCCATCCTGCATCGCTTTGATGGCGGCCCGGTCGGGCTGGACAACCTGGCGGCCGCCATTGGCGAAGAACGCGAGACCATCGAGGATGTGATCGAGCCTTACCTGATCCAGCAAGGCTTTCTGCAGCGCACACCGCGTGGGCGCATTGCCACGGCGTCCGCGTTCAAGCACCTGGGCTTGCAGGCACCGCAAGGCGGAGATCTGCTGGACTGAGAGGCCTCAGCGACAAGGACTCAACGACGGCGGAGCAGGTGGATGTATTCGTCGCGGCCGGCCACTTGCTGGGCCTGCTGGTCGACCAGGTCATTGCCGGTCTGGCGGGCAAAGGCCTGGAAGTCGCGCACGGAGCCGGGGTCGGTGGCCAGCACCTTGAGCACCTCGCCACTGTGCATGTCCGACAAGGCCTTCTTGGCCTTGAGGATGGGCAAGGGGCAAGTCAGGCCGCGGGCGTCGAGTTCTTTGTGGATGTCCATGGCAAGGTCCGATCTCAGGCTGGGAAGACGCCTGTCGACAGATAACGATCACCTCGATCGCAAACGATGAAGACGATCGTGGCGTTGCTGAGATTCTGCGCCAGTTGCAGCGCGGCCCAGCAGGCCCCCGCGGCGGAGATGCCACAGAACAGACCTTCTTCACGGGCGAGGCGACGCGCCATCTCCTCGGCATCGGTCTGTTTGACATAGATGAATTCGTCGACCCGGCTGGGTTCGTAGATCTTGGGCAGGTAGGCCTCGGGCCACTTGCGGATGCCGGGGATGCGCGAGCCCTCCTGAGGCTGGGCGCCGACGATGCGCACCTCCCGGTTCTGTTCTTTCAGAAAGCGTGAGACGCCGGTGATCGTGCCGGTGGTGCCCATGGCACTCACGAAATGCGTGATGCGGCCTTGCGTGTCCGCCCAGATTTCGGGGCCGGTGGTGTCGTAGTGCACGGCCGGGTTGTCAGGGTTGGCGAACTGGTCGAGCACCACGCCCTTGCCGTCGCGCACCATCTGGTCAGCCAGGTCGCGCGCGTATTCCATGCCGCCGCTCTTGGGCGTGAGGATGAGTTCCGCACCGAAGGCCTTCATGGTTTGTGCCCGCTCGATGCTGAGGTCCTCCGGCATGATGAGGACCATGCGGTAGCCCCGAATGGCTGCGGCCATGGCCAGGGCGATGCCGGTGTTGCCGGACGTGGCCTCGATGAGCGTGTCACCAGGCTTGATCTCGCCGCGCGCTTCGGCCCTGCGGATCATGTTGATGGCGGGCCGATCCTTGACGGAGCCGGCGGGGTTGTTGCCTTCGAGCTTGGCCAGGATGACGTTGCCGCGGGCATCGTTGCCTGCCCCGGGGACGCGCTGGAGTCGAACGAGCGGGGTCTTGCCGATGGCGTCTTCGAGCGTGGGGTAGTTCATGGCCGGTATTGTCGCAGGCAGACAAAGACCAAATGCGGCCTGTGTGCATTGCGCGCGCTGCGCTGTTTCAGGCTGGGGGCCTGGAGGCGGAGGGCCCAGGCCGGAAGGCGCAACACCAGGGAAGGTGTTGGGTGGTGCCCCGGGCCGGACTCGAACCGGCACTCCTTGCGGAACCGGATTTTGAATCCGGCGCGTCTACCAATTTCACCACCAGGGCGTCCAGTGTGAAGACCAAAAGCATAGCACATGCTTTTGTGGTCCTGTCACAAACTCCAGGCAATGGTGGATGGCCGCTGCGGCAGGCTCAGCGTGGCCACTGTTGGGGGCGTGCGTGCGATGACCTGACCGCGCCGAACCACGGCCAGGCGGGTGGCACGCAGGCGGATGGCCTCGACCGGGTCGCGTGCTTGCAGGAGCACGAAGTCGGCATGGCAACCGACCTCCAGGCCGTAGCCTTCCAGCCCGAGGATGCGTGCAGGCGTGCTGGTGACCGCCTCGAAGCACTGGCGCATGGCCGCCTGGCCCGTCATCTGGGCCACGTGCAAGCCCATGTGGGCCACTTCCAGCATGTCGCCACTGCCCAGGCTGTACCAGGGGTCCATGACGCAGTCGTGCCCGAAGGCCACGTCGATGCCGGCGGCCAGCATCTCGGGCACGCGGGTCATGCCACGTCGTTTGGGATAGGTGTCGTGACGGCCCTGCAGGGTGATGTTGATCAGCGGGTTGGCGATGGCGGCCACACCCGCCTCCTTGATCAGGGGCAGCAGCTTGCTGACGTAGTAGTTGTCCATGCTGTGCATGGAGGTCAGGTGCGAGCCGGCGACGCGCCCATGCAGGCCCAGGCGATGGGCCTGGCTGGCCAGGGTCTCGATGTGGCGGGACAGCGGGTCATCAGACTCGTCGCAATGCATGTCGACGCGCAGCCCCCGCTCGGCGGCCAGTTCGCACAGGATGCGCACCGACTCGGCGCCATCGGCCATGGTGCGCTCGAAATGCGGGATGCCACCGACCACGTCCACGCCCATGTCGAGTGCGCGCTGGAGTTGAGCCAGGGCGCCCGGGCTGCGCAGCACGCCGTCTTGCGGGAAGGCGACCAGTTGCAGGTCCAGGTAGGGCTTGACCTGTTGCTTGACATGCAACAAGGCTTCGACCGCGAGCAAGCGTGGGTCGCACACATCCACATGCGAGCGAATCGCCAGCAGGCCTTTGGCCACTGCCCAGTCGCAATAGCGCAGCGCGCGCTCGATGATCGCGTCCTGGGTCAGGTGGGGTTTGAGCTCCCCCCACAAGGCGATGCCTTCCAGCAGGGTGCCGGATTGGTTGACACGAGGCTGGCCGTAGCTCAGCGTCGAGTCCATGTGGAAGTGGGCGTCCACAAAGGGCGGGCTGACGAGGTGCCCGGCGGCGTCGATCTCTTGCGCGGCATGGCCCGCGATGGCCGGGTGCAGCGCGGTGATGCGCCCCTTGTTGATACCGATGTCCTGATGGACGCGACCATCGGGCAAGGTGCAATGTCGAACGATGAGATCAAACAAGGCAGGCTCCTGGCAGCAACGCGCATGCGCGACTGCCCGCAGACTAGCAGGGATCAGACCCGATCAGACGGTGCCGAAGATGCGGTCGCCAGCATCACCCAGGCCGGGCACGATGTAGCCGTGTTCGTTGAGGTGGCTGTCGAGCGCCGCCGTCACGATGGGCACGTCGGGGTGGTGCTGGAGCATGTTGGCCACGCCTTCCGGTGCGGCCAGCAGGCTGATGAGCTTGATGCTGGCGCAGCCGGCCTCCTTGATGCGGTCGATGGCGGCCACGGCCGAGTTGCCAGTGGCCAGCATGGGGTCGACCACGATGACCTGCCGCTCGGCGATGTCGGCCGGGACCTTGAAGTAGTACTCGACGGGCTCCAGTGTTTCAGGGTCGCGGTACAGGCCGATGTGGCCCACGCGTGCGAGCGGCAAAACAGCCAGGATGCCGTCGAGCATGCCGTTGCCCGCACGCAGGATGGAGACCAGGCAGAGCTTCTTGCCGCTGATCACCGGCGAGTCCATGGTGGTGATGGGCGTGGTGATGGTCTGCAGCTCGGTGGGCAGATCCCGCGTGGCTTCGTACACCAGCATCTGGCTGACCTCGCGCAAGAGGTTACGAAAGCTGTCGGTGTTGGTGTCCGTGCTGCGCAGCCAGGTGAGCTTGTGCTGCACCAGGGGATGATGGACCACGGTGAGGTTGGGGAAATCTGCGGTCATCTTGCTTTCCTGTTGTCAAAACACGGTGCCGTCGCTGTCGAGTTGCACGGGGGGCGGGCCGCCGGGGCGCTTGGCCAGGGCGATCTGGCGCCCCGCTGCCCAGCTGCCCCCCTCCAGGACACGGGCCAGAGGGAACTGCTCGGGCGTCATGCCCAACTCGCCCCGCACGGCCTCGGCCAGATGATCCAGGATGGCCACCGTCAATGCACGCCATTCGACGATGGGCTCGGCATCCACGGCCCAACGTGTGGTGTGGAAGGCACGATCGCGGGCCTGCAGCAAGCCCAGGTCCAGCAACAGGCCACCGTTGCGGTACTCCGGCAAGCCCGTGAGTTCATCGAGCCCGATCACGGTCAGGCCGGCGTCCTCCAGCGGCTCCAGCAGGGAGTAGGTCATCCATTGGCTGAGCTTGTGGAAGGGCAACCAGCCATCGGGCGCATCGGGGTGCGGCCAGCAATCGCCCAGCGGCACGCCCCCCAGTTCATGCCTGCCCGGCCAGATGTGGCCAAGCGTGTGCAACAAGAGCGACAGCACATGGGCAGCACGAACCTGGCCGGTGGGGGACTGCCGAAACAGCGTGTCGATCAGGTGCCCGGGCCTGAGCAGGCCGGGCTCGTCCGGGCGGCCGTAGACATCGGGATGGGCCTTGAGCGCCAGGGCCAGTTGCCGCAGCAGGTTGGCACGCCCTTCCAGGCCCACCAGCGGGTTCTTGTCCGACACCTGAAAGGCCAGGGCCAGATCGGCCGTCTGCACGCGCTCCAGCCCTTTGGCGTCTGCGCGGCAGGGTTGATGCGGATCGCTGGAGAGCCCGCCCCCAGACCACCACCGGAGGCTGGCCACACCCAGGCCTTCTGAGCGGCTGAGAGCCTGGCTGCTTGCCTGATCCCTGTATTGCCACGATGGGCCCGCGCCGGCGTCCAGCAGCACGCTGGTGATGGCCAGGTCCACCCGGGCGCGGGCGCGCTCCAGGCGTGTGTGCAAACCATCCAACCCCTGCTCATGGGACACGGCCGACCACCGGTCCACGCCACCGGCCTCGAAATGCCGCCAACGGCTGTGGTACGGCACCTTGAGGCTCGGGTAGCGCTGGCGGATCACATTGGCCACATAAGCCGACACCACGGCCATGCGCTCAGGGTGCCAGGTGAAGTGGCGGGCTTGGCCTGACTGCGCCAGGGCCATGATCGCCGCGCTGTGCTGGCGAACGGCGCAGGTGCTCAGCAGCTTGTCTGCCAGGCTGGGTGCAGGGGCATGCAGGGCGCTCATTCCATCAACCCCCTGCCCTTGGGCTGGGCCAGCTCGCTCGCATCGGGTGTGTAGGTCGAGAAATAGCCTGCGGCCTTCTTGGCGTCCATTTCAACGCGGGCGTCTGCAGGGATCAAGGCATCGGGGATTGGCACGCGCTCGACCACCTCGATGCCCTGCTCCACCAGCGCACCGTGTTTCATGTTGCTCATGGAAGCCCAGCGGTCAATGCGCTTGATGCCCAGCCAGTGAAAGACATCGGGCATGAGTTGCTGGAAGCGCATGTCCTGCACACCGGCCACGCATTCGGTGCGCTCGAAATAGGTCTCGGCACGGTCGCCACCGTTCTGGCGCTTGCGCGCGTTGTAGACGAGGAACTTGGTGACCTCGCCCAGCGCGCGCCCTTCCTTGCGGTTGTAGATGCACAGGCCCACACCGCCTTGCTGGGCCATCTCGATGCACACCTCGATGCCATGGGCCAGATAAGGGCGGCAGGTGCAGATGTCGGAGCCGAACACGTCCGAGCCATTGCATTCATCGTGCACGCGGCAGGCCACCTTGGTCTCAGGCTTGCCCAGCAGGCTGACATCGCCGAAGAAGTACAGCGTCATGCCGCCAATGGGTGGCAGGAACACCTTGAGATCGGGCCGCGTCACCAGTTCGGGGAACATGCCGGCGGTCTGCTCGAACAGGTGGCGGCGCAATGCGCTTTCCTTGATGCCGAAACGCTCGGCCAGGCCCGGCAGGTACCAGACGGGGTCGATGGCCGCCTTGGTCACCTTGACGTCGCCATTGGCCTGCAGGATGTCGCCATCGGGTTGAAGCCGGCCGCTGGCCATGGCCGCCAACAGCTCGGGCATGTTGATGTGGGCCTTGGTGATGGCGATGGTGGGGCGCACGTCGAGGCCGGCGTCCAGTTGGGCCTTGAACTCGCTGGCCACGAGATGCCCCCAGGGGTCCAGCGAGACGATCTTGCCGGGGTCTGCCCATTGCGGGTGCGGGCCGATGACTTCGGCAGGCATCGTGTTGGTGAGGTCGGGCTTGTGGTCGCGCTGCAGCGCACCGGAGGCCACCGCCAGGGCACGATAGACGGAGTAGGCACCCGCGTGCGTGCCGATGACGTTGCGCACACCCGGGTTGGCCACGCTGGCAACCAGGGGGCCCCGCTGCGCCGCGGTGGCTGCGCCCCATTCGATGCCCTGATGGGCCTCGTCGCTCTTTTTGCGAGCAGGGTGTGAGGTCAAAACGATATGGGCTGACATGGTCAAAGACCTCCGTCTCCAAAGTGCCCGCCGATCTGGCGCCAGGGCTTGTCAACACCTTAGCGAGTTGCATGCCAGCCCGCTGTGACGGATCACCGGAGATGGGCTGAATCAAAGGGTCTGTACCGAGGACCCGCGGGCCTTGGGGGCTTCTCGCCGGCCCTTATGATGTGCGCCTACATCCACTGCCCATTCTCAGAAAGCATGCCGCCGCTTCCCCCCCTTACCCAGGCACTGATTCTGATCAACGTCGCCATGTTCTGCCTGGACGATGCCTTGACTGGCGGTGCATTGCGGTTCTACCTGGAACTGTGGCCACTGCAAAGCGGCAACTTCCTGCCCTGGCAGCTGGTGAGCTATGCCTTCCTGCATGGCTCGATCGAGCACCTGTTCTTCAACATGCTGGCGCTGTGGATGTTCGGTGGTGAGCTGGAGCGCGTCTGGGGCAACCGGCGCTACCTGGAGTTCCTGCTGGCCAGCGTGGTGGCGGCTGGCGCCACACAGTTGCTGATGTCCTTCCTGGGGGGCTGGGGCCACCCCATGGTGGGCGCCTCGGGCGGCATCTACGGCCTGCTGCTGGCTTACGCCATGATGTTCCCCAACCGGATCATCATGCCGCTGTTCCCCCCCATCCCCATGAAGGTCAAGTACTACGTGCTGGGCTTCGGTTTGCTGGAGCTGCTGCTGAGCTGGAAGGACACCACCTCGGGCATCGCGCACTTTGCGCACCTGGGTGGCATGCTGGGCGGCTGGCTGATGATCCGCTTCTGGCGTGGCCAGCCCCCGTTCAAGTCGCGTCGCGGGCCTGGTCGCCGCTTCTGACGCGCGATGAAACAGCGATCCCCACGGTGATCAGCACCAGCGCAACGGGGTGATACCAGCGGGGATGCTGCCCCAGCAACAGGGCAGACCACACCGCCGCGAAGATGGACGTGAGGTTGCCAAAGAAGGCGGCCATGGTGGGCCCCACGGCCTGCACGCCCAGACCCCAGCAGCGATAGGCCAGGATGGACGGGCCAATGGCGATGAAGACCATCGCGCCCCAGGCCTGCCAGCTTGAGGGCCACATGGGCGCCTGCCCAGGCCCGGCCATGATGGCTTCCACGGCGGTGCAAGCCCCGGCCCATATCAGGCCAAACAGCACCTGAATCTGCAAGAAGGCCGCCCAGTCCCAGTCCGGCCGCTGGTGCCCCAGCATGTTGGCAGGTGGGCAAGCCAGCATCCAGCTGTAGAACGCCCAGGCCAGGCTGGCCAGCAGCATCAACAGATCGCCCGGCACGAGGCGCACATGCCGCAGCACCTCCCACTGGCCTTGCGCGATCACCAGCACCACACCCAAGGCGGACAACAGTGCGCCCAGCAGTTGACGTGCATGCAAGCGCTGGCCGTAAGCCAGCCAGCCCACCAGCATCATCCAGACGGGCACGCTGGAGCCGATCAAGGTGACGTTCAGCGGGGTCGAGGTCTGCAGCGCCAGGTACTGCATCGCGTTGTAGGTGCCCACGCCCAGCACGCCAATGGCGGCGAGGTACACCCAACGCTGGCGGATGGCGGCCATGTCCCGCCAGACCCGAGTCGACAGGGGCATCAGCATCAAGGCGACCATCAACCAGCGCAAGGCGTTCATGGCCACGGGTGGCAAGGTGCCGACCATCAGGCGGCCCACGACGGCATTGCCCGCCCACATCATGGGCGGCAATACCAGCAGGAACAGGATGCGGGGCTGGAGATAGGCGGGGCGCGTCAAGGCAGGCTCAGGCAGGTGGTCGATCACCTGCCATTAGAACAGCCTGACAAGAAAGAGCGCGCGCGGATCAAGCGGGCAAACGATGCCGCAAACGATGCGGCAATGGGTGCGCCAGTGGGCACGCCATCAGGCGCTCAGTCACGCGCCATGGTGGCCTTGCGATACGCATGCCAGGACGCATGCCCCACCACGGGCCCGACCACCAGCAGGCCCAGAAAGCCCGGCAACATGGCCATGACGATGGCCAGGGTGATCAGGGCGCCCCACAGCAGCATCACGCCCGTCTGCGTCGTGACCAGGCGCATGCTGGCCAGCGCGGCCGAGATGGCATCGGTGGACTTGTCCAGCATCATGGGCATGGAGATGACGCTGAAGGCGAAGATCAAGCCGGCAAACAGCGCACCGACCGCCATGTAGCCGGCGAAGAAGGTCAGGTACTCCTCGGTCAGCATCGAAGACAGCGGGCCGCTGAAATCCGGCACACCATCGAAGCTGATCGCAAAGACGATCATGGCCGAGCGCCCCCAGAGCATTTCCAGCACCAGCAGCACACAGGCAAAGATGGCCAACTGCCCGCTGCTGATGCGCCAGGCCGTGAGCGAGGACCACATGCTGACGGGTTCACCGCGGCCCAGGCGGCGGCTGACCTCGTACAGGCCCAGGCACAGGAAAGGGCCGAGCAAAAGGAAACCTGCAGACAGCGCCAGCGTGTACTGCGGCGCCTGATGGAAGCAGGCCACCATCAGCCAGCCCATGAGCACGAAGCAGGCCCCGTAGAACAGGCCGATCAAAGGTGCGCGGGTGAAGTCATGCCAGCCCAGGGAGAGCCACTCGAAAGGGTCGTGCCAGCTCAACTGCGCCAAGGGCATGTCCAGCACGCTGTTGCGGCGCGCGGCCTCAGCCGGGTCGGCATCGATGATGGGGGCGACGTCCACCTGGCCTGGTGCGCTGGCCAGCTTCATGCCGGGGGCCAGCGGCGCTTCGGCAATCGGCGTCAGGAAGCGCGATGACAACTCAAGCTGGGATGAGGGCGCATCCTGTTGCGAAGGCTGCCCTGGCCAGAGGTGGGCCCTGCGAAGGGTCGGGCGACGACGGTGCGTACGGCGACGAGAAACCAGGACATGATGTGTCAGACGACCAGCCGTACCCATGCGTTCTCCTCCGAAGCACCTTCGATAGGAGAAAAGTACGCCTGGAATGGCGCTGCGTCACTGGTGAAAACACGGGGAAAACAGGTCAACCGGTGTCAGTCAGCCTGCTTTTTGTCCCCAAATGTATTCAACCGCGACGTACTCGGCGCAATTCGTCCAGGATCAGCAAGCCGGCGCCGATGGTGATGCCGCAGTCAGCCACATTGAAGGCCGGGAAGTGGCCGCCCGGGAACATGGGCGACAGGAAGTTCCAGTGGAAGTCCAGGAAGTCGACCACGTAGCCGTGCACCAGGCGGTCGATCACGTTGCCGATGGCGCCGCCCAGGATCAGTGACATCGCCCAGGCAAACAGCTTCTGGCCGCTGTGCTGGCGCAGCATGTAGAGGATGAAACCGGTGGCGGCGAAGGCCAGGCCCACGAAGAACCAGCGTTGCCAGCCGCCCGCATGGGCCAGGAAGGAGAACGCTGCACCGGTGTTGTGCACGCGCACGATGTTGAAGAAGGACAGCACGTGGCGGCCGTCCCCCAGCTGGAACATGCCCAGGATCAGCACCTTGGTGAACTGGTCCAGCAGGATCAGGATGAAGGCGATGCCCAACCAGGGCAGCAAACCCTGGTTGGCGCCCGAAGCGGACTTTTTGGTGGCCATGCGGGTGCTCAGGCGTGTTCGCGGTGTTCACCCTCACCGTGCAGGTTGCTGTCGCAACGGCCGCAGATGGTGGGGTGCTCGGGGTTGACGCCAACGTCGTCACGGTAGTGCCAGCAACGCTCGCACTTCACAGCCTTGGACGGGTTGACCTCGATCTGGGTGGCATGGCCTTCGGCCAGCTCGACGCTGGAGACGATCAGCACGAACTTGAGGTCATCACCCAGGCTGCGCAGATCGGCCAGCAGGCGCTGGTCGTCGGCGCTGATGGTGACGAAGAGATTGGCCTGCAGCGAGGCGCCCACTTCACCACGGGTGCGGACTTCTTCGATCTGGCGGTTGCACTCCTCGCGGAAGGCGCGGATGCGCGACCACTTGGCCAGCAGTTCGGCGTCCTTGTCCGCTTCGTGGAAGTCCCAGTAGGTTTCGGTGAAGATCGACTCGCCGCCGTTGAAGACCTTCCAGGCCTCTTCGGCCGTGAAGCTCAGGAACGGCGCCATCCAGCGCAGCATGCCGTTCGTGATGTGCCACAGCGCGGTCTGCGCGGCGCGGCGGGCGTGGCTCTTGGCGGCGCTGGTGTACAGGCGGTCCTTGAGCACGTCCAGGTAGAACGCGCCCAGGTCTTCGGAGCAATAGACCTGCAGCTTGGCCACGACCGGGTGGAACTCGTAGCGCTCGTAGTGCGCGAGGATGTCCTCCTGCAGCTGCGAGGCGCGGGCCAGTGCGTAGCGGTCGATCTCCAGCAACTCGCCCAGCGGCACGGCATCCGTTTCGGGGTTGAAGTCGGAGGTGTTGGCCAGCAGGAAACGCAGGGTGTTGCGGATGCGGCGGTAGCCGTCCACCACGCGGGCGAGGATCTTGTCGTCGATGCCCAGGTCGCCCGAGTAGTCGGTCGACGCGGCCCACAGGCGGATGATCTCGGCGCCCATCTTGGTGCTGATCTCTTGCGGTGCCACCGTGTTGCCCACGGACTTGGACATCTTGCGGCCCTGACCGTCCACGGTGAAGCCGTGGGTCAGCAGACCCTTGTAAGGTGCGCGGCCGTAGATGGCGCAGGCAGCCAGCAAGGAGCTGTGGAACCAGCCGCGGTGCTGGTCGTGGCCTTCCAGGTACAGGTCGGCTTCGTGCAGCTCATCGTGGCCGGCCGTCGGGTGGCTGCCTTGCGCCGGGTTGAGCACGTGGAAGAAGGAGGTGCCGGAGTCGAACCACACGTCCAGGATGTCGGTGGACTTGCTGTACTCGGCTGCTTCCGCGCCCAGCCATTCGGCCGGGTCCAGCTTGGACCAGGCTTCCACGCCGCCGGCTTCGACCAGGTCAGCAGCCTTGTCCATGAAGGCCATGGTGTTGGGGTGCAACTCGCCCGTGACCTTGTGCAGGAAGAAAGGCAGTGGCACGCCCCAGTTGCGCTGACGGCTGATGCACCAGTCAGGGCGGTTGGCGATCATGTCGCGCAGGCGGGTGCGGCCGTTCTCCGGGTAGAAGGTGGTGTGGTCGATGGCATCCAGCGCAGTCTGGCGCAGGGTCTTGTCGGCCGGGTTGGAAGCGAACACGCCCTCGCCTTCGTCCATGCGCACGAACCATTGCGCAGCCGCACGGAAGATCACCGGCGTCTTGTGGCGCCAGCAGTGCGGGTAGCTGTGGACGATGTCCTTGGTGGCCAGCAGTCGGCCGTGCTCGCGCAGGGTCTCGAGCACCACGGGCGCAGCCTTCCAGATGTGCTGGCCGCCGAACAAGGGCAGATCGGCTTCGTAGACGCCATTGCCCTGCACGGGGTTGAGGATGTCGTCGAACTTCAGGCCGTGCGCGATGCAGGAGTTGAAGTCGTCCACGCCGTAGGCAGGCGCGGCGTGCACGATGCCGGTGCCGTCCTCGGCGCTGACGTACTCGGCCAGGTAAACGGGCGCTTCGCGGTCATACCCCTTGTCCACATGGGCCAGCGGGTGCTTGAACTTCAGGCCTTCGAGCTTGGCGCCGGGCGTGGTGGCCAGCACCTTGACCTGATCCGGCTCGAAGCCATAACGGGCGACGGCCTTTTCCACCAGCGATTCCGCCAGCACCAGCAAGCCCTTGGGTGTGTCGACCAGGGCGTAGCTCAGTTCGGCGTGCACGTTCAGGGCCTGGTTGGCGGGGATGGTCCAGGCGGTGGTCGTCCAGATCACGGCGAAGGCGTCTTTGCTGAGCGCGCTCAGGCCGAAGGCTGCTGCCAGTGCGGCAGGCTCGGCACTCAGGAAGGCCACATCCAGCGTTTGCGATTTCTTGTCGGCGTATTCGATCTCGAACTCGGCCAGCGAGGAGCCGCAGTCAAAGCACCAGTACACGGGCTTCAAGCCTCGGTAGACGTAGCCACGCTCCACGATCTTCTTCAAGGCGCGGATTTCGTTGGCTTCGTTGCCGAAGTCCATGGTGCGGTAGGGATGGGCCCAGTCGGCCAGCACGCCCAGGCGCTTGAAGTCGGTGCGCTGGCCATCGATCTGCTCGGCGGCATACACGCGGGCCTTGGCCTGCACGTCATCGCGGCTGAGGTTGCGGCCGAATGTCTTCTCAATCTGGTTCTCGATGGGCAGGCCGTGGCAGTCCCAACCGGGCACGTAGATGGCGTCCATGCCCTTGAGCTGGCGCGCCTTGACGATCATGTCCTTGAGGACCTTGTTGACGGCGTGGCCGATGTGGATGTTGCCGTTGGCGTAGGGCGGGCCGTCGTGCAGCACGAACTTGGGCGCGCCCTGGCGGGCCGCGCGCAGCTTGTCGTACAGGCCGTTCTTTTCCCACTCGGCCACCCAGCCCGGCTCGCGCTTGGGCAGGTCTCCCCGCATCGGGAAGGGGGTGTCGGGCATGTTCAGCGTGGCGCGGTACTGACCCTCACCAGCGGTGTTGGCAGGGGCTGCAGACTTCTTGTCTTGACTCATGATCGTTCTCGGCAAAGGAACACGACAGGGCGGCCACATCTGGCCCCGTTGCCATCGGGTTCCTGGGAATCAGGTGAGCCGCGCACCACGCACGCTGCCTTGAAAGGCGAAAAAAGCGGCGGGGAAAGCGGCCAGGCTCGGTTTCGGTCAGACGGTGAGCGTCAAATTCGGTCGCGCGTGGTCTGACGGCGCTGAGCCTGGAAGAAGGACTTCGCATCGGCGATGTCCTTGTGGATGGCGGCCTGCAAGGCGTCCAGCCCGTCATAACGGGCTTCATCTCGGAGTTTGTGCAGGAGTTCCACGCGCACGATTTTACCGTAGCCCCCCTCGGTTCCCAGATGCGAGGGCCATTCAAAGCAATGGACCTCCAGCAGGACGCGCCCGGCGTCTTCCACCGTGGGGCGCACGCCCAGGCTGGCCACGCCTTCGATCGGGTGGTCGGCCAGGCCATGGGTGCGGACCACGAAGATGCCCGTGGTGGCCGGTTTTTCATGGCCGAAGCGCACGTTGAGCGTGCGGCAATCCAGGCTGCGGCCCAGCTTGGCACCGTGGATCACGTGGCCGCTGACGGTGTAGGGGCGCCCCAGCATCTGCTCGACACGGGCCATGTCGCCTGCCGCCATGGCATCACGCACCACCGAGGACGACACCCGGGTGCCGTGCACCTCGTAGCTCATCATGCGGGCCACGTCGAAGCCGTGGTCGTTGCCGGCGGCGTCCAGCAGGTTGTAGTCACCCGCGCGTTTGGCGCCAAAGCGGAAGTCATCGCCCACCAGCACGTAACGCGCGTTCAGGCCCTTGACCAGCACATTGTTGATGAAGTCGTCCGGGCTCTGGCTGGCAAATGTGCGGTCAAAGCGCAGGATCACGACCTGGTCCACCCCGCAGCGCTCCAGCTCGGACAGCTTGTCGCGCAGCGTGGCGATGCGCGCAGGCGCGATCTCCGGCTTGCCGGCCAGCTGGGCGAAATAGTCGCGCGGGTGCGGCTCGAAGGTCAGCACGGTGCTGGGCACCCCTCGGTGCTGGGCCTCGCTGCGCAACAAGGCCAGCATGGCCTGATGCCCCCGGTGCACACCGTCAAAGTTGCCAATGGTCAGCGCGCAAGCCGGGGCGAGCGCCGCATGGTGAAAACCACGAAAGACTTGCATAGACCCAAATTATGCCCGGCCAGCAGGCTGCCTCAAGGCAACACCAGCTTGGGGTCTTCCAGCCAGCGCCACTGGCCTGACGCCAACTCGTCCGACAAGATCAGGCGGCCAATCTGGCTGCGGTGCAGGCCTTCGACGCGGTTGCTCACGGCCGCCACCATGCGTTTGACCTGGTGGTACTTGCCTTGCAGCAGTGTCAGCCGCAGATGGCAGGTTTCCCCCTCCCCCACGGCTTCAGCCGCATCGGCCTTGACCGGCATGGGGTCATCGTCCAGCACCACGCCTTTGAGCAGCTTCTCGCACATGGCAGGTGTCACGGGGTACTTGCAGGTCACCTCGTACACCTTGGGCACGTGGTGCTTGGGCGAGGTGAGCTTGTGCAGCAGCGGGCCGTCGTCGGTCATCAGCAGCAGGCCCGTGGTGTCCTGGTCCAGCCGGCCGACAGGCTGCAGGCCGCGGCGGCGCAGCGGCACGGGCAACAGGTTGTGCACCCCCGGCCAGGCGCCGGGCTTGAGCGAGCATTCGTAGCCCGCCGGCTTGTTCAGCACGATCAGGGCCTTGACGTGGGTCACCCAGGGCATGCCGTCCACCACCAGCTCCAGCCGGTCTTCCGGGAAGACTGCGTCCGGGTCATCCACCACTTCGCCCTTGACCTGCACCAGGCCATGCAGGATCAGGCCCTCGCACTCGCGGCGGGCGCCGAAGCCTTGGGCAAACAGGATCTGGGCCAGGTGCTCGTGACCGGCGGGCAAACGGGAACGTGGAGGCATGGTAAAAATCGAATCCGACTGACACGGCCAGCTACTGGCCAAAGCGACATTGTGCTGCCATCATGACCACGCTGGCGTCAGCACAGACGGGCAAGCATCAGCACGAAGGGTTCACGCATGAAAGTTCACCATCTGAATTGCGGGTCGATGTGCCCTCTGGGGCGACGCCTGTTGAGCGGCGAAGGCGGCTGGCTGGCCCCGGCCAATATGTGCTGCCACTGCCTGCTGATCGAAGGGCGTCATGGCCTGATCCTGGTGGACACCGGCTTGGGCACCGCCGATGTGAGCAACCCTTCGCGCCTGGGCTTTGGTTTCAACGCGATGGTCAGGCCCAAGCTGGTGATGTCGGAAACCGCGCTCTACCAGATCCGCGAGCTGGGGCTGGACCCGCGCGATGTGCGCCACATCGTGCCCACCCACCTCGATCTGGACCATGTCGGCGCGTTGGGCGACTTCCCACAAGCCGAGGTGCATGTGTACGCCAAGGAGTTGCAGGCTGCACTGACACGGCCCAGCTTGAAGGAAAAGAGCCGCTACATCCCGGCGCAATGGGCGCATGGCCCGAAATGGTCACCGCACAACGTGGAGGGTGAGCGCTGGATGGGCTTCGAAGCCGCCCGCGCCTTGCCCGACACCGATGAGGAAGTGCTGCTGGTGCCACTCACCGGCCACACCCAAGGCCACTGCGGCGTGGCCGTGCGTGGCGACGATGGCTGGCTGCTGCACTGTGGCGATGCCTACTTCTTCCGGGGCGAGATGGACGTGGACGAGCGCCACTGCCCCATCGGCCTGCGTGTGTTCCAGAGCATGGTGCAGATGGACGGCGCCAGCCGCATGGCCAACCAGTTGCGCCTGCGCGAACTCAAGCAGCAACACGGCCGGGACGTCACGCTGTTTTGCGCCCATGACCCGGTGGAGCTGGCGCAACTCAGTGGCCAGGCGCGCGAACGCCAGGGCAGCCGCGCGCAGTACGCAGCCTGACGCCCTGGCTCAATAGCGCTTGGTCAAGGTCAGCGTGTCGTTGTCGCGCTTCATCTGGAAACGCGTCAGGAACGAGTTGCCCAGCAGGATGTGCGGCATGGGCATGGGCAGCACGGCGGCCTCCACATTGAACACCTCGACATCCTGGATGCGCACGGAAGTCAGGCTCACGCGGTAACCCACCACCGTGCCATTGGCGGTGCTGCCATAAAACTTGGCGCCATCCTCGAACTTGATGCCCATGCGGCGGGCCTCGTCGGCCCCCATGGCCACGGAGGTGGCGCCCGTGTCCACCATGAAGCTCGTGGACTTGCCATTGACCTGGCCCTGGGTCACAAAGTGCCCGCCTGACACGGCCGACAGCACGATCTGCGTGCCATTGGCACCACCGCCTGATCCGCCAATGCTGACGGGTGCCTCACCCAGGTGCACGGTCTGGCGCTTGCCCGCGACCTCGACGGCCGCCTGGTCTGCACTCACGCTCAGGACCTTGACGCCCTGGTAGGTGTCACCCGCCGCCAAGGCCTTGGGCGCCCCACCATTGACCACCAGCAGGGCTTTGCTGCCCATGCCGCCGGTCATGGCCACGCTTTGCGCCAGCGCTGTCAGCGGCATCACACCGCCGCCGAACGCCAGGGCCACCGCAAGCGCCACGCGCCGCGCCCCCCATGGGGCCACAGCGCGCCCGCTCAATTGCCTGGATTCCATCTGCACGGCCTGATCTCCCTGTTTTGTTGCCGGCTGCATACCGAAACCGCACCGAAATGAATCAGTCGCGGAAATTGTTGAAGGTCAGCGGCGCTTCCGTCAGGTCCTTCTTCATCAGGGCCATGGCCGCCTGCAGGTCGTCACGCTTGGCGCCCTGCACCCGCACGGTATCACCCTGGATGCTGGCCGTGACCTTCAATTTGCTGTCCTTGATCAGCTTCGTGATTTTTTTGGCCAGCTCGGCCTCGATGCCGGCCTTGAGCTTGATGACCTGCTTGACCTTGTCGCCGCCGATCTTCTCGGCCTTGCCGATGTCCAGGAAGCGGATGTCGACCTGGCGCTTGGTGAGCTTGTTGTTGAGGATGTCGCGCACCTGGTCGAGCTGGAAGTCGCTGTCACCCAGGATGGTGATTTCCTTCTCTTTTTCCTTGAATTCGATGGCGGCGCTGGTGCCTTTGAAATCGAAGCGCGTGCCAATTTCCTTGGTGGTCTGGTCGACCGCATTGCGAACTTCGACCAGATTGGGATCGAGCACGGTGTCAAAACTGGGCATGAATTTCTCCTTTGTCTGCGAAAATTCTGCCATGCACACGCCAGCCGCCGTCCCACCCCCCTCTTCTCTCGTGATTGAACGGGGGGCCAGCCTGCGTGCTTTCAACACTTTCGGCCTGCCCGCAAGCGCCCAAACGCTGGTGCGCATTGCCTCCGAGGCAGACGCCAAGAAGGTGGTCAATGACCCGGAGCTGGGCCGCGCGCCCAAGTTCATCCTGGGGGGCGGCAGCAACCTGGTGCTCACGCAGGATGTGGACCTGTGCGTGCTCAAGATCGAGATCAAGGGCCGGCGCTTGCTGGAAACGCGTGAAGACGCGTGGATCGTGGAGGTGGGCGCGGGCGAATCCTGGCACGACACCGTGCAATGGTGCCTGGAGCAGGGCCTGCCCGGCCTGGAGAACATGGCGCTGATCCCCGGCACGGTGGGCGCGGCGCCGGTGCAGAACATCGGCGCTTACGGCGTGGAGTTGAAGGACCGCTTCGAATCGCTGGACGCGGTGGACATGATCACGGGCCGCACCGTGACGCTCGATGCGGCGCAGTGCCACTTCGGTTACCGCGACAGCGTGTTCAAACAGCGCCTGGGCGGCAAGAGCGTGATCACCAAGGTACGCCTGCGCCTGCCCCGCCCCTGGCAGCCGGTGCTCGGCTACATGGAGCTGGAGCGCAAGATCGCCGAGACGGCCAACATCCACCCTGACGCCCGCCAGATCTTCGACTGGGTCTGCGACGTGCGCCGCGCCAAGCTGCCCGACCCCGCCGTGATCGGCAACGCGGGCAGCTTTTTCAAGAACCCCGTGGTGTCGGCCGAACAATGCCGCGACATCATCGGCCGTGACCCCGAGATCGTGCACTACCCGATGGACGACGGCACTTACAAGCTGGCCGCTGGCTGGCTGATCGATGCCTGTGGCTGGAAGGGCAAGTCCATCGGCCGGGCCGGCGTGTACGAGCGCCAGGCGCTGGTGCTGGTCAACCGTGGCGGGGCCAGCGGGGCCGAGGTGGTCACCCTGGCGCGGGCCATCCAGGAAAGCGTGTACGGGCGATTCGGCATCCGGCTGGAGCCCGAGCCGGTGGTGGTCTGAGGGCTGGCACCCCGCCCTGCGCGCCGAAGCCGCCCTGCAACACACCACCCTTGCTAGGGAGAGGCGGAAACCGGCGTGCGACCTATACTGCGGCCATCGAATTTCGGAGGTCTGCCCATGCGTTCTGCTACCCACGTGCGCGCCGCGTCGCGCTGGTCCCTTTCCCTGCTCGGTGCCGCGGTCGTTGCGGCCGTTCTGGCTGGCTGTGCCTCGACGGCGCCCACGCTGGGCGACAACAAGGGCGTGGTCAGTGGTGCGGCCGGTGGCGAAAGCGCCGATGGCCAGAACTCCCAGCTGGAAAGCTGCCCCGAGACCCTGGGCACCCTGGCCATCGAGGAAGACACCAACGCCCCCTGGTACTACCAGTTGCGCGACCACCAGTTGGGCTCGACGGTGCCCGTGCTGCGCCTGATGATCCAGCAAAGCAACTGCTTCGTGATCGTGGAGCGCGGCAAGAGCCTCAACAACATGATGCGCGAGCGCGAGTTCGCCCGCGGCGAAGAAAGCCGCGCCGGCAGCAACTTCCAGAAGGGCCAGATGGTCGCGGCGGATTACACCATGAGCCCGGCCATCCAGTTCTCGGGCAAGACCGGTGGCGGCAGCGCCTTTGGCGGCGGCGGTGCACTGGGCATGCTGGGCGCCATTGCCGGCAGCGTGGGCCGCAACGAGGCCTCCACCACCTTGCTGCTGATCGACAACCGCTCGGGCGTGCAGATCGCGGCGGCCGAAGGCACGGCCAAGAACTTTGACTTCGGCTTGTTCGGCGCGGCCTTTGGCGGTGGCGGCTTTGGCGGCGGTGGCGGTTACGCCAAGACGCCCCAGGGCAAGGTGATCGTGGCGGCGTTTGCCGACTCGTACAACCAGATGGTCAAGGCGCTGCGCCGCTACAAGGCGCAGACGGTCAAGGGTGGCCTGGGCACCGGTGGCCGTCTGGGCGTTCAAGGTGGTGACACGCCGGCGTCCAAGGAACTCGACGCCAAGCCAAGCACAAAGTCCACGACGAAGAAGAAGTAAGGTGACGAGGATGACCGCTGCGCGCCGCCTTGTTCATCTGGCTGTGGCCACGCTGGCCCTTTATGGGGCTACGCAGCAAGCCGGCGCGGCCGAGTTCAACCTGTTCCTGAACTGCGCGGGCAAGCTCAACGCCAATGGCAAGGGCAAGGCCGCCACGCTGGACCTGGCCATGCGGGACAGCAATGAAACCGCCCTGATCCAGCGCTCCAACGTGCTGCCCGTGGGTGAGCGCCTGAAGTACAAGGCTTCGCCCATGGTGTACGCCATGGTCTACAAGCTGCCCCAACCGGGCACCCATTACTACAACGACTGGGTGCACGGGCAATGGGTGGTGTGGCAGCCCAACCTCAAGCGCCTGGCCACCATCCGCCTGTCGGTGGACCGCCAGACGGCCGAGCTGGAAGGCGAGTTGCTGGACTTCAACGACGACTCGCTGGGCACCATCACCATGGACTGCAAGCCCATGACGGCGGATGACATGCCGGAGCCGAAGTTCTGAGCGGGCCTTGCCCACGTCAGGCGGACTACCCGCCCCAAGCAAAAAGGCCGCACACCGTGCGGCCTTTTTTGTGCTCCCCCTTGGGGAAGCGTGCGGAATCAACCGAAATGGCAGATGTAGTGGTAAGGCTCGCCTTCCACCTTGATCTCAAACGAGGAGTTGCCAGGCACGTTGTAGCTTTCGCCCGGGCCGTAGCTCTTCCATTCGGTCTCGCCCTTGAGCTTGATGCTGCAACGGCCGGCCACGGTTTCCATGATCTCGGGTGCGCCGGTATTGAAGGTCAGCGCAGCAGGCAGGATCACGCCAACAGACTTGCGAACGCCGTCCGCCAGGGTCACGGTGTGCGAGACGCACTTGCCGTCAAAGTACACATTGGCTTGGGTGGCAACGGTGCCGGCCAGGGTGGTGGTGGTCATGAGAGAGTCTCCAAAAATATAAAAGGCCGAGGCTCGCGCCCCGGCCTGTTCAACGTGCTTACTTGGCGGCCTTCTTGGCCACGGCCTTCTTGGCAGCAGGCTTGGCTGCCGGCTTCTTGCCAGCAGTCTTGCGAGCCGGCTTGGCCGAAGCGGCACGTGCTGCCTTGACATTGGCACCGATGCGCAGACGCAGCGCATTGAGCTTGATGAAACCAGCTGCATCGGCCTGGTTGTAGGCGCCGCCGTCGTCGTCAAAGGTCGAGATCTTGGCGTCGAACAGGCTGTCGGTCTTGGACTCACGGCCCACGACCAGGATGGTGCCCTTGTACAGCTTGAGCTTGACGGTGCCGTTGACGGTTTCCTGGCTCTTGTCGATCAGGCCTTGCAGCAGTTCGCGCTCGGGGCTGAACCAGTAGCCGTTGTAGATCATGCGGGCGTAACGCGGCATCAGGTCATCCTTCAGCGCCAGGACTTCGCGGTCCAGGGTGATGGATTCGATGGCGCGGTGGCCGCTCAGCAAGATGGTGCCGCCAGGGGTTTCGTAGCAGCCACGGCTCTTCATGCCAACGTAGCGGTTCTCGACCTTGTCCAGGCGGCCGATGCCATGCTTGCCGCCGATTTCGTTCAGCTTGGTCAGCACTTGGGCAGGCGACATCTTCACGCCGTCGATGGCGACCACGTCACCCTTGGCGTAGGTCAGCTCGATGATCTGGGGCTTGTTGGGCGCCTTTTCGGGCGACACCGTCAGGCGCCACATATTGGCTTCAGGCTCGAAGTTCGGATCTTCCAGCACGCCGCCTTCGTAGCTGATGTGCAGCAGGTTGGCGTCCATCGAGTAGGGGGCGCCGCCCTTGCGCTTCTTGAAGTCCACGGGGATGCCGTGCTTGTCGGCATAAGCCAGCAGCTTTTCACGCGACAGCAGATCCCACTCGCGCCACGGTGCGATCACCTTGACGCCGGGCAGCAGCGCGTAGGCGCCCAGCTCGAAGCGGACCTGGTCGTTGCCCTTGCCGGTGGCGCCGTGCGAAATGGCGTCACCCTTGGTCTTCTTGGCGATTTCGATCAGGCGCTTGGCGATCAGGGGGCGGGCGATGGAGGTGCCCAGCAGGTATTCGCCCTCGTACAGCGCGTTGGCGCGGAACATGGGGAACACGAAGTCGCGCACGAACTCTTCGCGCAGGTCTTCGATGAAGATGTTCTCGGGCTTGATGCCCATCTTCAGGGCCTTGGCGCGTGCGGGCTCGATTTCCTCGCCCTGGCCGATGTCAGCCGTGAAGGTGACCACTTCGCAGTGGTACTCGTCCTGCAGCCACTTCAGGATGATGGAGGTGTCCAGACCGCCGGAGTAGGCCAGGACAACTTTCTTGACTTTCTGTGCGCCAGCGGCAGATGCCTTGGTGGCGGCCACGGGGGCGGCAGCAGGCGAAGTTGCGGTTGCAGCGGCCTTGGAAACCTTGGCCGGCTTGGCGGCGCGGGCTGGCTTGGCAGTTTTGGACATGGTCGAATCGGTGGATAGAGACGAAACCGTGGATTTTACGCTGTGTACGCTGTAAGGCTGCCCTGGCTGCCATCGCACCCGTTTCAAGTGGCTTTACGCAAACTTCACGTGCCCCTGGTCGACCAGGGTGGGCGCATGCCCGTTGAGTGCTGGAGCGCACCAGCAGGTTCGCGCGTTCACCAGGAGATCAGCATGCACACCCGATTCACACCCACCTGCCGCACCCTTGCCCTGGCCTTGAGCAGCCTGCTGGCGGCCACGGCGGCCAGCGCCGGCCCACGTGTGGGCGAGGTGGTGGGCAGCCCCAGCACCACTTCGCTGACGGTGCAGGCCAGGGTGGTGTCGGCCACGCCGGTGATCGGGCAGGTGCCCGTGCCACGCCAGGTCTGTTATGACGAGATGCGCCAGGAGCCGCCACGCTCGTCCGGTGCAGGCGCCTTGATGGGGGCCATCGCGGGCGGCGCCATGGGCAATGCGATCGGCAAAGGCTCTGGCCGGGCCTTGACCACCGGCCTGGGCATCTTTGGTGGCGCCATCCTGGGCAACCAGGTTGAGGTCAATGGCCGGCCAGGCAACGCCAGCACGGTGCGCCGGTGCGAGCAGCAGTCCGCCTACGAAAACCGCGTGGTGGCCTACAGCGTGGTCTACGAATATGCCGGCCAGCGTTTCAGCACGCAGATGGCGCAGGAGCCTGGTGCCACCATCCCGCTGCAAGTGACGCTGACACCGGCCGTGGCCGCGCCTGCCGCACCCGTGGCCGTGGCCCCCGTGGCTTATGCGCCGAGCCCTGATCCCTATGACAACGACGATGAAGATGACCGAGGCTGGCGACGCCACCGCCACTGGGATTGAGGTGCCAGACTGAGGCCTTCAGGCCAGTGCAGCATGCAGGCGGACTGGCAGCCTTGAAAAGCCGTGAGTTCATCACGTTTTTCAAGGCGTTTAACTCGTCGCGGAACACGCAATATTCGGACATGTAGCCCATGATGAGCTTGGGTTACAGCGTGGTGTACTGGGTGGGAGTTTGTCCATGTCCGCGTCAACGGCGACGGTGAGCCATGCAAGGCATGGCCGGAGGGCTGCATGAAAAGCAAGGCCCGGTCTCCGTTCGCCTGGATGAAGCGCCCCGCCAAGGTGCTCGACAGGGCGCGATTCGATGGCCAGCTGGAAGAGCTGGAACCACGCATCCTGTTCAGTGCCGATGCAGCGGCGCTGCTTGCCCCTGACCTGCTGACATCCGGCGACCCGGCACCTCCAATCCAGATGGTTGCGCCACCGGCAACGTCTGCAACGCAGACCACGGCTGGCAGCACAAGCACCGGCTCATCCACGCAAAGCGCACAGACCGAACTGGTCATCGTTGACGGACGCGTCGCCGATGCGCGATTGCTGGTCGACCAGATCATGGCGCAGAACCAGAATCGCCAGCTTGAGATTCACTACCTGGATGGTCAGCAGGATGGCGTCGAGCAGATCACAAAACTCCTCCAAGGCCGAGAGGACATCGGCGCGCTGCACCTCATCACGCACGGCAATGATGGTCAGCTGGTCCTGGGCAATGGCGTGCTCAATGACACAAACCTGGCCAACCACGCTGCGCAATTGTCATCCTGGCATGCCGCGCTCGCACCCAATGCGGACATCCTGCTGTATGGCTGCGATGTGGCGCAGTCAACCCATGGCCAGCGCTTTGTAGACGACTTCTCGCTGCTCACGGGCGCCAACGTGGCGGCCAGCACCAACGAGACAGGCAACAGCAACCTTGGCGCAGACTGGACGCTGGAGTACCAGGATGGCGCCATCCACACGAGCATGCTGCTCAACGGCTCACCCGTCAGCCAGTGGGATCACCTGCTCGCCAACTACGTGGTGACATCCACCGCAGACACCAATACATCGGGCACGCTGCGCTACGCGCTCAATCAGATCAACAGCACGAGCAGCGGCTCGATCACGTTCAACATCAGCTCGGGCGCAGCAGGCACGGGCAGTGATACAGGCGCCTATGTCATCACCCTGACCTCTGCGCTGCCGCAAATCACCAAGGCGGTCAGCATCGACGGCTCGACGCAAAGCGGCTATGTGGCGGGCGGCCTGCACACCGTGGTGATCGATGGCGCTGACTTCGGAACCGTTTTCGACCTGGCATCCGGCGCGTCCGGCAGCACGATTCGCGGGCTGGTCATTCGAAATTCGGCCGGCAATGGTGTCTATATCGAAAGCAATGCCAACAACGTGACGGTGGTGGGCAACTACATCGGCAGTTTCTACGCCGACGGCAGCAATGCCGGCACGGGCAAAGGTAACGCGAACCTGGGGGTTTACGTCTTTGGCGGCAATGCGGTGATCGGCGGCACGACTGCGGCAGACCGCAACGTCATCTCGGGCAACGGCACAGCCTATGACGTCTGGCTGGACACGGGCTCCAACGGCACGGTCGTGCAGGGCAACTACATCGGCCTGGACGCGACGGGCACATCGATTTTCTCAAGCAACAAGACCGACTACGGTATCGTGATCCAGGGGTCGGCCAGCAACGTCACGATCGGTGGAACGGCCGCTGGCGCAGGCAATGTGATCTCCGGCCACAACCTGCAGGGCATTTACGAGAGCTCCACGGGCTCGGTGACGATACAAGGCAACTACATCGGCACCAATGCGGCCGGCACGGCGGACCTCGGCAACGCGCGTTACGGCATCTACCTGGATGACACGGGTACGGCCGTGATCGGCGGCACCACTGCGGGGGCGGGTAACGTCATCTCCGGCAACGACTATGGCGGCATCTTCGCAGCTAACAACAGCATCACCGTCCAGGGCAACATCATCGGGCTCAATGCGACGGGCACCGCCACCCTGGGCAACACCGGCCCCGGCATCTATCTCAACACGTCGGCGGCATCCACCATTGGCGGCGGCTCGGCAGCGGCACGCAACGTCATCTCCGGCAACAGCACCTATGGCATCGACGTGGAATCAAGCCCCAGCGCAGGGCACGTCATCCAGGGCAATTACATCGGAGTGGCGTCTGACGGAACGACGCTGATCGGTAATGGCTCCACGGGCGTCTACATCAACGCGCATTACGTGAAGGTCGGCGGCAAAAATGCCGGTGAAGGCAACATCATCGCCGGCAATGGCGGCGCGGGCATTGCGGTCATCGCCGGCCATGACAACCTCTGGTATCGCAACTCGATCTACAGCAACACCGGGCTAGGCATCGACTTGAACAACGATGGCGTGACGGCCAACGACTACAACGATGGCGACGGCGGGCCAAACTACCTCAACAACTACCCGGTCGTCAGCTCGGCGGTGGTCAACGGCAGCAACACCACGATCACTGGCTCCATTGACTGGCATAACCACGCCACAGCTGACACCATCTACATCGAGCTGTTCTCCAGCCCAACACTGGATGCCTCCGGTTACGGTGAGGGCAAGACCTATCTGGGCGCGGCCTCCGTCACGACGGACCCGACCACCGGCGACGCCACCTTCAGCATCACGGTCACCGGGGTCAACGTGGGTGACTACATCACCGCGGTGGGCAACGTCGAAACCAGCTATCTGGGTGGCTCCGAGTTCTCGCAGGGCCTGGCTGCGACATCCATTGCCAACGCGCCCAAAGGCAAGTTGATCTGGACCGACAACGATCAGCTCGACAACTGGGTGTCCAATTGGTCGGGCACGGCCTTCAGTGCGCCTGGCATGACAGGGCTGAATCTGGGTGACGACGTCACGATGATGACGGTTGCAGAAGCCCCGACACGCGATGAGCTCATCATGATCGGCTCGGCCGATGCCTCGGGCAAGATCGAAGCCATCGTCTGGAACGGCAGCACCTGGACGGCCCCGCTGGGTGTGCCGGTCGCTGCACCCAGCGCTGCCGCATCGCAGTACAACAGCTTCGGCCTGGCCTATGAAAGTCAAAGCGGCGATGCCATGCTGGTGTGGGACAACGGCACCACCGGTACGGCCGGTCTGTCGTACGCGGTGTGGAACGGGACGAGCTGGTCGGCCATCAACACGATCACCGCGCCATCATCGGGCGAGCCCTTGCAGATGAAGCTGGTATCCAACCCCATTGCAGATGGCTTGGTGTTGGTGGCGACGACCAATACGGGCGACAACAACTACGCCATCGTGTGGAACGGAAGCAGTTGGGGCAACTCTCAAACACTGGGCACCAACACCAACAAGCAGTATTTCGAGATCAACGCCGCTTACGAGGCCAAGACCGGCAACGCCATGGTGGTCTATGACAACTCGGCTTCAAATTCTTCCAACCTGCAATACCGCACCTGGAATGGCAGCACTTGGAGCAGCGAAGGCACGATCTCTGCGGCAGCGGGCATCACGGCAACGTCTGACGTGTATTGCACGGCCATCGCGTCAGACCCAACCAGCAACAAGATCGCGGTTGCGGTCAAAGATGCGGCAAACGATGTGTATGTCAGCGTCTGGAGCGGTAGCGCCTGGGACACGTCTCATCTGATCACCACGTCAGGCATTGCCTCGCCGGACAACCATGCCACCATGGCCGTGGCGTTCGAATCCTTGTCGGGTGATTTGCTGGTGGCTTATGGGAAGGCGGCGGGCCCCTATGTGTACTACCAGACATACAGCAGCGCTGGCGTGTGGTCCGCCGAGCAACAAGGCCCAAGCATGGGCGGCACGGACATCACCTACTCGCTCAAGCTCTACGCTGACCCTTACTCCAACACCATCATGATGGCAGATCAGGATGGCGCCCTGGACCTGAACATGGTGGCCTGGGATGGCAGCGCCTGGGGATCCGTGACGACCATTGATGCCAATACGGGTGAATATTATCGAGAGAACTACGCCTTTGCCTGGAACATCTACACGCCGCCCAGCATTGGCAACCTCTCTGGCGACACCTTGGCGTATACCGAGGATGCTGCGGCAACGGTCATCGACCAGGGATCAGCCGCTGCCGTCAGCGACGGGGATGGGATTGGCTGGTCAGGTGGGAATCTGACCGTGTCGTTCACGGCCGGATCGACCTCCTCGGAGGACGTGCTGGCGATACGCAACCAGGGCACAGGCGCTGGACAGATCGGCGTCAGCGGGGCGAACGTGACATATGGCGGGACCGTCATCGGCACGTATGCGGGTGGCTCCAGTGGCGCGGCCCTGGTGATCACGCTCAACGCTTCGGCCACCAATGCCGCGGTGAGTGCGCTGGTCAATAACGTGACCTATGCCAACACCAACACGACGACGCCTTCGACAAGCAGCCGCACAGTCCGCTTTGTGGCGACGAACGCACGAGGTACAAGCAGCACCAGCACGGATACCACGGTGTCTGTGACCGCCGTCAACGATGCGCCCACCGCGACCATCACGCCCATCAGCTATAGCGCGACCGAACAGGTCTCCCTGACGCTGCATGGAACGGGGCTGAGTATCTCCGACCCCGACGCTGGCAGTTCGATCGTTCAGGTGCAAATTGGTGTGACGAGCGGCACACTGAATGTGGGGGCAGGAACGACAGGTGTGACGGTCAGCAACTCAGGCACCAACACGGTCACGCTGAGCGGCACCATCACACAGATCAACAACTTGCTGGCAGGCAGTCTGAGCGGCACTGTCACGTACATCATCAACAGCGACGCGCCGCCCGCCAGCGACACCTTGACGCTTCAAGTCAGTGACCTCGGCAATACGGGCACGGGCGGCACGCTGACCGCATCTGATACAGCAACGATCAACATCACTGCGGTCAACGACGCGCCGACTGGATCAGTCACCATCACCGGCACGGCCACGCAAGGCCAGACACTCACTGCCAGCAACAACATTGCCGATCCTGACGGCCTGGGCACCATCACCTACCATTGGCTGCGCGGTGGCGTCGACACCGGCGCGACGGGCGGAACCTACTTGCTTTCTGAAGCTGATGTTGGAGCCGTGATTTCCGCCAGGGCGACTTACACAGACGGGTATGGCACTGACGAGACCGTCACCAGCGCCGCCACCGCAGCCGTGGCCAATGTCAATGACGCGCCCACTGGTTCCGTGACCGTCACCGGCACCGCCACCCAAGGCCAGACGCTCACGGCCAGCAACAACATCGCCGATGCCGATGGCATGGGTGTCATCACCTACCACTGGTTGCGCGATGGTGTGGACACCGGCTCCACAGGCAGCACCTATGTCCTGGCCGAAGCCGATGTCGGAACGGCCATTTCTGCACAAGCCGCCTACACCGATGGACACGGCACCGCCGAGACCGTCACCAGCGCAGCCACAGCGGCTGTGGCCAATGTCAACGATGCACCGACGGGTGCGGTCACGATTTCAGGCACGCTGACCCAAGGCCAGACGCTCACTGCCAGCAACAACATCGCCGATGCCGATGGCCTAGGCACCATCACCTACCACTGGTTGCGCGATGGCGTGGACACGGGTGCCACTGGCAGCACCTACGTCCTGGCCGAGGCCGATGTCGGCACCACCATCTCGGCACAAGCCGCCTACACCGATGGACACGGCACCGCCGAGACTGTCACCAGTGCGGCTACCGCAGCCGTGGCCAATGTCAATGACGCGCCCACTGGTTCTGTCACCATCACCGGCACCGCCACCCAAGGCCAGACGCTCACGGCCAGCAACAACATCGCCGATGCCGATGGCATGGGTGTCATCACCTACCACTGGTTGCGCGATGGCGTGGACACGGGTGCCACAGGCAGCACCTACGTCCTGGCCGAAGCCGATGTCGGCACCGCCATCTCTGCACAAGCCGCCTACACCGATGGACACGGCACCGCCGAGACTGTCACCAGTGCCGCCACTGCGGCCGTAGCCAATGTCAATGACGCGCCGACGGGCTCGGTCACGATTTCAGGCACGCCGACGCAGGGCCAGACACTCACCGCCAGCAACAACATCGCTGATGCCGATGGCATGGGTGTCATCACCTATCACTGGCTGCGCGATGGTGTGGACACGGGCGTCACTGGCAGCACCTATGTCCTGGCTGAAGCCGATGTCGGCACCGCCATCTCTGCACAGGCCGCCTACACCGACGGCCACGGCACCGCCGAGACCGTCACCAGCGCAGCCACAGCGGCTGTGGCAAATGTCAACGATGCACCGACGGGTGCGGTCACGATTTCAGGCACGCCGACCCAAGGCCAGACGCTCACTGCCAGCAACAACATCGCTGATGCGGACGGCATGGGTGTCATCACCTACCACTGGTTGCGCGATGGCGTGGACACCGGTTCCACAGGCAGCACCTATGTCCTGGCCGAAGCCGATGTCGGCACAGCCATCTCTGCACAAGCCGCCTACACCGATGGACACGGCACCGCCGAGACCGTCACCAGCGCCGCCACAGCGGCTGTGGCCAATGTCAATGATGCACCGACGGGTGCGGTCACGATTTCAGGCACGCCGACGCAGGGCCAGACGCTCACGGCCAGCAACAACATCGCCGATGCGGACGGCATGGGTGTCATCACCTACCACTGGTTGCGCGATGGCGTGGACACGGGTGCCACAGGCAGCACCTACGTCCTGGCCGAGGCCGATGTCGGCACCGCCATCTCGGCACAAGCCGCCTACACCGACGGCCACGGCACCGCCGAGACTGTCACCAGCGCCGCCACGGCGGCTGTGGCCAATGTCAATGACGCCCCCACTGGTTCGGTGACGATTGCCGGCACGCCGACGCAAGGCCAGACGCTCACTGCCAGCGATAACATCGCTGATGCCGATGGCATGGGTGTCATCACCTATCACTGGCTGCGCGATGGCGTGGACACGGGTGCCACAGGCAGCACCTACGTCCTGGCCGAAGCCGATGTCGGCACAGCCATCTCTGCACAAGCCGCCTACACCGATGGACACGGCACCGCCGAGACCGTCACCAGTGCCGCCACCGCAGCCGTGGCCAATGTCAACGATGCGCCGACGGGTACGGTCACGATTTCAGGCACGCCGACGCAGGGCCAGACGCTTACGGCCAGCAACAACATCGCTGATGCGGACGGCATGGGCGTCATCACCTACCACTGGTTGCGCGATGGTGTGGACACGGGTGCCACAGGCAGCACATACGTCCTGGCCGAAGCCGATGTGGGCACCGCCATCTCGGCACAAGCCGCCTACACCGACGGCCACGGCACCGCCGAGACTGTCACCAGTGCGGCTACCGCAACCGTGGCCAATGTCAATGACGCGCCCACTGGCTCCGTCACCATCACCGGCACCGCCACCCAAGGCCAGACGCTCACCGCAAGCAACAACATCGCCGATGCCGACGGCATGGGCGTCATCACCTACCACTGGTTGCGCGATGGCGTGGACACCGGTTCCACAGGCAGCACCTACGTCCTGGCCGAAGCCGATGTGGGCACGGCCATCTCTGCACAAGCCGCCTACACCGATGGACACGGCACCGCCGAGACTGTCACCAGTGCGGCTACCGCAGCCGTGGCCAATGTCAATGACGCACCCACTGGTTCTGTCACCATCACCGGCACCGCCACCCAAGGCCAGACGCTCACGACCAGCAACAATATCGCCGATGCGGACGGCATGGGCACCATCACCTATCACTGGCTGCGCAACGGTGTGGACACCGGTTCCACCGGCAGCACCTACGTCCTGGCTGAAGCCGATGTGGGCACGGCCATCTCTGCGCAGTCCACCTACACCGACGGCCACGGCACCGCCGAGACTGTCACCAGTGCGGCTACCGCAGCCGTGGCCAATGTCAATGACGCGCCCACTGGTTCCGTGACCGTCACGGGCACTGCAACCCAAGGCCAGACGCTCACGGCCAGCGATAACATCGCTGATGCCGACGGCATGGGTGTCATCACCTACCACTGGTTGCGCGATGGCGTGGACACGGGTGCCACAGGCAGCACCTACGTCCTGGCCGAAGCCGATGTCGGCACAGCCATCTCTGCACAAGCCACCTACACCGACGGACACGGCACCGCCGAGACCGTCACCAGTGCCGCCACCGCAGCCGTGGCCAATGTCAACGATGCGCCGACGGGTACGGTCACGATTTCAGGCACGCCGACGCAGGGCCAGACGCTCACCGCAAGCAACAACATCGCCGATGCCGACGGCATGGGCGTCATCACCTACCACTGGTTGCGCGATGGCGTGGACACCGGTTCCACCGGCAGCACCTATGTCCTGGCCGAAGCCGATGTGGGCACCGCCATCTCGGCACAAGCCGCCTACACCGACGGCCACGGCACCGCCGAGACTGTCACCAGTGCGGCTACCGCAGCCGTGGCCAATATCAATGACGCGCCCACTGGTTCCGTCACCATCACCGGTACCGCCACCCAAGGTCAGACGCTCACCGCCAGCAACAACATTGCCGATCCCGATGGCCTGGGCACCATCACCTACCACTGGCTGCGCGATGGCGTGGACACCGGTTCCACCGGCTCGACTTATGTGCTCGCTGAAGTCGATGTGGGCACGGCCATCTCTGCACAGGCCACCTACACCGACGGACACGGCACGGCCGAGACCGTCACCAGCGCCGCTACCGCAGCCGTGGCCAATGTCAATGACGCCCCCACTGGTTCGGTGACGATTGCCGGCACCGCCACCCAAGGCCAGACGCTCACCGCCAGCAACAACATCGCTGATGCCGATGGCCTGGGCACCATCACCTACCACTGGTTGCGCGATGGTGTGGACACGGGCGCCACAGGCAGCACCTACGTCCTGGCCGAAGCCGATGTGGGCACGGCCATCTCTGCACAGGCCACCTACACCGACGGACACGGCACGGCCGAGACTGTCACCAGTGCGGCTACCGCAGCCGTGGCCAATGTCAACGATGCCCCCACCGGCTCGGTCACCGTCACTGGTACCGCCACTCAAGGTCAGACGCTCACCGCCAGCAACAACATCGCCGATGCCGATGGCCTGGGCACCATCACCTACCACTGGCTGCGCAATGGCGTGGACACTGGTACAACCGGATCGACCTACCTGCTCGCTGAAGCCGATGTCGGAACGGCCATCTCCGCACAAGCCGCCTACACCGACGGCCACGGCACCGCCGAGACTGTCACCAGTGCGGCTACCACAGCCGTGGCCAATATCAATGACGCGCCCACTGGCTCCGTCACCATCACCGGCACCGCCACCCAAGGCCAGACGCTCACGGCCAGCAACAACATCGCTGATGCCGATGGCATGGGTGTCATCACCTATCACTGGCTGCGCGATGGCGTGGACACGGGTGCCACTGGCAGCACCTACGTCCTGGCCGAGGCCGATGTGGGCACGGCCATCTCCGCGCAAGCGGCTTACACCGATGGCCACGGCACCGCCGAGACCGTCACCAGCGCCGCCACAGCGGCTGTGGCCAATGTCAACGATGCACCGACGGGTGCGGTCACGATTTCAGGCACGCCGACCCAAGGCCAGACGCTCACGGCCAGCAACAACATCGCTGATGCCGATAGCATGGGTGTCATCACCTATCACTGGCTGCGCGATGGCGTGGACACGGGCGCCACAGGCAGCACCTACGTCCTGGCCGAGGCCGATGTCGGCACCGCCATCTCGGCACAAGCCAGCTACACCGACGGCCACGGCACCGCCGAGACCGTCACCAGCACCGCTACTGCGGCCGTGGCCAATGTCAACGATGCGCCGACGGGTGCGGTCACGATTTCAGGCACGCCGACGCAGGGCCAGACGCTCACCGCCAGCAACAACATCGCTGATGCCGACGGCATGGGTGTCATCACCTACCACTGGTTGCGCGATGGCGTGGATACCGGCTCCACAGGCTCGACTTACCTGCTCGCCGAAGCGGATGTGGGCACGGCCATCTCCGCGCAAGCCGCTTACACCGATGGACATGGCACCGCCGAGACCGTCACCAGTGCCGCCACCGCAGCCGTGGCCAATGTCAACGATGCCCCCACCGGCTCGGTCACCATCACCGGCACCGCCACCCAAGGCCAGACGCTCACGGCCAGCGATAACATCGCTGATGCCGACGGCATGGGTGTCATCACCTACCACTGGTTGCGCGATGGCGTGGATACCGGCTCCACAGGCTCGACTTACCTGCTCGCCGAAGCCGATGTGGGCACGGCCATCTCTGCACAGGCCACCTACACCGACGGACACGGCACCGCCGAGACCGTCACCAGCGCCACCACTGCGGCCGTAGCCAATGTCAATGACGCGCCGACGGGTGCAGTCACGATTTCAGGCACGCCGACGCAGGGCCAGACACTCACCGCCAGCAACAACATCGCCGATGCCGACGGTTTAGGCACCATCACCTATCACTGGCTACGCAACGGTGTGGACACTGGTGCAACTGGGTCGACCTACCTGCTTGCTGAAGCCGATGTGGGTACCGCCATCTCCGCACAAGCGGTTTACACCGATGGACATGGCACCGCCGAGACCGTCACCAGCACCGCTACCGCGGCCGTGGCCAATGTCAACGATGCGCCCACCGGTTCGGTCACAGTCACCGGCCCCGCCACCAAAGGCCAGACCCTCACCGCCAGCGACAACATCGCCGACGCAGACGGCATGGGTGCCATCACATACCACTGGCTGCGCGATGGTGTGGACACGGGTACAACCGGATCAACTTACCTGCTCGCTGACGCCGATGTGGGTACCACCATCTCCGCACAAGCGGCGTACACCGATGGGCATGGCACCGCCGAAACCGTCACCAGCGCCGCCACCGTAGCCGTGGCCAATGTCAACGATGCCCCCACCGGCTCGGTGACGATTGCCGGCACGCCGACGCAAGGCCAGACGCTCACCGCCAGCAACAACATCGCCGATGCCGACGGCATGGGTGTCATCACATACCACTGGCTGCGCGATGGCGTGGACACAGGTACAACCGGATTGACCTACCTGCTCGCTGAAGCCGATGTGGGCACCGCCATCTCTGCGCAAGCCGCCTACACCGACGGCCACGGCACCGCCGAGACTGTCACCAGCGCCGCCACGGCGGCTGTGGACAATGTCAATGACGCCCCCACCGGTTCGGTGACGATTGCTGGCACGCCGACGCAGGGCCAGACGCTTACGGCCAGCAACAACATCGCTGATGCGGACGGCCTGGGCACCATCACCTATCACTGGCTGCGCAATGGCGTGGACACCGGTTCCACCGGTTCGACTTATGTACTCGGCGAAGCCGATGTCGGCACGGCCATTTCTGCACAAGCCGCCTACACCGATGGACACGGTACGGCCGAAACCGTCACCAGCGCCGCCACGGCGGCTGTGGCCAATGTCAATGACGCGCCGACGGGTGCAGTCACGATTTCAGGCACCGCCACCCAAGGCCAGACACTCACCGCCAGCAACAACATCGCCGATGCCGATGGCCTGGGCACCATCACCTACCACTGGTTGCGCGATGGCGTGGACACGGGTGCCACGGGCAGCACCTACGTCCTGGCTGAAGCCGATGTGGGCGCCGCTATCTCTGCGCAGGCCAGCTACACCGACGGACACGGCACCGACGAGACCGTCACCAGCGCCACCACTGCGGCCGTAGCCAATGTCAATGACGCGCCGACGGGTGCGGTAACGATTTCAGGCACGCCGACGCAGGGCCAGACACTCACCGTCAGCAACAACATCGCTGATGCGGACGGCATGGGTGTCATCACCTACCACTGGTTGCGCGATGGCGTGGATACCGGCTCCACAGGCTCGACTTACCTGCTCGCCGAAGCGGATGTGGGCACGGCCATCTCCGCGCAAGCCGCTTACACCGATGGACATGGCACTGCAGAGACCGTCACCAGTGGCGCCACGGCGGCCGTAGCCAATGTTAATGACGCGCCCACTGGTTCCGTGACCGTCACGGGCACTGCAACCCAAGGCCAAACGCTCACCGCGAGCAACAACATCGCCGATGCCGACGGCATGGGCGTCATCACCTACCACTGGTTGCGCGATGGTGTGGACACGGGCGCCACAGGCAGCACCTACGTCCTGGCCGAAGCCGATGTCGGCACCGCCATCTCTGCGCAAGCCGCCTACACCGATGGACACGGCACCGCCGAGACTGTCACCAATGCGGCTACCGCAGCCGTGGCCAATGTCAACGATGCCCCCACCGGCTCGGTCACCGTCACCGGTACTGCCACCCAAGGCCAGACACTCACCGCCAGCAACAACATCGCCGATGCCGACGGCATGGGCGTCATCACCTACCACTGGTTGCGCGATGGCGTGGATACCGGCTCCACAGGCTCGACTTACCTGCTTGCCGAAGCCGATGTGGGTACCGCCATCTCTGCACAAGCGGCTTACACCGATGGACATGGCACTGCAGAGACCGTCACCAGTGGCGCCACGGCGGCCATAGCCAATGTTAATGACGCGCCCACTGGTTCCGTGACCGTCACGGGCACTGCAACCCAAGGCCAAACGCTCACGGCCAGCAACAACAACGCTGATGCCGATGGCATGGGTGTCATCACCTATCACTGGCTGCGCGATGGCGTGGACACGGGCGCCACAGGCAGCACCTATGTCCTGGCCGAAGCCGATGTGGGCACGGCCATCTCCGCGCAAGCGGCTTACACCGATGGACACGGCACCGCCGAGACTGTCACCAGTGCGGCTACCGCAGCCGTGGCCAATGTCAATGACGCGCCCACGGGCTCGGTCACGATTTCAGGCACGCCGACGCAGGGCCAGACGCTTACGGCCAGCAACAACATCGCTGATGCGGACGGCATGGGTGTCATCACCTACCACTGGTTGCGCGATGGCGTGGACACGGGTGCCACAGGCAGCACCTACGTCCTGGCCGAAGCCGATGTCGGCACAGCCATCTCTGCACAAGCCGCCTACACCGATGGACACGGCACCGCCGAGACTGTCACCAGTGCCGCCACTGCGGCCGTAGCCAATGTCAATGACGCGCCGACGGGCTCGGTCACGATTTCAGGCACGCCGACGCAGGGCCAGACGCTTACGGCCAGCAACAACATCGCTGATGCGGACGGCATGGGTGTCATCACTTACCACTGGTTGCGCGATGGCGTGGACACGGGTGCCACTGGCAGCACCTACGTCCTGGCCGAAGCCGATGTCGGCACAGCCATCTCTGCACAAGCAACCTACACCGACGGCCACGGCACCGCCGAGACCGTCACCAGCGCAGCCACAGCGGCTGTGGCAAATGTCAACGATGCACCGACGGGTGCGGTCACGATTTCAGGCACGCCGACCCAAGGCCAGACGCTCACTGCCAGCAACAACATCGCCGATGCCGATGGCCTGGGCACCATCACCTACCACTGGCTGCGCGATGGCGTGGACACGGGCGCCACGGGCAGCACCTACGTCCTGGCCGAAGCCGATGTCGGAACGGCCATCTCTGCACAAGCGGCTTACACCGATGGACACGGTACGGCCGAAACCGTCACCAGCGCCGCCACGGCGGCTGTGGCCAATGTCAATGACGCGCCCACTGGTTCCGTCAACATCACCGGCACCGCCACCCAAGGCCAGACACTCACCGCCAGCAACAACATCGCCGATGCCGACGGTTTGGGCACCATCACCTACCACTGGTTGCGCGATGGCGTGGACACCGGTTCCACAGGCAGCACCTACGTCCTGGCCGAAGCCGATGTGGGCGCCGCTATCTCTGCACAGGCCACCTACACCGACGGACACGGCACCGCCGAGACCGTCACCAGCGCAGCCACCGCAGCCGTGGCCAATGTCAACGATGCGCCCACCGGCTCGGTGACGATTTCTGGCACGCCGACGCAGGGCCAAACGCTCACGGCCAGCAACAACATCGCTGATGCGGACGGCATGGGTGTCATCACCTACCACTGGTTGCGCAATGGTGTGGACACGGGCGCCACGGGCAGCACCTACGTCCTGGCCGAAGCCGATGTCGGCACCGCCATCTCTGCACAGGCCGCCTACACCGACGGCCACGGCACCGCCGAGACTGTCACCAGTGCAGCTACCGCAGCCGTGGCCAATATCAATGACGCGCCCACTGGTTCCGTCACCATCACCGGCACCGCCACCCAAGGCCAGACGCTCACGGCCAGCAACAACATCGCCGATGCCGATGGCCTGGGCACCATCACCTATCACTGGCTGCGCAATGGCGTGGACACCGGTTCCACCGGTTCGACTTATGTACTCGGCGAAGCCGATGTCGGCACGGCCATCTCTGCACAGGCCACCTACACCGACGGACACGGCACGGCCGAGGCCGTCACCAGCGCCGCCACGGCGGCCGCGGCCAATGTCAATGATGCGCCGACGGGTGCGGTCACGATTTCAGGCACGCCGACGCAGGGCCAGACACTCACCGCCAGCAACAACATCGCCGATGCGGACGGTCTGGGCACCATCACCTACCACTGGCTGCGCAATGGCGTGGACACGGGCTCCACGGGCAGCACCTATGTCCTGGCTGACGCCGATATGGGCACGGCCATCTCTGCAAAAGCCACCTACACCGACGGACACGGCGCGGCCGAGACCGTCACCAGTGCCGCCACCGTGGTATCCATGCCGGTGGCAATCGATTTGGGCCCGAGCACAGACACATCAAACTCGCCCCCTCCCAGCGCCCAAACCGATACCGGCAACAAAACAAGCGTTGAGACGAGCCCATCCAAACCAAGCAAGGAAGCCGAGCCCAAACCCGCACAGAACGCACAACCTGCCACGCCCACCCCAGCCAAGGCGGAAGGCGCAGACTTTGCCCCCAAAGATGCGGCAGGTGCGCTGCTGCAACGTATCCAGGCAGGTATCTGGAGTCCCCGCACGCTGACGGACACGTTTGG
The DNA here is from genome assembly GCF_000768065.1 of Aquabacterium sp. NJ1. Classification (NCBI taxonomy): domain Bacteria; kingdom Pseudomonadati; phylum Pseudomonadota; class Betaproteobacteria; order Burkholderiales; family Sphaerotilaceae; genus Aquabacterium; species Aquabacterium sp. NJ1. Next base: position 3,945,187 of record NZ_JRKM01000001.1, on the reverse strand, counting down.
AAGCGGCAGACAAATGCTCTTCTCACCCACCCTCAGCAACTACGTCCCGTCCATGCCGACCAATCCGGGCAATGGCACCACGGTGATCCAACTCCTGGATCTGATCAAGCCCGCCGTGGAACACGCTCAGGACATCAATCTGCTGCACACCCCCTTGAGCAGCGTCACGCACGCCTTGCCTGCACGCTCAGTCGCAGACACAAACGCATCCGACCAGGACGGGGGGCAGACACCGATCAAGCTGACCAAGGTGGCCAGCTACTCCACGGGCCTGGGCCTGTCCATCGGCACCATCTGGTGGACGGCGCGGATCTCGGGCCTGGTCACCAGCGCGCTGGTCAGCACCCCGGCCTGGCGCTCGCTGGACCCGCTGCCCGTGGTGACCTCACCCTCAGACGACCCGGATCATGACGAGGACGGCGACAACCACCTGGGCGACCGTGAGGTCGAGCACCTGTTCGACGGCGACAAGCCCATCGAGCAGGACATGCCCGTCATCCAGTGAACAAGCCCATCTGGGGGCCATCGTCCAGGTGCAAGGCGCCGCGATCGAACGCGCTGCTGTCCAGCTCAGGTGCACGGCGCCCCAGGCCATGGCGCGCCGCGGCCTTGCGAACCCGCTGCGCGATCAATTGGGCCCACACGCCCTCGCCTTTCATGCGCAGGCTGAAGTCGGCATCGTAGTCCTTGCCGCCCCGCAGCTCACGCACACGGGCCATGACGCGCGCCGCCTTGTCAGGCACATGGTGCATGAGCCACTCCTCGAACAAGGGCTTGACCTCCCAGGGCAACCGCACCACGGTGTAGTGGATGGCCTGGGCCCCGGCCTGTGCCGCCGCCTCGATGATCTGCTCAATCTCGGGCTCATTGAGGAAGGGGATGATGGGTGCCACGTTCACTCCCACCGGCACGCCGGCCCGCGCGAGCCTTTGCACGGTTTGCAGGCGGCGCAAAGGCGCGGCGGCGCGAGGCTCCAGCCGGCGTGACAAGCCGCTGTCCAGCGTCGTGACGCTGACCATCACATAAGCCTGCCGGCGCGCACCCGCCACAGACAGGATGTCCAGATCACGCTCGACCCCGCTCGATTTGGTCACGATGGTGTAGGGATGCTGGCAGGCGTGCAGCACCTCCAGCACGCTGCGGGTGATGCGCCACTCGCGCTCGACGGGTTGATACGCGTCGGTGGCCGAACCGATGTTGATAGGAGAAGGCTCATGCCCCTCGCGTGCCAGCTCGTGCCGCAGCAAGGCAGCTGCGTTGACCTTGGCCACCAGCCTGGTTTCGAAGTCCAGCCCCGGCGACAGATTGAGGTAGCTGTGGGTGGGGCGGGCATAGCAGTAGATGCAACCGTGCTCGCAACCGCGGTAAGGGTTGATGGACCAGGTGAAGGGGATGTCGGGTGAATCGTTGCGGGACAGGATGCTGCGCGCCTGCTCGGGCGTGACCTCGGTCTGCGGCGAGGGCTGAGCGTCATCGTCACCCCAGGCTGGCTCAGCCTGATCAGGCACCGGCTCGACAAGCTCGTCCACCTGCCGGCCTTGTGACTCGAAGCGGTGCGCGATGCGGGTCATCGTGCCCCGGCCTTTGCGGGGCGCGGCAACGTGTCGGTCGTCTGGTGGGGTGCTCATGGTTGATTGAATGATACTGTACAAACATACAGCACTCAAGCCTGACCTGCTTACCGCCCCTCCCTGTGCCCCTCCTGGACTGGAGCCCTGCCCATGGCCTGGCGCCATTCCCGACGTAAATACTCGCTCATCTCTTCATATCTTGCTGGCACTCATTTGCGTGATATGAACTTTTGCACATTTTCCGACCTTATATGCCCACAGACCCCCATGTAATGCCAACTTAGTCATAAATCACAGCACAGGGTAACTTCTACCCCTTGATTAAGGGTCCGAATAACCGAAAATGTTTACACGATCGGTAAGAACCCTTGTAACCTTTCGTTACGGTCACAACGCTAAAGCGACATGCTCAATAGATGAACAGGTTTGAGGGCGAGGCGAAATGGGTTGAAGCAGTACACCAGGCCGTGCTCATCTTTAGCGATTCGTATCGTGTTTTCGCCACTTTTTAAGGAGTATCTTATGTCCCTGACCAAATCCCTGACCAAGTTCCTGCGCGACGAAGAAGGCGCTGTTGCGATTGAATATGCACTGGTGGCTGCCGGTATTGCGGCTGTGGTGCTGACCTTCTTCTCTTCCAGCGGCTCGTTTGGCTCGCTGCTGACCGCGCTGTACGACAAGATCAAGACGGCTGCCGGCGTCACCACCCCCGCGAACTAAGAAGCGAAGCTCCTGACGGGTCAGGGTGCGTGGCATCCTGACCATCCGCCGCTGTTCCCAATGACTTTGCTCCGGCGAATCTGCCAACCTGGGAGGCCCCTGCCATGACACCCAGCATTCTCATGCCCCGGTTTCGCGAAAACCAGTTTGGTGCCATCGCCATTGAATATGCCTTGACGGCTGCCTTTGTGGCTGCCGCGGTGCTTGGCTTCTTCACCAGCAACGCCCCCGGTATTTTGACCAGCATCTGGCAATCGATATTCAGTCGAATTGCCTGACACGCTCAAAAACCCGGCTTGTTGCGCCAGATCAATACAGAACCAGGAATATCGTATGGTGCAAGTCATTCTATTACTTGTGCTGATGCCTGCCGTTCGCTCGGATATGCGCGAACGCCGCATACCCAATCAGGTTCTGCTCTTCAGCCTGATATTGACATTCTCTATGGCCATCGTTAATTCGATTCAGTCAGGCCATATGGATACCGATTTTGCCCTCACCCAGCGCCCGAGCGGTTTGCTGGTGGGGCTGCTGTGTTTTTTACCGCTTCACATCGCCCGACTGATGGGTGCCGGCGACGTGAAACTGATGGCCACCTGCGGTGCCATCCTGGGCCCGGCACTCGCCTGGCAAGGCGCCCTCGTGGCGCTGATGCTGGGAGGTGTCATGGCCCTGGCATGGAAGCTCTGGTTCGGGGTGCCATCCCTGCTCTTGTGGCACCCCATAGGCGCGCTTTGGCGCAGGTTGCAAGGCTGCTCGAACGGCGGCGCGATCCCGACAGTGGAAGGTGAAATCAAAGGTTTTGACCCGCTTCGTTACACGACGGTCAAATTACCTTTTTCTTTACCCATCCTGCTGGCGAGCATCAGCGTAACGTTGTTTCAGCATTGATTTCTTATGAGGGCTGTCGATGACTAATTCGTCCAAGGTCCTGCTAACCCAGGGAGTGAGTTGCCCATGAGATTCCGCGGTGTATTGATGCTCGTCTTCGCGCTGTTGGCAGGCTTGCTTGCCATCGTGCTGGCAACGCAGTGGATGCGTTCGCAAACGACGGGAACGAGGTCCACGCAAGTTGCCGTGGCGGTCAACGACATCCCCATGGGTGCGGTCATCGGGCCCGACATGGTGAAGCTGGCGCCCTGGCCAGAAGATGCCAAACCCGAGGGCGCCTTCACCGATGTGGCGCCCTTGCGCAACCGCGTCATCCTGACGGCGGTGCAGAAGGGTGAGCCCATCGTGCAGCGCCGCCTTGCGCCGGAAGGCTCCAAGGGCGGCCTCAACGCCATCGTGGCACCCGGCAAGCGGGCCATCACGGTGCGTGTCAACGACGTGGTGGGCGTGGCCGGCTTCGTGCTGCCCGGCACCTACGTCGATGTGATTGTCAACACCCAGGTCGGCCAGGAAGGCAGCAAGCAGGAATCGATCTCCAAGATCGTGCTGGAACGCATCCTCGTGCTGGCCGTGGCGCAAGACGTCGAGCGCGACTCGACCAAGCCCCAGGTGGCCAACGCGGTGACGCTGGAGGTCACCCCCCAGCAGGCCGAAACGCTGGACCTGGCACGCAGCGTCGGCGCGTTGTCGCTGGTGCTGCGCAATCAGGCTGAAGCCCAGACTGCGGGCACCACCGGTGCGACCAAGGAGGCCTTGCTGGGCCTGCGTGATGCCCACCTGCCCATCAAGGCGGCGCCCGCCCCAGCCAGCAGCGCGGTGGCCACGCCCCGCCCGCGCACATCTCCATCTGTCAAGCCATCCCAGGGCACCGCGCAGGATTGCGTGGACGTGATTCGGGCAGGCGCACGCAGCCACGAATGTTTCTGAGGGCCCTCGCATGAGCACGAACATGAGCCAATCAAACCGTCCTCTCACGCTGGCACGGTCCACCCTGAGTTGGGCCGCAGCCCTGACTTGCTGCCTGGCCACCAGCCAGGCCATGGCTGCCAACGCCAGCTGCAGCCGTGTCGACATCGCCCCCGTGGTCAAGGTCGCCCTGGGCAAGTCCACCATCATCCGGCCCCAGGCCCCCATCCAGCGCATCGTGCTGGGCTCGGCGCCTGCCCCGGCCAATGCCGCAGCGGCCAACCCGGCAGGCGCACCGCGCCTGGGTGCGGCAGACGTGGACGTGATGCTGCTGAGTCCCAGCGAGGTCTACCTGCTGGGCAAGTCACTGGGCACGACCAACGTAGTGCTGATGGACCGCAGCAATGTGTGCACGGCCTTTGACGTGCTGGTCAGCATGGACGCGCTGGGCCTGCAGACCTTGATCCGCGACCTGGTCCCGGACGAAAAGAATGTGAAGGTCACCACGGCCAACGACGCCATCGTGCTGTCGGGCGAGGTGTCTGACAGCGAGGCCGTCAACCGCGTGGTGGATCTGGCGCAGGCCTTTGTGGGCGGCGGCTCGGCCAGCGGGGCAGGCAGCACCAACAACCGCAACGCCAAGGTCATCAACATGCTCAGCGTGGGCGCACCGCAGCAGGTCATGCTGGAGGTCAAGGTGGCCGAGATCTCCAAGACACTGCTCGACGAGTTTGGCGTGGACTTTTCTCGGTATCAGAACAGTTCCGGGAACAGCATCCAGCTGTTGAGCAACCTGTTGAGCGTCAGCCCAGGAGGCAACCTCGGCGGCAGTATCGCCTTCAGCCGTGCGCGCTCCAAGTACACCACAAGTGTCCTCATCAACGCCCAGAAGAACGATGAGCTGATCAAGGTGCTGGCCGAGCCCACCATCATGGCCATCAGCGGCCAGACAGGCAGCTTCCTGGCCGGCGGCAAGGTGCTCATACCGGTGAGTCAGAACAACTCGTCTGGCGGCACCAATATCACGCTGGAAGAAAAAGAGTTCGGTGTGGCCGTGAGCTTCACGCCCACGGTGCTGGGTGGTGGCCGCATCAACCTGCACGTGCGCCCCGAGGTGTCCGAGCTCAATGCCTCGGGCGTGACCATCGCAGGCCTCAATGGCAACGCCGTGCTGCCCTCGTTCACCTCGCGCAAGGCCGAAACCACGGTGCAACTGGCCGATGGCCAGAGCTTTGCCATCGGTGGACTGGTCAAGAACAACGCCACAACCAACATCAGCGCCTTCCCCTTCCTGGGTGAGTTACCTGTCATCGGCGCGCTGTTCAGAAGCTCGCAGTTCCAGACCAATCGCACCGAGCTGGTGTTCGTCATCACGCCGCGCCTCGTCAAGTCACTGCCGGCCGACTACAAGCTGCCAACGGACAACTACGTGCCCCCCAGCCGCAGTGACGTGATCCTCAATGGCCGCACCGAAGGCAGCAAGCCCGATGGTGACGCAGCCGGCAGCGCCCCCGCACCCGCCCCTTCTCGCCAACCCGCCAGCAACGGTGGCTTCGACCTGAGCACGCCCAAGGACAAACCATGAACCACTCTTCATGCCTGAACAGGGCTGCCCTGGGCACCCTGCTGAGTACCGCCATCCTGATCGGCGGCTGCGCCTCGACCTCCCCGATCCTGGATGCCCACTTCGGTGAATCGGTGCACCAACTCAATGTGCAGCAGCGCATCAACCCCGAGGCCAGCGCGGCCAACGAAGCCAAACCCCTGGGCGCCGACGGCCGCACCGTGCGCGCCAGTTCCGAGCGCCTGCTGGAGAGCTACCGCAACCCGCAGACCGGCGAGATCCCGACGGTCAGTGGCGTGGGTGGCAGCACCGGCACGAACTCGAACCGCTGAACCACGCTGGACGAGCCCGCCATGAGCACCCGACGCATTGCCCCTCCAGGCGCAGCCGGCAGGCAGCGCCAGCACGGTGCGTTCGCCATCTTTGTGGCCATTGCCATGGTGGTGTTGCTCGGTGCGCTCGGCCTGGCGCTGGACGGCGGCCGGCTGCTGAGCAACAAGAGCGAACTGCAGTCGGCCGCCGATGCCTGTGCCCTCGCGGCTGCCACCGAGCTGGTGTGCGAAGCAGGTGATGCGAGTTGCCTGAGCCGCGCCGCCAAGCGTGGTGTGAACCTGGCCAACCGCAACAAGATGGATTTGCAGAGCAAGAGCGTGGCCATCACCGAAAACGATGTGACGTTCTCGACCAGCAGCAATGGCACTTTCGACAAGTCGCAGAACGCGTCGCGCTATGCCAAGTGCACGATCAAGCCCAGCACCATCGCGCCGGCCTTCCTGAGCGTGCTGGGCATCAACAGCATGCAGGCCCAGGCCGTGGCCGTGGCCACGCTCTCTGGCGGGCAGAACATGTGCACCAACGCGCCGATTGCCGTGTGCAGTGGCCCCACCTACACCAAGGGGCAGTGGCTGACCGAAGCCTATGCCGACAAGAAGGGCACGCTGGGTGGCACCGTGTTCAAGTGGGCGCTGTTGTCCGGCAAAGGGGGTGCCAGCACCATTGCCGCCGGGCTCTCGTCCAACGACAACACCTGCGCCGGCAAGGGCGACCCCGTCACCTTCCCCGGCGTGGCCAGCGGTGTGAGCGACGAATACAACTCGCGCTTCGGCCTGTACAAATCGGCCTCAACCGATCTGACGCTGTCCACCACGCCGATGCCGGACAAGACCGGCTATGCCTACCCGACGGCCAGCATCCCGCTGAATGCGACCAACGCCTACGACGACTACCTCGTCCAGCGGGCCAGCAACACGCCCTTCTCCAAAGCGGCCTATGTGGATCAGAGCGGCGGCAAATCTTTCAGCAACAGCGCCTACAAGAAGATCGCCACCACAAGCGAGTTGCAGACCTACGGCCGGGACCGCCGCATCCTGACCCTGATCGTGGCGGACTGCAATTCTGCTGCACCCAAGGTCACGGACAGCGCCTGCGTGCTGATGCTCAACCCCATGGACAACGGCAACGGTGCCAACAGCACCCCGCTGTACCTGCAATACCTGGGCAAGCCCGGCACCAGCGGCACACCGTGCCAGATCAGCGGCCTGCCCGACCCCTCCGGCAGCGGGATCGGCAACTCGGTGGCCACGCTGGTGAACTGACGGGGACCCATGATGCGCAAATCACGCCCTTCATCCCCCAGCAGCCTGCGCACACGCGGCGTCGTGGTGATCGAACTGGCGCTGGTCACCGTCCTGCTGGCCACGATGATGTTTGGTGCACTCGACCTGGGGCGCGCCATGTATGCCTACAACGAGATCGCGCAGTCGACCAGAACGGCTGCACGTTACCTGGCCACCTCGCCCACCGTTGGTGCCACCGAAGTGAGCAGGGCCCGCAATCTGGTGATCTACGGCAGCTTCTCCAACAGCGGGCCGGCCTTGACCAGCGAGCTCACCGCCTCCAGCACGGCCATCCAGTTCTGCACGCCCAGCTATTGCGACATCCCGGGCGCCAGCACCGCCAGCATGACCAACCAGCCCGTCACCGGTGCCGGCACCGTGAACCTGGTCCAGGTGCAGGTCAGCAACCTGACCCTCATCTCCTATTTCCCGCAAACGGTCGCCGACATGCTGTTCAAGACCATTTCCGTGACGCTTCCCAGGGTGGGCTGAGATGAACACACATCGCCCACCCCTCCTCATGAACAGCACGCCTGCCCGCGCGGCCCGAGGCGTCGTGGCTGTCGAGTTTGCCCTGAGCTTCGTGCTCTTCATGCCCCTGTTCCTGGGCGCCATCGAACTGGCCCGGTTTGCCTACTTGCGCAATGTCGCCTCCGAGGCCACCCGCATCGGCGCCCGCACCATCGCCCTGTGCGACCCCAACGACACCACGGTCAACCTGGCGGTGAACCGCATGCGCGCCATCCTGCCGCAGATCCCCAGCGACTACAGCAGCTACGTCACGATCACGCGCATGAAAAGCGACATGAGCACCAGCTGCACCAGCACGTCGGACTGCGCCTATGTCCGGGTCGCGCTCAGCGGTGTCCCCGTCCCGACCGTCATCCCGGTGTTTCCGCTCAACCTCACCTTGCCCACCGTGTCGACCACCGCGCCGCGTGAGCTCATGGTGAGCACCAACAACGGCTTCTGCAGTTGACGTAGCCATTTGCCACTGAACGCCTATGCACATCCATCTGGTCTGCAGTCCCACCGCCGCTCAAGGCTGGCAAGCGTCGCTGCGCGCATCCCCCCGAAGCCTGCACATCACCAGCGCCTACGGGTCTTTGAGCGAGGCGCAAGCCGCCATCAAGGAGGATGTGCCCGACATCCTGGTGGTGGAGGCCCGAAAGCCCGATGACTTCGCCGCCTTGCAGGCCCTGGCACAGGACCTGCCCTACCTTGATTGCGTGATCGTCGGCCTGCAGCCCGATGCGGATACGCTGGTCAGTCTGATGCGCGCCGGTGTGCGCGAAGTGCTGCCCGGCAACCCCGATGGCGTGGCGGTGGCCCAGGCTGTCGAGCGCCTGGCCCGCAAGAAAGGCGGTGCGCTGCGCCCCACCCGCAAGGCCAAGATCCTGTGCTTCATCAGTTGCAAGGGCGGCAGCGGCGCCACCTTCCTGGCGGCCAACCTGGCGGTGGACCTGGCAGCCGAAGGCACGCGCAAGGTGGCCTTGTTCGATTTCAACCTGCAGTTCGGCGACGCCTTGCTGTTCATCAGCAGCCAGCAGGCCTCCAGCAACGTAGCCGAAGTGGCACGCAACAGCGAACGGCTTGACCAGGAGTTGCTGCGTGCGTCGATGCTGGAAGTCAGCCCCGGCCTGCTCGTTCTGCCGGCACCTGAAGACCCGGCTGCTGCCGAAGACGTGCACGCCGAACACGTGCGCACCCTGCTGCACACGGCCCAGAACGAGTTCGACTACATCGTGATTGACCTGGGCCGCACGCTCAATGCCGTGGCCCTGCAGGCACTGGACATGGCCGACCAGGTCTATGCCGTGCTGCAACTGACCTTGCCCTTCATCCGCGACGGCAAGCGGCTGCAGCAGATCTTCACGTCGCTGGACTATCCGCCCAGCAAGATCAACTGGATCGTCAACCGCTTCGAAGCGGGCGGCCAGCTGACGCTGCACGACCTGAAGCGCACATTGAACATCCAGCACCTGAGCACCATCCCCAACCACTATGGCGTGGTGGCCGACTCGGTGAACCAGGGCGTGCCGGTTTCGCGCATTGCACCGCGCAGCCCGGTGACGCTGGCCATCCATGAACTGGCCTCCAGCATCACCGGCCAGGCGCCTGTGGACGCAGGCAACGCGGGCATCAAGGGCATGCTGGGCAAGTTCTTCGACAAACGTGGTGACGGGGTATCGGTATGAGTTTGAGAGAACGTCTCGGCCTGGGTGCCGGTGGCGGTGGAGGCGGTGAGAAAGCACTCACCACAACGGCTCCGTCCGGCGCCCCCGACAGCGTGATGCCGCCACCTGACGATGAAGCCATCACCCGCGCAGCCCTGTCCAAGCTGATACCGACAGGCGCGGTGCCAGCCCCGGTGGACGCCAACCCTGCTGCCACGCGGGCCTACCAGCAACTCAAATCGCAGGTGCACCAGCAGGTGCTGCGTCGCCTGGACATCGAAGCCCTGGACAGGCTGCCGCCCGACCGGTTGCGCGAAGAGCTGCGCCTGCTGGTCGAACAGCTGCTGCATGAGCAGAGCATCGCCCTCAATGCCTCGGAGCGGCGCGCACTGGTCACCGAGATCCAGAACGAGATGCTGGGGCTGGGGCCCATCGAGCCCCTGCTCCAGGACCCGTCCGTGTCGGACATCCTCGTCAACACCTTTCAGCAGGTGTACGTGGAGCGCATGGGCAAGCTGGAGTTGACGAACATCGCGTTCGCCGACAACGCCCACCTGATGAAGATCATCGACAAGATCGTTTCCCGTGTGGGGCGGCGCGTCGATGAGTCCAGCCCGATGGCCGATGCCCGCCTGGACGACGGCTCCCGCGTGAACGTGATCATCCCGCCCCTGGCGATCGATGGCCCGATTCTCTCGATCCGGCGGTTTTCCGCCACGCCCTTGCAGATGAGCAACCTCCTGGGCTTCAAGTCCCTGTCGGAGGAGATGGCCTTGTTCCTTGCCGCGGCCGCAGAGGCCAAGGTCAACATCGTGATCTCGGGTGGCACGGGTTCGGGCAAGACCACGCTGCTCAACATCCTCAGCGGCTACGTGCCCACCAACGAGCGCATCGTCACCATCGAAGACGCCGCCGAGTTGCAGCTGCAGCAGCCCCATGTGGTGCGCCTTGAAACCCGCCCGGCCAACATCGAAGGCCGCGGCGAGATCAACCAGCGCGCACTGGTACGCAACGCCCTGCGGATGCGCCCTGACCGCATCGTGCTGGGCGAAACACGCGGCCCCGAGGCGCTGGACATGCTGCAGGCCATGAACACGGGCCACGAGGGCTCCATGACCACCATTCACGCCAACACCCCGCGTGATGCGCTGGCCCGCCTGGAAAGCATGGTCGCCATGGCGGGTGTGGACCTGCCCGCCCGCGCCGCACGCAGCCAGATTGCATCGGCCATCGGCGTCATCGTGCAGGTCAACCGCCTGACCGACGGCACGCGCCGCCTGACCAGCGTCACCGAGATCGCCGGCATGGAAGGCGATGTGATCACCATGCAGGAGCTCTTCGTCTTCAAGCAGACCGGCGTGGCCGCCAACGGTGTGGTCCAGGGCCACTTCACCGCCACGGGCGTGCGCTCCAAGCTGTGGGACAAGCTGGTGTCCAAGGGCATCCACCTGCCCGAGCGGCTGTTCGAGCCCGTCAAACACAACGTGTGAAGCACATCAGGAGCAAGTCATGAACGCAACCTACCTGATGTTCGTCATCCTGGCCTTTCTGGCCGTGGTGCTGGTACTCGAAGGGCTGTATCACACCTTCTTTGCCGGTCGCTCGCGGGAAGCCCGGCGCATCCGCAATCGCCTGGCGCAACTCAACGACACCGGCAGGCAGGTTGAACTGCGCCTGACGCGGGAGGAAGAGCAAGCCCGTATTGGCGAGCTCGCCCGCTGGATGCTGGGGAACCCGATTGGCAAGCGGCTGACCCTGTATGTTCACCAGGCTGACGCCGGCCTGCATGCCGCAGACATGGTGCTCATCTCGGCCGCGTTGTTGCTGGCCGGCATCCTGGCGGCGGCCGTCACGGGGCGGCCCCTGCCCTTTGGTGCGGCCGTGGGCTTGTCCATTGGTGCGGCGCCCTGGTGGTTCATCAGCTACCGCCGCGACAAACGCATCAAGCGCCTGGAGCAGCAGTTCCCCGAGGCGCTGGACATGGTGGCCCGCGCCATGCGGGCGGGCCATGCGCTGTCCGTGGCCATCAAGATGTGCGGCGACGAGCTGCCCGGTCCGCTGGGCCCCGAATTGCGCGAGATGTCGGACGAAGTCACGCTGGGCATCCCTTTCAACGATGCGCTGCAAGGCCTGGTCGACCGCGTGCCGCTGCGCGAGGTGTCCTTCCTGGCCGTGGTGCTGACCGTGCAACGTGAAACCGGCGGCAACCTGGCCGAGTTGCTGGACAAGCTGGCCAAGCTGATGCGCGAACGGTTCAAGCTGATCGGCGAGGTGCGCATCCGCAGCGCCGAAGGCCGCATGTCTGCCTGGATCCTGAGCCTGCTGCCTTTTGGCATGGCGGCCTTCCTGATGTACCTGAACCCCAAATCCATGTCCCTGATCTGGACGGACCCATCCGGCCGGATGTGGCTGTTCCGCATGCTGGTGCTGATGGCGCTGGGCATCCTGTGGATCACGCGCATTGTGCGCATCAGGGCCTGAGGAGTGCCACACATGTCAATCTGGTTGGTCCTGCTCTTCATCTTCGCGGCAGCTGCGCTGTTTGCCGTGTGGGTGTTCGACATCTTCTTCCCTGACGAGGCCCGGCGCCGTCTGGCAGACCTCGTCGATGCCTCGCCCCATGCCGCGCGCCGCGTGAGGCGCAACCACCTCATCAACGTGCTGGCCCGCGTCACCGAACCCATCGGCAAGCTGGCCACCCCCGACGAGGACCGCTTCAACGAAATCTCGCTGACGCTGGCCCATGCCGGCCTGCGTCAGAAATCGGCGCCCGCCGCCTACTTCGGCGCCAAGGCGGCGCTCACGCTGCTGTTGCCCTTGCTGACCCTGTCTGTGCTGACCTTCAGCACGGTGGGCCCGCGTTCGTTCAACATCATGACCGTGCTGGCGCCCGCGGCGCTGGGTTATTACCTGCCCAGCCTGTTCCTGAAGTGGGCCGTCAGGCACCGCCGCCAGCGCATCGTGGAGGGCATGCCCGATGCCATTGACCTCATGACCGTGTGCGTGGAGGCCGGCCTGAGCATGGATTCGGCCATGTCGCGGGTCGCCGAAGACATCGGCATGAGCAACCCGGTGCTGGGTGAGGAACTGCGGATCATCGGCATGGAAACACGCGCCGGCCTCAACCGGGCCATGGCTTTGCGCAATTTCTACGGCCGCACCGGCGTGGACGAGGTCGACAGCTTCGTGACCATGGTGATGCAGGCCGAGCGCTTCGGCACCAGCATCGCCGAGGCGCTGCGCGTGCACTCCGAGACCATGCGCACACGCCGCCGCCAGCGCATCGAAGAAGAGGCCGCCAAGATTGGCACCAAGCTGCTGTTCCCGCTGGTGTTGTGCCTGTTCCCGGCCCTGCTGTTCGTGCTGGTCGGCCCCTCGATCATCCAGCTGGTCGGCATCTTCACGGCCAAGTAGCCAAGGAAGGACACCCCCATGTCACAGCCCAAGTTCGCCCTGTCCTGCGGCACCATCCTGATTGGCCTGGCGCTCTCAGGCTGCGCGCACAACCCGATGGGGCCGCAGGCGCTCCAGGTGAAACCGAACTACCAGGTCAAGCAGGGTGGGCAGGTGGACCTGTCCTACGGCTACATGGTGCGGGCACGCGAAGCGGAGGCGGAAAACCAGCTGGAGCACGCCGCCATCTGGTGGGCACGCGCCGTGGGCGCGGCCCCCGGCCGTGCGGATGCCCACCATGGCCTGGGCCTGTGTCTCGCGCGCATGGGGCGTTTGCCCGAGGGCATCAGCTCTTTGCGAGAAGCGGCCTCGCTGGCACCACACGACGCCCGCATCCTCAACAACCTGGGCAATGCCTTGAAGCTGCAGGGCGAACGCGATGAGGCCGTGGCCATGTTCAAGGCTGCACTGCAGGCAGACCCGACGCACGCCCAGGCGCGCTACAACCTGGCCATGCTGGCGCAATCGGCCATGTCGATGACCGTGGCCCAGGTCGAGCCGCGTGAGGCCACCAGCCCGGCGGCGCCTGTAGCCGAACCGACCTTGTCCGGGGTGACCCAGATGGCCCTCAGGCTCACCACCGTGCTGGGTGTTCAGCAAACACCGAATGTGGCCCCCTTGCCGCAGATCACGACCACGGCCTCCGCCGAGCCGCTGCAGCTCAAGGGCGCCGACAACATCAAGGTGGTGCCACTCACATCGGTGGCGCTCAACGACCAGGCCGTGCCCGCCTCCACCATGTCCGTCACCCTCACGGGGCTGACGGTGGAGGTGTTCAACGGCAACGGCATTGCGGGCGCGGCCAAAGGGCTCAGCCACGCGCTGGCCCGTCAAGGCCTGAAGCCCAATCGCATCGCCAACATGGCGAAGTTCGATGTGTCGAACACGCGCATCGTCTACCGCCCAGGCAAGGCCGCAGAGGCTCGCGCGCTGGCCCGGCTGCTGCCCACCAGCAGCGAGCTGGAAGAGGCCTCGGCCAGCCTGCAAGACGGCATGCGTGCCGATGTGCGCGTGGTGCTGGGCCGTAACCTCAGCCAGGTGGCTGCGGCCTGCCTGAGCCGTGGCGAATGCGTGGGCAGCCCCGCCATCCAGGTCGCATCGCTGGACTGATCAGCCCTCGCCGTACACCACCATGGCCTGCCCCTCGGGCATCAGCTCCTTGAAGCGCTGCAGGGCCTGGTCACTGGGGAACATGCGTGCCTTGTCGCCCAGCTCCACCTCGGCCCTGGCCGAGATGTCCGGGGTGCGCCGCTCCACCACCACGCGAATCGGCAGCCCTTGTATGGTGGGCGGCAGATCAGGCTGGGGCGCCTCGATCTGGCGCGCAGGGAACTCGCGCAGGATGTCGGCCACGGGCAGCTTCTGGTCCTTGGCCAGCACGCGCACGAAACGGGCATAACGGCAACGCGCCGCCGGCAGGCTCATCACCTGCTGCACGTTCAGGCGCAGGCCACCCGAGAAGCGGTCGGTCTGTACCTTGCCGGTGATGATGACCAGCTCATCGTCCTTGAGCAGGTCTTTGTTGGCGTCCAGCGTGTCCTGATTGGCCACGGCCTCGATGACGTCGCTCTTGTCGTCGAGCTTGAAGATGGCCACGCGGCCGCGCACACCGTTGATGACGCGCAGCTCGCTGATGATGCCGGCCACCACCTGCGGGTCGCGGCTGTCTTTCAGGTCGCCAATGCGCTGCCTGGCAAAACGGCGCACCTCCGGTTCAGCCTCGTCGAACAAGTGGCCTGAGAGGTAAAAGCCGATGGCCGTTTTTTCCAGCGACAAGCGCTCCTTGAGCGTCCACATCTCGGTGGGCACCAGCTCGGGCTCGTTGGTCGAGGCTGCATGGCTGTCGCCAAAATCAAAGAGGCCTCCCTGGTCGGCATTGGCCACCAGCGTGTCGGCGTACTCGAAGGCCAGGCCCACGCTGGCCAGCAGGCCGGCACGATGCGGCTCCAGCGAGTCAAAGGCACCGGCCTTGATCAGGGCCTCGACCACGCGCTTGTTGACCTGCTTGCGGTCCACCCGCGCGCAGAAATCGAAGAAGCTCTTGAAGGGCCCGTTCTCCTTGCGCTCGCGCACCAGGGCTTCGATGGCGCCCTGGCCCGTACCCTTGACGGCACCCAGCGCGTAGCAGATGGTCTTGTTGCCCGTGGGCACGAAGCGCCACTCGCCTTGGTTCACATCGGGCGGCGTGAAGGTGATGCCGAAGTTCTGCGTGGCATCGTCATGGAAGATCTTGAGCTTGTCCGTGTCGTCACTCGACACGCTCATGTTCCCTGAGAAGAATTCGGCGGTGTAGTGCGCCTTCAACCAGGCCGTGTGATAGGCCAGCAAGGCATACGCGGCGGCGTGCGACTTGTTGAAGCCGTAGCCCGCGAACTTCTCCATCAAGTCGAAGATTTCGTCGGCCAGTTGCTTGCTGATGCCGTTCTTGGCCGCGCCTTCCGAGAAGATGCCGCGGTGGTGCTGCATCTCCTCGACCTTCTTCTTGCCCATGGCGCGGCGCAGCAAGTCGGCGCCGCCCAGTGAGTAGCCCCCCACGATCTGGGCCACCTGCATCACCTGCTCCTGGTAGACCATGATCCCGTAGGTTTCCTTGAGCACCTGCTCCATCAGCGGATGCGGGTAGGTCACCTCTTCCTTGCCGTGCTTGCGCGCACAGAAGGAAGGGATCAGATCCATCGGGCCTGGCCGGTACAGCGCCACCAGGGCGATGATGTCCTCGAAGACGCTGGGTTTGGCGTCTCGCAGCATGCCCTGCATCCCGCGGGATTCAAGCTGGAACACGGCCACGGTCTTGCCTTCTGACAGCAAGCGGTACGAGGCCGTATCGTCCAGCGGGATCTTGGCGAAGTCGAAGTCCTTCTGATCCGGGTGGCGGGCGATGATGTAGTCCTTGGCCAGCTCCAGGATGGTCAGCGTGGCCAGGCCCAGGAAGTCGAACTTCACCAGGCCGATGGCTTCCACGTCGTCCTTGTCGTACTGGCTCACGGCCGATTCACTGCCGGGCTGCTGGTACAGCGGGCAGAAGTCGGTGATCTTGCCGGGCGCGATCAGCACGCCCCCTGCGTGCATGCCGATGTTGCGCACCATGCCTTCCACGCGCATGGCGAGTTCGAGCAGCGAGGCCACTTCTTCTTCGGCCTTCTCGCGCTCTTCCAGCTCGGGCGCTTCCTTGCGGGCGTAGATGATGCCGGGGTCCGGCTCGGCGGGCACCTTGGCCAGCGTCACGGTCTTGCCCGGGGGCGCCGGGATCAGCTTGGCGATGCCGTCCACCTGGCCATAACCCATGCCCAGCACGCGGCCCACGTCACGCAGCGCGGCCTTGGCCGCCATGGTGCCGAAGGTGGCGATCTGCGAGACGGCATCGCGGCCGTAGCGGTCCTTCACGTAGTCGATGACGCGGTCGCGGTTGCCCTGGCAGAAGTCGATGTCGAAGTCGGGCATCGAGACGCGTTCAGGGTTCAGGAAGCGCTCGAACAGCAGGTTGTACTTGAGCGGGTCCAGGTCCGTGATCTTGAGCGCATAGGCCACCAGCGAGCCGGCACCGGAGCCCCGGCCCGGCCCCACGGGGCAGCCGTTGTTCTTGGCCCAGTTGATGAAGTCCTGCACGATCAGGAAGTAGCCCGGGAAGCCCATCTTCAGGATCGTGTTGATCTCGAAGTCCAGGCGCTCGACATAGTGTGGGCGCTGCGCCTCGCGTTCGGCCTCATCAGGAAACAGGTGAACCAAACGCTCTTCCAGGCCGGCGTGCGACAGCTCGCGGAAGAAGTCTTCCATGGGCTGCGGCTCACCATTGGGCATGATGGGCGTGGGGAAGTTGGGCAGCTGCGGCTTGCCCAGCACCAGGGTCAACGAACAACGGCGGGCAATGGCCAGCGTGTTGCTGATGGCCGAGGGGATGTCGGCAAACAGGGCCTCCATCTCGGCCGTGGTCTTGAAGTGCTGATCCCGCGTGAAGCGCTTGACGCGTTTGGGGTTGCCCAGGGTCTCGCCTTCGGCGATGCAGGTGCGCGCCTCGTGCGCCTGGAAGTCATCGGGCTCCTGGAACTGGATGGGGTGGGTCGCCACCACGGGCAGTTTCAGGCGCGCGGCCAGGGGCACGGCTTCGCGGATGTAGGGCTCGTTGGTGCTGTGCCCGGCGCGCTGCAGCTCGATGTAGAAGCGGTTCGGGAAGGTCTCGGCCAGCTTGCGCGCCTGGGCCTCGGCCTTGGCCACATCCCCCATCAGCAAGGCCTGGCCCACCATGCCCATTTCGGCGCCAGACAGGCAGATCAGGCCCTCGTTGTTGGCCGCCAGGGAGGCCCAGTGCACCCAGGCATGCGTGCGCTGGCCGGGCGCCGTCCAGGCCTCGCCCAGCAGTTCGCACAGGCGCAGATAGCCCTTGCGGTTCTGGATCAGCAGCAGCAGGCGCGTGGGCGCCTTGCCGGCTTCTTCGGGCTCCAGCCACACATCGGCGCCGATGATGGGTTGAACGCCCTTCTTCTGCGCGGCCTTGTACAGCTTGAGCGCCCCGAACAGGTTGCTCAGGTCGGTGACGGCCACGGCCGGCTGCTTGTCCTTGGCGGCGGCAGCGACCAGGTCGTCGATGCGAACGGTGCCGTCAACGACCGAAAATTCTGTGTGGGAGCGCAGGTGTACGAAAGGCATCCAGGCATTGTAAGAAGCCCGGCACCCGGATCAGCCCGATTGAGCCTCAAGTGGCTTGTGGTCTACCCGGGTTTGCCGAAAATCCCGCGGTGTGACACCCAGCCAGCGCCGAAACGTGCGGCTGAAGTTGGACGTGTCCTGATACCCCAGGCGTTCGGCGATGGCCTCCACGCTCAGCTCGGTGTGCACCAGCAGCCAGCAGGCCAGCTCCTCGCGCACCGCATCCAGCAGGCGCTGGTAGCTCATGCCCTCTTCGCTCAGATGGCGAATCAGCGTGCGCGGGGACACATGTTCCAGCTCGGCCATCTGCTCCAGCGACGGGTAGCTGCCGTCGCAGCCCAACAGGCGGCGTTGCACGCGGGTCGTCACCGTGCCCATCTCGATCTGGTTGAGCTGGCGTTCGCAGTCGCGCAAGGCCGTGCGAAAGGCCTCGGGGTCGGACGCGATGCCCGGACTGCCCCACACATCCAGCGGCAACTCCATGCGCAGTTGATCGGCGCCGAATTCGCTTTGCGGGCAGAAGTCGCGGTAGTGCTGGCCCCAGGGCGGCTCGGGGAAGGGCCACTGAATCCGCACGCGGCCCCGCATGTCCTGACCGGCGATGGTCTCGAACATGCGCAACATGGCCGCCGCGATGTGCCCGACGATGTACTCGCGCACATCATCAGACACCAGCACCTCCTTGAGCACCAGGGCAAAGCCACCACGCGTATCGACATCCATGCGGGCCAGGCGCAGGCGCACGTCGGTGAAGCGCTGCAACAGCAACATGGCCTCGCCCACCGTGCCGGCCGCCATGGCCGCATAACCCAAGGCCCCGTGCGCGGACAACTGTGTGCTCAGGCCCACCTGCAGCCCCAGCCAGGGGCATTGCGTCAAGGTCAAAGCCCGCAGGACGAGCCGGCGCGTCTGCTCGAAGCTGAGGAACAGGTTGCTGCCATGCAACTCGGCCCAGTTCAGCCGGGTGCCTTGCAGGATCTCGTCTTCACTGAAGCCGCGGCGGCGCAACTCGGCGCAGATCAGGCGGGCGTAGACGGGGTGCAGGGAGGGCTTCAACCAGTCGGCAGGCGCGTGCGCATCAAGCATGTCGATCCTGGATGCCATTCGGGTTGAGGTCATTCGGGCATGTCACTAAATGACGAAATTCTGCCAGCACAAACGGTGTCGCGTCGAGGAGGGAAAACGCACAGTCACGTCATGGTTCAAGGAACTTGAGGAGACAAACCCATGCCCGCTACCCTGCCCCTTCCTGCACAAGAACAAGACCCCGCCAGCTACCGCGACCGCAAGAAGCTCATGTGGCTGTTGTCGGTCATCGCGCCGGCTTCCGTGGTGGTGGGCCCTGTGGCCTACCTGAACGGCCACACCCACCCCATGTGGTTCTTTGCCAGCATGATCGCGATCTACCTGGGCGTGCCCCTGCTCGACTACATCATGGGCGAGGACCTGAGCAACCCGCCCGAGGGCGCCGTGCCGCGCCTGGAAGCCGATGGCTACTACCGCTGGATCAACTACCTCGTGGTGCCCGTGCTGTGGGGCAGCCTGTTGTTCAACGTGGTGTTCCTGGCCACACACGACCTGGCCTGGTATGAATGGCTGGCCACCACCGTGATCACCGGCTCCATGCTGGGCTTTGGCCTGAACCTCAGCCACGAGTTGGGCCACAAGAAGGACTGGATCGGCCGCAAGATGGGCCTGTTCAACTCGGCGCTGGGTGGTTATGGTCACTTCTCGATCGAGCACAACCGCGGCCACCACCGCCATGTGGCCACGCCCGAAGACCCCGCATCCTCCAAGATGGGCGAGAGCATCTACCGCTTCATGTTCCGCGAGCTGCCCGGCGCCTACTTCCGCGCCTGGGATCTGGAAACGGAACGCCTGGACCGCGTCGGCAAGTCGGTCTGGAGCCTGGACAACGAGATCCTGCAAGCCGGCCTGGTCACGGCCCTGCTGTACGGTGGCCTGATCGCGGCCTTCGGCCCGAAGATGGTGCCCATCCTGGCCATCGTGGCCTTCTGGGGCGCCTTCCAGCTGACCTCGGCCAACTACATCGAGCACTACGGCCTGCTGCGCCAGAAGAAGGCCGATGGCCGCTATGAACACTGCCAGCCGCACCACTCGTGGAACAGCAACCACATCGTGTCCAACCTGATCGTGTTCCACCTGCAGCGCCACTCGGATCACCACGCCAACCCGACCCGCAGCTACCAGTCGCTGCGCAACTTCCCCGAGCTGCCCACACTGCCTTCCGGCTACTTCGGCATGTTCCTGGCTGCCTATGTGCCGCCACTGTGGTTCGCCATCATGGACAAGCGCGTGATCCAGGCCGTCGGTGGCGATGCGAACCGCATCAACTTCCTGCCCGCCAAGCGCGCGATGCTGATGCGCCGCTTTGGTTTGACCGACTCGGCCACCGCTCAGGCCAGCCAGGCGGCCCAGCCCGCGCTCAAGCAGGCCTGATCCCATCGCGGCCAGCTCGCTGGCCAGCACCTCGCGCCGCGTTGACGCTCACGCCGTCAGCGCGGCGATTTCACGTTGGAGGTTGGCGCGGGCGCGGTCTTCCCACTGGGCCCGCAAGGCCGGCGTGAAATAGATCTGGGACCGATCCAGAAAGGCTTGCAGAACCTTGACGCGGCCTTGTTTGTAGGCCGGCTCGGGCACCCAGGCCCACTCCTGGGCCACCTGCTGTGCATAGCGGTCATAGGCCTCGGGTGAGGTCGCCAGAATGCCGAGATCCAGGTCCAGGAACACCGCCGTGTCCGGGTCCCCATCGGTCCATTCATGGTGGTGCGTCGCGCGCACTTTGCGCTGTACCGAGTCGATCAAGGCGGCATCCGCCCCCGCCTGTTGCAGCATCTCCCCGGCCAGCACGGCGCTGCGCTCCTCGTTGTCCTGCCGCTGCGTGTCGTAGACGGCGTCATGGAACCAGATCGCCAGCATGACGGCGCGCTGGTCCTGAATCAGATCGCGGTGCGCGAGTTGCGCTTGCAGCAAGGCCTCGATGTGGGCCATGCCGTGGTAGGCCCGATGGGGCTCGGCATAACGCTGGATCAGTGGCTGGCGGATGGCTTCGAGCATGCCACCACCTTATCAGGCTCAGCCCGCTTTGGGGGCCTTGGGTTCGTGGTCCACGAGCGCCAGCAAGCCCTGATACGGCAACAAGTTGGTCTTGACGACCTTGTCGATCGGTTCCTTGAAGCCGTCCTGCATCCAGCGTGAGGCCAGCAGCACGTTCAGGCCGATCATGCCGTCGGCCAGCAAGTCCAGGTTGATCTCGGCGGCGCGGCCCTTGGGCACCAGCAGGTGCAGGTGCTGGCGCATCATGGCCGAGTAGTCGCGCGCCGTGGCGCCACTCAAGGCGGCCACCTCGTCGTTCACGCCCAGCGAATCCACCAGCATCACGCGGCCCCGGCGTGGGTCGTCGCGGATGAACTCCAGGAACACGCGCATGGCGGGCTCCAGCATGCCCAGCGGCGTGGGCTCGGCCTGCTTGAGCGAGGCCAGCGTCAAGGCCATCAACTGCTCGCGCAATTCGGCGTAAGTGGCCAGAAACAGCTGCGGCAGCGTCTTGAAGGACTCGTAGAAGTAACGCTCCGTCAGGTGCGCAGCCACGCACACCTCGCGCACCGTCGTGGCGTGGAAGCCTTTCGTCCCGAACACCTCCAGCGCGCCGTCGATGAGCTTGGCTCGCCGCAGGCGCTGGCGCTCTTCGGGCAAGACACCGCCATAACGGCGCTTGTTCGGGGGGGATGAGTCGGAAATTGCTGCGTCCATAGGGATCCCTATATTGACATGAATCATTGTCAAAGTTAGTCTGACAATAATTCTTGTCACAAATCAAAGTGCTTTCAGAAAGATCTCCGTATGAAGCCGAATGAATTCAAGCAGCCGCTTGCCGCCGGCCAGGGGGTGGAGCGGCACCGCATCATCGTCGTGGGCACGGGATTTTCGGGCCTGTGCATGGGTGTCAAACTCCGTGAAAACGGCGAGGACGACTTCGTGCTGCTGGAGCGTGCCCATGACGTGGGTGGCACCTGGCGCGACAACACTTACCCCGGTTGCGCCTGCGACGTGGAGTCCCACCTCTACTCCTTCTCGTTCGAGCCCAACCCCAACTGGTCGCGCATGTACGCGCCCCAGCCCGAGATTTACGCGTACCTGAAGCACGTCGCCACCAAGTACGACCTGCTGCGCCACATCCGCTTTGGCGCCAACATCACGGCCTCGCGCTATGACGAAGCGCGCCAGGTCTGGGTCGTCAAGGCGGACGACGGCCGCGTGTTCGAAGCCGATGTGCTGGTCTCCGGCATGGGCGGACTGAGCAACCCGGCCATCCCCAGCATCAAGGGCCTGGACAGCTTCGAGGGCACCACCTTCCATTCCGCCACCTGGCGCCACGATTACGACCTGACGGGCAAGCGCGTGGCCGTGATCGGCAGCGGCGCCAGCGCCATCCAGTTCGTGCCGGCGATTGCCCCCAAGGTGGACCACCTCACCTACTTCCAGCGCACCCCGCCCTGGGTCGTGCCCAAGATGGACCGCCCCATCAAACCCGAAGAAAAGGCCGACTTCAACGCCAACCCCTGGCGCCAGAAGATCGCCCGCACCAAGCTGTACTGGACGCTGGAGATGCGCTTCCTGGCCTTCAAGTTCAAGCCCGAGTGGATGAAGCTGGTGGCAAAGGTGGGCAAGCACCGCATCAACAAGGCCATCAAGGATCCGGCCCTGCGCGCCAAGCTCACGCCCGACTACACGCCCGGCTGCAAGCGCCTGCTGATTTCCAACGAGTACTACCCTGCCCTGGCGCGCACCAATGTCGAGGTCGTCACCGAGGGCATCCAGGCCATCACGCCACGCGGCGTGCGCACGCAAGATGGCCGCGAGCACGAGGTGGACGCCATCATCTTCGGCACCGGCTTCAAGGTGCAGGACCCGATCCCGCCCAAGGCCGTGTTCGGCAAGGGTGGCGCCGATCTGGCCGAGGTGTGGAAGCAAGGCGCCGAGGCCTATATGGGCATCACCGTGGCAGGCTTCCCCAACTTCTTCATGCTGATGGGCCCCAACACGGGCCTGGGCCACAACTCCATGGTGTTCATGATCGAGTCGCAGGCGCATTACATCGTCGAGGCGCTCAAGACCATGAAAGAGCGCCGCATCAAGGCCCTGGAAGTCAAACCCCAGGCGCAGGCCCGCTTCGTGGCCGATGTGCAGGCCGACCTGAAGAAAACCGTGTGGAACTCCGGCTGCAAGAGCTGGTACATCGACGACAAGGGCCGCAACACGACGCTGTGGCCAGGGTTTACATTTGCCTACCGTTTGAAAACCCGCCGTTTCAACCTCAACCCCTACTTCACAGAGCGCGCATGAGCATTCAATCCGTCATCGCCAACATGGTCCTGCGTTACCAGTTCAAGCGCGCAGGGCGTGGGCCATTGAACGTGCACAAGGCACGCCACATGGTCAACAAGATGGCCAAGCGCTACCCGCCCCCGCCGCCCGAAATCAAGCACACGCCCGTGGCGGCGCAACCGGCCAGCGCCCTGTGCTCGGCCGAGTGGTTGAGTGTGGCCAACCCGAAGCGCACGGTGCTGTACTTCCATGGTGGCGGCTACTTCTTCTGCGGCCTGGAAACCCACCGCCCGACCTGTGCCTACCTGGCGCGCACCGCCGAAGCCCAGGTGCTGTCGGTGGACTACCGCATGGCGCCCGAAAACGTTTTCCCCGCTGCCGTGGACGACGCCGTGGCCTGGTGGAAAGAGCTCTTGAACAAGGGCATCGACCCCAAGAGCGTGGTCTTCGGTGGTGACTCGGCCGGTGGTGGCCTGGCCCTGGCCTGCCTGGTGGCTTCGCGTGACCAGGGCCTGCCCATGCCCGCAGGCGCCGTACTGTTCTCGCCCTGGAGCGACCTGTCCTGCTCGGGCGAGACCATGAAGTCCCTGGCCGATGCGGACGTGATGTTCAACCCCGAGTCCCTGCCCGAAGCTGCAGCGCTCTACCTCAACGGCAAGCCCACCACCACGCCGCTGGCTTCGCCCCTGTTTGCCGACCTCAAGGGCCTGCCACCCCTGATGATCCACGCCAGCAAGCACGAGATCCTGCTGGCTGACTCGACCCGCCTGCATGAACGCGCGCAGCAACAAGGCGTCAAGAGCGAGCTGCACCTCAAGGCCAAGATGCCCCACGTGTGGCCCACCATGCTCATGCTGCCCGAAGCCCGCCAGACCCTGAAAGAATGCGGCGCCTTTATCACCAACGTGACAGCCCGCGTGACCGCTTAAACCCATCGCCTGAGGAAGACCCCATGAAAGACTTCAAGAACAAGGTCGCGGCCATCACCGGCGCCGCATCCGGCATGGGCCGCACGCTGGCCGTCGAGCTGGCCCGTCGCGGCTGCAATCTGGCCATCAGCGACGTCAACGACGCCGAGCTGGTCAAGACGGCCGAACTGGCCAGCCAGCATGGCGTGCGCGTCACCGTGCGCAAGCTGGATGTCTCCAAGCGCGACGAGGTCTACGCCTGGGCCGACGAAGTCGTGCGCGACCACGGCAAGGTCAACCTGATCTTCAACAACGCCGGCGTGGCGCTGACCGCCCCCGTCGAGCACATGAAGATCAGCGACTTCGAGTGGATCATGGGCATCAACTTCTGGGGCGTGGTGTATGGCACCCAGGCCTTCCTGCCGCACCTCAAAGCGTCGGGCGAAGGCCATGTCATCAACACCTCCAGCCTGTTCGGCCTGATGGCCGTGCCCACGCAAAGCGCCTACAACGCCAGCAAGTTCGGCGTGCGCGGCTTCACCGAGGCCCTGCGCATGGAGTTGGACATGGAAGGCGCCTGCGTGAGCGCCACCTGTGTGCACCCGGGCGGCATCGCCACCAACATCGCGAACGCCGGCAAGGTGGACCCGGTCATGGAAAAGCTCACCGGCCAGAGCGTGGACGCCCACAAGCGCCGCGCCAACAAGCTGATCAACGTGACCACCGCCGAATCGGCCGCGCTGCAGATCCTGCAGGCCGTTGAAAACAACGAGCGCCGCGTGCTGGTCGGCAACGACGCCAAGAAGCTCGACAAGGTGATCCGCCTGTTCGGCTCGGCCTACCAGGTGCTGGTGATGAAACAGTTGCGCAAGATGAACAAGCCGCGTCAACCGGCCCGAAGCGCGGCATGATGCGCGCATGAAGTGGCTGAACCGACTTTGGTGGAGTGCCGTCCTGCTGGGGATCGGCCTGGCTGTGGCTGTCTGGTCGACCTGGGAGCCTGACCGGCAACTGGGGCAACTGGTGGGGCGCTGGGCGCCCGAGCCCTCCAGCTTCGTCGAGCTCGACGGCATGCAGGTGCACATGCGGGACACCGGCCCGCGCGAGGACAACCTGCCCATCGTGCTGCTGCACGGCATGTCGTCCAGCCTGCACACCTACGAAGGCTGGCAGACCGCACTGCAGGCCAAACACCGTGTCATCAGCGTGGACCTGCCCGGCTTCGGCCTGACCGGCCCCAGCCCCCAGGGCGACTACCGCATCGACGCCTATGTGCGCTTCGTGCTGCGGTTTCTGGACACGCTCAACGTCAAGCGCGTGATCCTGGTGGGCAACGCCCTGGGCGGCGAAGTGGCCTGGCAAACGGCCGTGCTGGCACCCGAGCGCGTGCGCAAGCTGGTGCTGATCGACTCGGACGGCTACCAGCCCTCCGTGCTGTCCATGCCGCTGGCCTTCCAGATCGCCAGCATGCGCGGGCTGCGCTGGGTGTCCGAACGCATCCTGCCGCGCTCGCTCGTCGAGTCCAGCGTGCGCAGCGTGTTCGGTGACCCGGCCCACGCCACCAAAGAGAAGGTCGACCGCTATTTCGAGCTGAACCTGCGCGTGGGCAACCGCCGCGCCCTGTTCCAGCGCATGGACCAGGCGCAGTTCGGCAGCAACTCAGCGCTGATCCACCGGGTGCAGCAACCCACACTGGTCATGTGGGGCGAGAAAGACGAGATGATCTCGCCCGACCAGGGCAACCTGTTCTGCCGGGACATCCCGCACTGCCAGCTCACCACCTTCCCCGGGCTGGGCCACCTGCCCCAGGAAGAAGACCCGCAGGCCACGCTGAAGGTGTTCCTCGCCTTCCTGGCGGCCAGCAACTGAGGCCTCTCGGCCCCGTTGGCCTGAGCCCTTCAGGCGTCCTCAGGCTTGTTCAGCGATGCGCCAGCGCGCCTGGCGCACCACCGACGCCACCAGGCGGTCCAGCACCTTGTCCAGATCCGGCTTCACCAGGCCATGGGCTTCATCGAACTGCTGGTCGGCATGCGGCAGGCCCAGCTGCTCGGGCACCACCACCATGGCGAAATTGGTGCTCAGGTAGGTGCGCACGATGGGCAAAGCCCGCAGGCCGCCCAGGGCGCCTGGCGAGGCGGCCATCAGCCCCACCGGCTTGCCAGACGTGGCGCCCGTACCGCCGGGCAGCTCATCCTGTGCCGGCACCGTGGACAGCCAGTCAAAACTGTTGATCAACAAGGGCGTGGGCAAGGCGTTGTACTCCGGGCAGGACAACAACAAGCCATCATGGCTGGCAAACAAGGCGCGCAGCTTGATGGCGCCTTCTGGCTTGCCATGCGCCGCGGCCCAATCGTCATCGTAAACAGGCAGGGCCAGCTCGCGCAGATCGACCTGCGTGACCTCCGCCCCCAGCGCCTGCGCCTTGCGCGCCGCCAGACCAAGCAGCTGGCGATTGAGCGAACCCTGGCGTGAACTACCTGAAATGGCCAACAGCCTCACTGGCCGGGAAAGATTGCTTGCGGTCATGTACTTCCAGTTATCAAGACCCTTTTCAGGGCCAATTTCGGACAGCAACCAGGCGCTGTAACTCCAGCACGTATATTGCTAGAGAAACATGCAATTTCGCACAAGCCGGCTTTGCCGCCCCCCGATACAGGCGGACGCTGCCAGGGCCTGGTTTGATTAAGATCGGCCGGTTCCCGTTTCAGCCTCAGCCTCCACCACGCCTCATGCGCCAGGTGATGCGTCGGCCGTTCGGTAAAAGACACCTGCCCTGCCCACCAGCCAGCGGTGCGCCCGGCCCCTGGTGCGGCATGCCAACAAAAGACAAGTACACGGAGTCCCTCAATGGCCCTGACCATCGCGCTGGAAAGCCCACCGCCCCGAACCACGCTGGCTGCATGGTGGCGCGAGCTTGAAACCCGCGCCATGGCCACTTTTTTCACATCATGGTCATGGATCGGCAACTGGCTGAACATCCTGCCCGCGCATCTGCAACCCCAGTTGCTCGTCGCACGCGATGGGGATGTCATCATGGGCCTGGGCCTGTTGATCCGCGGCCGGGCCCGCATGCTGCGCGTCGTTCCCGTGTCTTGCTGGCGGCTGCACGCGACCGGGCTGATGGAGTTCGACAGCCTGACCATCGAGTACAACGGCTTCCTCACGGAAGAAGGTCGCGCCGTGCAGATCAAGGACGCCATGCTCAACCACCTGCTGACTCAGACCGGTGTGCGGCGCTTCGAGATCACCAAGGCCGAGGCCCGTTTTGCCGAACTGGCCAGTGCCCATCAGGAACGCGGCATGCTGGTGCGCACCGTCGAGCTGGCCTCGTACACGGTCGATCTCAACGAGGTGCGTGCCCAGGCAGAGGGCTACATCCCGCTGTTGAGCGCCAACACGCGAAGCCAGGTCAGGCGCAGCCTGAGCGGCTACCGAAAGCTGGGCGAGGTGACGCTGACCCCGGCCAGCACCGCCCAGGAGGCCCGGGCATTTCTCAACGCCCTGCGCGCCTTGCATGCCCAGAAATGGGAAGAACGTGGCGAAGAATCCGCCTTCGTCAACTCCAAGGTGGCAGAGCGCTTCCACGATCTGCTCATAGAAGAAGCGTTCGACCGCGGCGAGATCCAGTTGCTGCGCATCTCGGTAGGCGACACCGAACTGGGCTACCTCTACAACTTCGTGCACCGCGGCCGCGTGGTGTTCTACCAATCCGGCTTCCGCACGGGCCTGCTGGACAAGCAGGATCGTCCAGGCCTGGTCTGCCACGCGCTGGCCATCGAACACAACGCCCGCAACGGGCAGCATGTCTACGACTTCACCGCGGGCGATTACCGCTACAAGAGTTCGCTGGCCACGGGCCGCGAACCCCAGGGCACACACGTGTTCCAGCGCGATGGCCTCCTGCCCAGGCTGGAGGAAGGGCTGCGCAGCGGCAAGCAATGGGTGGCCACCATGCGCAACCGCCGCAACATGACCACCGCCGTGCTCCTGGGTCTCCTGAGCTGCCGAGAGTTGCTGGACTACGTCATGCCCCTCGAACTGATTGCAGGCGCATGATGATCATCCACCCCATTCAACAGAAGCATGCGCGCGTCCCGCGCCTGGTCAGCGTCATCATCGGGGCGTACAACTCGGCGCGCCACATCGGCGAGACGATCGACACCATGCTGGCGCAGACCTACCAGCCCATGGAGCTGATCATCGTGGACGATGGCTCCACCGACGACACCTGGCAGGTGCTGCAGTCCTACGGCGAGCGCATCGTGGCGGTGCGCCAGGCCAATGGCGGTGTACCTGCGGCGCGCAACACAGGCTTGCTGCATGCCCGCGGCGAATTCATCGCCCTGATGGACCACGACGACCTGTGCATGCCCGAGCGCATCGCCGCGCAGATCGCCCTGCTGGACCAGCACCCCGAGGTCGGCCTGTGTTGCACGGAGTTCAGCGCCTTCAGCGACAAGGGCCCGATCGCCGAGCGCTACAGCCCCTGCTACTACGCGCAATGCACCGCCGATCGCGGTGGCCCGGCCGGCCAGTTCCCGCGCAAGACCACACTGGATGTGGCCGCCTGCCTGCCCACACCGGCGAGCGAACCCGTGGACGTGCCGGTGTACATGGGCTCGGTTTACGACACCATGGCCTGCGGCAACTTCGCCCACCCGCCCACGGTGCTGTTCCGTGCCGCCCTGATCGACCAGATCGGTGGCTTTGACCCCGAAGCGCGTCTGTGCACCGATTGGGACTGGCTGGTGCGCGCCGCCCGTGTCACCGATTTCGCCTACATCGACCGGCCCTTGCTGAACTACCGGCGCTCCAACACGCAGATCTCGTCCGAGCGCTACAGCAAGAACTCGAGCGTGGATGTGGTGATGGTGGCCGAGCGCATCGTGGCACGTGACCCTGAGCTGCGGCAGCGACGTGGGCCGGCGCTGCGCAAGCTGCTGTCGGAGGTCACCATCGATGCGGCATACGCCAACTCGGAGGACCGCCCTGGCCTGGCCATCAGCCTGCTGATCAAGGCGGCGCTGCGCTATGGCGCCTTCAATGGCACGGCCGCACGCGCCCTGTTCAAGGCACTGATGCCCGACGCCTTGCTGAGCATGGCCCGACGCGGGCGTGGCACCGCAGGCGCCAAGGCCTGAACGGCACCATGCACATGGCGGCCCGCTCCAGCCGTCTGGCCGTCTACGTGTCGGCAGCCGGCAGCGGCGACATCCATGTGCTGCGCCCGCACGCCCCCCCGCTTGCGTCTGGCCTCGCTGATCAGCCCGCCACGAAGGCCAGCTGGCAGACCGTGCAGCGGCTGGCGCTGGGCGGCGCCATCATGCCCATGGCCTTCAGCCCCCAGCGCGATCGCCTGTACGCGGTGAACCGCACCGCACCCTTCACGGTGCACACCCTGGCTGTCGACGCGCACAAGGGCCACCTGAGCCTGCTGGGCACCAGCCCGCTGGCCGGCAACATGGTCTATGTGTCCACCAGCCTGGACGGGCGATACCTGCTGACCTCGTCTTATGGTGAAGACCTGATCGCGGTGAACGCCATCGAGGCCGACGGCCTTGTCGGCCCGACGCTGCAGGTGTTGAACACGCCCAGGCAAGCGCATGCCATCTGCCCGGCCCCCGATGGCCAGCACGTCTGGGTGAGTTGCCTGGGTGCCGATCAGCTGCTGTGCTACCGGCTTGCGTCTGCCCCCCAGCAAACCGCCACCCCGCTGTCAACCGAGCCTGTGCTGCGCCATGCCTGCCGTGCCGGCAGCGGCCCCCGGCATCTGGCCTTTCACCCCAACGGGCGCTGGCTGTTCCTCATCAACGAGCTTGGCGGCAGCGTGGATGGGCTGGCATTGGGCGAAGGCAGCGCGCCACCGTCGCCATTGAGCCATGCCCGCATCCTGCCGCCGGAGATATCGACCGAACCCTGGTCGGCCGAACTGCGCGTCAGCACCAACGGCCAATGGCTGTTCACCAGCGACCGCCGCGCCGCCACGCTGAGCGCCCTGCGCATCGACACCACCACCGGCCAGCTCGCCCTGGTCGATTGCCTGCAGACAGAAGCCTTGCCACGCAGTTTTGCGCTGGCCCCTGATGGCCTGACGCTCTTCGTGGCCAGCCAGGACACGGGCCGCCTGAGCGTCATCGATTTCGATCCGGAACAAGGCCGCATGCGGCTTCAAAGCCAGCTCGATTGCGGCACCAGCCCGACCTGGGTCGAGGTCATCGAACTGCCGCACGCGCCCTCCGCCTGATCGCCGTCCAGAAAAAAGTCACACCGGCCAGGGGGCACAGGCCCATAAAACCGCTACCCTTGGCGGATGTTCAGTTACAGACACGGCTTCCACGCGGGCAACCACGCCGATGTGCTCAAGCACATGGTCCTGGTGCAGTTGCTTGAGCACATGCTCAAGAAAGACAAACCCTTCTGGGTGGTGGACACCCACGCCGGCGGGGGGCTCTACGACCTCACCAGCAGCTACGCCACCAAGAGTGGCGAAGCCGAAACCGGCGTGACCACGCTGTGGCCATTGCGCAATAAGAAAGCCACGCCCGAAGCGGTACAGGACTACCTGGCCCAGGTGGCCAAGGTCAACGACAAGGATGACCTGCATTGGTACCCCGGCTCGCCTCAGATCGCCGCGCAGATGCTGCGCGAGGGTGACCACCTGCGCCTGTTCGAGCTGCATCCCACCGAAATCAAGCTGCTGGAAGGGCACTTCGCCTCGGTCAAGCGTGGCGTCAGCATCCAGTGCGCCGACGGCTTCAGCAACCTCAAGGGTTGCCTGCCGCCGCCCCCTCGCCGCGGCCTGGTCCACATCGACCCGCCGTACGAGCTCAAGGAAGACTACCGCCGCGTGACGCAGACCCTGAAGGACGCGATCACCAAGTTCACCACCGGCACCTACGCCATCTGGTACCCCGAGGTGGCGCGCCGCGAATCACAGCAGCTGCCCGGCCAGCTCAAGCGCCTGGCCGCCGAGCTGCCCAAGGTGGACTGGCTGCATGCCACGCTGCGCGTCAAGGCCGCCGAAAAGGGCGGCCTGGGCCTGTACGGCAGTGGCATGTTCATCATCAACCCGCCGTGGACGCTGTACGACCGCCTGGCCGAAGCCCTGCCCTGGCTGGTCGAGACCATCGGGCAGGACGACCACGCGGCCTACACGCTCGAAGCCCAGCAAAGCTGAGCCCGGCCAGGCTTGAGCGCCATCAGGCGCCCAGGTCGAAGAACAGCACTTCGGCCTGCTGGCCCTGCCCGATGATCAAGCTGTGCTCACCGTCCAGCTTGAGCGCATCACCCGCGTTCAAAGCCTGGCCATTGACCACCACCTGCCCGCGCGCCACGTGCACATAGCCCTTGCGCGTCGGGTCCAGCGCCAGCTCGGCCGCTTCAGCCCCATCGAACAGGCCCACGGACAAGGTCGCATCCGCGTGGATGGTCACCGAGCCATCACGGCCGTCGGGTGAGGCCACCAGGCGCAGGCGCCCGCGCTTGTCTTCGGCGCTGAAGTTCTTCTGCTCATACCCGGGGCGCAGGCCCTTCTCGGTCGGCTCGATCCAGATCTGCAGCAGGTGCGTGGGCTTGTACAAGGCCTGGTTGAACTCGCTGTGCATGATGCCCTTGCCAGCGCTCATGCGCTGCACATCGCCGGGCAGGATGCTCGCGCCATTGCCCAGGCTGTCCTTGTGGGCCAGCTCACCTTCGAGCACATAGGTCACGATCTCCATGTCGCGGTGGCCGTGCATGCCAAAGCCCCGGCCGGGCGCGATCACGTCGTCGTTGATTACACGCAGCGGCCCATAACCCATGTGTGCCGGGTCGAAGTACTCGGCAAACGAGAAGCTGTGAAAGCTCTGCAGCCAGCCGTGGTCGGCATAACCTCGTTCATCGGAGCGGCGCAGTGTCAGCATGGTGTGACTCCTTTCAGGGTGTGAGCGAATGTCGTTCGCGGTGGGTTCACTGTAGGCGCCGACACCCGCCTGGCCGCTGCGGGCCGCTGATGGCATCATTCAAGTAATTTGAATCATCCAAGGTTTGACCCTGCATGACCGACCGCAGCCACGCCCTCTCGCCCGAAGCCCTGGACATGGTGGTGGCCATCGCCCGCACGGGCAGTTTTGCCGCCGCCGCACGCGAGCTGGGCAAGGTGCCCTCGGCGCTGACCTACAGCGTGCGCCAGCTGGAAGATGCGCTTGACGTGCTGCTGTTCGACCGCCGCAGCCGCCAGGCCCGACTCACCGCAGCAGGTGAAGAGCTGCTGCGCGAGGGCCAATTGCTGCTGCAGCAGATGAACGCCGTGGCCAACCGCGTGCACCGCATCGCCTCGGGCTGGGAAGCCGAGCTGACCGTGGCCGTGGACAAGGCCATTGCCCCGCACGCCGTGTTCGACCTCATGGAGGCCTTCTACGCCCTCAAGCCCCCCACCCGCCTGCGCATGCGCAGCGAGGTCATGACCGGCACCTGGGAAGCGCTGGCTTCCGGCCAGGCGGACCTCGCCATCGGGGTGATGGCCGAACGTGCGTCCAGCCAGGACATCCGCTTCGAGGCCATCGGCGAGCACCAGTTCGTGCTGACCGTGGCGCCCCACCACCCGCTGGCCCAGGCGCCCGAGCCGCTGTCATCGACCACGCTGGCGCAGCACCGCATCATCGCCGTGGCCGACACCGCACGCGACCTGGCCCCGGCCACCGTGGGCATCCTGCCCGGCCAGGATGTGCTGACCCTGCCCTCGATGGCCGCCAAGCTCGAGGCCCAGTTGCGCGGACTGGGCTGCGGCTTCCTGCCTGAACCCATGGTGCGTCCCCACATCGCCTCAGGCCGCCTGATCCGCAAGGAGGTGGACACCCCACCCCGCGTCGTGCGCACGCACTACGCCTGGCGCCAGACGGGTGCCCAGCCCGGCATGGCCCTGACCTGGTGGCTGCACCAGCTGGCCAGCCCGGCCACGCGCTGCGCCCTGCTGGACCTGCACGAGGGCCTGATCCTGTGAGCGCTGTGGCAGAGGCGGGCCGCTACATCGGCCGGTTCGCGCCCTCCCCCACGGGACCGCTGCATGCGGGCTCGCTGGTGGCCGCGCTGGCCAGCTGGCTGGATGCCCGTGCCCATGGTGGCAGCTGGCTGGTGCGCATCGAAGACGTGGACCTGCCACGCTGCGTGCCCGGCGCCGATCAGCTCATCCTGCAGCAACTGGCCAGCTGCGGCCTGATCCCGGATGCGCCCCCGGTCTACCAGAGCCAGCGCGGTGCGCTGTACCAGGCGGCGCTGGACCAACTGGTTGCCAACGGCCACGCCTACCCCTGCGGCTGCACCCGTGCCGACATCGCCCAGGCCAATGCCACCCTGGGCCTGAGCAAGCCACGCCATGGCGACCTGGTCTACCCCGGCACCTGCCGCCCAGAGCGAGGTGGGCTCCAAGGCAAGCCCGCCCGCGCCTGGCGCCTGCAGGTACCCGACGCCCCGCATGACCTGATCACCTGGCAAGACCGCCGACTGGGGCCCCAGCACCAGCACCTGGCCAGCGCCGTGGGCGACTTCGTCATCAAGCGCGCCGATGGCCTGTGGGCCTACCAACTGGCCGTGGTGGTGGACGATGCCGCACAGGGTGTCACCCACATCGTCCGGGGCGCCGACCTGTGCGACAACACGCCCCGGCAGATCCTGCTGCAGCGCTGGCTGGGCCTGCCCACGCCGCGCTACCTGCACACGCCGCTGGTGCTGGGCGACAACGGCGAGAAGCTGTCCAAACAGAACGGGGCCCGGGCGCTGGACCTGTCATCGCCTCAAGCAACCCTGCAACAGGCCGGGCGCGCACTGGGTCTGGTGACTGAAGCGCGAGGTAGCGTAGCGGATTGGCTGGCGCAAGCAGTTCGACAGTGGCCCTTCGCCACACCAGGGAATCCGTGAAAGACCACCGGTTTGCCTGCCGATGGCCTCCAGGCGTCTTGACAAGGCGCGCACGAAGCCTCATCTGTGAGGTACTCGGTTAAAGTGAAAGCATGACGACCGTGAGCCCCGTTCCGAAATTCGCCCAGTACGCCAAGCGCGTCAGCACACTCGCCTTGTTGCTGTTGCTGTCGGCATGCGCCACCACCAAGACACAAAACCGCGTCACCTCGGCCGCCACCACCCCGTTGAGCGACCTGAACCTGATGCGCGACGAGATCCCCGAGGTCCTGCAAAACGCGCTCAAGCAGCCCTACCTGCCGCCTTCGGATGCCACTTGCAGCGTGGTCGTGACCGAGGTGTACCAGCTCGATGCCGTGCTGGGCGCCGATCTGGATGCCCCCGCTTCGGATGACAACCCATCCCTGCTGGACCGCGGCGAGGACATGGCCGAGAACACCGCCATCGGCGCCATCCAGCGCACCGCCGAAGGCCTGGTGCCGTTCAGAAGCTGGGTGCGCAAGCTCAGCGGTGCAGAGCGCCACTCCAGAAAGCTGGCGGCGGCCATCACGGCCGGCTCCATCCGCCGGGCCTTTCTCAAGGGTTTTGCCGTGTCGCACGGCTGTGTGCTGACGCCACCACCGCAACTGGCTGCGGCCTCTGCGGGCGAGGCGTCCACGCCTTCACCTGCACCCACTTCGCCTGCCACTGAAGGCAAACCGTCCCCCGCCACGCCCGCGACACCTCAGACGCAGCCCGCCCCATCGGTGCCGCCGGCCAGCAAGCCCTGACCTGATCGCGGCCGGGCCTCAACCCGCTTGAGGCCGCTCCACCACCACGAAGTGCTTGCGTACCGGGCTGATCACCTCGAACGCACCTTCAAAGCCGCCCGGGATCACGGCCCCCTGGCCCGCCTGCACATCCACGAAACCGCCATCGCGGTCGTGCAGGCGCACATGGCCTTCGAGCACAAAGAAGTACTCGTCCTTGCCGGCGGGAAACACGATGCGCCAACGGCCCACTTCACAGGCCCAGATGCCGGAGCTCATCTGCCCATCGGCTGATTCGTACAGCGTCCAGGTTTCGCGGCGCGGGTTGCCCTGCTCCAGCCGATCCGGCCGGGGGTGATCAACCGCACCAGGCTGGGCTGGCTGGTCCAGGCGAACGATGCCCGGCTTGTCAGACAGACGCGAAGACATGGCCCGCCCTCACTTCACCAGGAAGTGCTCGCGGTAATACGCCAGCTCGTCGATGGACTCGTGGATGTCGGCCAGCGCCGTGTGCTTCTGCGCCTTCTTGAAACCCTCGGCCAGACCCGGCTTCCAGCGCTTGGCCAGCTCCTTCAAGGTGCTGACATCCAGGTTGCGGTAATGGAAGTAGGCCTCCAGCGTAGGCATGTAGCGGGCCAGGAAACGGCGGTCCTGGCAGATCGAGTTGCCGCACATGGGCGACTTGTTGTTGCCCACATAAGGCTTGAGAAAAGCGATCACGGCCTTGGCGGCCTGGTCCTCATCGACCGTCGAAGCCTTGACGCGGTCAATCAGGCCACTCTTGCCGTGCGTGCCCTTGTTCCAGGCGTCCATGCCATTGAGCATCTCGTCAGACTGGTGGATGGCAAACACCGGACCCTCGACCCGGATGCTCAGGTTCGGGTCGGTCACCACCACGGCGATCTCGATGATGCGGTCGCTGTCCGGCTTGAGGCCCGTCATCTCCAGGTCGATCCAGATCAGGTTCTGGTCGCTCTTGGTCAGGGTGGCAGGGGTATCGGCGGCGGGGGTATCGGCCGGGGTCGGGGCTGTGGCGGGCAGCGTGTCGCTCATCGATCAGGGTCCTTGCGCGGGCCATCGCCCGGCTCTTGTCATGCGAAAAACCAGCGGCCCGATGGCCCCCTGTCCGCATGGGTGTGGGGTTATGGCCATCGAGCCCGAAGCGGCGATTGTGAGGCAAACGTACACTGGCGCCCATGCAATCCAGTGATCTCACCCTGCTTTTCGCGGCCTTCGTGACCGCCTCCCTGTTGACCAAGTTCTGGCTGGACAGCCGCCAGGCGCGCCACGTGGCCACCCACCGAGGTGCCGTCCCCCCGGCCTTCAGCAACGAGGTGGCCCTGGCCAGCCACCAGCGTGCAGCCGACTACACCCTGGACAAACTGCGTTTTGGCCTGCTCAACACCGCCATCAGCACCGCCGTGCTGCTCGGCTGGACGCTGCTGGGTGGCCTGGACGCACTCAACCACCTGGTGCGCGACGCCGTCTTCCCGCGCTGGGGCGGCCTGGCCTACCAGCTCGCCTTGCTGGGTTCGTTCACGGCCATTGGCGCCATCATCGAATGGCCCATGGACGCCTGGAACACCTTCCGCATCGAACAACGCCACGGCTTCAACCGCATGACCTGGGGCATGTGGATCGGTGACCAGCTCAAGCAGGTGCTGCTGGGCATCCTCATCGGCACGCCGATTGCCGCCCTGATCCTGTGGCTGATGGGCGCGGCCGGCCAGGCCTGGTGGTTGTGGGCCTGGGGCGCCTGGGTGGCCTTCAGCCTGCTGCTGATGGTGATCTTCCCCATCTTCATCGCGCCGCTGTTCAACAAGTTCGAACCCCTGCAGGACGACACCCTGGCCTCGCGCGTGACCAACCTGATGACGCGTTGTGGCTTCAAGGCCAAGGGCTTCTTCGTGATGGACGGCAGCCGCCGCTCGGCGCACGCCAATGCCTATTTCACCGGCCTGGGTTCGTCCAAACGCGTGGTGTTCTTCGACACGCTGCTGACCAAGCTGTCGCACGGCGAGGTCGAGGCGGTGCTGGCGCACGAGCTGGGCCACTTCAAGCACAAGCACGTGCTCAAGCGCATGATCATGATGTTCGTGATGAGCCTGGCCGGCTTCGCGCTGCTGGGCTGGCTGTCGCGCCAGATGGCTTTCTACACCGGCCTGGGCGTGGCGCCCAACCTGACGGCACCCAACGATGCGCTGGCCCTGCTGCTGTTCATGCTGGCCCTGCCCGCCTTCATGTTCTTTGTGTCGCCCGTGTTCTCGTACTTCTCGCGCCGCGACGAATACCAGGCCGATGCCTACGCCTGCAAGCAGTCCAGCGGCAAGGACCTGGCCATGGCCCTGATCAAGCTGTACAAAGACAACTCGTCCACCCTGACGCCAGACCCGATGTACGTGCGCTTTTACTACTCGCACCCACCGGCCTCCGAACGCCTGGCGGCCATGGCGGCCAACTGAGTGAGGTGACCATGACCGCAGCCCATGCCCTGCCCCTGCAGCAACAGCGTTGCAGCCACCAGAGCGGCCCCGCCCTCACGCCTGACGAGCAATTGCTGCTCCTGAGCCAGCTGCAAGGCTGGCAGGTGGACACCAGCACGCCAGGCGGCGCCCTCACCAAGACCTACACCCTGGCCGACTTCCACCACACCATGGCCTTCGTCAACGCCGTGGCCTGGGTCGCCCATGAACAAGACCACCACCCTGATCTGGCCGTGAGCTACAAACACTGCACCATCCGCTGGTCCACGCATTCCGTGGGCGGCCTGTCCCTCAACGACTTCATCTGCGCCGCCCGCGTGGACGCCCTGTCCGCATGAAGCGGCCCGGCAAACCCAGCGGCGTTCGTCGCAACAGCAAGAGCACGGACACCAGCCAGTGCCAGAGCGGCCTGGTGGTGGCCACGCACGGCCGCCATGTGATCGTGGAAGACGATGCTGGCGAGCGCCTGATCTGCCACCCACGCGGCAAGAAAAGCGAAGCCGTGGTGGGCGACCGCGTCATGTGGCAACACACCCTGGAAGGCGGTGACGAAGGCGTGATCGTGGCCGTGGAAGAGCGCAAGAGCCTTCTCTACCGCCAGGACGAGTGGCGCAGCAAATCCTTCGCCGCCAACCTCGACCAGTTGCTGATGTGGATCGCGGTGGAGCCCGTGTTCAGCGAATCGCAGCTCACACGCGCGCTGATCGCCGCCGAGTCTGCAGGCATCCCACCCACCATCGTGCTCAACAAGATCGACCTGCCCGGTGCGCAGGCTGCACGTGATCGCCTCGCGCCTTATCGCGCCATGGGCTACAAGGTGGTCGAGTTGTCCCTGAAAAAGGAGACCGAGGCCGCACGCGCCCAGGTCGCCCCCTTGCTGGAACGCAAGGCCACACTGGTGCTGGGCCCGTCCGGCGCAGGCAAGAGCACGCTGATCAACACCCTGCTGCCCAACGCCCGCGCCGAAACGCAAGAGATCTCGCAGGCGCTCAACTCCGGCAAGCACACCACCACATCCAGCCTCTGGTACTGGCTGGACGACAGCCGCACCAGCGCCGTGATCGACTCACCGGGCTTTCAGGAGTTCGGCATGCACCACATCCCGCCCACCGAACTGGCGCGCTGGATGCCCGACATCGCCCGGCACATGAACGACTGCCGCTTCCACAACTGCACGCACCGGCAGGAACCGGGCTGTGCGGTGCAGGCCGCCGTGGCGCGTGGCGAGATCAGCCCCATCCGCCTGAGCCTGTACACCGCGCTGTATGACGAGCTCAGCCAGCCGCGCTGGTGAGCCAAGACTCAGGCCAAAGGCCAAACCAAGCCCTGGCTGCGCCCCCAAGCCCATCTTGCAAGACCCTATCGCAATCGCAAGATCACGAACCGACACCTCGCACTGACACCCACGACCATGACAGACCGACTCATCGCCCTGGCCGCCACCCTTGACGACTTCGCCCAAGGCGCCATCTCCATCCCCGACCTGGCCCGTGACTGGCGCGACGCCGCCTACAGCCACGAGCCTGCGCTGCCGCAGCGTTACGTGGACGTGCTGGAGCGCCTGCTCAACCAACTGGAAAGCGCCGCCCTGTTCACCGAAGAAAGCTGCTCCTTCAGCCAGGCCGACATGGTGGGTGCACTCGCCGACTGGCTGGCCCGGGCACGTGCCCTGCCTGCGTCCTGATCAAACCCGGAGCACGCACAAACTCGTTTGGGCCAGCCAGGCCATGCATCTCGCAGATCAAGCAGATCAAATGGATCAAGCCGCCCGGCCAGCCCGGCTGCCGCGCTGATCAAATGCCGCCGCCAGTTCCCTGACCACCTCGGCCGCCGGCATCACGGATCGGATACGGCCCACATCGGCCCCCGCATACAAAGCCGTACAGCCCGCCATGCGTGCCGGCATGCTGGCCTCCAGCGCGGCACCGGTCAACAAAGGCATCGCCGCTCGTTGCCAATGCGTGAGCTCGGCCTTCATCGGCATCAGGCGCCGCCCCAAGCCTGTGAGCTTGTGCAGGCCGCGCACCCAGGCTGGCGCCTGGCCTTGCGCATCACACCAGCGCCGCGTGGCCTCGTTGGGCAGCACACGGTGCGGGGCATCCCAGTTCAAACCGAACAAGGTGGTCACCACCGTGTCGTCGGCCTCGACCAGGCCACGCTTGTAGGCATCGTGGGCGCGGCTTTCGTTGGTGGCCACGAAACGCGTCCCCGTTGACACGCCACTGGCGCCCATGTGCCGCGCCGCCAGGGCATCCTGCTCGGTGTACATGCCGCCCGCCGCAAACACCGGCACTTCGCCAGCCTCGCCCACGATGGCCGGCAAAATGACCTTGAGCAAGCTGGTGCCGCGCACATGCCCACCCGCTTCGCGGCCTTGCACGATCAAGGCATCGATGCCTGCATCCAGCGCAAAACGCGCCTCGTCCACGCTGCCCACTTGCTGGAAGGTGAAGATGCCGGCCTGCTTCAAACGCTGGATCAAGGCCGCATCACGCCCCCAGAACAGCGTCACCATCGGCACCTGCTGCGCGATCACCAGCTCGATGTGACGCGCCCGCGTGAAGGGCAGCAAGAGGTTCGCGTTGAAGGGCCTCCCCTGGCACAGGCGCCGCGTCAAGGCCAGCGCCGTGCCCCACTCGGACACATCCATGATGCCCAGCGTGCCGATGCCACCCGCCAGGCTGACTGCCGCGGCCAGTTCAGGCCCCGCGATGCCCGGCATGCCGGCTTGCATGACCGGATAGGACACGCCCAGCTCACGTAAACCCGACAACTTGTCTCCCATGCAGCCCCCCTTGCTTCAAGGGCCACCGACATGAGTGGCCCATCATTTGTAGCTTGCCATTTGAACCGAGAATGGTTCGGTCACCAACCCCCGCTTTCCAGACACCCATGCCTGTATCCCGCACCCGTCGACAAGTCCTTCAAGGCGCCGCATCGGCCGCGCTGACCACCAGCGTGATGGGCAGCCTCAGCAGCCCCGCCCAAGCCGCCGAGGACACGTTTGACGTGGTCGTGATCGGCTCGGGCGCCGCGGGCATGACCGCCGCCTTGAGCGCCGCCAAACGCGGCCTGCGCGTCGTCGTGATCGAAAAGGCCGACAAGTTCGGTGGCTCCACGGCCCGCTCGGGCGCCGGCATCTGGATCCGCAACAACGAGGTGCTGCAAAAGGCCGGCGTGACCGACACGCCCGAACAAGCTGCCGCCTACCTGGACGCCGTGGTCGGGCCCATCGTGCCGCCCGAGCGCAAGGCCACCTATCTGCAGCAAGGCCCGGCCATGATCTCCTTCATCCTGCGCAACACGCCGCTGCGCTTTCGATGGATGGAGGGCTACTCTGACTACTACCCCGAGTTGCCAGGCGGCAAGCCCAACGGCGCCTCCATCGAGCCCGATCAGTTCGATGGCCGGCTGCTGGGCAAGGAGCTGGCCAACCTCAACCCGCCCTACCTGGCGACGCCGCCCGGCGTGGTGATCTTCGGTGGCGAGTACAAGTGGCTGAACCTCGCGGCCGTGTCCGCCAAGGGCGCCCTGATCGCAGCCAATGCCGTGGCACGTTATGCAGAGGCCATGCTCAAGGGCCAGATCCCGCTGACCATGGGCCAGGCCCTGGCGGCCGGCCTGCGTGCCGGCTTGCTTCAGGCCAATGTGCCGGTGTGGCTCAACACGCCCCTGATCGACCTGCAGTTCGACGCCAATGGCCGCGTCAACGGCGTGCTCGTCAACAAGAACGGCAACCCCACGGTGATCCGGGCCACACGAGGCGTGGTCATGGCCGCAGGCGGCTTCGAGCACAACCTGAAGATGCGGCTGGATTACCAGCAACACCCCATCACCACGGACTGGACGGTCGGCACCAAGACCAACACGGGTGACGGCATCCAGGCCGGGCAACGCGCCGGCGCCGCGCTGGACCTGATGGACGACGCCTGGTGGGGTCCGGTCATCCCCCTGCCGGAAGGCCCCTACTTCGTGCTGGCCGAACGCACCCTGCCGGGCAGCATCATGGTCAACAGCCAGGGCCAGCGTTTCGTCAACGAAGCCGCGCCTTACACGGACTTCGTGCACGCCACCTACAAGCAAGCCCTGGTCAGCCAGGACGTGAACGCCTGGATGGTGGTGGACCAACGCTACCGCAACCGCTACCTGTTCAAGGAAACGCTGCCCTTCCTGCCGCTGCCGCAACGCTGGTATGACGCCGGCGTGGTCGTCAAGGACCTGACACTCGAAGGCCTGGCCACCAAGATGGGCGTGCCCCCGGCCGCGCTGCGCAACACCGTGCAACGCTTCAACGGCTTTGCCGATGCCGGCAAAGACCTGGACTTCCACCGCGGCGACAGTGTCTATGACCACTACTACACGGACCCCGCCGTGCGCCCCAGCTCCAGCCTGGCCGCACTGCGCCATGCGCCCTTCTACGCCTTCAAGATCCGGCCGGGCGATCTGGGCACCAAGGGTGGCTTGCGCACCGATGCGCGCGCCCGCGTGCTGCGCGACGATGGCAGCGTCATCGAAGGCCTTTATGCCGCGGGCAACAACAGCGCGTCGGTCATGGGCCACAGCTATGCGGGTGCGGGCTCGACCATCGGCCCGGCCATGACCTTCGGCTACGTGGCCGGCAACGACCTGGCGGACCAGGCTCCTTCAGTCTGACCCTGCCACGCTCAGCCAGGCGGCCTCGGCCAGCTGCTCGCGGTAATGCGCGGGCGTAGCCTTGACCCGCCCGGACAACCAGGCGCGGCTGAGGTTCTCGGCGGGGCCGATGATCAAGGAAGGCAAGAGCTCGGTCGGCCAGTCCTTGATGCGGACTGGCCGATCAGCCTGGGCAAACCAGTTCATGACGAGCTTGGCGCGTAGGCGGTTGCGCTGCTGCAACTCGCTGGCATGCGGCCCCTTGGACACCGCCGAGCGCGCCTGGAACATGAAGCGCGCCAGCTCCGGCTGGGCACTCACCCAATCCACGTAGCTGTAGACCAACGCGGCCACGCCTTCACGCATGGAGTGGGCCTTGGCCAGTTCCTCGTCCACCAGGGCCGCCTGATCCTGCAGGGTGCAGAAAAACAGCGCAGCCACCAGGCCGTCCTTGCTGCCGAAGTGGTGGTACAGGTTGCCCACGCTCGCTTCACAGCGCGCCAGGATCATCTCGATGGTGGTGGGCTCGATACCGTGTTCGTTGAAGCAGGCCAGCGCCCCCTCCAGCATGCGCCGCTTGAGTTGCGCCCGGCTGCCTGGGTAGGCCCGCTCCAGCACACCCCGCACACCCACGGCCTTTTCTTTCGCTGCA
Organism: Aquabacterium sp. NJ1; assembly: GCF_000768065.1. Taxonomy (NCBI): domain Bacteria; kingdom Pseudomonadati; phylum Pseudomonadota; class Betaproteobacteria; order Burkholderiales; family Sphaerotilaceae; genus Aquabacterium; species Aquabacterium sp. NJ1. Next base: position 3,902,978 of record NZ_JRKM01000001.1, on the reverse strand, counting down.
GCCTTGGGTTCAATGGTCTTGCTTGCTTGCTTCATGGCGCGCTATTTGACACCGAATAATATTCCAGAATACTATTCTGTTCGTTATCAACCGTCCAGCAAGGACACCGAGGAGACACCCATGAGCCAAGTCCTGAACCTGTTCAACAGCGTCGGGCCCGAGCAGTTCACCACCATGATCTGCCAGATCGCCCCCTACTTCAGCACCATCACGCCCAGCGTCACGGCGCTGCGCCCGGGTTATGCAGAAGCCACCGTCCCCTTGCGCAAGGAAGTCACCAACCACCTGGGCACCATGCATGCGATCGCGCTGTGCAACGCGGCCGAATTGGTGGCCGGCACCATGACCGACGCCTCGCTGCCGGCCGGCTACCGCTGGATTCCCAAGGGCATGAGCGTGGAATACCTGGCCAAGGTCAAGACCGACATCCGTGCCGTGTCCGATGGCAGCGGCATTGACTGGACGCAGACGGGCGATCAGGTCGTGCCCGTGGAGGTGTTCGATACCGAAGGCAAGAAGGTCTTCACGGCGCGCATCACGATGAATGTGAAAGCAGCCGGCTGAGGCGGTGTGGATCAGCGCGTGCTGATCAACCAATGAGGTTGGCCAGCGAGAGCAAGGCCAGCAGCAGCATCCACAGGACCACCGAGCGCCAGATCAGACCCACCACACTGCGCAGGTGGGCCATCTGGGGCGCGGCACCGGTGGTGCTGCCTTGCGCTTCGATCACATCGGGCGCATCGCCTTGCGTGATCGTGCGGCTCACATCGCGTGCGCCGTCGGTGCTCGGCGCCACCTGGCCACCCAGGCGCACACCCAGTGCCCCCGAGGCAGCCGACAGGATGGTGCCCTCATTGGGGCGTACCCACAACACGGCGTGACGCCGCCAGGCATCCACGGCATCCTCAAAGTTGCCCACCACGGCAAAACCAAAGGCCGTCAAGCGCGCGGGCGCATGGTCGACCAGCGAGAACAAGGTCTGCGACAGGCTCATCAGGCGGTCGTGCGTGGACACCCCGGTGATCTGGCTGCGGTACGACCAATAACGGCTGGCGAACTCGGCCATGCGGTAGAGCACGGCCCCCGCCGGCCCCAGGCCCAATGACGACAGGGCCACGAACCAGAAGAACACGCCGAACACGTGGCGGTGCGCAGCCAGCAGCGAGTACTCCAGCACATGGCGCAGGATCTCGGTGCGGGGCAGTTCGCTGGCGTCCAGGTTCTGCCAGTGCGCCAGCAACTCGCGTGCGCGGTCTTCACGGCCGGCCTCCAGGGCATCGCGGATGTCGGTGAAGTGGTGGCTGAACTGACGAAAGCCCAGCGTCAGGTACAGCACGGCCACATCCAGGCCCAGAGCCAGCACGGTGCTGTAGCGGTTGGTGAACACATAGATGATGGCCGTGAGCGCAGCAGGCGCCAGCACCGTGATGCCCCAGACCACGCGCGCGTGCATGTCCTCGCCGGCATCGAAGTTGCGCCCAGCCCAACGCACCCAGCCAGTCAGTCCGTGGTGGATGGGGTTGAGGTTCGACAAGGGCTTGAGCTGCTCCGCCAACAGGGCGAAGAGCACGGCAAAAAAGCTCATGGATGGATGATAGCCCCCGCCCCGCCCTTGAATGGCCGGGAAATGGGGCCAAGTTTCAGGCAGACAGGAAGCGGTATAAATTTCGCAACATCGCGGCAGTCGCACCCCAGATGAAGTACTCCTTGTCGGTGGCCTGCGACGTCCACGGCATGGAGAAGAACTCCAGGCGGGTGCCCGACACATCGAAGGCACGGCGCTGGTGGTAACGCGGGTCCATCAGGAAGTGCAGCGGCACCTCGAAGATCTCATCCACTTCGCTGGGGTCGGCTTGCAGCTGCAGGCGCTCCAGCTCTTGCGCACCAGGCTCGATCAGGCCCACCACGGGCGTGACCACAAAGCCGGTGCCCGTGGTGTAGGTGGGCAAGGTACCCAATACGTCCACCCGTGACGGCGCCAGGCCCACTTCTTCCTGCGCCTCGCGCAAGGCCGTGGCAACGGCGTCCGGGTCAGAGGGTTCGCTGCGCCCACCCGGAAAGCTGATCTGGCCGGCGTGCTTCTTGAGGTGCGTGGTGCGTTGTGTCAGCAAGACGCTGGGCTCGCCACGCATCACCAGAGGCACCAGCACCGAGGCCGGCACCGGATCCGGCGCACGGTACCACTTCTCGACTTCGACATCGGGCTGCCAGACGGGTGGCTGCTGGAAGCGCTGAACCAGCGAAGCCCGCGTGAAGCGCTGCGGGTCAACAGCCGGCAGGTGGGCATCGTGGCCCAACAGCTCGGCCACACGAGGATCGATCATGAATGCCATGACACCACCATAACAAAAGCCGCCAGTGCTTGCGCAAGGGCGGCTATTGGGGCAGGCACCACACTGTGATGCCCGGCTCGGAGGGAACCGGCAATTAAGCCAGCTTCTCCTTGATACGTGCCGACTTGCCGCTGCGCTGACGCAGGTAGTACAGCTTGGCACGGCGCACATCGCCGCGACGCTTGACTTCGATGCCAGCGATCAGGGGGCTGTACAGCTGGAACGTACGCTCCACGCCTTCGCCGCTGGAGATCTTGCGCACGATGAAGCTGGAGTTCAGGCCGCGGTTACGCTTGGCGATCACGACGCCTTCGTAGGCCTGGACGCGCTTGCGGGTACCTTCCACCACGTTGACGGACACGATCACGGTGTCGCCAGGGGCGAAAGAGGGGATGGTCTTGTTCAGACGAGCAATTTCTTCTTGCTCGAGCTGTTGAATGATGTTGGACATCAAAGGCTCCTAAATGATCTTGCCCGCGCCAGAAAGATTGAAATCTGCCCAGTCAACCAGATGGTCTGATCGGCTTGCGCAGAGGTAAAAGCCGGGTAGAGGATCGGAAAACCGCAGATTATAGCGCGAGTTGGGATAAAAAGTGTTCGTCTTGTTTGGACAATTCACCGCGCGCCCTGGCTGCCTCGATCAACTCGGGCCGGCGACGGGCGGTGATGGCCAGCTGCTGCTCCCGGCGCCAGCGCGCAATGTGCGCGTGGTGGCCCGACATGAGCACGGGCGGCACGGCGGCCTCCACGCTGGCGCCCTCACCCTGCTCCGGCAGGCTCAGCACCTCCGGGCGGCTGTAATGCGGGCAGTCCAGCAGACCGTCCGAGAAGCTGTCCTGTTCGTGCGAAGCCACGTCGTTGAGCACGCCGGGCTGCAGGCGGGCCACGGCGTCGATCAAGGTCAGCGCAGGCAGCTCGCCGCCTGAGAGCACGTAGTCACCCATGGAGATTTCTTCGTCCACATGGGCATCGATGAAGCGCTGGTCGATGCCCTCGTAACGGCCGCACAGCAGCACCGCACCCGGCCCCTGGGCCAGGTGCTGCACACGCTGCTGGGTCAAAGGTTTGCCCGCCGGGCTGAAGAGCACCACCGGCAGGCGCGGGGCCGCGGCCGCCGCCTGGTCCGAGCGGATCGCCGAGAGGCAGCGCACCAGGGGCTCGACCAGCATCACCATGCCGGGGCCGCCACCAAAGGGGCGATCGTCCACACGGCGGTAGGTGCCGTCGGCATGGTCACGCAAGGGCCACAAGCGCACGTCCACCGCGCCCGTCTCGAACGCGCGGCGCGTCACGCCGATGCTTTGAAACGGGGCGAACAACTCGGGAAACAGGGTGATGACGTCGAAGCGCACGGCCATGCTTGACCCCCCGTTCAAAAAAGGATCAGTAGTCCAGGCCCCAATCGGCCACGATGCGCCGATCGGCCAGGCTCACGCTGACAATGTAGGCCGACACGAAGGGGATCATGCGCTCGACGGGCTTGCCGTCTTCGCCAGCCTCGCCCTCCAGGCGCAACACGCTGTTGGGGCCGGTGTCGAGCAGATCAACCACCTTGCCCAGGGCTTCGCCGGCTTTGTTGAGCACATCCAGGCCGATCAGGTCGACCCAGTAGAACTCGTCTGCGTCGGGCGTCGGGAAGGCCGAGCGCGACACGTACACGCGGGCGCCCTTGAGCGCCTCGGCGGCATTGCGGTCTTCCAGGCCATCGGCCGTGGCCACGACCACGTCGCCCTGCTCACGGGCCTGCTTGACCTGCAGGAAGCGCGGCTTGCTCAGGCGCAGCACACCTTTGGGCGCGGCAGCCGGGGCAGCCTGCGCCGCGGCACTGGCCTTGGCTGCAGACGGACGTGGCAAAGCGCCCGCAGCGGTTTCGCCGGGGCGCAAGAACCATTTCTTGGTACAGAACAGCGCCTGAGGATCAGAGGAGAAAGGCTGGACCTTGATCCCGCCTTTCACGCCCCAGGCGTCAACGATGCGCCCGACCTCTACCGCATCTGCAGGCCAGACGACACCGTCGTCCAGAACAGGGGTATAGGTCTCGGCGCGATCGTTCATGCAAGCGTCAAGCTCAGGCAGCGGGAGCGGCCTTGGCCTTGGCTTCGCTGACCAGACGGGTCACGGCCTCAGAGGGCTGGGCACCGTTGCCAACCCAGTGGGCCACGCGGTCCAGCGACAGGCGCAGGGTTTCGGCGTTGCCGGAAGCCAGGGGGTTGTAGAAACCCACGCGCTCCAGGAAGCGGCCGTCACGGCGGTTCTTTTGTTCAGCCACAACGATGTTGTAGAAGGGGCGCTTCTTGGAGCCACCGCGAGAGAGTCGAATCACGACCATGATGTGTCCTTCAAATTGGTTTGGCGGCCACCCTTCCCGGGAGACACTCGGGGGCAGGCGGCCAAAGGTTGGTCAGACATCTCATTCAAAAATGATCTGGCCCAACCAGGTATAGGGATCTCACAGCCCGTTTAGATACGCGCCAGAGTTCACCCCCAGATTGAAGCCAAAAACTCCAGCATGGGAAACACCCGACTCGGGCCACGAAACCGCGCATTATAGTCCGACTCTTACCGTTTGTGTGAACACTGCATCCATGACGCAAATCCCCGCTGGCTACAAGTCCAAAACCCTGGCCACCTGGGCTGCCCTGCTGGGGGGGCCTGTGGGGGCGCACCGCTTCTACCTGTTCGGCCTGGGCGACTGGCTGGGCTGGCTGCACGCCATCCCGACCCTGGTGGGCGCCTGGGGCATCCAGCGGGTACAGGATCTCGGGCAGGACGACCAGCTGTCGTGGCTGCTCATCCCCATCCTGGGCTTCATGGTGGCCTACACGATGCTGCAGGCCATCCTCTACGGCCTGATGCCGGACGAGAAATGGCACGCCCGCTACAACCCGGCCCTGGCCACCTCACCCGATGCGCCGGCCAGCGGCTGGGCCGCGGTGATCGGCGTGGGCCTGGCGCTGATGCTGGGTGCCACGGTGTTGATGTCGACCATCGCGTTTTCCGGCCAGCGCTACTTCGAATACCAGGTCGAAGAGGCCCGCAAGATCAGCCAGTAGCCAGTAATCAGCCAGCAGCTTGCTGGCCGCAAGCAGGCAGCCGCATAGCGTCAACCGCGTCGGGGGCACTTACCTCACGAACAGCAGCAGGTAGCCCATGGCGGCGGCCACGAACAGCGCGGGGATGGCGTAGGCGTGAAAGCTCAGCCAGGCCCTGCGGTCACCTGACAGGCGCAGGGCGATCAGGTTAGCGAGCGAACCGACCATGAACCCGAAGCCGCCGACGTTCACGCCGTAGGCCAGCACCCGCCAGTCTTTGGCGTATTCCGCCAGCGCGATGGCCGCCGGCACATTGCTGACGATCTGCGAGGCGCCGATGCCGGCGAAATACAGGTGCGCTGGCTGGTCAAGCCCGAGGTGTTGCAGCGCTTCGCGCACACCCGCCAGGCCAACGAGCAGACGCAGGTCGATGAACATCAGGATGAACACCAGCAGCAGCCCCCAGTCCAGCTGGGCCAACACACGCGGCCGCAGCACCAGGAACACCGCCAGCAACGCGGTCACCGCCACGCCGACGTGATGCAGGTCGGTGGCAATCAGGAACGGCAAGTACAGCGCAAGCGACACACCCAGCAGCGGGCGGTCAAGCGCCACGAGGGTGGCGTCGTCGCGTGCCTGCACTGCCTGGCGGCCAAACGTGCAGGCGGTCAGCACAAGCAGCGCTGCCATCATCAGCGCGACCAGCGGCAGCATGTGCCACACGAACTGACCGAAAGAAGCTTCCGAGCGTTGCCACAGGAACAGATTCTGTGGATTGCCAATCGGCGTCAGCGCCGAGCCGACATTCACGGCCAGCGCCTCGAACACGATCAGCCTGGTTGCCGGCATTTTCGTGAGGCGGCACATCCCCAGCGTCAGAGGCACCACGACAAACAAGGCCACGTCGTTGGTCAGCACCATGGACAGCAACGCGGCGGCGATCACCAGGCACAGCGCCGCAGCGCGCTCGGTCACCATCAAGCGGATGAGGGCGAGGCCGAAACGGTGCAGCACGCCACTGACCTCGATGCCCTTGGTCAGCAGCAACAACCCGGTGAGCGCCGCGATCGTCGGCCAATCGACCAGCGACGCATAGGCGCCCATGCCGCTCGGTGCAAGCGCGCTGAGTGCCACCAGACCGGCAAGCAGAACAAGGAAAAACTTGTCTTCACGCAAACTGCGCAACAGTTTGCCCAGCAAATGCACCATGGACCCGCCTCAGGCCAGCGTCATGCAGTGACCGTTCTGGCGGCTGAGCAGGCCCTGCAGACAAGCGCCGCAGGTGAGCTCATGGGAAGCAAGCATGGACAAGTCCTTGTTCAGTGGCAATGACGCGTTCAAGTCTAGCAGTCACCCGCCCAAGCCCCTCCCCGCACCGGCCACCCCTTTGCCCTCGTTCAGTGGCCGTCGCCCCTCACATGAAACCAAAGACGCGCAACTGCAGCGCCCTCCCCTAGCGCCCCCTTAAACGGGCTCATCGTGGAGCGCCGTCCACGCAAATTACCCCATACCCCGCCGCGGTACGGGATAATCGCGGTTTTCCCGATCACCCAGCTCTTTGCCTGCCCATGACCACGCCCACTAACCAGAACGCGCCCCTCACCTACGACCAGGCCGGTGTCAACTATGACCTGATCGACCCGTTGAAGGTCGCGGCGCAACGTGCTGCTGCTGAAACCGGTGCGAACCTGGCCAGCCATGGTTTCTCGGAAGTGCTGGCCTCGCGTGGCGAGTCGGCTTATGTGGTGGACGTGGGCCCGATGTACCTGGCCTCCATCGTGGAGTGCCTGGGCACCAAGACCCTGGTGGCCGACGAAATGGCCACGCTGACGGGCAAGAGCTACTACGACAGCATCGCGCAAGACACCATCGCCATGGCCGTCAATGACCTGATCACCGTGGGCGCCACGCCCCTGGTCGTGCAGGCCTACTGGGCCGCTGGCGGCTCGGACTGGTTCGGCGACAAGATCCGCGCCAATGCCCTGGTGGCCGGCTGGAAAAAAGCCTGCGAGGTCTGCAATGTGGCCTGGGGCGGCGGCGAAACACCCGCACTGGCTGGCATCGTGGCCGATGGCCGTGTGGATCTGGCCGCATCCTGCACCGGCATCATCAGCCCCAAGACCCGCCTGTCGGTGGGCGACAAGATGGAAGCGGGTGATGCCATCGTGCTGCTGGCATCGAGTGGCATCCACGCCAACGGCCTGTCGCTGGCGCGCAAGCTGGCCGAGCGCCTGCCCAAGGGCTACCTGACCGACATCGGCAATGGCCAGACCTATGGCGAGGCCCTGCTGGCGCCCACCACGCTGTACTCGCCCGTGACTGAGGCCCTGGCCGCTGCCGGCATCCACCCACATTACTGTGCGAACGTGACCGGCCACGGCTGGCGCAAGCTGCTGCGCCACCCCAAGGCGCTGACCTACCGCATCACCGCCCTGCCCGAGAAAACACCCGTGCTGGCCTTCATGCAAAAGGAATGCGGCCTGGATGACCACGAGGCCTACGGCACGCTCAACATGGGCGCCGGTTTTGCGCTGTACGTGGCGGCGAGCGATGCCCAGCGCGTGGTCGAGATCGCGCAAGGCCTGGGCATCCCGGCCCTGGTGGCTGGCCGCGTGGAAGCCGGCCCCAAGCAGGTCGTGATCGAACCGTTGAACGTGGTGTACGGCGCCGACGAGTTGCAACTGCGCTGAACACTCGGCGCCAAACAGGCAAGGAGTCCAACATGGGTCAGATGATCGAGTTCCAACGCCCCGATGGCGCCACAAGCCGTGGCTATCTGGCCGATGCCGGCCCCGGCAGCCCCAGCGTCATCCTGATCCAGGAATGGTGGGGGCTCAATGACCACATCCTGGCCCTGGTGGACCGCATGGCAGCAGCCGGCATCACCACGCTGGCGCCCGATCTGTACCGCGGCCGCCTGGCCAGCACCGCCGACGAAGCCAGCCACATGATGAACGGCCTGGACTTTGCCGACGCCACCCACCAGGACTTGCGCGGTGCCACGCAGTACCTGACTCAACGCGGCGGCAAGGTGGGCGTGATGGGCTTCTGCATGGGCGGTGCACTCACCGTGGCCAGCGCCGTGCACGTGCCAGGCCTGTCGGCGGCCGTGTGCTTCTATGGCATCCCGCCTGCCGAGTTCGCCGACCCGGCACGCATCCGCATCCCCTTCCAGGGGCACTTTGCCAGCCTGGATGACTGGTGCACGCCCGCGCTGGTCGACAAGCTGGAAGCGGCGATGCGGCAGGCCGGTCAGGCACCCGACATCCACCGCTACCAGGCGCACCACGCCTTCGTCAACCAGACCCGCCCCGAGGTGTTCGACGCGGCCTGCGCCCAGCAGGCCTGGGACCGCACGGTGAGCTTCATGCTCACGCACTTGAAGGCGCAGGCCTGATCGCGCTCGATCCCCCTCGAAAGCAACACATCACCCTGGTGCAACGCGGGCTGGCAACACAAGTTCCAGCCCGGTACCGCGGCATGGCTTACAATCGTCGGTGACGGGCCTCCCCGCATGGGGGTGCGGCCAACCGGGTCAGGTCGGGAACGAAGCAGCCCTAACCGATTACCTTCAGTGCCGGGGTTCAGGCTCGTCACCCCATTCTTTGTTTTGATGCCCCCTGCGTCGCGGCCGGGACCGAACTTCCGCGAAGTTCGGGGCGCGTTCAGGCTCATGGCATCAACTCCCCTCCCGCCCGCATCCTCCTCCGTCTCTGGCAACACCCAGGTTCACATTGACCTGGGCGATCGCAGCTACGACATCCTGATCGGTGGCGGCCTGCTGCAGGCGGCGTCCTTTGCCGGCCTGCCCAAGTCCTCCAAGGCGCTGATCGTCACCAACACCAGGGTGGGCCCGCTGTACACGGCCAGGCTGCGTGCCGCGCTGGCGCCGCATCACAAAACCGTGCTGGACGTGGAACTGCCCGATGGCGAGCAGTACAAGGACTGGCCCGCCCTCAACCAGATCTTCACCAAGTTGCTGGAAGAAGCCGCGGACCGCAAGACCGTGCTGTACGCACTGGGCGGTGGTGTGGTGGGTGACATGACCGGCTTTGCCGCAGCCTGCTACATGCGCGGCGTGCCCTTCGTGCAGGTGCCCACCACACTGCTGTCGCAGGTCGACTCATCGGTGGGTGGCAAGACGGCGATCAACCACCCGGCGGGCAAGAACATGATCGGGGCTTTCTACCAGCCCCAGCGCGTGATCTGCGACCTCGATACGCTGGACACCCTGCCGCAAAAAGAACTGCTGGCCGGCCTGGCCGAGGTCATCAAGTACGGCCCGATTGCCGATGCCGACTTCCTGTCCTGGCTCGAAGCCAACATGGACAAGCTGCTCGCCCGCGACCGCGCCGCACTGATGCACGCCATCAAGCGCTCGTGCGAAATCAAGGCCTGGGTGGTGGGCCAGGACGAAAAGGAATCCGGCCTGCGCGCCATCCTGAACTTTGGCCACACCTTCGGCCACGCCATCGAATCCGGCATGGGTTACGGCGAATGGCTGCACGGCGAGGCCGTGGGTTGTGGCATGGTCATGGCCGCTGATCTGTCAGCACGACTGGGCCTGATCGACGAAGCCACCTCGCTGCGCATCAAGGCCTTGATCGAGCGCACCGGCCTGCCCGTCAAGGGCCCGGATCTGGGCGCAGACCGCTACATCGAGCTGATGCAGGTGGACAAGAAAGCCGAAGGCGGCGAGATCAAGTTCGTGGTCGTCGGGCCACTGGGGCAAGCGAGCACGCGGACCGCCCCCGACGCCATGGTCCGTGATGTGATTGCCGCCCACACCCGCTGAGCAGCACACCCGAGGTAGAACAAGCCGATGTGGTTAGCCCCTTACGCCAGTCAACCTGAGCAAACCAAGGGGCGTCGTTTCCCCGAGCCGCCCGCCCCCACCCGCAGTGACTTCCAGCGTGACCGGGACCGCATCGTGCACAGCACGGCGTTTCGGCGCCTGGTCTACAAGACGCAGGTCTTCCTCAACCACGAGGGCGACCTGTTCCGCACCCGGCTGACCCACTCGCTGGAGGTCGCGCAACTGGGCCGCTCGATTTCGCGCTCGCTGGGTTTGAACGAGGATCTGGTCGAGGCGATCGCCCTGGCGCACGACCTGGGCCACACGCCGTTTGGCCATGCCGGCCAGGACGCGCTCAACGAGTGCATGAAGGGCCATGGTGGCTTCGAGCACAACCTGCAGTCATTGCGTGTGGTCGACAAGCTGGAAGAGCGCTACCCCGGCTTTGATGGCCTCAACCTCAGCTTCGAAACACGCGAGGGCATCCTCAAGCACTGCTCGAAACAACACGCCGAGCAGCTTGAAGCCCAGGAGCCCGGCGGGGTGGGCCGGCGCTTCCTCAACGGCACGCAGCCCAGTCTGGAAGCGCAACTGTGCAACCTGGCCGACGAGATCGCCTACAACGCCCATGACATCGACGACGGCGTGCGCTCGGGGCTCATCACCCTGGAGCAACTGGAGGCCGTGCCGCTGTTCACCCGCTTCCGGGACGAGACCTTGTCCGAGCACCCGCATGCCACGGGCAAGCGCCTGTTGTTCGACAGCATCCGCCGCATGCTGTCGCAGCAGGTGTATGACGTGATCGACGCGACGCGCGCCAAGCTGGCCGAGCACCTGCCCTTGACGGCCGACGAAGCGCGGCAGTGCCCGCCACTCGTGCGCTTCAGCCAGCCCATGCGTGAAGCCAGCACCCAGCTCAAGCGATTCCTGTTCAAGGAGCTGTACCGGCACGAGCAGGTCAATGACACGACGGCACGCGCCAAGCAGGTGCTGATCGAGCTGTTTCACGCCTACGTGAGCCAGCCCGAGGCCATGCCGGCCGACTTTGCCCGCCGCGACGACCTGCACCGCTCGGTGGCCGACTACATCGCCGGCATGACCGACCGTTTTGCCGTGCGGGAACACGAACGCCTGACGGGGCGCAAGATTTTCTGAAAAATTACCGGGCGCCGTTCAGCAATTTCACCCCACGCCTGGGGCGGGCTGCCTAGAATGGCCGTTCACCCCTGCCTCGCCTTGTTGACCATGCTGTCTCGCCGCCTCGCCCTTCAAGTGTTCGTCGCCCTCACGGGCATGGCGGGCGTGCAACTGGCCCAGGCCGTGGTGCTGGACTTCGAAGACCTCACGTGCGCGCGAACCCAACCCATCTGCAATGTGGGCTCGGTGTATGCCAGCAAGGGCTACGCGCTGCGCTACGCCCCTGCGCCGGACGACGAACGCCCGGTGGGCTTTCACGCCATCGGCAAGCTGTGGGCGCCCAATGTGGGCGGCAACACGGCCATGCTGGCCAACAGCTGCAACGCCAGCACGACGCTCACCGCCCAGTCGGGCAAGCCCTTCTCGGTGCTGGCCCTGGACCTGGCCGAAGCCAATGCGGACGCCCCCGCCACGGTCGAATTCATCGGCACCAAGACCGATGGCACGCAAGTGCGCATGAGCGCCCCGCTGGATGGCAAGCCGGGCTGGCAACGCGTGGTCTTCCCCTCGGTTTTCTACAACCTGAAAACGCTCACCTGGGTACAAGGCGACTGCATCAGCAACAAGTCGCACATGTTCGACAACATCCTGGTGATGCCGGGCATCGCGCCCCGCTGACGCTGCTCAGAACGTCAGTTCGTAGCGCATGACCACGCCGTCGCGCTTGAGGCCGACGCGGTAGTTGTCAAAGCAGATTTCGGCACGACGGTTCAAATGCAGGGCCCCTTGCGTGGGTGCCATCGCCGGGTTGACCGGGCCGGCATCAGATTCCAGATCAATGCGCACATCCTTGAACTGCTCGGACAGCATCTTGCCCACCAGCCGCCCCAGCAAGGGGGTGGCCGATGCCGGCTTGCCCGACGGTGGCGACATCTCGCGCAAATGAGCCTGGGTCGTGCTGAGTTGTTGAACCACTTCGGGTTCGGCGTCTTGCGCACGCGCTGCCGTCATGATCGACGTCATCGCCAACATCAGAATGAGTTGATTGCGCATACGGGTCTCCTGCTTCGACCTGGGTTCAGCTTATTGCCGTGAATTCATTCTGCAATGACGTAATCCCGGGGGATGCCATCAGTAGCGGTGGCGTAAGCACGCTATTTGGGTGTTAACCCACACCCTGTTTCGGGGTTCGTGGCTCAAGTTTGAGCCCCACACTGCCGAGCATGTGTATGGATTTGTGAGCCCCTGTGTCCCGCGTTGCCCTGGTCATGATTGCCCGCGATGAAGCGCGCTGCATCGTGCGTTGCCTGCGCAGCGCACGCCCCTGGGTGGACGAGATGATCGTGCTCGACACGGGCTCTTGCGACAACACCGTGGCCCTGGCGCAAGCCGAAGGCGCACAGGTGCACCACTTCACCTGGGTGCAGGACTTTGCTGCAGCGCGCAATGCCGCACTGGCCTTGAGCCAGGCTGACTGGAACCTGGTGCTGGATGCCGACGAGATCCTGAGTGAAGGTGGCGAACTGATTGCGGCACTGCGGCATCAGCCACCCGACTTCATGGGCCGCGTGGACGTGCGCAGTGCCTTCCAGGCCAACGGCCAGCCCCATCAACAAGACGCCTCCAGCTGGCTGCCGCGCGTGCTGCCGGTTGGCGTGAAATACGAAGGCCGCATCCACGAACAACCGGTGTCCAGCCTGCCCCGCAGGGACCTGGCTGTGACCGTGCTGCACGACGGCTACATGCCCGCGCAGATGCAGGCCAAAGGCGCGCGCAACCGTGCCTTGCTGGAAGCCGCCATGGCCGAACGCCCGCAAGACGCCTACCTGCGCTACCAGCTGGGCAAGGACCACGAGATCCATGACCGCTTCGAGGATGCCTGGCGAGCCTATGAACAGGCCTTGCAGTTGCTGGGCCCGCAGGCCACGCGTGAGCCCCCGTGGCGACATGACCTGATCCTGCGCAGCCTGTATGCCCTCAAGGCCAGCGGCCAGGTGGAGCAAGCCATTCAACTGGCCGACACCGAGATGGCCAACTGGCCCGACTCACCCGATTTCTACTTCGTGCTGGGCGACGTGCTGCTGGACCTGGCCACCGCCCTGCCCGAGCAAGCCACCGACATCCTGCCCATGATCGAGAACGCCTGGCGCCAGTGCCTGGCCATCGGCGAGAACCCCAAGCTCGAGGGCGCCGTGCACGGACGCGGCAGCCATCTGGCTCGCCACAACCTGAAATTGCTGCTCGGCACCATGGCCGAAATCTGAAGGCGTGCCCTGCCGTGAGGCCGGGATTAATGCACTGTTCAGGCGCCTCATTGGCAGATCGCTCCAGGGTGAAAAGCCCATCATGGTGGTATGAATGCACCCGCCACCTTCAACGCGCCCGCACCCGCCCTGATCGTGATCGGTGGTGGCTCGCCGGCACCGGCCAGCCACGAGCGCGCAGCCCGTGCCGCAGACCCTTCTTTTCAACGGCTGCTGGCCGCCCTGCCGGCCGCCTCGCAGGTGCTGGAGCTGGATTGCGGCCAGGGTGAGCTGGCCCAGGCCTATCAGCGCCGGCACCCACAAGCGCAGTGGCTGGCGCTGAACCCGCATACCACCGCCCTGCCGGTCAACAAGGGCAGCTTTGACCTGATCGTGGTCAACCGCCTGGAGCACCTGCCCCACGCCGCCAAGACGCTGGCCGAGCTGGGCCCCTTGCTGGCCCCTGGTGGCCAGTTGTTCGTGCTGGCCGAGAACCATGCCTGCCTGTCCACCCTGGCGCACCTGATCGAGGCGGACCCTTCCACGGGGATCGCGGCTTCGGCTCATGACACGCTCAGCCAGGAGCTGGCGCACCCCCGCTACCAGTCGCACTCGACCATCTACAAGCTGCTGCTGGACGCCGGCTGGACCCCCACCCTGGTGGACCACCAGCCCGATCAGCCCATGGACGACAAGGTGGCCGCCGCCGTGCGCTACATGGGCGATGCGCTCGGTGTGCCCGCAGGTTGCGCCGACCGCGTGCACCGCATGAAGCACTTCATCATCCGCGGCGTGCGCCAGTTCGATGATGTGCAACCCGCCTCCAGCCAGCCACTGTTCGACGTGGTGGTGCCCACCACCAAAGAACAGCAACTGCGTGTGAACGTCGAGCAATCGCCGGGGCTCAAGGAAGTGCAGGCCCGCATCATTTCCTACCGCCAGGCGGCCACGCCGGCCGAAGCGCTGGAGGCCTCGCTGGCCCATGCGCAAAGCGACTGGGTGCTGCTGTGCCACCAGGACGTCTACTTCCCCAAGGGCTTTGGCCAACGCCTCAATGCCTTGCTGGCCACCATCTCGGCGGAAGACCGCCCCAAGACCTTGCTGGGCTTCATCGGCATGGGCATCAACCGCCAGACCGAACAGCCTGAACCCGCCGGCTTTGTGATCGACCGCGTCAACAGCGCCGACCACCCCGCATCGGACGCCGCCGTGTCCATCGACGAGCTGGCCCTGGTGATCTCGAAAGACTCCATCCACCGCATCGACCCGCAGATCGGCTGGCACCTGTGGGCCACCGACCTGTGCCTGAGCGCCATCTGCACACACCGCGTCTTCCCGCGCATCGTGCGCCTGCCGCTGTACCACAACACGCAAAGCGGCTGGCAGCTGCCCGAGGCCTTCTACGACTCGGCCGAGTACATCCTGCAAAAGCACACCGCCTTCAGCACCATCCACTCGCTGTGCGGCGTCATCGACCAGGGCTTCGTGGCCCAGCACCGGACCACCAGGAGCAACTGAGCATGACCCAGATCACCACGCTGATCCCCGCCTACAAGAAGGAATACCTGGGCGAGCTGTTCCTGGCCCTGCGCCGCCAGAGCTTCAAGGACTTCAAGGTCATCCTGTCGGACGACAGCCCCGGCGGTGTCATCACCGACATGATCCGCAACCAGCACTGGGGCAAGTTGACCTCGGAGCTCAACCTCACCGTGGTGCGTGGCCCGCAGAACGCCCGCCGCAACCACGAGCAGTTGCTGGACTTGTGGGGCGGCCAGACCCCGCTGGTGCACTTCAACCTGGATGACGACGTCATCTACCCCGAGTTCTACCGCACCCACGTGGCCGCCCACATGGCCGCGCCTTGCTGCGCCACCGTGAGCCAGCGCTGGCTGAGCCATGACGACGGCGTGCCCGCCTGGACCCTGCCCCTGCCCGACTTCGTGCAAGAGAGCAATGGCCATGTGCTGCAGCCCACCACCGAAGAGCTGTTCAACAGCACGGTGGGCACCTGCCAGAACTGGCTGGGTGAGTTGAGCAACATGGTGTTCTCGGCAGAGGGCGCGGCGCTCTACCCTCGCCCGCCGGCGAATGACCTGAGCTACTACGGCCTGCTGGACATCGGCGCCGTGCTCACCGCGGCACAACAGCTGCCGGTGACCTTCATCCGTGAGTACCTGGGTGTGTTCCGCCAGAACGACCAGCAGACCACGCAACAGGCCACCACCACCCATGGCGGCCGCGTGGGTTTCCTCGCCTGGGTGACCTACGCTCTGGCAGCATGGCGCGATGGGTGCATCAGCCCTGAAACGGCCGTCAAGGCGATCGGCACGGTCACGCAACGCATCGTGCACCACTTCAGCGAAGACCCCGTGATGGCCGGCTACTTCCACGTGCTGGACACCAAGGCCGGCTCCCTGGATGAGTTGTACGTGGCCTATCGGGACTTCTGGCTCAAGCTGCTGGCCAGCCAGCCAGCCACGTCCTACACCCCTGGCCCGGCCGCAAGCGCCAGCGACCCCGCCCAAGCCAAGCGCTGAGCAAGACCTGAGCAGGAGCCACACCCATGAGCACCCAGCCTCCCATCTATGTGACCCAGCCGGATCTGCCGCCGCTGGATGAGTTCATGCCCTATCTGCAGCAGATCTGGGACAGCAAGATCCTCACCAATGGCGGCCCCTTCCACAAGCAATTGGAAGCCGAACTGGCCGAGTTCCTCGGGGTCAAGCACATCTCGCTGTTCACCAACGCCACCATCGCCCTGGTGACGGCGCTGCAGTCGCTGCGCATCAGCGGCGAGGTGATCACCACGCCCTACTCCTTCGTGGCCACGGCGCACTCGCTGCTGTGGAACGGCATCAAGCCGGTCTTCGTCGACATCGACCCACAGACCTTCAACCTCGACCCCGCCTGCATCGAAGCCGCCATCACCCCGCAGACCACGGCCATCATGCCGGTGCACTGCTATGGCCGCCCCTGCGATGTGGAAGCCATCCAGCGCATTGCGGATGACTACAACCTCAAGGTCATCTACGACGCGGCCCATGCCTTCGGTGTCAAGCAGCACGGCCAGAGCGTGCTGCAGCACGGTGATCTGTCCATCCTCAGCTTCCACGCCACCAAGGTGTTCAACACGTTTGAAGGCGGCGCCATCATCAGCCCGGATGCGCGCACCAAGCAGCACATCGACCACCTCAAGAACTTCGGTTTCGTCAACGAGACCACCGTGGTGGCCACCGGCATCAACGGCAAGATGAGCGAGCTCAATGCCGCGCTCGGCCTGCTGCAGCTCAAGCATGTGGGCAAGGCGATTGCGCGCCGCAAGGAAATCGACGCGCTCTACCGTTCGCTGCTGAACGGCGTCAAAGGCATCCGTCTGCTGGAGCCCCCGGCCGATACCGAGGTCAACTGCTCTTACTTCCCCATCCTGATCGAGCCGGACTACCCGCTCGCCCGCGATGCGCTGTATCAGCAAATGAAGGACGCCGGCATCAATGGCCGCCGCTACTTCTACCCCTTGATCTCGGACTTCCCCATGTACCGCGGCCTGCCTTCCGCCAGCGCGGGCCTGCTGCCCGTGGCCAAGGCCACCTCGTCCAAGGTGATCTGCCTGCCCATCTACCCGGCGCTGAGCGACGAGGACGTTGCACGCGTGGCCCAGATCATCCGGCAGCCGCAATGGCCCGACAGCCCGGCGGTGCCAGCCGCCCCGCGCGGCGAGGTGCTTCACCACGCCACCAACCCCGCCTGACCCGCGGACACACAGGAGCCCACATGCCTTACTGCTGCGTATGCGACCACCAGGTCAGCAACTGGTTACCCCATGCCCATATCGAGCAACGCAGCCCGCTGATGGCCCTGCTCGGCACCGTTGGATCGGACCTGTCGGTCTACCAATGCCCCGCCTGCGGCTGCACGGACCGCGACCGCCACCTCTGGCTGTACATGCAGGCCACCGGCATCACCAGGCAGTTGCCGGATGCCACCATCCTGCACATCGCGCCCGAGCGCCATATCGAGCAATTGATCGCGGCCTGCGGGCCAGCCCACTACATCCGGGGGGACTTGCACCCCACCCAGGCGCACCACCAGCGCGTCGACCTCGAGGCCATGCCTTTTGAGGATGCCAGCCTGGACCTGATCATCTGCAACCACGTGCTGGAACACGTCCTGCACCCCGGCAAGGCCTTGTCGGAGATCAACCGCTGCCTGCGCGAAGGCGGCATGCTGATCGCACAGACGCCTTACGCGCCGTCCTTGAAGAACACACTGGAAATGAAGACCGTCCCGGACGAGCAAACCGCACACCTGCTCTACGGCCAATCCGACCACGTCCGGCTTTTTGGTGATGACATCGCCAATTACTTCCACCAAAGCGGCCTGCAGGGCGATTTACTGCAGCACAACGCCCTGCTGCCCGATACCGTGCCCGCCGAGTCCGGCGTCAACGGCCGGGAGCCCTTCTTCGTGTTCTGGAAGCCCCACCCGGCAGACACAAACCGCCTGGCGGCATGACCGGCGCCGGTCGGATTTAACGCGCTTTACGTCGCCTCATCGTCCGATCAAGCCGGACGATGGGGGCTCAATATGGAAGCAGGCCATTTTTGCCCTTCAAGCTGCCACGCCATGAGCCCCATCGATCTCAATCAGAAAAGCCTGCTGATTTCAGGCGCCTGTGGCGTCACCTCGCGCACGATCGTGCGGGCCTTGAGAAAAAGCCCCCGCTTTGCGCAGACCCGACTGATCGGGATGGACGTGTGCGACAACCCCTTCACGCTCTATGAAGGGCTGTACGAACGCATCTACCGCGTCCCTCGTTTGAATGACCCGCAGGCCTACCAGGCCTGCGTGGCCAACATCGTCCAGACCGAACGCATCGACGCCGCCATCGTGGTGCCCGAACCGGAAGTGCTGTTCTGGACGAAAAACCCGATGCCCGCCCCCGCCTTGCTGCCCCCCCCCCGGTTCAGCACCGAGGCCCTCAGCAAGGCTCGCGTCTACGACTTGCTCAAGCACACCGGCTTGGTGCCGGCTTACGAGATCCTCAGCCGTGAAGCCATCCTGGCCGGCCGGGTGCTCGACCGCTTTGCCGGCAGCGCCTGGATCCGTGACGTCAGCGAAGGCAGCACAAGCGGCAAAGGCGCCATCCACGTCCACAGCCAGGAAGAGGCCGCCGCCTGGATGGTGCTCAACCAGGGCACGCAACGCTTCATGGTCTCCGAGTTCCTGCCGGGCCGCAACCTCGCCTGCCTGATGCTGTTCAATCAAGGCCGGCTGGTCAAGCTGGGCTGCTACGAGCGGCTGGAATACTTCATGGCCAAGACGGTCATCTCGGGTGTTTCGGGCAACATCAGCAAAGGCCGGTTGATCAACGACCCGGTTGCCGTGGCCGCCTCGAAAGAAGCGGTTGAGCAACTCTGCCGCCACACCGGCGAAACCATGCACGGCCTGGTGACCGTGGACCTGCGCACCGATGCCCAGGACGCCCCCAAGGTCACCGAGATCAACCTGCGTCAGGTCGCGGCCGCGTCGGCCTTCGCCGAGGTAGAGGGTGCCAACCTGGCTGAAGCACAGGCCCTGGCCACCTTCGGGCTGTGGGATGACATCGGGCCCGTGGAAGTCACCTTCCCGCCTCGCAACCGCCTGTTCAGGGACATCGACGGCCTGCCCGTGTTCGTGCCCGACTACGAAGATTTGCCCATCGGGCAGTGCCTGCCTCGCCGTTGAGCGAGCCGACAAGGAGCCAACCATGCCCTCCGCCTTTCCCGACATTCGCCTGCCAGCCCGCTCCGCCAAGCCCCGCGCCAATGGCCTGACCATGGTGCTGGACAAGAACATGGGCCTCAACGCCCTGACGGACCTGCTGGACACGGCGGCATCCAGCATCGATCTGGTCAAGTTCGGCTGGGGCACGAGCGCCATGCAGGACGCCGAGCTGATCCGAAAGAAGTGCGCCATGCTGGCCGAGCGCCAGATCATGTGCTGCCCTGGCGGCACCCTGACCGAGCTGGCCTGGCTGCAAGGCCGCATGGACAGCTACCTGACGCAGGCCAAGGCCCTGGGCTTTTCATGCATCGAGGTGTCCAACGGCACGGTGCCCATCCCGCAGGACCAGAAGAACGACATGATCAAGAAGGCCCTGGACATGGGCTTTCGCGTGACCTCCGAAGTGGGCTCCAAGCTGTCGGAAGAGGACAAGCGCATCACCCTGGAAGAGCGCCTGGCGCAAATCCGATCGGAGCTGGCCGCCGGCGCCTGGAAGGTGATCATCGAGGCCCGCGAAAGCGGCACCCAGGGCATCTTCGACAAGAAGGGCGGCACCCAGCTCGACCTGCTGCACGCGCTCACGAACGAGGCTGGCGCCGACAACCTGATCTTCGAAGCCCCCTTGCGCAGCCAGCAGACCGAGCTGATTCTGATGCTGGGCAACCAGGTCAACCTGGGCAACATCGCCCCCACCGATGTCGTCCCCCTGGAAACCTTGCGACTGGGCCTGCGCAGCGACACGCTGCGGTACTACCACATGGACTACCCCTGCATCCGCATGGGCCTGGGTGCAGAAGCCGCACTGGCCGCTTCGCAACGCGGCGACGTCATCGTCGTGGTCGACGCCTTGCGCGCCAGCTCCACCATCGTCACGGCCCTGGCCCACGGCATGCGCAGTGTGCGCCCCGTCACCAGCGTGGACGCCTGCATCGGTGAAGTCACCGCTGGCGAACGCGGTGGCAAGAAGGTCGAACAACTGCAATACGACAACTCGCCACTCGTCTTCGCCAGCAAGGACATGGCGGGCAAAGAATTGGTGCTGACCACCTCCAACGGCACAGAATGCCTGCATGCCGCCGCTTCCAATCCCGATGCCGTCACGCTGGTAGGATCGCTGCTGAACGCACGCGCGGTGGCCAGGTCGGCGCTGGACATGGCCCGCAGCCGCCGCCGCAACATCTCCCTCATCTGCGCCGGGCGCAACAACCAGATGGCCAGTGAAGACCTGATCGCTGCCTCCGAGATCGCGATGTCATTGCCTGGCGCCCCCGTGCTCGGCGACCTGCAGCCCATCTCCAGCAACGACTTCTACCGTGACTTCCTGGCCAGCGAATCCGGCCTGAACCTGTCCGCCCTGGGCAAGACGGCGGACGTGCTCTTTTGTGCCACCAAGGACAGCTTCCCCATCACGCCCGTCTACATGGACGGCAGCATCAGGATCCAGGCATGACCACCCCCAATTACAAAGACACCGTCCGCCTGCGCGCCAGCGAGCTGGAGGTCCAGGCCTATGACACGCTGGAACACAGCCTGCGCACCAACCCCATCCCTCCGCATCAGTTGCTGGCACACCTGCCCCTGTACCTGACACGCTCGTCGATGGCGCACATCATGTTCATGACGGACCTGTACAAGCAGGCCCTGACCGTGCACGGCGATGTGCTCGAATTCGGCGTGCGCTGGGGCCGCAACCTGGCGTTGTTCGCCTCGCTGCGCAATGTGCTGGAGCCGCATAACTACACACGCCGCATCATCGGCTTCGACACCTTCGAAGGCTTTGCCTCGCTGTCGGCGCAGGATGGGCAGGACGCCATCCTCAAGGACGGCCACCTGGCCGTGAGCGACAACTGGCAGGACACGCTGGAGAACCTGCTCACCCAGCATGAAGCCCTGGCACCTCGCCCCGGCCTCAAGCGTTTCGAGCTGGTCAAGGGCGACGTGGTCGACACCTTCCCTGCCTGGCTGGAGCAGCACCCCGAGAGCCTCGTGGCGTTGGCCTATTTCGACATGGACATCTACCGCCCCACCCGCGCCGCGCTGGAAGCCTTGCTGCCACGCCTGACCAAGGGCAGCGTCATCGGTTTCGACGAACTGTGCCTGCAAGCCTTCCCGGGCGAAACCGTTGCCCTGCGCGAAGTGCTGGACTTGTCAAAGCACCGCCTCATCCGCTCGCCCTACTCGGGCAACCAGAGCTACATCATCTTCGAGTGAGCCCAAAAGCAAAGCGCCCGATCAGGCGCTTGCTTCATGGTGCAAGCAGGCAGCCCTCATGGGCTGCTTTTGTTTTCAGGCCGCCCGCGTCGCGGATGGCGCCACCTTGGTCAGCTCGACCGCGTCCAGCTCGTCATCGGGCAAGGGGCCAAAGTCGGCCTGCATGGTGCGCGCCAGCGAGCGCTCCTGCGCGGTGGTTTCCACCTTGCGCAGCAACAAGCTCATGCTGCTGGCCTGCGCGCGTTCGCACACCTCGTTCTTGTCGTTCATGTACTCGAAACGCTCCACCTGGAAGCGGTGCTCGAACCAGCCCAGCTGCCAGAACTGATCGGTGAAGGCCAGCCAGGTCTTTTCGTTGAAGGCGCGCTTGTGCGTGGGGTCCTGCCAAGTCTTCATGGCCGCCTCGTGCGACACCTGCACGATCAGCTTGCCAGCCGGCTGGAGCATGTCCAGGCAGTTGCGCATCAGCATGGGCAAATCGTCGGCTTGCTCCAGCGCCGAGCTGGCAAAAATCATCTCGACGCTACCCGGCTGGATCTCGATCGGGCCCGTCTGCGGCGTGTCACCCGCAAAAGGCAGGAACACTGGCTGGGCAAAATCACCGTGCAGATCAGGCTGCATCAGGTCATTGGCATCGATGTTGAGCCAACCAGGCAGGTAGTCATGGCCAGAGCCGAGGTGCACCCGGGTGGGCTGCCACGGCGCGTGAGGCCGCCTCTCCTGGTGGGTGCGCCCGAAGCCAGCAGCAAAGGCCAGCAGGTCGGCATACGGCTCGATGGGGTCGGCCTGTTCGAAGGCCTGCAAAGCCGCACGGGCCTGCTCGTAAAAAGCGGGGGTGCCGAATTGCTGGCTGAAATAGGCCTCCAGCTGATCCTCCTCCAGCCACAGCACGCTGTGCTCGAACGCGTCATGCGGGCGGGTCTGCGGGCGACGCTCGGAGATGACCGGTGTGCCCAGCGACAGGCAGAGCGAGACGCGCGCCTGCTCGAAGCGGCTGCTCTCGTAGAAGTGGGCGTTGAACACGGCCTTGGCCTGCACGATGTAGGCATCGCGCTCCGGGCCGTACAGCGCGCCATCAAACACACTGACCTGCACGCCGGTGGACTCGATGCGCTGGATCATCGCCCGACGGCGCTCGTTCATGCTGCCGATGAACAGCAGGTCGATGGGGCGCTGCGCCAGCGGGATGGCATCGGCCTGCTTCAGATACGGCGCGTACAGGAAGGGCACCACCATCACCTCGTCGGGGTGGGCCGAATAGGCCTGGATGTTGTCCTGGTCGTAATCCACCACGGCGGAAGTCTTGAGCAGGGCCAGGTAATCCTTCGACACCGCCGCACCGCCCTGCCCCAGTTGCTCCAGGTTCACGAAGATGCAGCTGTAGCGCTGGCGCAGGTCGGCCTCGAAGCCCAGGTGCGCGCCAAACACGAAGTTGACGGCATCGTGGCGCAAACGGTTCTTGCCAATGCTGACCTCGGCCCCCATGCGCCGGAACTGGTGCCTGAAGTAGCGAGCCTGGTCAAGAAAACCCAGCGAATGCACGTAGCCCTTGGGCTGCACGATGCTCAGGTGGATGCGGGGCAGTTCAGTCATGACAGCACTCCGGTTTCCGTTAGGGGCTGGGATCAGGGACATCATGTTCATGCCCCTTCAGCTCAAATGATCAGGTGCCAAGCCCTGGGCCTGGCGCTCGGCCATGCGCCACAGGAGCTCGCCAAAATCGCGCGCATAGGCATCGCTGTCGAACAAGGGCGCCTCATTGCGCGCGCGGTGCAGGTGCTCGCGCAAGGCCTGGCGCTTGCCGGCATCGGCCGCCAACTCCAGCACCTTGGCCTTGTAGGTGTCCAGATCCTGGCAAATTAGATCAGGCAGGCCCACGTTGTGCAACAGGCTGGACGCCACACGTTGCGCAAAACTGTGGCCAGCATAGGTCACCATCGGCACGCCTGCCCACAAGGCGTCGCTGGCCGTGGTGTGGCCGTTACAGGGCCAGCTGTCCAGGTAGACGTCGGCCAGGGCAAAGCGGCTGATGTGTTCGCTGATGTGCACCTTGCGGGCAAAGACCAGGCGCTGCGGGTCCACACCGCGCTTGGCCGCTTCCTGGCGCAGGATGTTTTCGGCGTCCCCCAGCCAGTTGAGCAGCCACAGCACCGAATTGGGCGTGCGCTTGAGCAGATCGCACCAGACATCGAACACCTCGGGCGACAGCTTGAAGGGCTGGTTGAAGCCGCACAGCACCACGGCATCCTCGGGCAGGCCATGCGCAGCACGGCTGTCGGGCTGGGGCAAGGGGCGCTTGCGGTCATTGGGCTGATAACAATGCGGCATCAGCGCCAGCTTCTCGGTGTAGTGCGGCGCTTCGCCCAAGGGGCTCACCACGGCGTCACCAATCATGTAGTCGATGTAGGTGGCGCCACTGGTGCCCGGGAAGCCCAGGTAGGTGGCCTGCACTGGCGCCGCGCGGTGGGCGAAGATGCCCAGCCGGCCATTGACCGTGTGGCCCTTGAGGTCGATCAGCACGTCGATGTCGTCATCACGAATTTTCTGCGCGACCTGCTGGTCGCTCCAGTCGCCCACTTCCACAAACTGGGTGGCCACGGCCTTGATGCGCTGGCGCATGGGGCTATCTTCATCCGGGCCGTGTGAATACAGGTGCAGCTCGAAGCGTTCGGGGTCGAGCTTCTCCAGCACCTCGGCCAGCAGGATGGTGGTGGCGTGGTGGTGGAAGTCGCATGACACCATGCCCACCTTCAGGCGCTGACCCAAGGGGCGTGGTGCACGGGGTGCAAAAGGCTTGACGCCATGCGCATAGAAGTTGGCGCAGGCCTGTGCAGAACGCAGCTGGCGGCCCACATCGCCACTGAGCGTGACCGCGGCAAACACCGAGGACCAGTTGACCGACTCGGGGGTCAAGGCATCCAGCAGCTGGTTGACCTCTTCCATCTCCAGGGCGGCTTCATCCCAACGGCACAGTTCGCGGCTGATGAACACACGCAGGCTTTGCGCCGCCAGCTCGCCGCCATCGAGGCCCAGGGTCAATGCCGTGGTCAGGCACTCAATGGCCTCGGCCTTCATGCCCACGGCATTGAAGCAGATGCCCAGGCGGTAATGGCTCATCGCATGGGTCACATCTTGTGACAGCGCATCAAACAGGACCTGGATGCCTTCCTTATAGCGCTGCGCACTGAACAAGGTGTTCCCCAGGATCTGCAGGTACTCGGCGCTGGGCTTCATGCCAGGAGGCACATCCAGCATGTAGCTCGCCGCTTCGCTGTGGCGACCAACTTGCGAGAGGCACTCACCCATGAACTGGCGTGCCAGCAGGTTGCCCGGCTCCTGTTCCATGATGCGGCGCGTCTCTTCAATGGCGCGCTCGGCCTGATCCGATCTCAACAAGGCTCGTGCGAGGTTCAACCTGAACAGGGTGTCGGCTGGTGCCGCCTTGCAGGCTTTGTCGAACTCCTTGACGGCGGCAAGCCATTGCGCCTTCTTTGAAAACGCCAGGCCATGTTCCCAATGTTGATGCGCCTGCTTCAGAAGCCGTGCTTGTTGGCCGAAAACGGCTTGTGTCGAGGTTTGCATGGCGGATGACACCCATTTCATAAGGAAGAGGTGCCATCAGTCTAGACATCAACGATTCCCGTGGGAGTTGGAGATGCGCAGCAAAGCAATGTCATTTCTCTCGACACTATTTCACGAATCCGGGTTTTGTAAATCTCTCAAGTCCACACAAAGGGACGCCGATATGCAAAGCAACGGTCTTCTGAAAGGGTCCGTGGTCCGGTTAGCCGGCCGAGGTTCTGGTGGCAAGACGCCACTTTGGGCAATGCGGTTAGCTAGCGACGGTCTGGCAGTGCGGTAGCTGTATCACCGCGTTTACATGCCGGCGCTATCTGCCGGGAGTTTTGCAACCATAGGAGAGCACCATGCCTTCAATCATCAATACCAACCTGCTGTCCCTGAATGCACAGCGCAACACCAGCGTCTCTCAAATGTCGCTGAGCACCTCGATGCAACGCCTGTCTTCGGGCCTGCGCATCAACTCTGCCAAGGACGACGCCGCCGGCCTGGCCATCGCAGAACGCATGAACGCCCAGGTGCGTGGCATGAACGTCGCGGTGCGCAACGCCAACGACGGCATCTCGCTGGCTCAAACCGCTGAAGGCGCGCTGGGCAAGGTCTCTGACGCCCTGCAGCGTATGCGTGAACTGGCTGTGCAAGCCCGTAACGCTTCGAACAGTTCCAGCGACAAGGACTCCCTGAACAAGGAATACCAGCAGCTGGCCTCTGAAATCACCCGCGTGATCGGCGGCACCACCTTCAACGGCCAGACCATCATCGGTTCCAACGCCGGTGCCAAGGACTTCCAGATCGGTGCCAACACCACCAGCAACGACACCATCACCGTCACGACGTCCAACATGAACAGCGATGCCAGCATCACCGCTGTGACCGGCGCGAGCTCGAAGATCGACAGCAGCCAGAACGCCGCAGCGATCAAGACGGTGATCGACAACATCGACGGCGCCATCGACAAGGTCAACTCCGAGCGCGCCATGTACGGTGCCACTCAGAGCCGCTTTGACTCGGTGATCTCGAACCTGCAGGTCTCGGTCGAAAACCAGACCGCTGCTCGCAGCCGCATCATGGACACCGACTTCGCGTCGGAAACCGCGAACCTGTCACGTGCCCAGATCCTGCAACAGGCTGGCAACGCGATGATCGCCCAGGCCAACCAGCTGCCCCAGCAGGTCCTGTCTCTGCTGCGCTGATACGCCAGGCAAACCGGCTGGTTCATCCCTGCCGGCCCCCACAAGCCGCCTTCGGGCGGCTTTTTCTTTGCCAGTCTGAAATTGGGGGCCGATGGGGCCTTTATTCGCACTTTTGGTTCTCAAGAAAACTCCGAACATCCATACCACTGGCTGAAGGAATTTTTTGGACTCCTTCGGCGACTAGCTGAAGGTCGGCGCCATCGCCGGAAGTCTGACGAATCTTTAGGAGCGCGTTATGCCTCAGACGATCAATACCAACTTGAACTCGCTGAACGCTCAGCGCAACCTCAACACGTCGCAGATGTCGCTGTCCGTGTCGATGCAGCGGCTGTCCTCCGGCCTGCGTGTGAACTCCGCCAAGGATGATGCGGCCGGCCTGGCCATCGCCGAGCGGATGAACGCCCAGGTCAAGGGCATGAACG
Organism: Aquabacterium sp. NJ1; assembly: GCF_000768065.1. Lineage (NCBI taxonomy): Bacteria > Pseudomonadati > Pseudomonadota > Betaproteobacteria > Burkholderiales > Sphaerotilaceae > Aquabacterium > Aquabacterium sp. NJ1. The sequence goes on along the minus strand of NZ_JRKM01000001.1, from coordinate 3,876,270 downwards.
TCGCGGCACGCAACGCCAACGACGGCATCTCGCTGGCCCAGACCGCTGAAGGCGCGCTGGGCAAGGTCAGCGACGCGCTGCAACGCATGCGTGAACTGACTGTGCAGGCCCGCAACGCCTCCAACAGCTCCAGCGACAAGGACTCCCTGAACAAGGAGTTCAAGCAGCTGTCGATGGAAATCACCCGGGTTCTGGGCGCCACCACCTTCAACGGCAAGGACATCCTGGCCTCGGGTGCCGGCGCGCTGGACTTCCAGATCGGTGCCAACACCACCGCCAACGACCTGATCACGATCTCCACGGCCAACATGCTGGCTGACGCGAGCATCACGGCCGTCACCGGCACCACCGTGTCCATCGGCAGCGATGCCAACTCGGCGGCGCTCAAGACGGTGATCGACTCGATCGACGGCGCCCTGGACAAGGTCAACTCCGAACGCGCCGTCTACGGTGCAACGCAGAGCCGCTTCGACGCCATCATCTCCAACCTGCAGGTGGCCGCCGAGAACCAGACCGCTGCCCGCAGCCGGATCATGGACGCCGACTTCGCCGCAGAAACCGCCAACCTGTCACGCGCCCAGATCCTGCAGCAGGCCGGCAATGCGATGGTGGCGCAGGCCAACCAGCTGCCGCAGACTGTGCTGAAGCTGCTGGGTTGATGACCACCCCGGATGGATGGTTATCCAGCCGGGCGCTCAAGTCCTGAGGCTTCGTGCCGAAGTACACGGTGTCCGGCCTCGACCGGACATTGGCATGTCTGGCCCCATCCGGCTTGACTGGCGCTGAAGGAAGATCACGATGACCAGCACCTCTTCAATCTCTGGAACCATCAGCTCATTGGGCGTTGGCAGCGGCCTGGATGCCAACGCCATCGTGACCAAGCTGGTGGATCTGGAGCGTCAGCCCATTTCCACCCTTCAGACCGAAGCCGACAAGATCCAGTCCAAGATCTCGGCATTCGGCCAGGTGCAGTCCAATCTTTCCACGCTGCGCGACGCCGCGCAGAAGCTGGCCAACCCCGACATTTGGTACAGCACGACCTCCTCGTCCACGGACAGCAACGTCGTCAGCTTCACCACCTCGTCCGGCGCGGCCACGGGCAGCTACAGCGTATCGGTCTCCTCGCTGGCGTCCACCCAATCGGTGGTCACCAACACCGCACTGGCATCCAGCACGTCCACACTGGGCAGCGGCACGCTGACGATCGACCTGGGCAGCTTGAACGGCACCACGCTGACTTCGAGCAAGACGACGAACATCAGCATCGCTTCATCCGACACGCTGGAAGCCATCCGAGACAAGATCAACGATGCCGCCGCGGGGGTCACCGCCTCCATCGTCAAGGACTCCAAGGGCGCGCGCCTGGTGATGACCTCCAGTGCCACCGGCGCAGCCAACGCCTTCAAGGTGACGGTCAACGACACCGGTGACGGCAACAACACCGACGACGCAGGCTTGTCTGCCCTGGCCTATGACCCGGCGGGCGGCACCGCCGGCACGAAGCTGGCCAAATCGGCGACTGATGCAGCAGCCTCGGTCAACGGCGTGGATGTCACCTCCAGCACCAACCAGTTCTCGGACGTGCTGACCGGCATCAGCTTCACCGTGGGCAAGCTCACCGTGACGTCCAGCGGCACACCGCCGGTGCTCACCGACAACCCCGCCACCGTCACGGTCAAGCAGGACAACGACACCATCAGCAAGGCCATCAGCGACTTCGCCGGCGCCTACTCCTCGCTGGTCACCTTGCTGCGCACCAACACCAAGTACGACGATTCCACCAAGACGGCCGGCACCTTGCAAGGCGACAGCACCGCCGTGGGCGTCCTCAACCAGTTGCGCGCGACCATCGGCAGCACCTCGGGCAACTCATCGGTGTTCAACACCCTGTCGTCCGTGGGTGTGACGGTACAAAGCGATGGCACGCTGGCGGTGAACAGCACCAAGCTCACCAACTCGCTGGGCAAACTGAGTGAAGTGAAAAAACTGTTCGCCAACGCCAACCTGACCGACAGCAGCCAGGATGGCATCGCCACCAAGCTGCGCACCCTGGGTGACAACCTGCTGGGCTTCGAAGGTGCACTCACCACCCGCACCGCCGGCCTCAAAACCTCCGTGGCCAACAACCAGAAGCGCCAGGATGAACTGGACGCCCGCGCCACGCTGTACGAAAAGCGCCTGCGCGCGCAATACACGGCGCTGGACCAGACCATGGCCAACATCAGCGGCCAAAGCAGCTACGTGACACAGATGATCACAAACTGGAATAAAGGTTAGTGACATTTTCACGGTTCAGCCCTCAAGGCTGAGCAGTTCCAGCCGAAACACAGGACAAGCGGTGTGACGCGGATGGCATGGGGCCATCTCAGGCCGCTGTTCACAGGTGTGATGAGGCTTTAGAGGACTGCATCATGGCTACCGTAGGCTCAGCAACAAGAGTTGACGGCGTTGACCTCCAGATGATGGTCAGCGCTGCTACTGCTTTTGCGCGCCCGCAAGCCCATGTGAACGCCTCCTCGGCCGACAGCGAACCGGACGCCCGCTTTTCGCAAGCAGCCAGGCTGCGCAGCGCCACCTCCGCGGTGATGGATGCGGCCGCACGCCTGAACAAGACCCAGACCTGGCAGGCCACGAAGGCCACATCGGACAACGAGGCGGTGGTCCAGGCTGTCAGCGACAAAGCCACGCCGGGCGACTACGCCATCAATGTGGACGCACTGGCCACGGCACAAAGCACGGCCTCCACCACCTTCTCGTCCTTGTCGACCGTTGTGGGCATCGGCACGCTCAACATCGAGCTGGGCAGCTGGAACACCTCGCTGAGCACCTTTTCCACCAACCCCAATTGGCCCAAGGCCAGCGTGATGCTGGGCCCCAAGGACACCTCGCTGGAGCGCATCCGCGACAAGATCAACGCGGCCGGCGTGGGCGTGATCGCCCTGGTGGTCTCTGACGCCACGGGCTCGCGCCTGGTGCTGCGCTCGACGGCCACCGGCGAAGCCAACGGCTTCAAGGCCAGCCCGGAAGCGGACGGCAAGACTTCACCGGAAGCGGCACAGGCGCTCGCATCCATGGGCGTGGACCCTCAGTCCATGAAGGGCAACGCCCCCCTGACCCAGCCCGCGCAGGACGCCCGGCTGCGCATCGATGGTCGCCAGGTGCAATCCCCGCAGAACCTGATCGAGGATGAGCAGTCGGGCCTGACCCTCAGGCTCAATGGCACAAGCCCTGATCCCGTCAGGATCCACGTCGAGTCCGACACGCAGGCCATGGTGCAGGACATCCAGTCCTTCGCGCATGCCTACAACGACATGGCGACCCAATTGGCCGCCAGCGACCCGTCCACCTCGGACCCCAGCCTGCAGGCGGCGCACGCCATCGAGCAGCACATCCAGGAAGCCTTCAGCGCGAACGCCGGTGCCAACTCCCTGAGCCAGCCCTTCCAGTCCATCGGCATCCAGCTCAAGGACGGCCAGCTGCAGGTGGACGAAGGCGCACTGAACCAGGCCTTGCAGCAAGACCCCAGCCAGGTCGAACAATTGTTTGATGGCAGTGGCGGCGCAGGTCGTTCATCGGGCCTGGCCACACGCCTGCTGGCACTGACCCGAAGCGAGGACCCGCTGGCCGCGGCGCTGGGTGCCTCGGCCCCCATCAACGGGCAGGACAACCCATCTGCCGCAGGCGCCCTGTTCCGCCAGCGCCTGCTGGAGCAATACGCGCAATCGACGTCGTCCATGCACGAAGACGACGTCTCGATGTCGGCAAACGCGGCCTGAATACCGCCTATTTCCTGGGATCACATCACACCCAGGAGTTCAAGCTGCGAGGGGTGATGCCGATAAAGCATTAACGCTGAAATCAGCATCACCCAAGAGCTCCAGATGTACGCCACTGCTACCGGATCCTCCGCCAGTATGTTCGGTTCAAAAAACATGAGCAGCGTCTACCGCCAGATTGACATCGAGACCGGTGTCAGCGGCGCTTCCGCGCATCAACTCATCACACTGCTGTTCAACGGTGCGCTCGACAGCATCGCCCAGGCCAAGGGCGCCATGCAGTCGCGCAACATCGAAGCCAAGTGCGCGGCGGTCTCCAAGGCCGTGCGCATCGTCGACGAAGGCCTCAAGGCAGGCCTGGACATGCGTGCCGGCGGCCAACTCGCCCAGCAGCTGTGCGATCTGTACGGCTACATCACCATGCGCCTGACACAAGGCAACCTGCGCAACGACACCGAAGCGCTGGATGAATGCGTCAGGCTGCTGGCTCCGATCCGAGACGCGTGGGTCGCCATCGCCCCCGCCGATGCCACTGTTGTACGCGCAGCCATGGAGGTGCACGCATGAACGCCCCGGAATTGATCACTGCGCCCGACGAAGACCTGATGAACGGGAATCTGTTGAGCTACTACGAAGCCATCGAACACGCCAGCCTGGACATGCTCAACGCCGCACGCGCCGGCGACTGGGACACCGTAGTCAAGCTGGAAGGTGCCTGCGCCGTGCTGATCGCCCAGCTCAAGCACGCCTCCGACGACCACCCCCTGGGGCCCGACGAGGTCGCGCTCAAGACACGCATCATGCAGCGCATCCTGGTCAACGATGCCGAGATCCGCAACCTGGCGGAGCCCTGGATCAACGACCTCAGCCGTATGATGGGCAACGCCACCGATCCCACCAAGATGCATTGAGCACCCAAGGGCCCACATGCCAGGTTCACGCGCCGCCACCGCCGAGCTGGACGACTACCGCATCACCTCGTCCGTCGAGATTCAGGCCCTGCTCAAGCAGTTGCTGGACGCCAAGTCCATGGTCACGCTCAGCGGCCCCAATGGCGACAGCTACACCACCCTGATGTGGGCGGCAGAAGGCGGCCGGGGCCTGTGCTTCAGTGCCGAAGACAGCGACGCCCGGCTGGACGCCCTGCTGGAGTCCGGCGAGATCGTGGCCGTGGCCTACCTCGACAGCATCAAGCTCCAGTTCGACCTGGAAGGCGTGGTGCACGTCAAGGGCGGCCACCACAGCGCCCTCAATGCGCAATACCCCACCGTGCTCTACCGCTTCCAGCGCCGGGCTGCATTCCGCGTGCAACCATTGGCCACCAAGAGCCCCGTGGCCAGGTTCCGCCACCCTGCCATGCCCGAAATGCAACTGGCGTTGCGCGTGCTGGACGTGAGCCTCAGCGGCGTGGCCCTGTTCCTGCCGGACAACGTGCCCATGATCGCCGCCGGCGTCAAGATCGGCCAATGCCGTCTGGACCTGGATGACGACACCAGCATGGACGTCACCTTGATGATCCACCACGTCACGGCCATCCATCCCGAATCCAAAGGCGCCCGACTGGGCTGCGAGCTGATCGGCATGGACTGGAGCGACCGCACGCTGCAGTACTACATCAACCAGACGCAAAAACGCCGCCTGGCGATGCTGGCTGACAAGCGTTAAGGCCGCCGCGCGGCTTGGCTGATAGCATCGGCGCATGACCGCGCCTGCTTCTCCCCCCACTTCCCCGTCCGGATCCTCCACCCCCTGGGTAATCGCCACCCGCGAAAGCCGCCTGGCCCTGTGGCAGGCCGAGCACATCCGCGACCTGCTGCAAAGCCGCTTCGGGCGCGAGGTGCAGCTGCTGGGCATGACCACCAAGGGCGACCAGATCCTGGACCGCGCCTTGTCCAAAGTGGGCGGCAAGGGCCTGTTCGTCAAGGAACTGGAAGTCGCGCTCGAAGAAGGCCGCGCCGACCTGGCCGTGCATTCCCTCAAGGACGTGCCCATGGAGCTGCCTGAAGGCTTCGTGCTGGCCGCCGTGATGGAGCGCGAAGACCCGCGTGACGCGCTGGTGTCCAACCAGTACGCCAGCCTGGCCGAGCTGCCACAAGGCGCCGTGGTTGGCACCTCCAGCCTGCGCCGCCTGGTGCAGTTGCGCGCCCGCCGCCCGGACCTGCGCATCGAAGCCCTGCGCGGCAACCTCGACACCCGCCTGCGCAAGCTCGATGAAGGCCAGTACGACGCCATCGTGCTGGCCGCCGCCGGCCTCAAGCGCCTGGGCCTGGCAAGCCGCATCCGCGAGCTGATCGCCACCACCGACATGCTGCCGGCCGCCGGCCAGGGCGCACTGGGCCTGGAAATCCGCCAGAACCACGCCGACCTGGGCCCCGCGCTGCAAAGCCTGGCCCACCAGCCCACCTGGCTGGCCACCATGGCCGAGCGCGCCGTCTCCCGCGCCATGGGCGGCAGCTGCTCCATGCCGCTGGCAGCGTTTGCAGAATGGCGTGGCGACACCCTGGTGCTGCGCAGCCTGCTGGGCCACCCCGAGCACAGCAGCCTCGTGCAGGCCCAGGCCGAAGGGCAGCCGCAAACCCACGCCGAGGCCGAAGCCCTGGGCCGCTCGGTGGCCGAGCAGCTCAAGGCCCAGGCCGGGCCGGACTGGCTGGCCGCACTTTGACCGCCCCCTTGCCCCACGCCATGCCTGATGCCATGCAGGTGCTGGTGACGCGCCCCGAGCCCCAGGCCAGCATCTGGGCGGCCGACCTGCAGTCCAACGGACTGGACGCCCATGCCCTGCCCCTGATCTCGATCGACGGCCCCGCCGACCCGCAGCCCGTGCTGCAGACCTGGCATGACATGGGCAAGCTGCGCCTGCTGATGTTTGTCAGCCCGGCCGCCGTCGAGTGGTTCTTCAAGCTGCGGCCCGAGGGCGCCACCTGGGCCGAAGGCACCCTGGCCGCCACGCCTGGCCCGGGCACGGCGCACAGCCTGCTGGCTGCCGGCCATGCTGCCGGCTTGCGTGCCGAGCAAGTGCTGTCACCCGACGCCTCGGCCGAACAATTCGACTCCGAAGCCCTGTGGCCACTGCTGGCCCCGCTGGACTGGCCAGGCCAGCAGGTCGCCATCATCAGCGGCGGGGACCAGCAGGAGGCCAAAGGCCGCAACTGGCTGACGCAGCAATGGCGCGAACGTGGCGCCACGGTTCACGCCGTGCTGACCTACCAGCGCGGGCCCGGCGAATGGAGCCCCGCACAACAACGGCTCGCCAGCCAGGCCTTGGGCCAGCCCAGCCGCCACATCTGGCTGTTCAGCAGCTCGCAAGCCATCGACCACCTGGTCGAACACCACCTGCCTGCCAGCGGCCTGCCGGCACCGGACTGGTCCACCACCCAGGCGCTCGTCACCCACCCCAAGATCGCCGAGCGTTGCCGCCAGCTCGGCATCCAGCGCATCACCGCCACCCGCCCGACCCTCGGTGCAGTGGTGGAAGCACTACGATCCATCGAGTAAGGCGACGGACATCCGGTGTCTTCACCATCGCCCGCTGAGCACGTCGATACAATGATTTCACTGTGACCGACACCAGCGCCCCCACCAACCTCCCCACACCCGTCCAGATCGAAGCCATCCCGCTCGATCCCCAAGGTGACACCGACGCGCCCGCCAACTGGGTGCGCTGGGCCATTCTCATCCTGAGCGTGGCCACTGCCGGCTCGGGCTGGATGGCCTGGAGCACCCAGAAAAAGGTCCTGTCGCTGGAGCAAGAACTGGTGCGCCGCCAGCAAGACAGCCAGAGCCAGGCCACCGAAGCCCGCGTGCTGGCCCGCCAGGCCCAGGAAGCCTCGCGCGAAGCCACCGCCCGCACCACGCTGCTGGAGACCCGCATCGCCGAGGTCGCCCTGCAGCGCAGCCAGGTCGAAGACCTGATCAAGACACTGAGCCTGTCGCGTGACGAGAACCTGGTCGCCGACATCGAAGCCGGCCTGCGCGTGGCCAGCCAGCAAGCCACCCTCACAGGCAGCGCCGAACCGCTGATCACGGCCATGCAATCGGCCGATGACCGCCTGGCTCGCGCCCGCCAGCCGCGCCTGGACAACATCCGCCGCGCCCTGGCCAAGGACCTGGACCGCGTGCGCGCCACCCGGGTGGCCGACACCGCCTCCCTCACCATCCGCCTGGACGAAGCCGCGCGCCTGGTCGACGAGGTGCCCCTGCTCAACCAGCCCGAGGTGGTGATGGCCCCTGCGGCCAAGGCCGAAACCGCGGCGCCCAAGCCCAACGGGGCGGCTGCCACCAACACGAAATCTGCAGGCAAGGGCAAGACGGCCGCCAGCCAGGCCGCATCCGCAACCCCAGCCGCCGACAACACCCCCGGCTGGGGCAGCCACATGCTGGACTGGACCAAGGGCGCCGCCCAGACCTTCTGGAACGAAACCCGTGGCCTGATCCGCCTCACACGCATCAACCGCCCCGAGGGCATGCTGATCTCGCCGGACCAGGGCTTCTTCCTGCGTGAAAACATCAAGCTGCGCCTGCTCAACGCGCGCCTCGCGCTACTGAGCCGCCAGAACGCCGTGGCCCTGGCCGATCTGCAGAACATCCAGGCGACCGTACCGCGCTACTTCGACCTGCAATCGCGCAAGACGCAACTGCTGCAATCCATGTTGAACGACGTGGCCGCGCAGAGCCAGCAGACCACCGTCCCGCGCCCCGACGACACCCTGGCCGCGCTGGCCGCGGTCTCGGGCGGCCGCTGAGCCACCGCCGTACAAGGACGCCAACGCATGCGCTCCATTGTCTGGTTCCTCGTGCTGGCCGTGGCCGCCGTGGTGGGTGCAACCGCCCTGGGTGCCAACGACGGCCTGGTCACCATCTACTGGCTGGGCTGGCGCGCCGACATCTCGCTCAACCTCTTCCTGCTGGGGATGGTGCTGATCTTCCTGGCCGTGTACTCGCTGGTGCGCGGCCTCGACAGCCTGCTGGCCCTGCCCGAGCGCGCCAAACGCTGGCGCGTTGCCCAACGTGACCGCGTGGCCCAAGCCGCCCTGCGCGAAGGCCTGGCCCTGTACATGGCCGGCCGCTACACCCGCGCCCACAAGGCCTGCCAGCGCGCCGTGTCCATCCAGGCCGACACGCCCGAGCTCACGCTGGATGCCGAGTTCACCGCCCTGGCCCATCTCTTGTCGGCCGGCAGCCTGCACCGCCTGCAAGACCGCAAACGCCGCGATGAGCACCTGCAACGCGCCATCGACCTGTCGCGCCTGACCCGCAAGCCACGCGCCACCGAAGAAGGCGCCCGCCTGCTGGCCGCCGAATGCGCCCTGGAAGACCGCGACGCCCGCCGCGCCCTGCACGACCTGTCCGAACTGCCCCCGGGTGTGGCGCGCCGCACACAGGCCTTGCGCCTGAAGCTGCAGGCCACGCGCCTGGCCCGACAGCCCGTTGAAGCACTGAAAACCGCCCGCTTGCTGGCCAAGCACCAGGGCTTCACCAATGTGGCGGCCGAGGGCCTGTTGCGCACCCTGGCCATAGAAACCCTGGACTCGGCGCGGGATGCCGACCAATTGCGTGCCCTGTGGCAAAACCTGGACAACAACGACCGCAAGGACCCGTTGGTGGTGGCGCATGCCGCTCGCCGCATGGCGGATCTCGGTGCCCAGATCGAAGCCCGTCAATGGCTGGCCCCCCTCTGGGACCGCATCGCGCAACTCAGCCCCGAAGCCGTGGACGCCCTGGCTCATGCCCTGTCGCACAGCCTGCTGGGCCTGGAAGCCGAATGGCTGCCTCGCCTGGACGCGACCACGCAGGCCGCCCTGCGCAACCCGGCGCTGGCCCTCACCCTGGGCCTGGCCCTGTCAGAGCGCCAGCTGTGGGGCAAGGCACGCGGCATGCTGCTGTCTGCGGCCAACGACCTGCAACTCGATCTGGAGCGCCGCCGCATGGCCTGGGCCAAGCTGGGCCAGCTGGCCGAGCGCGAACACCGTCCCGAAGAAGCCGCCCGCTTCTACCGCCTGGCTGCGCTGCCTGATCGCGATTGAGCCCAGGCTTTCAAGCCCACGTTTGCATCCCGACGCGAGCGCGCATCGATCGGGGCTCAAAAAGCAGTTTGTATGACGACTTGTTTACACATGCTCGTAAACCATGCTATAGTCTCACTTCTCGGCGGCTGTAGCTCAGTTGGATAGAGTACTTGGCTACGAACCAAGGGGTCGTGGGTTCGAATCCTGCCAGCCGCACCAGTTTCACTGCACAGTGTCAAACCGGTAGCCGAGAACATTTTTAGCGGCTGTAGCTCAGTTGGATAGAGTACTTGGCTACGAACCAAGGGGTCGTGGGTTCGAATCCTGCCAGCCGCACCAGAACTTAAGTTCTAGAACAAACCGCCTGAAGGCCAACGCTTTCAGGCGGTTTTTCTTTGTGCTCACGGCTTTCGCTCATCACAGCCTGCACCTCCGGTGCGCGGCTTTCGGCACGTGTTTTCGCCCCTGCGCCCCCTATCTCAGGGACGGACAAGCCCCCTCATCACAAACCCCGGGAATGTCGATACTTCGACAACCGGATAACGCCATCACGTACACCATATTGCGTTATCCCACATCAATTCAACGAGCATCCAGCTCCAGATCCCCAGGAGACATTGATGACCTTTCGCCTGAATACCCAACGCCTGCTGCGCACCGCCGTGCAAACCGCCGTGGCTGCCATCATGGTGCCCACCATGGCCAGCGCAGCCACGACACCTGATCCCTTCTACCAGTACACGGACAGCACCCCGCTGGCCAACATCGCGCCCGGTACGGTCCTCAAGACCCGCACGATCTCAGCCTACATCGCGGGCCTCAAGACCTCGTACAAGGCCACCCAGATCGTGTACCGCTCGACCGACGCCACCCAGCAGCCTACGGCGAACGTGACCACGGTCTTCACGCCCGATTGCGCGACGGCATCGGCCTGCGTGAACAAGGACAAGGTGATCTCGTACCAGTCGTTCTATGACTCGCTGAACCCCGAAGATGCACCGTCCCGTGCGTTTGCAGGCGGCGCGCGGCTCCCCGATTTGCTGCCGGCCGTCGAGACGACCCTGTTCGGGTCCTACGTGAAGAATGGCTACACCGTCATCATCTCGGACACCGAAGGCCAGAAGGCCGACTTTGCCGCCGGCCCGGAGTATGGCTACAACACGCTGGACTCGATCCGCGCGGCCTTCAACTCGCCGAAGATCGGCCTCAGCCAGAACGCCAAAGTGGCCTTGCTGGGCTACTCGGGTGGTGCGATCGCCACCGAGTGGGCCGCCGAACTGGCACCCACCTATGCCCCAGACGTGAACGCCAAGCTGATTGGCGCCGCGTTCGGTGGCACGCTGGTGAGCCCGGAGCACAACCTGAGCTATGTCGAAGGCACGCCTGTGTGGGCCGGTGTGCTGCCGATGGCGGCCATTGGCATCGCGCGCTCGTACAACATCGACATGACGCAGTACCTGTCCGACAAGGGCCTGGCTGTCTTCGACAAGATGAAGTCCGCATCGATCGCCTACGTGCTGCTGCAATATCCTGGCGTGACCTGGAACTCGCTGGTCAAGCCCGAATACCAGGACCGCACCAAGATCCGTGACTATGTTGAAGCCGTGAACAAGGTCATCATGGGCTCGGGCGGCACGCCCACCATCCCGCTGCAGATCGGCCAAGGCACAGGCGGCATCTGGGAAGGCACCAAGCCGTCGCCCATCTGGGGTGCAGGCGACGGCGTGATGCTGGCGGGGGATGTCCGCGCGCTGGCGCGTCAGTACTGCGCCCAAGGCGTGAAGGTCCAGCACAAGGAATATGGATCGAGCCACTTCGTGACCATGATCAGCTGGCTGCCGGGAGCAACGGCCTGGATGGATGACCGCTTTGCCGGCAAGCCCGCACCCGAGAATTGCGACAGCATCGCCCCGGGCAACTCGCTGGCGCCGCTTGTGTACGCGCCCTGAGCTTGAAGTTCAGCAAGGCTGAAGCATGGACGCACCAAGTGCGTCCTGCCCGCCGAGCTAAGCCGCCCGAAGCCAAGCGCCTTGGGCGGCTTTTTCCATGCCCGCTACCTGATTTTTCGGGGCCTGGCGCGCGTTTGTCGCCAACTGCATCACGGGAAAGCACCCTCATCGCAAACCCCGAAACTGTCGAGTCCTCGACAGTTAGATCATGACGTGATGCGCACCATGGCGCCTTATCGTCCCGCCAGGGCGATATGACGACTCAAAGATCTGGAGACATAGATGCCATTCCGCCCAAGCACCCAACGCCTGCTGCTGACCGCAGTTCAAACCGCAGTTGCAGCGATCATGGTGCCGACCATGGCCAGCGCGGCCACCACACCCGATCCGTTCTACCAGTACACCGACGGCATCCCGCTGACCGACATCGCCCCCGGCACCGTTCTGAAGAGCCGCACGATTTCCGTCTACGTCGCTGGCCTCAAGACCTCGTACAAGGCCACCCAGATCGTGTACCGCTCGACCGACGCCCAGCAACAGCCGGCGGCCAACGTCACGACCATCTTCACGCCGGATTGCGCAACGGCATCTGCCTGCCCCAACAAGAACAAGGTGGTCTCGTACCAGTCGTTCTATGACTCGCTGAACCCTGAGGACTCGCCTTCGCGCGCCTTCGCCGGCGGCAAGCGCCTGCCTGATCTGCTGCCAGCAGTCGAGACGGCGCTGTTCGGCTCCTACGTGAAGAAGGGCTACACCGTCATCATCTCCGACACGGAAGGCCAGAAAGCCAACTTTGCCGCCGGCCCCGAGTACGGCTACAACACGCTGGATTCGATCCGTGCCGCATTCAATTCGCCGCAGATCGGCCTCAGCCAGAACGCCAAGGTGGCCTTGATGGGCTACTCGGGTGGCGCCATTGCCACCGAATGGGCGGCCGAACTGGCCCCGACCTACGCACCGGATGTGAACGACAACCTGATCGGCGCCACCTTCGGTGGCACGCTGGTGAGCCCGGAGCACAACCTGACTTACATCGAAGGCGCGCCCATCTGGGGCGGCGTGATGCCCATGGCGGTGGTCGGTGTGTCGCGCTCGTATGGCATCGACATCCAGAAGTACCTGACACCTCGTGGCATCGAGGTCTACAACAGGATCAAGAATGCGTCGATCGCCTACGTGCTCGGCCAGTATGGCAACGTCACCTGGAAGGACCTGGTCGTCCCCGAGTACCAGGACCGCACCAAGCTGCTCGAATACGTGAACGCCGCGAACAAGGTCATCATGGGGACGGGTGGTACGCCCTCCATCCCCCTGCAGATTGGCCAGGGCACCGGCGGCATCTGGGAAGGCACCCAGCCCTCGCCGAAGTGGGGCAAGGGTGACGGCGTGATGCTGGCAGGCGACGTGCGCACACTGGCTCGCCAGTACTGCGCCAAGGGCGTGAAGATCCAGCACAAGGAATACGGCTCCAGCCACTTCCTGACCATCGCCAACTGGCTGCCCGCAGCCACTGCCTGGATCGATGACCGCTTTGCCGGCAAGCCTGTGCCGGACAACTGCGCCAGCATCGCCGCGGGCAACCCGCTGGACCCGCTCGTCTACGCACCCTGAGGCCCTGCGCCTCGATGGGCGCGCCTGAAGACGCGCCCAAACCACAGCCTGCAGGCCTGCGCCTTCAGGCTGTTTTTGTTTGTGCCCGAGCTCGCAGCAAGTCAAGGCCATCGCCGCAACAGCAGCACCGATTCGCGGCTTTTCCGTCGATTGATCACGCAGCACTGAGCTAAGTGAAGCCCGAGGCTCAAACCAGCCCTGACCCGCACCGATAGATCAGCCTGCAGGGTTGCGCATGTCGCGCAGCGCCTGAGCTTGTCTAGGAGTTGTGCATGCGCAAGGGTTTGGGACTGAGCACCATCGTGGCCGTGGCCGCCGCACTCGCCACATCGAGCGTTCTGGCTGAACCGCATCGCGCGGCACCGCAGCCCTCGCCCACCTCGCAGATGGTGGCGCTGGACGATCAGGATCTGAAAGAGGTTCACGGCGCCGGCATCGATGACGACACCTTGCGTCAACTGGGACGCGGTCAGCTCAAGCAATCCGCTGATGAGCCGCGCCGCCAGGCTGTTTCCGCGCAGAACACCGCCGCGCTGATGGCCGCACTGGAGTTGCAGACCAATATGGGGCCGCGCAGCGCCGCCATGGCCGTCAATGCGGTGAACACGGCCGCACAGGTTGGGGGCACCTTGATCGCACTGGCACCGGTGGCCGCGCTGGCGCCGATCGGCCTGCCCTTGTTCGGCTTGCCGGCCCTGCCACACGCCAGCCACTGACGCAGGCAGCCTGATCCGACCAGATCAGGGCAAGGCCAGCGTCACAGCGGCGCTGGCGCTGCTGCGCAAGTCCACCACCGATGTGGCGCGCACCCAGCGCAAGCTGCCGGTGTGGCCCGCAGCACGCAAAGCCACCGTGTACACCGCCGTGCCGCCCAGCGCTGCAGCCTGGCTGCCCGCAGGCACGTTGACAACCACGCTGCCGCTACCGGTCACAGCCTGCGAGGCCACCACCCCATTGACATCCGACACGATGAGCCTGGCGCCGTCGTAGGTGGATGACAGCGAGCCCGTCAAGTTCACCTGGATCTGACCGATGCCCAGCGCAGCCTGGCGCACCGGGTTGGCCACCGTGATGGTGCTGGCCGTGCCCAGTGCGGGCGCTTGTACGCTGCTCGCACCTGGGTCGTCATAGGCCGTGCCCAAGGCCATCACACTGAAGGCATCGCTGCCCTCTTGCGGCACGGTGTCGGCAAACACCAGCGGCGGGTAGGTCGTGACACCGGTGCCTGAATCCGTCGTGGGCGCGGCATACGTTGCCAGGCTCACCGGGCCTTGTGGCAGCGCCAACGGCTGCGCCAGCGTACCGCTGAGGATGTCCACATTCGACAGGGCAACCTCATACGGCTGGGTCACGCTGCCCAGCGTCTGCCCGAAGTACAGCTGGCTGCCGGGGGGTGACATGGCGGAGGCCAGGTTCACGGTGCGTGGCGTGGCAGGCGTGATCACGGGGCGGATCGGGTCGCTGCTCGTGCCCAGCGTCGTCCAGTCCAGGGTGATCAGCACGCTGAAGGCCGACACAGCCACATCCTTGATCAGCATGGTCTGCATGTGGCGGCCCGTGATCACCACGTCATAACGCGTATCCGATGGCAGGGGGTACAGCGCAAAACCACCACTGGTGCCACTCAATCGATACTGGCGCACGCTGACATGGCGCTGCCCATCGGCGGACAGGCTCTGGGCGCTGACCACGATGTCTTCTGCACAATTGGGCGCAGCAGGGGCAGACGCCCCGCCGCAAATCAGCGTCGGATCGAGCTGGCCGATGATGGCGCCGCTGGTGGCCATGTCATAGCTGCGCAAACTGGGCCGGAAGCTGAAACGGTCGATGCCATCGGGCGAACTCATGCGCACCAGGCCTTGCAGCAGATCGGTACCCATCACCACATAACTGCCACTGTTGGCCGCCATCGTGAACGAACCAGGCAGACGCCAGCCCAGCTCGGGCGACGGGAGCTCCAACGGCACGGTGCGCGCGATGCCGCCGGCATCCTTGTAGTTGACCTGTGCGTTGTAGCTCAGGCCTTTGGCAGCGGCCGCATCGTCCAGCGCCGCATCGTGTGCCAGCGGAAAGACGCGAATTTGCCCATAGGTACCGGCGGGAACGCTCAACCCGTTGAAGATGGGCGTCACATTGCCCTGCGACGTATCGGGCACGGCCAGGTCGATGACCACGGGCGTTTCGAGCTTCAACACCGTCCAGCTGCGATCAGAGCTGGACCAGGCCTGAGAGGCTTGCGGATGCAGGGCCACACTGCCCACCGTCACCCACACATGGGTCACATCACGGTAGGCACCACCAGACAAGCCCAGCGTGAAAGCAGCATGCGTGCTGTCCGCACCTGATGACGTGCTTGAACTCGCGCTGTTGCCGGTGCTGCCACCACCGCCACCACAAGCCGCCAGCACGCTGCACATGAGCAAGGCCAGCAGCCACCGCGCGCCAGCGCAGCCCGGGCCGCAAGCAGGATGGCGCGCCGTCTTCATGGTGCAACCGTCGCAGCGCGCAGCTTCAGGCCCACCGCTTGCGTCATGGCCTGCAACTTGGGGTCGATCTGCGCGTGGCTCTCTGCGGCGACTTTCTCACCCAGCGCACGCTCCATCTGCGGGATCAACTGCTCGAACTTCTTTTTCACGGGGGATTCCAACAGGGCCACCAGTTGCTTGAGTTCGTCTTCGGTGAACTGCTGTTGCAGTACAGGCACCACCGTGGCGGTCACCTGCTTGTGCGCGGCCTCACGGGCAATGGGCGTGGCCTCATCCACATACTTCTGGATGTCCACGGCGATGTCCTTGAGCGTGGCGTCACGCTTCTCGGCAGACACTCGGCCTTGCAGGGCGATGCGGGCCTGCTGCATGGCACTGGCCGCAGGGCGCTGCACCATCACGACCACGACATCGTCGGGGTGCCACACCGCCAGCACGCGCTCAACGAGCTTGGCCTTGGCATCGGTGGCCTGCCCCCAGGCGGGTACCAGCGCACAGGCCGACAGGCACAGCGCGGCGGTCAACTGGTTCAGACGGGGAAGCGAGCGAACAAAGGACATGGCACTACTCAGAACGGTTTGGTGATGGACATGCCGCCATAACGCACGGTTATGGAGCCTGAGACATCCAGCCCCGCATAGGGGTTGTAGATGACGTTGAAGAAATTGGTGCAATTGAGATTGCAGCTGGTGTCAGCCGGGACGTTGTAGCGGCCTTTGGCATAGCTGTAGGTCGCGTCGATCTTCAGGCCCGATGGGCTCTCGTAGCCCGCCCCCACGCTGCGCACCGTCATGGTGGGCAGGGGTGCGATCAGGTCGAAAGCCGATTGCGGAACAGAGGTCTTGCGGGGCTCATAGCCATAGCGCAGCTTGAAGCCGCGTGTGACGCCCAGCTCCAGCCCGAAGCCGAAGTGGATGGGGTCGCGGTAGCCACGCGGGATCACCAGCTTGGACGCATCGGCCTGGCCGAAGATGCGCGCCATCTGCAGCAAGGCAATCTGTCGATCGAACTGGATCTCCAGCTTGTCCCACTTGCTCCAGTCGGTGTACATGGCGTCCATGTTGAACTGCAGGCGACTGAAGGGCTTGAGCTTGATGCCGGCCTGCAAGCGCGCCGGGAACGGCAGCCGCATGGTGGCATTGCCCGTCTGCACATCGGGGATCGAGGTCGGGAAGCCGAACATCGAGGCCACCACGGGCCCCAGCAGGCTGCCGTACATGCCCTGCACGAACTTGGGGAACATCGGGTCGGCCATGAAGGTGTAGCGGCCAGTCAGCGTGGTCTTGCTGCCCGATTGGTAAACCGCACCGAAGGCGAACCAGTCCTTGGGCTCCCACAGCAGGCCCACGTTGTAGGTCGGGTCCAGCGGTGCGGTCATGTCGAACTTCATCGTGCCGGCGCGGTTAAAAGGCCTCAGGCGCCCCTGCTGCCCGCCCCCACACAGGCCGAAGCCGAACTCGTCCAGCGGGTTGCCGCCGTCGCCATTGCCGCACCAGGCGTCCTGCAGCTTGCCGATGATGCCCAGCAGCTTGTTGGGAAAGCGCATGTCGGTGTCCAGCGCAAAGCTCTGGTGCGCAATGGGCACGGCCAGGCCCACGCTGAGCGTGTTGTTCACCTTGTAGGCCACCGAGGGCGACAGGTAGACCAGGCGCTGCAGCACCACCGAGCGGCCGTCAAAACGGGTCGGGTCGTTCGGGTCCGAGCTGCGATCCACACCCACGGCCTGCGGCACATAAGCCGCTGTAGCGAACGTCCAGGGCGAACCGGGCCGGTTGAAGCTGAAGCCCATGCCCGCGCCCAGCGCCGCCGGCAAGGACCACTTGGGCAGGCCGATGCCGGGCAGGTAGATCTTCTGGCGCACGGGGCCACTGGTGCTGCCTGCAAGCGGGTCCTCCTTCCAGCCGCCGACGTCAAAGCCATCGGGCTGGTGGAAGTTGGCCTTGATGCGGATCGATGCACCAAAGAAGTTGTCCTGCTTGACGTTGCCTTCCAGGCGAGTGAGACCGGCCGGGTTGAAGTGGATCGAGTCCACACCAGGCGGGTCGGCCGTCACCGCGTTGCCCATGGACATGGCCTTGACGCTCGTGCCCAGGTTGTCCGTCAAGGCCGCGTGTGAGGCGCCCATCCAGGCGAGGCCCAGCAGCCCGCACAGCCACTGTGCAGGCAAGGCTTTGCCCATGGCGATCGCCATCTTCATCATGCAGGCCTCAACTCGCTCAGAAGCTCAAAGGCAGGTTCATGCCGAGCGTGAAATCAGGCGAGTCGCTGGTCAGGCCAACGCCCAGGGTCATGTTGACCGTGTATTGCGGCGCCGTGCGCACACCCAGGCCGATGTTGAACATGCCCGAGGTCTGCACGCTGGTGCGCGAGGTCTGGCCATCGGCAAACACCAGCTTGGACGGGAAGGACAAGGACTCCTGCAGGGACATGGTGGTCGACACGTCGTAGGACAGCGCATAGGCAAAGCCCCCACCCACCGTGACGCTGGGCCCAGGGTGCACGGCCACCAGGGTCACGCCATCGCGCTCCTGGTTGAGGTGGCGTGCTGGTGCGCTCAGGCCCAGGCTGGCCGAACCGAACAAGGCGATGGGGTCGATGATCTTGGAAGAGTTCACGCCCAGCGTCAGGCCTGCCGTGCCCGAGCCCGTGGCCAGGTTCTGGCCGTCGATGGTGCGGAAGGGGCTGCGGCCTGTCGGCAGGCGCAGCGAAGCACTGGTGGTGAAGCTGGCCGCATCACGGCGCATCTCGAAGGGCTGCCAGCGCACGCCGGCCTGCAGGTCACCAAAGCCATGAGACAGACCGGAAAAGGTGCTGGACTCGGAGTACTTGCTGACAATCGGCAAAGACACATTGCCCGTGAGGTTGTCGCGCAGGCCGTAGTCCACCGAAAAGGTATTGGTGATGGTGTGCGAACGCGTGTTCTCGATCTTGAACAGCGTCAGTGTGCTGTCGGTGAACTTGGCGTCGATCTGCTGCTGGCCCGTGTAGGCATAGCTCAGGTCATACGTGGCGGCCCACTTGCCCTTCTTGAGCAAGGAGTACTGCTTGTCGGAGGCCGTCAAGGTCTGCTTGAGCAAGGCGGCCTGGTCCACGTCGCCCTCCTGCTTGCCGAGCGCATCGCGGGCGGCATCTCCCGATGGCGCGGTCTTGTCCTCGGCCCACGTCAGCGAAGCCGACAGACACAAGGCGGCCAGGGCGGCGGCGCGCAAGCCGGAACGAACAAGGGCGGGGGTGATCGAGGGGTACAGCATGGTCAGAACTTGCGCAGATTGAAAACACCCATGCCCGACTGCACGGCATTGCGCAGCGCATCGGCATGGTCGGGAATGGAGAGCACGGTCCCTTTGCGAACCGAATCGTTGTCGATGACACCGAGCTCCCGGTCGCTCAAGGCGAGCTTGGTCAGGGGCTTGCCCATGGACTCGGGCAAGGTCAGCAGGAACAAGGTGCCCCTGTCCCACAACTTGGCAAACTGCTCGACCGAGAACACGATGTGGCCCGCCGACGGGTCGGCGATGAAGACGCGGCCATCACGGATGCCCCGGAACACCACGAAGTGCTTGAAGCCCGCGTATTCGATGGGCACGATGGCCGGCTGCGTGAGCGTCTCCAGATCGGACATCTCGGCGCGAAAGCCCGCGCCCTTGGCCCCGAGCGAAGCCACATAGCGCTTCATGTCGAGCAGCGAGAAGCCCCGGCGCTCGATGATCTTTTCCTTCTCGCCATGTTCGAGCATGCCCTCCATGGCCTGCTGCTCGGTCACCTTGATGCCCAGGTAGTTGTTGATGACCGTGACCAGCGCGGCCGAGCCGCAGCTGTAGTCATAGGCCTGGTGCACGATGTTCTCGAACTTGAACTCCGAGTAAGGCCTGATGGTCACGGGCTGAGGCGACACCCCACCGCCCACACTGACCATGGGCAGCTCGAACTCCCCCTTGGGATGCTCGTCTGGCGGGTGAATGGTCGTGCCCGCCGATCCTCCGATCGCGCTGGCGATGATTCCAAGCAGCATGGGCAACATGGGTGAGGCGTCCTGTTTCGTTCGGGCTGTCGTGGCGCGCTCACTGCGCCCACAGATACACATGGCCGCGCATGGCCGCGTGGCCATCGAGCAGCAGTTGCCCGTAGTTGCGGGTGATCGGTGCGGTGGGGTCGGTCTGCACGCCCAGCGCGCGGAAGCCGAACTTGCTCACGCCCACGAAAAAGGGCAGGCCCATGTCGATGTAGTCACCGCCATCGGGCCTGGTGCGCAGGTTGAGCGTCATCGCGTACATGTCGATGATCCCGCCCACATTGAGTGCCACGGCATACGTCGTCACGTTGTCGACCGTGAAGCCGGCCAGCAGGCGGCTGTTCATCACGGCACCATCAAGCAAGGCGGAGTTCATCTCCAGGTGCACGGCAAAACCGATGCCGTCCTGCCCGCTGACGCTGGCCATGGCCTGGTCGTCCAGGGGCTCCGGCGCGGCCAGCGCGGCAAGCGGCATGCACACCATCCACATCAGGGCGAGACAAAGCAGGCGAGCCAACATGATCAACATCCCCACACCTCAGCGAAACTTGACGTCCAGGTACTGGAGCTGGATGGTGTTGATGCGGCTGGACCCCAGGTTCAGGTTGCCGGTGACATCGCTCTTGAAGCTGATGTTGTCGATCAGCAGGCTGCCCACGGGCGCACCATTGGGGCTGGAACTCCAGTCGACGCCCAGGTGCAGGTAGGACTGCCCGTTCTCGGTGATGGCATTGAAGATGCCGGGTTGCGTGGTGACATCGGCCAGGGCCCAGGTGCCGCCATTGGCGCCAGCCAGATGGATGCCTGAAATGCTGAGCTGCTCGGCCACCGTATCGGGGTTGGCCACGCTGATGTCATCGGCCCCACGCGGGCGGATGATCAAGTTGCCGATGTCGACATGCAGCGCCAGACCAAAGACCACGCCCTGCACATTGGGGTCAGCTGGCGTGGTGATGCTCAGCCCACCGCCCTGGAAGACCAGGTCCTGCAGGATCAAGGTGCCTGCATTGAAGGCCGTGCCGTTGGCATTGACCCCGAAGTCGGCCGCGAACTGCCACTTCAGCAGGCTGTTGGTGTTGAGCGGGTTGCTCAACTCGATCACGTCGGCCATGCCTGGCCGGCCGTAGATGTTGAGCCGGTACGGATCGGAAAAGGTCGCGTCCAGATCGTCCGAGCGCGACAGGTACAGGTTGCCAAACCACAGACTGGGGTTGCCATCGTCCGGGCTGGTGTAAGTCAAGGTGAGCGGGCCACCCATGGCAAAGTCACGCAGGTTGAAGGCCAGGCCATCCTGCCCACTGACCTCTGACAGCGCCTCGTCCTCGAGTTCATGCAGTGCCTTCGGTGCTGCTGCACTGCTGCCATGAGCAGACGACGTGGCCAACAGGCACAGGCCCAGCGCGATGAGGAACAAGCGCGTGTTCATAGGCCCCACCTCACTTCTTGCCCACATTGGCCGGCACGGTGCCAGTGGTATTCAAGGCCGTCAGGCGGTCGCGCCAGTTCAGCCAGAAGCCCGCCATGGCCGTGTCCGTCGGCAGGCCGGTGGCCGCGTTCGTCGGGAAGTTGACGGCGCTCTTGAGCACGGAGATGAAGAAGTCGCGGCTGGCACCACTGGCATTACCCGCGGTCACGCCGCCGATCTGCGACAAGGCAACCTGGCAAGCGGCTGCATTGGCGCAGGTGGCGGCGCTGCCATCCCAGCGCTTGCCGCCCAAGGTGTCATTGCGTGAATCAACGGTGCCACTGCTGCCGGCATCGATCAGCAGCGAGCCACTCACGGCGTTCATCTGCAAGCCAATGTCGCCCTGGATGCCGCCAAAGCCCAGGCGCATGCCCACGACTTCGCGCGTCGACGAGTTGGCGACATTGCGGTAAACGAATTCGATATACGGGTCGGTCACGGCCACCGTGCGCTGGGCCAGCGTGCCATCGGTGCGCCCGAACTGCAGCTTGGCGATGTCGATGTCAGCGCCCGTGCCATTGCGGATCGCGCTGGTGTACTCGCCCAGGCGCACGCCACCCAGGTTGGCGTTGAGCTTGATGTCCGCATTCAAGGTGATGCGGGAAAAGTCGTACGTGCCGTCGCTGGTGTTGGTCAGCGAGAACAGCGCCTGGCCCCAGACGTCAGACAACTCTTCATCACCAATGGGCTTGCCCTGAGCATGTGCCAGTGGTGCGCCTGTCAGCGCCAGGCTCATGCACAGCAGTGGCATCAAGCGGGATGTCCTGTTCATGTTGGCTGCGGGTGGAAGAGGTCGTCAGGATCTGAAAAGGCTTTTCAGAAAATCAGGCTTCACAAACAAACCCGCCGTGGATGCCACGGCGGATTTGCTGTTCAACTCAAGCGGAGAGAGCGGGCCCGCTTGACGCGAGCCCATCGGCCATCAGCCGATCAGTGGGCCCACATCCAGATCTTGGTGCCTTGCATGTCGATGTTGTTGATGGCGAACGAGCCGAACGAGGCAGTGTGGCCGTCAGCATTGCTCGTGGCAGCGGCGTTGCCCATCGTGATCGAACCAACGGTGATGGTCGGAGCCAGCTTGCTGTTCAGGCCAGCGTTGGGGAAGGCGAACTGGACAACATCAGATTGACCGTCGTACACGCCCTGACCGAACGGGTTCGTGGCGCTTGCAGGAGCCAGCAGAGCCAGGTTGTAGTCCACATCGCTCAGGCCAGCGGCAGCTGCAGTGGCGTTCGAAGCAGAGCCAGCAACGGTCGACAGACCGTGCGAAGCCATGGCGGCGCCCACGGCACCCACGAACGACGTCTTGTTCAGGATGTCCACGGTCATCACGAACATGCCCTTGATGCCGATGTTGTTGAACGACACGGAACCACCGTTGTCGTCGGTGTCGGTGTACTTGAACGAGCCGATGTTGATGTTCAGGTCACCAGCGATCGACACGCCGTCCTGGCCGCTGACTTGGCTCAGGGCTGCGTCGTCGATGGACGACATGGCGGAAGCGGAAGCGGCCACGGCGGTCAGAGCCAGGGCGATGACGGAAAGCTTGAATGCTTGCATGAAAACTCCAGATATGTATGTATGAGATTTGCTTGGGCGTTTCAATGCCACACCAGTGATTGATCAGATCACCGATCTCTATTGCCTGACGTCCCTGTGCGATAGAGCGGCTCTTGTTTGAAACGCTGACGCATCATCGCGAAGCGCCTGCTTTTCACCTTGACCACTGAGGCCAAGCGCATGACCACACAGACCACCCGCATGCAGGGCGAGGAAACCCCTTAGGTACTAGTACGACACAGCACCACCCGCTTATTGCGTCACGCGCAATGAACTGGGTGAAAGACCAAACCAGCGCTTGCACGCACGGTAGAAATTGCTTGGGTCGGAGAAGCCCAGCTCGCAAGCCATCTCCGTCACACTCAGAAAGCCCCTGGCCAGCATGCGTTCCGCGCGCTCGCGCCTGACCGCATCCACCAGCTCGGCAAAGCTCGTCCCCTCTTCACTCAGGCGGCGCTGCAAGGTCCGCTCGCTGACGCACAGCATTTCAGCCACTTGCTCACGCCGCGGATCGCCCTTGTGCAGGATCCGCGTCAGCAACTGCCGGACCTTGCCCGTGAAGTGATCGCCCATGTCCTGCGCAGCCTGCTCGGTCATGCGCACGCACATATCGGCGATCGCCGGGTCGCTGGTGGGAATGGGCTGCTCGAAGTCGGCGATGTTGAACTCGCCCCTGAAGGAGCTGGCATTGAACACGATGGGGCAACCGTAAGCCTCGCGCCAGGGCTGCGCATCGGCCGGCTCCGGGAATGGCACATGCATCACGTTGGGCACCAGGCGCTTGCCTGTGATCCACTGCGCGCCAGCCAGGAACACCGAAGCCAGGAAGTCAAAGCGCTGCATGGGCACAGGCCGACGGCCACCCGAGATGGCAAACGACACGGCGTAGTGCTTGTCCTCGCGCACCACGTCCATGGCAAAAGTCGGCGAAACCAGGGCCGCAAAACGCGCCAGGCACTTGGCCGCCGCCAGCACGTTCGTGGACGACAGCAGCATGTGTGACACCACACCAAACGCTGCCAGCGGGTGCACCACCCTCGTCAGGCCAATGCTGGGGTCACCCGTCAAGGTCACCGCCAGCTCCCACATGGCCGAAAACAGGTCGGACAAGTGGTTCACATCCATTTCATCGGTCGAGCCAATGGGCACGCCACACTTGACCAGCAACTCGTCAGCGTCCAGGCCGCGCTGACGAAAGGCATCGCTCATGGTTCGGTACCACGCGATTTGCGACAAGGTGAATGCTTTGACGGCCATGACAAGACCCTTCAGGTTATGTGACTGCTACCCCGAAAGGTCTCGGATGGTTGCAGAGACAATGCAACATAAATACAGGGATAACCCGCATTTTTATGTTTCATTCAGACACTTTTTGAATTCAGATTTCGCTCGGTAAAAACAGCGTGATGGACATCACGTTTTTCGGACTCCGGAGACGAAACAACCCCCGAGGAACCAGTCCCCGGGGGTTGTCTGCATCGACCTGGTGCGCCCTGCCGGCGCCTTGTGGGCACCCGGTCAGGCGATCAGCATCAGCTCAGGATCAGTGGGCCCACATCCAGATCTTGGTGCCTTGCATGTCGATGTTGTTGATGGCGAACGAGCCGAACGAGGCAGTGTGGCCGTCAGCATTGCTCGTGGCAGCGGCGTTGCCCATCGTGATCGAACCAACGGTGATGGTCGGAGCCAGCTTGCTGTTCAGGCCAGCGTTGGGGAAGGCGAACTGGACAACATCAGATTGACCGTCGTACACGCCCTGACCGAACGGGTTCGTGGCGCTTGCAGGAGCCAGCAGAGCCAGGTTGTAGTCCACATCGCTCAGGCCAGCGGCAGCTGCAGTGGCGTTCGAAGCAGAGCCAGCAACGGTCGACAGACCGTGCGAAGCCATGGCGGCGCCCACGGCACCCACGAACGACGTCTTGTTCAGGATGTCCACGGTCATCACGAACATGCCCTTGATGCCGATGTTGTTGAACGACACGGAACCACCGTTGTCGTCGGTGTCGGTGTACTTGAACGAGCCGATGTTGATGTTCAGGTCACCAGCGATCGACACGCCGTCCTGGCCGCTGACTTGGCTCAGGGCTGCGTCGTCGATGGACGACATGGCGGAAGCGGAAGCGGCCACGGCGGTCAGAGCCAGGGCGATGACGGACAGTTTGAAAGCTTGCATGTAGAACTCCAGGTATGTGTGTATGTGATGTCTCGCGCCGGCCAGTTCATGCAACCGTTCGGGTGATCAATCCGTCAGGTTGGCCCGATGCGACGTCGGCATCGAAACCGCGACAAACTGGCTGCGGCGTGAACGAATCATCAGGCTTTGTTACAAGATGCAGACTGGCCCGACAAGCCAAGCGCATGACCCTTGAAACCACCCCAATGAAGGGCGAGGAAACCCCTTAAGTGGCACCCCTTAGGGGACCGTTCGCGACTTGGCTGAAGGCGACAAAAAAGGGGCCTCGGCCCCTTGAATTCACGTGGAAACCCGCTCATCGGGCTGCGTTCAGGTCGATCGCAACAGTCTTTTTCGGACCCACCAAAAAACAACGATCAGCAGAACCACGCATGCAGCCAGGGCCACGTAGCTGCTAACGCCGGGCGCACGCCAGGCTTCGGTCAGGCGGTCCATGAACAGGGAAATCATCACCGTGCCAGGCAGGAGCCCGAAAAAGGTCCCCAGCACGTAGTCGCGCAAGCGCACGCGCAAGGCCCCGGCCACCATGTTGACCATGATGAAGGGCGCCACCGGCATCACACGCACGGCCATCATGGTGAGCAGGCCGCGACGCTGCAGGTGGCGAGAAAGCAGCGCCAGCCGCCCCTTGGTCCAGCGGTCCATGGTCTGCGCGCCGGTGTAACGGCCAATGCCGTAGGTCACCGTGGCACCGGCCACCATCCCGAACAGCGCGTAGGCCATGCCTGGCCAGGGGGTGAACACCAGGGCACCCACCGTGATCAGCACGAGCACGGGCATGCCCAGCAGCACGGCTACGACATACCCTGCCATCACGGCCAGCGGCCCCAGTGGCGTGGCCAGCAATTGCCGCCCCTGTTCGCTGAGCGACTGGGGGTCCAGCCAGTGGCGCATATCGGGCTGCCGCCACAGCAGTGCCAGGCCAATCAGGACCGACACATACACGCCCAGCACCAACCAACGCCAGGCCAGCCCGGAGGCTGCAACAGGCTTGTCACTCACAACACGAACTCCGTCTCTCGTGGGGCGCCTGCCACCCCGTGCATGCCGCAGGCTGGCGCATCTTGAGGCAAGTTGCAGGCGAAATCAGCCCGTGCTTACCTTGGAGTTCGGTTGGATCCCCCGGGAGTCGGGGGGCGGCATGGGCTCAGGACACGCGCTGGCCCAGCAACCATCGGCCCACACGCACCGCCACAGCCTCGGCCGTCGCGGGCAGGCGCATCACTTCGGCCGAGCGGGGCAGGCCGCCACGGCGTGCCAGTTCGTGCTCGCCACTTTCGGTCAGGGCCAGGATGCGCATGTTGGCGATGGATTCGCAACGCTCCAGCGTGCGCAACATGGCCATGCCATCCATGCCGGGCAACTCCAGATTCGTGATCAGCAGGTCCGGCACCTTCTGCCCGATCTGCAGCAAGGCCAGGTAACCCGTCTCCGCAAAGCGCAGCTTGACGGCCGATCCATAGGGCGCCATGGCCTCGGCGCAACGCGTCTGCCAGTCCTGATCATCGGCCACCAGCAGCACGTCCATGGGCGCACCGGAACGACCCGGTTCAGTCGGGGCAGGTACAGGCGTGTCGTCCAGCAGCGGGCGCTCGTTTTGCCGGTTGAGTGCGCTGCGCGCCACCGGCTCCCCCCCCAGCCCTGTGCTCAAGGCCAGTGCTTCCACCGCGTTGTAGGGGATGCGGCGGTGCCCGCCAGGTGTGCGTGCGGCGGGCAGGATGTTGGCCTCCACCCAGAGCTGCACGGTGCGCAGCGAGACACCCAGGCGCACAGCGGCTTCACGGGTGGTCAACATGCGGGCGGCGGGGCCCAAAGGGATGACTTGAGACATCTCGCGCCTTTCAGGGACACAAACGGCGGTTGAAATGGGTTTGTTATCGGCAGCCATTTCATTTTTGCGAGTTCAAATCCGCTTCGGCACACGTTCTGGCGAACAAAGATCTGGCCCTCGTGAAGAAGTGACGCTTTCATCCCGCCCCCAGGATTGGGCACAATCGCGTCCCATGAGCAAAGCCTTTACCAAGGAATCAGAAAGCGACGACGACGATGACGTGTCCTTGCCGCCGCTGCCCGCCGGGGGCAAGAACTACATCACGCCGCAGGGCTACCAGCGCCTGCGCACGGAACTGCTCAACCTGATCGACATCGAGCGCCCCAAGATCGTGGAGATCGTGCACTGGGCCGCCTCCAACGGCGACCGCTCGGAGAACGGTGACTACATCTACGGCAAGAAGCGCCTGCGCGAAATCGACCGCCGCATCCGCTTCCTGACCAAGCGGCTGGACATCGCCGAAGTGGCCGACCCCAGCCTGCACCACGGCCATGACCAGGTGTTCTTCGGGGCCACCGTCACCTACGAGAACCTGCAGGGCGTGTCACGCACCATCACCATCAAGGGCATCGACGAGGTCGACAACCTGCAAGGTGAGGTCAGCTGGATTTCGCCCATTGCGCGCGCGCTGCTCAAGGCACGTGAAGGTGACGAGGTTCAGCTGATGACCCCAGGCGGCCTGGAGCGCCTGGAGATCATCAAGGTCAGCTACCCTGCCCCGCCCACCAGTCACTGACTGAAGCGCTCGGCCTTGAGCACCACGGGGCAGCGCTTGAGCGTGCGGATCACGTCAGCCAGGTGCTCGGCGTCGCGCACGGCCACCGTGAGCTTGAGCTCGGCGGTTTCGCCCAGACGCTCGTCACCCATCTCGATGTGGGTGATGTCCGTTTCGGCGCTGCTGATGGCCGACGCCACCTGAGCCAGCACGCCCTTGCCATTGGCCACCAGCACCTTGAGCACTGTCTCGAACAGGCGCGTGGGCTCATCCGACCAACTGACATCGATCCAGCGCTCGTGGTCGCGCTCGAACAGGCGCTTGCCCACACCACAAGACTGCGTGTGCACGACCAGGCCTTCGCCACGCCCCAGGTAGCCCGCGATCGGGTCTCCCGGTACCGGGCAACAGCACGGCGCCAGTTGCACGGTGGCCCCTTCGCTGCCGTCGATGATGACGGAGCCCTGTGCCGGTGTTTCATCCGAGAAGCGCCCCAGCGTCAGCGTCAGCGCATCGGGCTTGGCGCCAGACTCGGCCATCAGTTGGGCCAGGCGCTTGGCCACCATGGTCGCGATCTTGCGGCCCAGGCCGATGTCGGCCAGCAATTCGTCGCGGGTGCGGTTGCCCCCCCAGCGGATCAGGCTCTGCCACAGCAAGCCGGCATCGCCTTCGGTCGTCTCGTTGCCCGCGGGCATCGTGAGGCCTTCGGCACGCAGGGCCTGCATCAGCAGCTTCTCGCCGAGTTCCAGCGACTCCTCGGCCTCCATGTTCTTGAGGTAATGGCGGATCTTGGAGCGCGCCCGGCCCGTGCGCACGAAGTTCAACCAGCTCGGGTTGGGCTTGGCGCTGGCCGCCGTGATGATCTCGACCACATCGCCACTGCGCAGCTCGGTGCGCAAGGCCACCGGCTCGCCATTGACCTTGGCCGACACGCAGCGGTCGCCCACGCCCGAGTGGATGGCGTACGCGAAGTCCACCAGCGTGGCCCCCTTGGGCAGCGCCACGATGCGCGACTTGGGTGTCAACACATACACCGACTCGGGGAACAAGTCGATCTTGAGGTGCTCCAGGAACTCGGCCGAGTCCCGTGTTTCGTGCTGGATGTCGATGAGCGACTGCAGCCACACGGCGGCCTGCTGCGGCGAAGCGTCATCGGCCGAATCCTGCTCCTTGTACATCCAGTGCGCCGCGATGCCCTTCTCGGCCACGGCATGCATGGCCTGCGAGCGAATCTGGAACTCCACCGCCGTGCCCACCGGGTTCACCAGCGTCGTGTGCAGCGACTGGTAACCGTTGGCCTTGGGGATGGCGATGTAATCCTTGAAGCGCCCTGGCAGTGGCTTGTAGAGCTGGTGCAGCACGCCCAGAGCGCGGTAGCAGTCCAGCAGTTCACGCGCGACGATGCGAAAGCCGAAGATGTCGCTCACCTGGGCAAAGCTCAGGTGCTTCTCGATCATCTTGTTGTAGATCGAGAAGATGGTTTTCTCGCGGCCATACACCTCGACCTGCATGTCCGCATCCTCGAAGGCCTGCTCGACTTCCTTGCGGATGCGGTCCACCAGATCGCGGCGGTTGCCACGTGTCTTCTTGACGGCCTTGGACAGCACCGAATGCCGCCAGGGGTTGATGTACTGGAAAGACAGCTCCTGCAGCTCGCGGTAGGTCTGGTTCAGGCCCAGGCGGTGCGCGATGGGCACGTAAATGTCCAGCGTCTCGCGGGCGATGCGGGCACGCTTGTGCGCCACCATCGCGTCCATCGTGCGCATGTTGTGCAGGCGGTCGGCCAGTTTGATCAGGATGACGCGCACATCGCGCGCCATGGCCAGCAGCATCTTGCGGAAGGACTCGGCCTGGGACTCTTCCTTGGTCGAGAACTGCAGCTTGTCCAGCTTGGTCAGCCCGTCCACGATCTCGGCCGTGGGCGCCCCAAAACGCTCGATCAACTCGATCTTGGTGACGCCGCAGTCTTCCATGGCGTCGTGCATCAGCGCGGCCATGATGGCCTGGGCATCGAGCTTCCAGTCGGCACACAGGCCGGCCACGGCGATCGGGTGCGTGATGTAGGGCTCGCCGCTGGCACGGAACTGGCCCAGGTGCGCCTCGTCGGCGAAGCGATAGGCCTCACGGACGCGACGAATGTCCGCCTCGTCCAAGTAGTCGAGTTTGTGGGTCAGTGCAGCAAAGGAAGCCGCTGCAGCATCATTGGCCAAGGTCATGTGTTGACTGTAGCGTGATTGGGAAAGCCCCGGGGCCGTCTGAATCAATCTGGGAAATCAATCGCGAAATAGCAAAGGCCCGTTCGAGACGGGCCTTTTTCTGCAAGTTCGGGGCCGCCGTCAGTCAGCGGCGTGGGCCCGATTGGCGTGCATGACGATCAGGTCGGCACCTTGCGCAGCATTTCCAGGCCAACCTGGCCAGCGGCGATCTCTCGCAGCGCGGTCACGCCGGGCTTGTTGCGCGACTCGATCTTGGGCGTGTGGCCCTGGCTCAGCATGCGGGCACGGTAGGTTGCAGCGAGCACCAGCTGAAAGCGGTTCGGGATCTTTTGCAGGCAGTCTTCAACGGTGATGCGGGCCATGTGGGCGCTCCGGTAGGGTGTCTGAATCAGCCAGAAAGCCGGTCAGACCAGATTGAGGGCACGGAACACGGCAGACTTGTTCCGGCGCTGAGCTGCGTATTTTAACCGCTGCGAATGAACAATGGCCTTCAAATCGAACAAAGCCGACTCAAAAAGTGCATTCACGACGATGAAATCGAAGTTTTGAGCCTGGCCCACCTCGATGCGGGCATTGGCCATGCGCAATTCGATGGTCTCCGGGCTGTCCTCGCCGCGGCGGTTCAGGCGCTGCGACAGCTCTTCATAACTGGGCGGCAGGATGAAGATCAGGATGGCGTTGGGGAAGATCTTCTTGATCTGCAAGGCGCCCTGCCAGTCGATCTCCAGCACGACATCTTCGCCGCCCTTGATGCGGCTCTCGATGGCGTGGCGCGAGGTGCCGTAATGGTTGCCATGCACCTCGGCGTGCTCGAAAAAGTCCCCCCGCTCCACCATGGCCAGGAATTCTTCCTTGCTGGTGAAGTGGTATTCGCGGTCCTGCTGCTCCTGCCCGCGCGGCGCCCGCGTGGTGTGCGACACCGACACCTGCAGGCGCGAGTCCAGCTCCAGCAAGGCCTTCACCAGGCTGGATTTGCCGGTGCCGCTGGGCGCAGACACCACGAAGAGGTTGCCGGGGTAGTCCATGAGCTTGTCTCCGGAATTCGCTGGCGACGCGCCCGCGGACATGGGGGAGGTTTGGGGGTAGTTATCGGCCGTCATTCGATGTTCTGAACCTGTTCGCGCATCTGTTCGATCAAAACCTTCATTTCGACCGAAATCTGCGTCAGCTCCAGCGCCGCCGCCTTGGAGCCCAGCGTGTTGGCCTCGCGGTGCAGCTCCTGGATCAGGAAATCCAGGCGCTTGCCCACTTCACCACCTTTTTTCAGCAGGCGCCCGATCTCGTCCAGATGGGCCTTCAGGCGTTGCAACTCTTCGTCCACATCAATGCGCAGCGCATAGGCTGCCGCCTCATTGAGCGCACGCTCCTGGGCTGCCTCGGGCGTCACCGAGCCACCCACGGCCTGCAAGGCCTCCTGGTATTTCTGGACAAAACGTTCTTGCTGACGCTGCACGGCCAGCGGCACCAGGGGGGTCGCCTGCTCGGCCAGAGCCAGCAAGCCCTTGAGCTTGTCCTTGAGGATGCCGACCAGGCGAGCGCCTTCACGCTCACGCGCCTCCTTGAGCGCCTCCACACATTGGCGGGCAGCTTCCAGGGCCGCATCTTCCAGCTTGACCGATGGCGCCGCGGCACGGCACCAGTTCAGGATCTCGTTGACCGACAGCGGCGAAGCCTTGGGCAGCCAGTTCTGCACCGTGCCTTCCAGACGGGCCAGGGTGTGGAGCTGGTCGGGCTGGGGCGTGGGCCAACCGGCATCGGCCGCGCGCTGGGGCTGCAGGCGCAACTCGATCTTGCCGCGCTTGAACGAGGCCGTCAGCAGATCACGCAAAGCGGGTTCCAGCGCGCGGAACTCGTCAGCCAGCTTGAAGCTCAGATCCAGAAAGCGGCTGTTGACGGAGCGCAACTCGGCCCCCACGCCACCCGAGGCGCTCTTGCCACCGCCGGCGCGTGAAGCAGTAGGCGAATCCCCCTCATCGGTGTTTTCACTGACGTGGTCGGGAGCCGACGCAACCGCGCTGGCAAAGCCGGTCATAGAGTAGACTGACATGGTTACTTGACACCAGACAAAACTAGATTATGTCAAAGCCGAAACCTGCCCCGTTGCCTTCGGGCACCGTCGTGGGCGGCTACCAAGTCGTCAAGAAGCTCGCTGCCGGCGGTTTCGGGGTGGTTTACCTCTGTGAAGACCCCGACAAACGGCTCGTCGCGCTCAAGGAATACCTGCCCGCCTCCCTGGCAGAACGCGCCCCGGGCGAATTGATCCCGCGCGTCAAACCCGACAAGCAGCCGCTGTACCGCCTGGGCCTCAAAAGTTTTTTTGAAGAAGGCCGCTCGCTCGCGCAGATCGCCCACCCCAGTGTGGTGTCGGTGCTGAATTTCTTCCGCGAGAACGAAACCGTCTACATGGTGATGAACTACCTCCAGGGCGACACCCTGCAGGATTTCATCGTCACGGCGCGCGATCTCAAGCGCGACAAGGTCTTCCGCGAATCCACCATCCGTTCGTTGTTTGACGAGATCCTGCGCGGCTTGCGCATCGTGCACCAGCACAAGATGCTGCACCTGGACATCAAGCCCGCCAACATCTTCATCACCAACGACAACAAGGCCGTGCTGCTGGATTTCGGTGCTGCACGCGAAGTGCTGTCCAAAGAGGGCAACTTCATCCGCCCGATGTACACGCCCGGTTTTGCCGCGCCCGAGATGTACCGCCGCGACGGTTCCCTGGGCCCCTGGACGGACATCTACGCCATCGGTGCCTGCATCTACGCCTGCATGCAGGGCTACCCCCCCAACGATGCGCCCCAACGCCTGGAAAAAGACCGATTAGGGCTTTCTCTCTCAAGACTGCGCAACGTCTATTCGGATAACCTCATCGAAGTGACCGAGTGGTGCATGTCACTGGACCCGCTGGCCCGCCCGCAAAGCGTTTTTGCCTTGCAAAAAGAGCTGGCCCGTGAGACCGAAAGGCGCTACTCCAAGCTCACCTTTGCCGAGCGGGTCAAACTGCAACTTGAAAACCTCAAATCCGGGGCGAAGGCCTAAGGAAAGCATGGCGCTGGCATGAGATTCTCTGTCTACCAGATCAGCCGCAAAGGCGGCCGCGAGAAAAATGAAGACCGCATGGGCTATTGCTACACGCGGGATTCAGGCCTGTTTGCCCTGGCAGACGGCATGGGCGGCCACCCCGAAGGCGAGATGGCGTCCCAACTGGCCTTGCAGACCATGGCCGCGCTGTACCAGCGCGATGCGCGCCCCACCCTGGCAGACCCCATTCGATTCCTGCAGGACGCCGTCATGGCCGGGCACCACCAGTTGCTGCGCTACGCCAGCGAAAAAGGCCTGATGGACACGCCCCGCACGACCATCGTCGCGTGCATCCTGCAAGGCAATGCGGCCTACTGGGCGCACTGTGGCGATTCGCGCCTGTACTTCGTGCGCGGCGACAAGCTGATTGCCCGCACACGCGACCACTCCTACTCCGAACTGCAGCAGACGCTGTCCACCGTGGTGCCGCTCAACGAGCGCTACAACCGCAACGTGTTGTTCACCTGCCTGGGCAGCCCCGGCAAACCCGTGGTCGACACGGCCGGCCCGCTGATCATGCAGGAGGGCGACCGCATCATGCTGTGCTCCGACGGCATGTGGGGCACGGTGGAAGACGAAGAGATCACCCGCCACCTGTCCACCCGCACCATCTCGGATGCCGTGCCGGAACTGGTGGAAGTGGCCCTGCGCAATGGTGGCGCCAAGTGCGACAACGTGACCGTGCTGGCCATGGAATGGGAGTCCGCCTCCAACGACGATCAGCCCAATGTGCACACCGACAACCTGGGTGAAGAGGTGTTTGCCTCCACCATCCAGGCCAGCGTAGGCAGCACCGGCACCCCGGGCGACAATGTCGAGGCCGACGACCTGGACGAAGCCGAAATCGAACGCTCGATCCGAGAGATCAACGAAGCGATTCGCCGCTCTGCCAGCGCCGCCAAGAAAAGCTGACACGCCGCAGCCCTCCGCTTGATTGATCAACCGGCCGCTGTGGCCGGTTGGTTTTTTGTACTGTCCACTTTCATCTGAAGACCAGGAGCCCCCATGGCATACCAGCGCACCCAAGGCCGTGCCGCAGACGCACTGCGCCCCTTGAGCATCACCCGCGGCTACACCAAGCACGCCGAAGGCTCGGTCCTGATCTGCTTTGGTGACACCAAGGTGCTGTGCACCGCCTCGATCGAAGAAAAGGTGCCGCCGCACAAACGTGGCAGCGGCGAAGGCTGGGTCACCGCCGAATACGGCATGCTGCCCCGCGCCACCCATTCCCGCAGCGACCGCGAGGCCGCACGCGGCAAACAGACCGGCCGCACCCAAGAGATCCAGCGCCTGATCGGCCGCAGCCTGCGCGCCGTGTTCGACCTGGCCAAACTGGGCGAGCGCTCCATCATCATCGACTGCGACGTGATCCAGGCCGATGGCGGCACCCGCACCGCGGCCATCACCGGCGCCTATGTCGCAGCCGTTGACGCCGTCACCGGCCTGATCGCCAAAGGCAAGCTCACCGCCAGCCCCATCCTGCACCCCGTGGCCGCCATCAGCGTGGGCATCGTGGAAGGCACGCCCCTGCTGGACCTGGAATACACCGAGGACTCCGCCTGCGACACCGACATGAACGTGGTCATGACCGGTGCGGGACACTTCGTGGAAGTGCAAGGCACGGCCGAGGGCGTGGCCTTCACCCGCCAGGAAATGGACCAGTTGCTGGCCCTGGCCGACAAGGGCGTGCGCGAGCTGATCACGGCCCAGGCCGCCGCGCTGGCCCAACCCCTGCCCACAGCCTGACCCCACCCTGCCCCCTGAGCGCACCATGAGCAAGCAACTGATCCTCGCCTCCAACAACGCCAAGAAGCTGCGTGAGCTGCAGGCGCTGATCAGCCCGCTGGGCGTTGAACTGGTCACGCAAGGCTCGCTGGGCATCCCCGAGGCCGAAGAGCCGCACATCACCTTTGTCGAGAACGCACTGGCCAAGGCCCGTCATGCGGCGCGCATCGGCCAGGGCCCGGCCATCGCCGACGATTCCGGCCTGTGTGTGGCTGCACTCGGCGGCGCACCGGGCGTGCGCTCGGCCCGTTATGCCGTGGACGCTGGCCGCATCGCCGAAGGCCTGCCTCGCGAAACCATCGACGCCGCCAACAACGCCTGGCTGCTCGATCAGATGCGTGGCCAGGCGCAACGCCGTGCCCACTTCACCTGCCTGCTGGTGGCTGTGCGCCATGCCGATGACCCGGAGCCGCTGATCGCCGAAGGCCACTGGGAGGGCGAGCTGCTGGAGGCCGGCCAGGGTGAGCATGGCTTTGGTTATGACCCGCTGCTGTGGCTGCCCGCCTACCAACAAAGCGCGGCCCAGCTGGCGCCCGAGATCAAGAACGGCGTCAGCCACCGCGCCAAGGCCTGCCAGCGCATGCTGCACATGATCGAGGCGCAATGGGGCCTGGCCGGGCTGAACCACCTGGATGCCGACGCGCGCTGGCCCTGGCAGCGCTGAGCTGCGCCGCCCCCTCCCCACCCGACGACGACGCACACCCCATGATCACGCTGCAACGCCCCGGCGCCCTGCAAGCCTTGCCGCCCCTGTCGCTGTACGTGCACCTGCCCTGGTGCCTCAAGAAGTGCCCCTACTGCGACTTCAACTCACATGACCTGGCCCCCAAGACGCCTGCGGCGTCGCCCCCCCAAGGGGGAGCGTCCGGCTTGGGGCGGCCCGGCGCCGGACACCTCGACACGCAAAAAGAGACCGCGTACCTCGACGCCCTGTGTGCCGACCTCGAATCCGCCCTGCCGCAGATCTGGGGCCGCCGCGTGCACACCATCTTCATCGGTGGTGGCACGCCCAGCCTGTTCTCGCCCGACAGCATCGACCGCCTGCTGGCCGACATCCGCGCGCGCCTGCCGCTGGAGCCGCAATGCGAGATCACCATGGAGGCCAACCCGGGCACCTTCGAGAAGGACCGCTTCAAGGCCTTCCGCCAGGCTGGCGTCAACCGCCTGTCCATCGGCGTGCAAAGCTTTGATGACGCCAAGCTCAAGGCCCTGGGTCGCGTGCACGACCGCACGCAGGCCATCGCCGCCATCGAAGAAGCCCAGCAGCATTTCGAGACCTTCAACCTCGACCTGATGTACGCCCTGCCCGGCCAGAGCCCGGCCGATCTGGATGCCGACATCAGCCAGGCCCTGGCCTTCGAGCCGCCGCACCTGTCGCTCTACCACCTCACGCTCGAACCCAACACCGTCTTCGCCACGCAGCCGCCCAAAGGCCTGCCCGACGACGAC
This sequence comes from Aquabacterium sp. NJ1, assembly GCF_000768065.1. NCBI lineage: Bacteria > Pseudomonadati > Pseudomonadota > Betaproteobacteria > Burkholderiales > Sphaerotilaceae > Aquabacterium > Aquabacterium sp. NJ1. The sequence goes on along the minus strand of NZ_JRKM01000001.1, from coordinate 3,840,129 downwards.
ACGGCCTTCGACATGCTGGACCACCTCATCGACCGCACCACCGGTGCCGGCCTGCAGCGCTACGAGGTGTCCGCTTATGCGCGCCCCGGCCACCAGTGCCAGCACAACCTGAACTACTGGCAGTTCGGTGACTACCTCGGCATCGGCGCCGGCGCGCACAGCAAGATCAGCTTCCCGGACCGCATCGTGCGCCAGGTGCGCTGGCGCGAGCCCGCCACCTACATGGACAAGGCGCGCCAGGGCCTGGCCTGCTCCAACGAAACCGAGGTGGACCTGTCTTCTCGCGCCTTCGAGTTCATGATGAACGCCCTGCGCCTGAAAGATGGCTTCGAGCTGCTGCGCTTCACCGAGCGCACCGGCCTGACCCTGGCCAGCATCCAGCAGCCATTGGCCCAGGCCGAAGCGCAAGGCCTGCTGCAGCGTGACCTCGCCCGCGCCTGGCCCACGGCCAAGGGCTTTGATTTCCTCAGCGATCTGCAAGCCCTGTTCCTGAAGGATTGAGGGCCTGCCCGTCGCCACCTACAATCCGGCGACATTCCCGCTTCAGTCTCAGTCGAACAGCAGCATGACCCCAGCCCTGCTCAGCGACAGCACCGTGGCCTTCATCCAGCGGGAGGTGGCCATCGATGTTGCCTCGTGCTCATCGGATCTGCGCCCCAGCGCCTGCCGGGGATTTGCCTGCCGTGTCTCCCCAGACCGGCAGCGCCTGACCATTTTTGTGCGCCGCGGTGAAGCCGGCCAACTGTTGCAGGACGTTCTCGGCCAGGACGTCATCGCCGTGGTGTTTTGCCTGCCCGCCACCGAAACCGCCATCCAGATCAAGGGGCGTCAGGTCAGCCTGAGTGCCGCCAGCACCAGTGACATAGCTTGCGTCGAGGCGTACCGGAACGCCTTTGTGGATGGCATTGTGCGGCTGGGGCACCGGCGAGAGTTCGGGCTGTCCTCCATGGCGTTCGAGGCCGGGCAGCTTGTGGCACTGAGCTTCACACCAGAACTGGTGTTCGAACAGACACCCGGCCCCATGGCCGGCAATCGCCTTGGGGGCAACCAGCCATGAGCGCCGTGTGCATCGCCCATCTGCGCAACTGCTTTGAGGGCGCCATTCCCAGCGCACTGTCCACCTGCTCGCCCGATGGCTCACCCAATATCGCTTACCTCTCGCAGGTGCAATATGTGGACCAGTGTCACGTGGCCACCACGTTCCAGTTCTTCAACAAGACACGCCAGAACATTCTGGCCAACCCCTACGCCCTTCTGAAGGTGGTTGATCCTTACACTGGCCACAGCTACAAGCTGCACGTGCGCTACCTGCGAACGGAGACCAGCGGCCCCTTGTTCGAGAGCATGAAGGCCAAGCTGGCCGGCATCGCCTCGCACACCGGCATGACCGAGGTGTTCAAGCTGAGGGGCTCTGACATCTACGAGGTTGAAAAGTTCGAGATCGTGGTGAGCACCTTGCCCGGCCTCGTGGCGACCGTTCAAGACAGCCTGCCCAAACTCCGCCACATGAGCGCCATGCTCAATGCCAGCCGCGATCTGAACGAGCTGCTCGACAACACCCTCACCGCGCTGCAAACGGTTTGCGGCATCGGCCACATGATGATCCTCAAGCTCGACGAGTGCGGCGAGCGTCTGTTCACCGTGGCCAGCCGGGGCTATGACCAGTCCGGCGTGGGCTCGGAGATCCCCATGGGGCACGGCGTGATCGGCGTGGCCGCGCGCGAACGCACGCCCATCCGCATCTCGCACATGACCAGCGAGTACATCTACGGCAAGGCCGTGCGTGACAGCGCCGAGGCGTTGGGCCTGCACCACCAGCTCGAAACGGCCATCCCCATGCCCGGCCTGCCCGAATGCCGCAGCCAGATGGCGGTGCCCATCACCGCTGGTGCCACGCTGTATGGCGTGCTGTATGTCGAAAGCCATGAAGACTTGCGCTTCAGCTACGACGACGAAGACATGCTGCAGATCGTGGCGCAGCAGTTCGGCTGGATGGCGCGGAGCATGGCATGCGCCGACCCCATGGACCAGCCCGATGAAGCACTGACGCCAGCTGTCGCATCACCTGCACGCCCTGCCGAGCCCGCCATGTCCGTCGCCCCCCTTGCGTCCGCATCCATCGATGGGCGACCGGTGCTGGTTCGGTACTTCAAGGCCGACCACAGCATCTTCCTCGACGAGGACTACCTGATCAAGGGCGTGGCCGGCGCCATCTTCTGGAAGCTGGTGCAGGTCAGGCAACAGGAAGGCCGAGACCAGTTCACCAACCGTGAGCTGAGGCTGGCACCCGACCTGTCCCTGCCCGACATCGCCGACAACCTCGAAGCGCGTCTGGTGCTGTTGCAACGCCGTCTGGCCGAGCGGACCAGTTGCGTGCGCATGCACAAGACAGGCCGAGGCCGGTTTCAGCTGCAGGTGTCTCGCCCGCTCAAGCTGCAGCTGGCTGACTGACCCATGCCATGACGGCCGAGACGATCTGATCCGCCTGAGGCAGAAAGGCCTGCTCCAATACATGGCTGGCCGGCGTGGGCACATCTGCACTGGTGATGCGACGAACCGGGGCCTTGAGCGCGCCAAAGGCCCGCTCGGCGACCTGAGCGGCCACTTCCGCGCCCACCCCGCACAGGGGCCCCGCCTCGTGAACCACCACCATGTGCCCGGTGCGCTGCACGGACTGCAACACCGTCTCCATGTCCAGGGGCTTGAGGGTGCGCAAGTCGATCACCTCGGCCGACAGCCCTCGCTCGGCCAGAACCTCGGCCGCCGCCATGCACGTGTGGACAGTCTTGGCGTAGGACACGAGGGTCACATCCCGCCCGGCACGCATCACCTTGGCCTGCCCCAGTGGCACCAGCATGTCGTCAGGTTCGGCGACTTCTCCGGCCTGATGCAGCAACGTCATGTCATTGAGGAATACAACAGGGTTGTCGTCCCGGATGGCACTCTTGAGCAGCCCTTTGAAATCGGCCGCGGTCGAGGGCATCACCACCTTCAGCCCCGGGCTGTGTACGAACCAGGCTTCCAGGTTATGGGTGTGCTGCGCGCCCACACCCCAGCCCGCGCCCGTATTGGCCAGCACCACCAGCGGAAAGGAAAACTGCCCGCCGGACATGTAGCGCAACTTGCCCGCGCTGTTGACCAGCGCATCCATCGCATAGGTCAGAAAAGGCGCATACAGCATGTCCACCACGGGGCGAAGCCCACTGGCCGCTGCCCCCACGGCGCAGCCCGCCATGATGGCCTCCGCCAGCGGCGTATTGCGCACGCGGTCGGCGCCGAACGCCATCACCAGATCAGGATGCAAGGTGGCCACCCCTTCGCCCATCAACATGACGCGATCGTCTCGGGTCATTTCCTCATGCAAGGCGCTGAGCAGTGCAGCCTTTGCGGTCATGGTTGTCGTCATGCTTCCTCCTTCTTCATGCGTAGACATCGGTCAGCAAGGCCTCTGGCGAGGGGTAAGGCGCAGCCTGTGCCTGAGCCAAGGCCTCTTCGATACGGGCCAGGGCCTCATCCTTCAAGCCCCTGAGGTCCGAGGCCTGAAGCTGACCTTGCGCGAGCAACCGCGACTGCCACAGCTCGATCGGATCACGCTTGAGCCACGGCGCACGCTCGGCATCGCTGATGTGCGCTTCGTCGTCGCCCGAAAAGTGCCCCCTTTGTCGATAGGTCAAGGTTTCCAGCAAAAAGGGCTTGCCCGTGTCACGAATCTGAGCCACGGCAGCCCGGGCAGCCTCGTGAACCGCGTGCGCGTCATTGCCGTCGACGGTCTGACAGGGCAGGCCATAGCCCTTGCCCCATTCGCTGATGTGCTCGGTCTGCATGGTCTCTTTTCGGCGTACAAATGCCTGCCATTGGTTGTTCTCACACACATACAGCACGGGCAGAGACCAGATCGTCGCCAGGTTCAATGACTCATGGAAGATGCCCTCGCAGGCCGCACCATCGCCAAAGAAGCAGGCCACGATGCCAGCCTCACGCCGCATCTTGCGCGCCAGAGCCACGCCAGGCGCCATGGACAACTCACCACCGACGATGGTGGATGTCAGCACCACACCCAACTCGGCGACCGAAATGTGCAGGGAGCCGCTCTTGCCTTTGCAATAGCCGGTGGCCTTGCCCATCACCTCCGCCAGCAGGCGCGCTGGGTCCGCACCACGGGCGATCAGATGGGCGGCGCTTCGGTGATTGGTCAAGATCCTGTCTTCGCTCGACAAAGCCGCGATCACCCCCACAGCACTGGCCTCCTGCCCCTGCGACGAACAGCTCATCGGAAAGGGACCGGCAGCCTGCAAAGCGGCCAGCTTCTCCTCGTAAGCCCGGATCAGGAGCATGCGCTGCAACGCCTGGATGCTGTTCATGCTGTCGCTCCCGCCCCGACGCCTGAGTTGCGCCAGACATTGATGGCGAAGGCCGCAAAGGCCAGTGCCACGATGATCGAGCCACTGCCCACAATGGGCTCGGCCATCGGCAGGTGGTGCAGTACGGCGTAGATGCCGCAGGCCATCAAAGGCAGCCCCAGGTTGTGCAGCCAGAACTGCAGTTTGGCCAGCACGCTGCCCGCCATGGCGGGAAAGACCTGGTAAGCCATCGCCATGATGGCCATGGACACCCAGCCCACCAGGTTGAGGTGCACATGCACGCCCTTGTTCGTGAAATCACCTGATGCGGCCATCACGATGCCCATGCCGATACCGAACAGCGCGTACAGCACCGCGCAACGCAACAGGTTCTTAGCCATGGCAAGCCACCTCCGACTTCAGCGCGGCCTGCAGCTTGTGCCAGGCGCGGGCGTTCAACAAGGGCCGGGCCATGTCCAGCTGGGAAGCGAACACCTCGGGCGGCATGCCCTGGCGCATGCCACTCATCATGACCACGCGCTCGGGGTGCGACAACTGCGGCAGGATCCAACGGAAGTGGTGCGCCATCTCGTCCGCCGGCACGTTGGCCAGCAGCGCATCGTGGATCTCGATGAGCTCTTCATCGCTGAAGTGGCGCCACAGCACCGCATTGTGCTCACGCTCCTCCAACAGCATGTGCTCGAAGTTGTCGGCCACGAACAGGCTCAGCAACTGGTACAGGCGCTGCCAGGCCGCCGCCTGTTGTGACTCGGATGCGGCCAGGGCCTGCCGCAGGCTGCCGCTCAAGGCATCGATGTGCGCAACATGCTCGACGTGTTCCTGAGCGCAGCTGGCACTGCTGCCTGGCGCGCGTCGCTCCATGGCGGTATGCAGGAAGTGGTTCTCGTGCTTGAGGTGCTCACCGCAGATGTGCAACAGGGACCGGACCACCTCTGCCGTGTCCTGACGCTCCTGGGCATCGGTGTAATCGGTGCTGCCCACGCGCACCAGCGTGTCGGCCATGAAGGCGCGCAGCCCCTTGTGCACGCCTTGGTAAACATTGAAGCGCTGGCTGTGGTCCAGCGCCTGGTCAACCAGCTGTGTACTGATGCTGGCCCCGAACTGCTCGACGGGGATCTCTTGTGTGAGGTTGCTCATGGTGTCACTTCCTGTTGTGGCCCGGCGTGCTGTGCCAGGCCCTTGTTGATGATGGAAGTGACTGTAGGGAAGACGCACCCAGACGTTTCGTAAATGCTTCTTCAGCAATTCTTAAAGCGCTCTTAACCCCCCATCAGGGCGCCCTCCGCAGGGGGTAAAAAAAAAAGCCGCTGGCACTCACCAGCGGCTTCTTGACGAACTTGAAACGCTCAGCGCGATCAGGCCGCCTTCTTCTCGTCGCGCAGTTCGCGGCGCAGGATCTTGCCCACATTGGTCTTGGGCAGGTCGTGGCGGAACTCGATGTGCTTGGGGCACTTGTAGCCGGTCAATTGCTCATGGCAGTAGGCCTTCAGGGCTGCTTCGGTCAAGGTTGCATCCTTGCGCACCACGAACAGCTTCACGGCTTCACCCGACTTGTCATCAGGCACACCCACGGCTGCGCACTCCAGCACGCCCGGGTGCATGTTCACCACCTGCTCGACCTCGTTGGGGTACACGTTGAAGCCCGACACCAGGATCATGTCCTTCTTGCGGTCCACGATCTTGAACAGGCCCGTCGGGTCCATCACGCCGATGTCGCCCGTGCGGAAGAAGCCGTCGGCCGTCATGACCTTGGCGGTCTCATCGGGGCGGTTCCAGTAACCAGCCATCACCTGCGGGCCACGGATGCAGATCTCGCCCACGCCACCGACATCCAGGTGGTTGCCGTCGTCATCCAGGATGGCCACTTCGGTCGAAGGAATCGGGTAACCGATGGCGCCATTGAACTCAGCCAGGTCCAGACGGTTGGCGGTGGCCACGGGCGAGGTTTCCGACAGGCCATAACCTTCCACGATCGGGCAACCAGTGACCTTCTTCCAGGTTTCAGCGGTGGACTGCTGCACGGCCATGCCGCCGCCGTTGGACACCTTCAGGCCGGAGAAATCGATCTTGGCAAAGTCGGGGTGATTCACCAGCGCGTTGAACAGCGTGTTCACGGCGGGGAACTGGTTGACCTTGTACTTCTTGAGCGTCTCGATGAAACCGGGAATGTCGCGCGGGTTGGCGATCAGCAGGTTCATGCTGCCCATGCGCGCGCCCATCATGTAGCAGACGGTCAGCGCGAAGATGTGATACAGCGGCAAGGCGCACACCACGGTCAGCGGCTGGTCACCCAGCTTGGCCAGCTCAGGCTTGAACCAGGCTTCGTTTTGCAGGATGTTGGCCACCACATTGCGATGCAGCAGCGTCGCGCCCTTGGACACACCCGTCGTGCCGCCGGTGTACTGCAGGAAGGCCACGTCGTCAGGCTTGAGGCTCGGGCGCGTGTACTTGGCAGAACGGCCTTGTGCCAGGGCATCCTTGAACTTGGTCAGCTTGCACTTGTCGTTGTTGGGCAGCGTGAAGGCCGGCACCATCTTCTTGACGTTGCGCACCACGAAGTTGACGATCAGGCCCTTGGGGAAAGGCAGCATGTCACCCATGGCGGCCAGCACGATGTGCTTGACCGGCGTGCGCGCCACGACTTCCTGCAGCGTGGTGGCGAAGTTCTCCAGAACGATGATGGCTTCGGCACCCGAGTCCTTCAGCTGATGCTCCAGCTCGCGCGGCGTGTACAACGGGTTGACGTTGACCACCACGTAGCCAGCGCGCAGCACAGCGGCGATCGCCACCATGTATTGCGGGATGTTGGGCATCATCAGGGCCACACGTGCGCCCTTGGCCAGGCCCTTGGACTGGAACCAGCCAGCGAGCGAGCGAGACATCTCGTCGACCTGCTCGAAAGTCCAGTGCACGTCCATGAAAGCGGCCATGTCCCGCTTGGCAAACTGCTTGAACGAATGATCCAGCAAGTCCATCAGCGAGTCGTACTCACCCGGGTTGATCTCGGTCGGCACACCGGGTTCGTAGCTGGCCAGCCATGGCTTTGAAGTCGTCATCGTCATCCTCTTTGATGGATCAAGTTCGGCGGACACCCGTTAATCGGACACCCGGAAGAAATCGCGTAAAGCACTGCATGAATTCTGCAACATTCGTGACTAAGGGTATTCCCTTAAAGCCGGACGCCGCACTTCTTGTTCATTCCTCCGACAGCCCGCAAAAAACAGGCGACGAGAGGTTAAACGCCAGCGGGACAGGCTGCACACGCAAGGCACAATCTCCCGGCAATCTGACTCACAACCTTTCCTTATTTGGGAACAGTTACGCACGGAAGCCAAACACATGGTCGACCGATCCATAGATCACCCACTTCAACCCAAGCGCCGCTGGTTTCTCAAGACGGCGCTGGCGATCGGGGCCGTAGGCGGTGCGCTTGGCGCACTGGTCTACTGGCACCGCGGCATGAGCAACGGCAAACTGACTGAACACGGCCGTGACGTCTTTCGAGGCCTGACCATGGCCATCGTGGGCCCGATGCTGCCCAAAGACAAGGCCCAGCGCGACGCCATCATGGAAGGCCACCTCGCGCACACCGAGGAATTCCTCAACGGCATGCCCAATGTGCTGCAGATCGAGATCAATGCCTTGCTGGGCCTGCTGGGCAACTACCCCACCCGCAAGATGCTGACCGGCATGGGCGCCTCGTGGTCCGATGCGACCGAGGACGAACTGGCGCAGGCCCTCGAGACCATGCGCCTCAACCCGCTGCCCTCCACCCGCCTGACCTATCAGGTCATGCGCAGCATCGTCTGCATGTCCTTCTACTCCAACAGCGCCCACTGGCCCCTGACTGGCTACCCCGGCCCCGTGCAAATATGAGCAAACTCCCCGATCCATTCCGCGAAGGCCTGGCGCGTGGCTGGAAGGCCACCAACGGCGAACAAGGCCTGCCCGAGCAGGTGCAATGCGATGTCGTCATCGTGGGCACCGGCGCTGGCGCCGGCATCACCGCCGAGTTGCTGACCAAGGCTGGCCTGGACGTCGTGCTGGTCGAAGAAGGCCCGCTGCGCACCAGCACAGACTTCAACCAGAAAGAATCCGAAGCCTACGCCAACCTGTACCAGGACGGCGGCGGCCGCAAGACCATGGATGGCGCCCTGACCCTGCTGCAGGGCCGCTGCGTGGGCGGCACCACCGTCATCAACTGGACGAGTTCCTTCCGCACGCCAGCCTCGACCCTGAAGTACTGGGAAGACAACTTCGGCCTGAAGGACTTCAATGAAGCGTCGATGGCACCCTGGTTTGCCCAGGCCGAACATCGCCTGAACATGCACAAGTGGGAAGAGGCCCCACCCAACGCCAACAACGAATTGCTGCGCACCGGCGCCCAGAAGCTGGGCATCTCGGCCGAGGTGATCCCGCGCAATGTCAAGGGCTGCTGGAACCTGGGCTCCTGCGGCATGGGCTGCCCGACCAATGCCAAGCAGTCGATGCTGGTCACGACCATCCCTTCGTCGCTGGAATCCGGCGCGCGCCTGTTCTACCAGACCCGCGCCCAGGAGTTCATCATCAAGGGCGACAAGGTCGAAGGCCTGATCTGCGTGCCCATCCGTGTCAACGGCCAGAAGACCTCCGACAAGGTGCTGCGCATCACGGCCAAGCACTACGTGGTCTCAGGTGGCGCCATCAACTCGCCCGCGCTGCTCAAGCGCTCGAAGGCGCCGGACCCGCACGACCTGCTGGGTACCCGCACCTTCCTGCACCCCGTCGCGTTCTCCGGCGGCGTGTTCGAACAGCGCGTCGAGGGCTGGGCTGGCGCTCCGCAGTCGATCTACTCCGATCACTTCGTGCACAACGCCCCGATGGACGGCCCGATTGGCTACAAGCTGGAAGCCACGCCCATGCACCCCGGCCTGGCCGCTGTGCTGATGGGCGGTTATGGCAAGGGCCTGGCCGAGCGCTTCCAGCACTACCCCAACACGCAGATGATGCTGGCGCTGCTGCGCGATGGCTTCCACCCGGAATCCACCGGCGGCACCGTGATCCTGAACGTCGATGGCAGCCCGTTGCTGAACTACTCGATGTCCGACTACGTGCTGGCAGGCTTCAAGCAGGCCCTGCTGACCATGGCAGAGGTGCAGTTCGCCGCCGGCGCCAAGAAGGTCATGCCACTGCATGAGCAGGCGCACTACTACACCAGCTGGGCCGAAGCCAAGGCTGCCATCGCGGCCTACGAGATGAAGCCTTATTACGTGGGTGGCGGCAGTGCGCACATCATGGGCGGCTGCCGCATGGGCGGCACGGAACAGCAAGGCGTGGTTCGCCAGGACGGCGTGCACTGGCAACTGTCGAACCTGTCGGTGCACGATGGTTCGCTGTTCCCGACCAGCATTGGCGCCAACCCGCAGCTGTCCATCTATGGCCTGACGAACCGCCTGGCCACAAGCCTGGCCAAACGCCTGACCGGCAAGGACGTCAGCCTGGCCTGACGCGGCTTTTGCCCCCACAAGCACAAAACCCCGCCATGGCGGGGTTTTGTTTTGCCTGGGCGCGCTGAGCGCCGATCTTCACAGCGGCCAGCTGTTCACCACGTCCAGGCAAAACAAAAGGCCCCGAAGGGCCTTTTGCATCAGTGGCGCGAGCCGACCAATTACTTGGTGCGGGTGCCGACCACTTCGATTTCAACGCGACGGTTCTTGGCGCGGCCAGCTTCCGTCTTGTTGTCGGCGACAGGCTGAGACTTGCCCTTGCCTTCGGTGTAGATGCGCGAGGCTTCGATGCCCTTGTCAGCCAGATACTTCTTCACGGCTTCAGCGCGACGCACCGACAGCTTCTGGTTGTAGGCGTCGCTACCCTTGGCGTCGGTGTGACCCACGGCGATCACGACTTCCAGCGTCAGGCCCTTGACCTTGTCAGCCAGGTCGTCCAGCTTGGCCTTGCCTTCCTTCTTCAGGTCAGCCTTGTCGAAGTCGAAGAAGGCGTCAGCAGCGAAGCTCACCTTTTCGGTCGCAGGGGCAGCAGGCACCACGGCAGGAGCGGGAGCCGGGGCAGGAGCCGGGGCTGCAGCAGGTGCGGGAGCGGGAGCAGGAGCGGGCGCAGCAGGAGCCGGCACGCCGTCGCAACCTTGAACGCCGGTTTCAGGCGTCCAGGGGTTGTCGCGCCAGCAGTGTTCGTTGGAGCCGTTCTTCCAGACGGTGCCGTCGGAACCGCGCCAGTTGTCAACGGTCTGCGCAAAAGCGGAGCCAGCCAGAGCTGCGGTAACGAACAGGGCGGCAACTTTGTTGAGTTTGTTCATGCAAATCCTCACGATAAAGACGCAGCATTCCACTGCGGACGCCCTGACAGGGCAACCTCCCCTGAGGGGGTGGGACGCGCCCACAAGGTTAACCCTAGGGCACATAACGAAAACGATTGTGCCATAGCCATTTTCCCGCTCAAGCAAGACGGGGCTTGGCCACGGAGAAGCAGGCCGATTGTTGCGCGTGGACGACATTGCCGGCCAATTACAATCCTCTCTTTGTTCGCTCGCGCGCCCGTGGACCGTCAGGACAGGGGGGCGTTGGCGCCAGTGGAAGCCCCTGACGGCCTCGAGCCCCCGCGCTTGAGCCGGCTCTTCTCACCGCTTTAGCCCGCATGACGCAATTCGCCAAGGAAACCCTGCCCATCAGCCTCGAAGAGGAGATGCGGCGTTCGTACCTCGATTACGCGATGAGCGTGATCGTCGGCCGGGCCCTGCCTGATGCCCGTGATGGCCTGAAACCCGTGCACCGCCGCGCCCTGTACGCGATGCACGAGCAGAACAACGACTGGAACCGCCCGTTCAAGAAGAGCGCGCGTATCGTCGGTGACGTGATGGGTAAATATCACCCCCACGGTGACTCGGCCATTTACGACACCATCGTCCGCATGGCGCAGCCCTTCTCGCTGCGCCACATGCTGGTCGATGGCCAGGGCAACTTCGGTTCGGTCGACGGCGACAACGCCGCGGCCATGCGTTACACCGAAATCCGCCTGACGAAAATCGCCCACGAGATGCTGGCCGACATCGACAAGGAAACCGTCGATTTCGGGCCCAACTACGACGGCTCGCTGCAAGAGCCGCTGGTGCTGCCCACGCGCCTGCCCAACCTGCTGATCAACGGCTCGGCCGGTATCGCGGTGGGCATGGCCACCAACATCCCGCCGCACAACCTCAACGAGGTGGTGGACGCCTGCCTGCATGCGCTGAAGAACCCCGGCTGCTCGATCGACGAGCTGATGGAGATCATCCCCGCGCCCGACTTCCCCACCGCCGGCATCGTGTACGGCCTGTCGGGTGTGCGCGAAGGCTACCGCACGGGTCGTGGCCGCGTGGTCATGCGCGCCCGCGTGCACTTCGAAGACATCGGCAAGGGCGACCGCCAGGCAATCATCGTTGACGAGATCCCTTATCAGGTCAACAAGAAGACGCTGCTGGAGCGCATCGCCGAGCTGGTCAACGAAAAGAAGATCGAAGGCATCAGCCACCTGCAGGACGAGTCCGACAAGTCCGGCATGCGCGTGGTGATCGAGCTCAAGCGCGGCGAAGTGCCCGAGGTGGTGCTCAACAACCTGTACAAGCAGACGCAGCTGCAGGACACCTTCGGCATGAACATGGTGGCCCTGATCGACGGGCAACCCAAGCTGTGCAACCTCAAGGACCTGATCACGGTCTTCCTGGAGCACCGCCGCGAAGTGGTGACCCGCCGCACCGTGTTCGAGCTGCGCAAGGCGCGCGAACGCGGCCATGTGCTGGAAGGCCTGGCCGTTGCCCTGGCCAACATCGACGAGTTCATCGAAACCATCAAGACCTCGCCCACGCCACCCGTGGCCAAACAGGCCCTGATGAGCAAGAGCTGGGATTCGTCCCTGGTGCGCGAGATGCTGGCACGTGTCGGCACCGACACGCCCGGCGGCGCCGCAGCCTACCGCCCCGAGGGCCTGCCGCTGAACTACGGCATGCAGCCCGATGGCCTGTACCGCCTGTCTGACGCGCAAGCCAGCGAAATCCTGCAGATGCGCCTGCAACGCCTGACCGGCCTGGAGCAGGACAAGATCGTCGGCGAATACCGCGACGTGATGGCCGAAATCGCCGACTTGCTGGACATCCTGGCCAAGCCCGAACGCGTGTCCGTCATCATTGGCGACGAACTGGCCGCCATCCGCCAGGAATTCGGCCAGACCAAGGTCGGCGAGCGCCGCTCCACCATCGAGCACAACGCGCAGGAACTGGGCACCGAAGACCTGATCACCCCGACCGACATGGTGGTGACGCTCTCGCACACCGGCTACATCAAGAGCCAGCCGCTGAGCGAATACCGTGCGCAAAAGCGTGGCGGGCGCGGCAAGCAGGCTGCAGCCACGAAGGAAGACGACTGGATCGACCAGCTCTTCATCGCCAACACACACGACTACATCCTGTGCTTCAGCAACCGTGGCCGCGTGTACTGGCTCAAGGTCTGGGAAGTGCCGCAGGGCTCGCGCAACTCGCGCGGCCGCCCCATCGTGAACATGTTCCCGCTGGAAAAGGACGAGAAGGTCAATGTGGTGTTGCCGCTGACCGGCGAGTTCCGCACCTTCCCTGAAGACCACTATGTGTTCATGTCCACGCGCCTGGGCACGGTCAAGAAGACACCGCTGACGGACTTCAGCAACCCCCGCAAGGCCGGCATCATCGCCGTGGGCCTGGACGAGGGCGATGTGCTGGTGGGCGCTGCGCTGACTGACGGCAAGCACGACGTGATGCTGTTCAGCGATGGCGGCAAGGCCGTGCGCTTCGACGAAGAAGACGTGCGCCCGATGGGCCGCTCGGCTCGCGGCGTGCGCGGCATGATGCTGGAAGAAGGCCAGTCGGTCATCGCCATGCTGGTGGCCGAAGACGAAACGCAATCCGTGCTGACCGCCACCGAAAACGGCTACGGCAAGCGCACCAGCATCGTCGAGTACACCCGCCATGGTCGTGGCACCAAGGGCATGATCGCCATCCAGCAATCAGAGCGCAACGGCAAGGTGGTCGCGGCCACCCTGGTGCGCCCGGAAGACGAAATCATGCTGATCACCGACAAGGGCGTGCTCGTGCGCACCCGTGTCAGCGAGATCCGTGAGCTGGGCCGTGCCACACAGGGCGTGACCTTGATCTCGCTGGACGAAGGCGCCAAGCTGATCGGCCTGCAACGCATCGTGGAAAACGACGCCAACGCCGCCAGCGAAGGCGACAGCGAAGAAACCCCTGGTGACAGCACTGATGCAGGCTCCGCCGATACTGAAGGCGGCACCGACAACTGACCCCGACAACTCGGCCCATCAGGGTCGAGCACACCAAAGGACTGACGATGAAATTGAGCAAAACGGTATGGGCGACGGCAGTGGCCGCGACATTGGCGCTGACCACCCTGTCTGCACATGCCGACAAGAAGGAATTGGTCCAGAAGGTGCTGGCGGCGCAGCAAAGCGTGTTTGACGATGTGTCGCGCTCGATCGCCGAACAGCCCGCCCGTCAGTTGGTGGCCGGCGTGCGCCCGATCATGGCCCAGGCTGTGCCCGAGGACAAACGCGACGCCACCGCCAAGCAGATCGACGCCGAGATCAAGAAGTACATCGAATCGGCCGCCCCCATCTTCCGCGCTTCGGCCACCAAGCTGGCACCCAGCGTGGTCGGCCCCGTTCTGGAGGAGAAGTTCTCCGAAGACGAGCTCAAGCAACTGGCTGCCCTGCTGGAATCCCCCGCGTTCAAGAAGTACCAGAGCCTGATGCCCGAGGCCACCCAGGGTCTGATGGAAAAGGTCGTCAACGACGCCCGCCCGCAGATCACGCCCAAGCTGCAGCAGTTGGATGCCAATGTGCGCAAGATCCTGGACGCTGCAACGGGTGGCAAGCTCAGCGGCGGCGCTTCTGCCCCCGCTCCAGCACCTGCCCCAGCCGCCAAACCTGCTGCCAAGAAGTAATTTCGGTTTCCGTCTCTGAGTCGCTCATGACCCGCCCATTCAATTTCTCCCCCGGTCCGGCCGTCCTGCCGGACGAAGTCCTGCAACAGGCCGCCAGCGAGATGCTGGATTGGCATGGCTCGGGCATGAGCGTCATGGAGATGAGCCACCGCGGCAAGGAGTTCATCTCGATTGCCGAGCAGGCCGAAGCCGATCTGCGCGAGATCCTGGCCATCCCCGCCAACTACAAGGTCCTGTTCATGCAGGGCGGCGCGATTGCCGAGAACGCCATCGTGCCGATGAACCTGTCGCGTGGTGGCCGGGCCGATTACGTCGTCACCGGCTCCTGGTCGGTCAAGTCGGCCAAGGAAGCGCGCAAGTACTGCGAAGTGCATGTGTCGGCCACCAACGAGGCCGACCACCACACCACGCTGCCCGCGTACGGCAGCTGGAAGCTCAGCGACAACGCCGCCTACGTGCACGTGTGCAGCAACGAAACCATCCACGGTGTCGAGATGCACGAGTTGCCTGACCTGGCCGCTTTAGGCAGCAAGGCCCCGCTGGTGATCGACGCGTCTTCGCACATCTGTTCGCGCACGGTGGACTGGTCGCGTGTGGGCCTGGCCTATGCCGGCGCCCAGAAGAACATCGGCCCCTCCGGCCTGACGTTGGTGATCGTGCGTGAGGACCTGATCGGCCACGCCCTGCCCATCACGCCTTCTGCTTTCGACTACAAGATCGTGGCCGACAACGGCTCCATGTACAACACGCCGCCCACCTACCCCTGGTACCTGGCTGGCCTGGTGTTCCAGTGGATCAAGCGCCAGCGTGAAGGTGACTTGACTGGTCTGGCCGCCATCGAGGCGCGCAACATCACCAAGGCCAAACTGCTGTACGACTACATCGATGCGTCCGGCTTCTATGTGAACAAGGTGGCCGCCAATTGCCGCTCGCGCATGAACGTGCCCTTCTTCCTGCCCAAGGATGAGCTCAACGACGCATTCCTGGCGGGCGCCAAGGCGGCCGGCCTGGTTCAACTCAAGGGCCACAAGAGCGTGGGCGGCATGCGCGCCTCGATCTACAACCCCATGCCGGTTGCCGGCGTGCAGGCCCTCGTCGCCTACATGAAGGACTTCGCCGCAAGCCATGGCTGATCAAGCGCCCGATCATTTCAAGCCCGATGGCCGGCCGGTTGACGAGCAACTGGCCGATCTGCGCGTGCGCATCGACGTGGTCGATCAGCAGTTGCTCAAGCTGCTCAACGAGCGCGCCAAGCTGGCCCAGGCCGTGGGCGAGGTCAAGAAGATCGACGGCTCGCCCGTGTTCCGCCCGGACCGCGAGGCCCAGGTCATCGACCGTGTCAAGAACCGCAACCCCGGCCCCATCCTGGCCAACAGCATCGCCCCCATCTGGCGCGAGATCATGTCGGCCTGCCGCTCACTCGAAGCGCGCCAGCGCGTGGCCTTCCTGGGCCCCGTCGGCACCTTCAGCGAACAGGCGACCCTGAATTATTTCGGCTCCTCCATCGAGCCCATGGCCTGCCCGTCGATCGACGAGGTCTTCCGTGCCACCTCGGCCCGCTCGGCCGACTTCGGCGTGGTGCCCATTGAAAACTCCACCGAAGGCGTGGTGGCCCGCTCGCTGGACCTGCTGCTGCAATCGCCCCTGACCATCGTGGGTGAAACCAGCTTGCTGGTCACGCACAACCTGCTGCGCAAGGAGCCCAACCGCGACGGCATCAAAGTGGTCGCGGCGCATCCGCAAGCGCTGGCGCAGTGCCAGGGCTGGTTGAGCCAGAACCTGCCTGGCGTCGAGCGCCGTGCCGTGTCCAGCAATGCCGAGGGTGCCCGCATGGCCGGCGAGGACGATGGCATCGCCGCCCTGGCCAGCGAGCGCGCGGCCTCGCAGTACGGCCTGCACGTGGTGCAACGCGCCGTGCAGGATGAGGCCCATAACCGCACACGCTTCGTGGTGGTCACGCATGCCGACGCGCACACGCCGGCGGCCCCCACCGGGCACGACTGCACCAGCCTGGCCGTATCGGTGGACAACCGCCCCGGCGCCGTGCACGATCTGCTGGTGCCCTTGAAGCAGTACGGCGTGTCCATGACCCGTTTCGAGTCGCGCCCGGCGCGCTCTGGCCAGTGGGAGTATGTGTTCTTCATCGACCTGGCCGGCCACCCCGCGCAGGACAATGTGGCGGCCGCGCTGGATGCGCTGCGCGCCCAATGCTCTCTCTTCAAAGTGCTCGGCAGCTTCCCGCTGGACGTGCACTGATCGCTTCTTCAGGATTTCGCATCATGTTCAACCAACTCGGCCTGATCGGTTGCGGCCTCATGGGCGGCTCGTTCGCGCTGGCGCTCAAGAAGGCCGGCTTGGTCAAGCGGGTCGTGGGCTACAGCAAATCGCCGTCCACCGTAGAAAAGGCCCGCCGGTTGGGCGTGATCGACGTGGCCGCCGAATCAGCACTGCTGGCGGTGTCCGGCTCCGACATCGTGTTGATCGCCGTGCCCGTGGCGGCCAGCGAAGGCACCTTCAAGGCCATCCGCCACCTGGTGGACCCGGGCGTGCTGTTCATGGACGTAGGCTCGACCAAACGTGATGTGGTGGATGCTGCCCGTCGCGTGCTGAAAGAGCGCCTGCCCTCCTTCGTGCCGGCGCACCCGATCGCAGGCCGTGAAGTCGCAGGCATCGAGCACGCCGATGCGGCGCTGTACCAGGGCCGCAAGGTCATCCTGACGCCCCTGCAGCAAACCGACCCCGTGCTCATCCAGAAGGCCACCGATGTGTGGGCCGCCGTGGGCTGCCAGGTGCTCAAGATGACGCCGGAGAACCACGATGCGGCCTTTGCCGCCGTGAGCCACCTGCCCCACCTGCTGGCCTTTGCCTACATGAATGCCATGGCCGAGCAGCCGCTGGGCCAGGAATACCTGTCGCTGGCCGGACCCGGCTTCCGCGACTTCACCCGCATTGCCGCAGGTGACCCCACGATCTGGCGCGACATCCTCTTGTCCAACCGCGAAGAGGTGCTCAAGCAATCCGAGGCCTTCCGCCACGCGCTGGAACAGATGGAGCGCCAGATGCGCGACTGGAACGGCCCTGCGCTCGAAGAACAGATTCAGACTGCGTCCGACGCCCGCAGCCAATGGCAACTGGGCACCAAGCCCTCTGTCACGCGCCAATAAGCCCAACTCGGCCCGTCTCGCGAACCGCCACGCATGTACACCACCGCTTTCCTTGACCTTCCCCCGCTGCTGTCTGCAGGCGGCACCGTGCGCCTGCCGGGCTCCAAAAGCATCTCCAACCGCGTGCTGCTGCTGGCGGGCCTGAGCGAGGGCACCACGGTCGTTCACGACCTGCTGGCCTCCGACGACACCCGCGTGATGCTGGAAAGCCTGCGCGCGCTGGGTTGCGACCTGGACCAGGACGGCGACACCGTGCGCATCACCGGTCTGGCCGGCAAGCTGTCCGTGCTGCAGGCGGATCTGTTCCTGGGCAATGCCGGCACCGCCATGCGCCCGCTGACCGCGGCACTGGCCCTGCTGTCGGCCACGCAAGGCGGCGTGTTCACGCTCTCGGGCGTGCCGCGCATGCACGAGCGCCCCATCGGTGACCTGGTCGATGCCCTGCGCCCATTAGGCTGCCACATCGAATGCACCGGCAAGGAAGGCTACCCCCCGCTGCGCCTGGCGGGCGGCCAGCTCAAGCTGTCGGCACCGATCAAGGTGCGTGGTGATGTCTCCAGCCAGTTCCTCACCGCCCTGTTGCTGGCCCTGCCCCTGGTGTCACAGGATCAGGCCCTGACGATCGAGGTCGTGGGCGAGCTGATTTCCAAGCCCTACATCGAGATCACGCTGAACCTGCTGGCGCGCTTTGGCATCAAGGTGGAGCGCCAGGGCTGGGAACGTTTTGTCATCCCGCAAGGCAGCCGCTACCAGTCGCCGGGCGAAATCCACGTCGAGGCCGACGCCTCCTCCGCGTCCTACTTCATCGCGGCGGGCGCCATCGCGGGCCGTGCCACACCGGTGCGCATCGAAGGCGTGGGCGAAGCGTCCATCCAGGGCGACATCCGCTTCATCGAGGCTGCCCAGGCCATGGGAGCCCAGGTCACCAGCGGCCCGAACTGGCTGGAAGTGCGCCGTGGCGACTGGCCCCTGCAGGCCGTGGACATGGACTGCAACCACATCCCGGACGCGGCCATGACCCTGGCCGTGATGGCGCTGTACGCCCAAGGTACCACCCGCCTGCGCAACATCGCCAGCTGGCGCGTCAAGGAAACCGACCGCATCGCCGCCATGGCCTGCGAGCTGCGCAAGCTCGGCGCCACCGTGGTCGAGGGCCAGGACTTCATCGAGATCACGCCGCCGGCCGCCGGCCAGTGGCAGCACGCCAGCATCCACACCTACGACGACCACCGCATGGCGATGTGCTTCTCGCTAGCGGCCTTCAACCCGCTGGCGCCCACGGCCACGGACGGCAAACCTGTCTCTGTCCGTATTGAAGACCCACGCTGCGTCGGCAAGACCTTCCCGGACTACTTCGAATCCCTGTTCCAGGTCGCCCAGACCAACCCGGATCTGATCCCCGTGATCACGGTCGACGGCCCGACCGCCTCCGGCAAGGGCACGCTGGCCAGCGCCCTGGCCACCCGCCTGGGTTACCAGTTCCTGGACTCCGGCTCGCTGTACCGTGTCACCGGCCTGCTGGCCACTGAACGCGGCATCAGCCTGGACGATGCCGAGGCACTCGAAGCCCTGGCCCGTCAGCTGGGCTACGCCATCTCCCTGCGTTTTGATCGGGAACACATCTGGGTCGACCAACGCGATGTGGGCGAGCTGGTCCGTCGCGAGGACATCGGCCAGGCCGCCTCCCGCGTGTCGGTTTTCCCGGGCGTGCGCCAGGCGCTGGTCGAGCTGCAGAAGGCTTTCCGGGGCCTGCCCGGCCTGGTGGCCGACGGCCGCGACATGGGCACGGTGATCTTTCCCGACGCCGCGCTGAAGGTGTTTTTGACGGCATCCGTCAAAGAACGGGCCGAACGCCGATATAACCAATTGATTTCAAAAGGGATTTCTGCTAATCTCGACGAGATCTGTGCAGACCTAGAAGCGCGCGACCTGCGGGACCGTACCCGCGCCGTATCGCCCCTGGTGCCTGCCCCAGACGCCCAGAAGATCGACAACTCGGCCTGGACCATCGAACAATCGGTGGAAACTGTGCTCGGGATGTGGGTCGCGGGCTGGCCTCACGTGATCGTTCGTCACTGACTGATGTCATTGACACGTCGCGGGGGTCTTTACCAAAAGGCTGTGACTTCCGGCGCATGCTGCCAGGCAGGCGTTTGAGTGATCAGGGCTGCTGCAAGGCAGCCCGGAGGTCATGTTCTTCAACCCAACCCGTTCAGGTCGTTCCTGTCGATCTGGGCGTTACCGCTGGCACCCGCCGGCACAGGAAACTCCATGTCTGAATCTTTTGCCGCCCTTTTTGAAGAGTCGCTGCAACGTGCCAACATGCGCACGGGCGAAGTCATCACCGCTGAGGTGGTGGCCGTCGAACACAACTTCGTGGTCGTCAACGCCGGCCTGAAGTCCGAGGCCTATGTGCCCATCGACGAGTTCCGCAACGACCAGGGCGAGATCGAAGTCCAAGTGGGCGACTTCGTGTCGGTGGCCGTGGACGCCATCGAAAACGGCTACGGCGACACCATCCTGTCGCGCGACAAGGCCAAGCGTCTGGCCTCGTGGCTGTCTCTGGAAACCGCACTGGAGTCTGGCGACTTCGTGACCGGTACCGTCAATGGCAAGGTCAAGGGCGGCCTGACCGTTCTGGTCAACGGCATCCGTGCCTTCCTGCCTGGTTCGCTGCTCGATACGCGCCCTGTCAAGGACATGTCGCCGTTCGAAGGCAAGACCATGGAATTCAAGGTCATCAAGCTGGACCGCAAGCGCAACAACGTCGTGCTGTCGCGCCGTGCTGTGGTTGAAGCTTCGATGGGCGAAGAGCGCGCCAAGCTGATGGAAACGCTGCGCGAAGGCGCGATCGTCCAAGGCGTGGTCAAGAACATCACCGAATACGGTGCGTTCGTGGACCTGGGCGGCATCGACGGCCTGCTGCACATCACCGACATGGCATGGCGCCGTGTCCGTCACCCCTCCGAAGTGGTGACGGTTGGTCAAGAGCTGACCGCCAAGGTCCTGAAGTTCGACGCCGAGAAGAACCGCGTTTCGCTGGGTCTGAAGCAAATGGGCGACGACCCCTGGGTTGGCGTGGCTCGCCGTTACCCTGCCGGCACCCGTCTGTTCGGCAAGGTCACCAACATCGCTGACTACGGTGCATTCGTCGAGATCGAACCCGGCATCGAAGGCCTGGTGCACGTCTCTGAAATGGACTGGACCAACAAGAACATCGCTCCCAACAAGATCGTCAACCTGGGCGACGAAGTGGAAGTCATGGTCCTGGAAATCGACGAAGACAAGCGTCGTATCTCCCTGGGCATGAAGCAGTGCAAGCCGAACCCATGGGACGACTTCGCTCAGAACTTCAACCGCGGTGACAAGGTCAAGGGCCCCGTCAAGTCGATCACCGACTTCGGCGTGTTCGTGGGTCTGGCCGCTGGCATCGACGGTCTGGTGCACCTGTCCGACCTGTCCTGGAACGAGCCTGGCGAAGCCGCCGTGCGCAACTACAAGAAGGGCCAGGAAGTTGAAGCCATCGTGCTGGCCATCGACGTCGAGCGCGAGCGCATCAGCCTGGGCATCAAGCAGCTGGACAGCGACCCGTTCACCAACTTCACGACCCTGAACGACCGTGGCGCCACCGTCACTGGCACCGTCAAGTCCGTGGATGCCAAGGGTGCCGAAATCACCCTGGGTGACGACATCGTCGGCTACCTGCGCGCTTCGGAAATCAGCCGTGACCGCGTGGAAGACGCTCGCAACGTGCTGAAGGAAGGCGACGAAGTCACCGCCCTGATCATCAACGTGGACCGCAAGACCCGCGGCATCCAGCTGTCGATCAAGGCCAAGGACAACGTCGAGCAGCAAGAAGCCATGCAGTCCCTGCGCAGCGAAACCACCAAGGAAGGCGCCGGCACCACCAGCCTGGGCGCTCTGCTGAAGGCCAAGCTGGACCAGAACAACGGTTAATCCCGTCTGTTCTCACACTGCTTCTGTTGACCAGGCTTCGGCCTGGTTCAACGGAGGTTGTGATGAGCGTGGCAACACCTCACGGTGTTGAAAAAGCCCTGGATCCCTGGTCCTGCCAGGTTGAAGGGGCTTTTTGCTGATGCTCATCACAGCCTTTCAAAAGATTCACGCCGTCCTCTTGTATGACCCGATCCGACCTCGTGGCCCGACTGGCCGAACGATTCGGCCAGCTCACCCAGCGTGATGCCGAGTTCGCCGTCAAGACCATCCTCGACGCGATGTCCGAAGCGCTGGCCAAGGGCCACCGCATCGAGATCCGTGGTTTCGGCAGTTTCTCGATCAACCGCCGCCCACCCCGCATGGGCCGCAACCCGCGTTCGGGCGAGCAGGTGCTGATCCCGGAAAAGCTGGTGCCGCACTTCAAACCCGGCAAGGCCCTGCGCGAGGGCGTGGATAAGGTGGATACTCTCGTCCAACAAGACCCACTCAAGAGCTGAACACCCCATGCGAGCATTGAACTGGTTGTGGCGCGGCCTGTTGTTCTTCATTCTGTTCGCGTTCGCGCTGAACAATCAGCACGTGGTGGAGCTGAAATGGCTGCTGGGCTACAGCTGGCAGGCACCGATGGTGTTCGTGGTGCTGGGCGTGTTCGCGCTGGGTTGCGTCACCGGCGTGCTGGCCATGCTGCCCAGCTGGTGGCGACATCGCCGCGACGCGCGCAACCGCCAGCTGCTCTTGCCCGAGCCGGTCAGCAAACAGGCGGCCCCCACGCCGTTTGACAGCGGCCCGACGACACGCCCTGGCCCCGCCACCCTGCCGGCAGAACTGCCCTTCCCGCCCGACATGCCCGCACCGCGCAAACCGGCCAAGTGACCGGCCCAGTGATCGGCAAAGCGACCCCCGATGGAATTTGACCTCTACTGGCTGCTGCTGGCCTTCCCTATCGTCTTCCTGCTGGGCTGGACCGCCTCGCGCCTGGACCTGCGGCAGCTCAAGCGTGAAGACCGCGCCTCGCCCCAAGCCTATTTCAAAGGGCTGAACCTGCTGCTCAACGAGCAACAGGACAAGGCGATCGATGCTTTCATCGAAGCTGTCCAGCACGACCCGGACACCTCCGACCTGCACTTCGCGCTGGGCAACCTGTTCCGTCGGCGTGGTGAATACGAACGCGCCATCCGCGTGCACCAGCACCTGCTGGCACGGGCCGATCTCAAACGCGACGAACGTGAGCGCGCGCAGCACGCCCTGGCTCATGACTTCATGAAGGCGGGCCTGTTCGATCGTGCCGAAGAGGCCTTCAAGGCCCTGGAGGGCACGGCGTTCTCCACAGATGCGCGACTGGCGCTGCTGTCGCTCAACGAGCGCTCGCGCAACTGGCACCCGGCCATTGAGGTCGCCCGCCAACTGGAAGCGGCCGGTACCGGCTCGTTCTCGCAACGCATGGCGCACCACTGGTGCGAAATCGCGCAGGAAGCCGATGCACGCGGCCGTGACGAGGAAGCTGATCAGGCTTTACAACGAGCCAGGGAGGCTGCGCCGCAATCTGCACGCCCCTTGGTCATCCAGGGCCAACGCATGGTGCGCCAGGGTCAGCATGAGCAAGCCTTGCGCGCCTGGGACGAATTGATGGCCAAGCAACCGCAGGCCTTCTCATTGGTTGCCATGGACTACGCCAAATCGGCGCAAGCCTGCGGTGAAGACAAGGCCGCCCTGGACAAGCTGCAGAGCCTGTATGCCCAGGTGCCGTCGGTGGACGTGCTGCTCGCACTCAACAGCCTGCAACCTGACCCGGTTGCGCGCCGCAAGGCCCTGATGGCCCACATGAGTGCACAGCCCTCGCTGTCAGCAGCGCAAGGCCTCATCCGCGAGCGCCTGAGCACGCATGTGGCGCTGGATGAGCCCGAGATCGAGCGCATGCAGGCGGCGATGGCCACCGCCGCCAAGCCCTTGCAGCGTTATCGCTGCGCGGCCTGCGGCTTCGAAAGCCAGCATTACTTCTGGCAATGCCCGGGCTGCCAGGGCTGGGACACTTACCCACCCCGGCGCCTGGAAGATCAGTGAGCCTCGTGCATCGGGCCTTGATGCATGTGGTTGTGCTTCATGCCGTCTGGCTGAGCCGCTGATGCGGCACTGGTGGCCGGGGCCATCGTCATCGAGCCCGATTTGACGGGCACCTTGATGTCCTGCGTCAGCGTCTTGCCGTCGGCGGTGCGCAGCTTGAGCGTGAGCGCCACTTCATCACCTTCCTTGAGTTGCTGCTTGAGGCCCATCAGCATGAGGTGATGGCCGTCCATGCCAGGGCGCAACTCGACGGTCTGGCCTGCCGGCAGAGGCAGCGAAGGCACGGCATGCATGCGCATCACGTTGCCGTCCATGGCCATTTCGTGCAGCTCGCTTTCGGTCGCCACGCTGGAGTTGAAGCCCACCAGGGTCAACGGCTGAGAGGCCGTCAGGTTCATGAAACCACCCGTGCCGCTCTGGCCTTTGACTGTGGCGCGGATCCAGGCCCCTTCGACCTTGACCAGGGATGCTTCAACCTTGCTCCCAACCTTGGCCGGTACCTTGTCCGCCGCGTGAGCCACAGAGGTCAGCCCCCCGCACGCCAGCGCCAACAGGCAGGCAGACAACAGGGCGAATGGATGTCGGGTTCGCTTCATGGATTTCATCTCCAACAATGTGATGGGCGCAGTCTAGCCTCTGCCGCATCCCCCTGCAGGCCGCCTGAGTTGACCCAACTCAGGCGGCCTGCAAAACGCGCCGGTACTGGATGGCTTCGGCCATGTGTGCCTGCAGGATGACATCCGAGCCGGCCAGATCCGCAATGGTGCGCGCCAGCTTGAGCACGCGATGGAAAGCGCGGCCCGACCACCCCAGGCGGGCGCAAGCCGTTTGCAGAAACGCGGAGGCGGCTGGCACCGCCTGTGTGTGCTCGTCCAGCAAGCCACCCGTCAGGTCTGCGTTGAGCACGCCCTGGCGGGCACGCTGGCGCTCTCGCGCCTGCATCACGCGGGCCGCCACCGCAGCGCTGGGTTCACCATCGGCACAGTGGGCCAGCACCTCGGGCGCCACGGCGGGCACCTCGATCTGCACGTCCACGCGATCGAGCAAGGGGCCGCTCAGCCGCGACTGATAACGCGTCACCTGGTCCGGCGTGCAACGACAAGCCTTGAGCGGGTTGCCAAAATGGCCGCAAGGGCACGGGTTCATGGCGCCAACCAGCTGGAAACGTGCCGGGAAATCATGCCGGCGCGCGGCACGGGCAATCGTGATGTGCCCGGTTTCCAGCGGTTCGCGCAGGGCCTCCAGGGCCGCGCGAGGGAATTCAGGCAGCTCGTCCAGAAAGAGGATGCCGTGGTGCGCCAGCGAGATTTCGCCGGGGCGCGGCGGCGAGCCCCCACCCACCAGCGCCACGGAGGATGCCGTGTGGTGCGGGCTGCGCATCAGGCGCTGGCGCCAGCGCTGTGCGTCAAAGCATCCAGCCAGGCTCAACACGGCGGCAGATTCCAGCGCCTCGTCGTCCGTCAAGGGTGGCAACAAACCGGCAAAGCGCTGGGCCAGCATGGACTTGCCCGTGCCAGGTGGCCCGACCATCAGCAGGCTGTGACCACCAGCGGCTGCCACCTCCAGCGCCCGTTTGGCCGCGGTCTGGCCCTTGACCTCTTTCAGATCGGGCCCGCCCACATCGGGCACGGCAGACGCCATGGCGCAAGCGCGCACCAGATCAGCGCCAGTGCCCTGGCCTGTCGGTCGCAAGGCCTCCACCACCTCCATCAGGTGCGCCGCGCCGTACAACCTCACGCCGTCCACCAATGCGGCCTCGGCCGCGCTGGCTTGAGGTAACACCAGGCCGCGGGGCCTTGCGCCCCCGGCAGTACGACGCAAGGCCAGCGCCATGGGCAAGGCGCCTCGCACCGGGCGCAACTCGCCGCCCAGCGACAACTCGCCCGCGAACTCCAGCTCGGCCAGCTTGCTGGCATCCACATGCCCCATGGCGGCCAGAATGCCCAGCGCAATCGGGAGATCGAAGCGCCCGGACTCCTTGGGCAGATCCGCCGGGGCCAGGTTGACCGTGATCCGTTTATTGAACGGGAAGTCCAGCCCTGAATTGCTCAGCGCCGCCCGAACCCGCTCGCGCGCCTCCTTGACCTCGGTATCAGCCAGGCCAACCAGGGTGAACGAGGGCAGCCCATTGGCCAGATGCACCTCGACGGTGACTTCGGGGGCTTTCAGGCCGTCAAGCGCGCGACTGTGAACGATTGCCAGTGACATGGGGTGGGTGCGTCATTTCGGTGAACCGCCGAATTGTCCCGAGCCCGGCTTGGCGCCATGCCCCTCTGATGGGCCCCACCGAAGAGCGATGGAGCGGAAACCGGACACCCGTCTTGGCACCAATGTTGTGCACCATTTTTAAGCAGATGTGGAATGCGCACGTTGCCGCACAACATTCGTGCAAATCGTGGCTTACCAAGCCATAACGGTGCACGGCAGCCGATGCGCCGCACGCCACTCCCCGATTTGGAGCGCTGGCACAGATCGTGCAGTCCATGCCTTGTCTGAATTTTTTGCCAACCTCACCGGAGAACCAACCATGAAAATGGTGACCGCCATCGTCAAGCCCTTCAAGCTTGATGAAGTGCGTGAGGCCTTGTCTGCCATTGGCGTGCAAGGCATCACCGTGACCGAAGTCAAAGGCTTCGGCCGCCAGAAGGGCCACACCGAGCTGTACCGTGGCGCGGAATACGTGGTCGACTTCCTGCCCAAAGTCAAGATCGAAGCCGCTGTCGACGAAGCCATTCTCGACCGCGTGATCGAAGCCATCGAGTCGTCTGCCCGTACCGGCAAGATCGGCGACGGCAAGATCTTCGTGACGTCGCTGGAGCAGGTGATCCGCATCCGTACCGGTGAAACCGGGCAGGACGCGCTGTGATCCCCAGGTCTCACGCCTGACCCCCATTCCCCTTTTTGTGGCCCACACCTGATAGGTGTGTGTGCTGTGCTCACCTATCTGATTCCAAGAGGCATCTTCATGAGAAAGCTCATTGCGTCCATCGCGCTGGGGCTGGCCGGCTTCGGTCTACTGGGCGTTTCGCACGCCGAGGACACCACCGCCGCGTCCGCGCCTGTCGCCGCTGCTTCGGCCGTTGCTGAAGCACCTGCATCGGCCCCCGCGGCTGCCCCTGCCGCGGCCCCTGCGGCACCTGAAGCCGCTTCGGCTGCCGCCGCGCCGGCACCCGCCCCCAACAAGGGCGACACCACCTGGATGATGGTCTCCACGATGCTGGTGATCCTGATGACGGTGCCTGGCCTGGCCCTGTTCTACGGTGGCCTGGTGCGCAGCAAGAACATGCTGTCCGTGCTGATGCAGGTCATGGTGACCTTCTCGCTGATCGTCGTGTTGTGGTTCGTTTACGGCTACAGCCTGGCTTTCACCGAAGGGAACGCCTTCGTCGGTGGCATGGACCGTCTGTTCATGAAGGGCATCTGGGACAACGTCGCTGGCACCTTCGTCAACGGCGCCACCTTCTCCAAGGGTGTGCCGATGTACGAAATCGTGTTCGCCGCCTTCCAGGCCACGTTCGCCGGCATCACCTGCTGTCTGATCGTGGGCGCCTTTGCCGAACGCATCAAGTTCTCGGCCGTGCTGTTGTTCATGGTGCTGTGGTTCACCTTCAGCTACGCGCCGATCGCCCACATGGTCTGGTTCTGGATGGGCCCTGATGCTTACAGCTCCAAGGACGTGGTTGACGCCATGAACGGCAAGGCCGGCCTGATCTGGCAGTGGGGTGCGCTGGACTTCGCCGGCGGTACCGTGGTGCACATCAACGCCGCTGTCGCTGGCCTGGTGGGTGCCTACATGGTCGGCAAGCGCATCGGCTACGGCAAGGAATCCTTCACCCCTCACTCGCTGACGCTGACCATGGTGGGTGCCTCGCTGCTGTGGGTGGGCTGGTTCGGTTTCAACGCCGGCTCTGCCCTGGAAGCCAACGGCTTTGCCGCCCTGGCCTTCATCAACACCTTCGTGGCCACGGCTGCTGCCGTGCTGGGCTGGTGCCTGGGTGAAAGCCTGCTCAAGGGCAAGGCTTCGATGCTGGGTGCTGCTTCGGGTGCTGTGGCCGGTCTGGTCGCCATCACCCCTGCCGCTGGTAACGTCGGTATCGGCGGTGCCGTGATCATCGGCCTGCTGGCCGGCCTGATCTGCCTGTGGGGTGTGACCGGCCTGAAGAAGCTGCTGGGCGCCGACGACTCGCTGGACGTGTTCGGCGTGCACGGCGTGGGCGGTATCTTCGGTGCGCTGGCCACCGGTGTGTTCAACTCGCCCAACCTGGGTGGCCCCTCCACGGTGGCTGACTGGGTCACGGTGACCATGACCACGCCCACCGAGTTCTCGATCTCCAGCCAGTTGCTGGTGCAAGCCAAGGCTGTCGGCCTGACCATCGTCTGGTCTGCCGTGGTCTCGCTGATTGCCTACAAGATCGTTGACCTGGTGATCGGCCTGCGCGTGCCTGAAGAGGAAGAGCGCGAAGGTCTGGACATCACCTCGCACGGTGAAACCGCGTACCACAAGTGATCAAGCTCGGAGGTGGCCCGACAGGGCCGCTTTCGGCGATGCACACCAAGGCTGCCTTCGGGCAGCCTTTTTTTCTGCCCGAATCAAAAGGCCAAGGGCTTGAATAAAGACGGATCCGCCCCGAACTTGCTACGATTCCTCATAAACACAACCACGATACCCCGCTCCACCATGGTCCCTCACCTGATCACTGCGCTCACCGGCCCCATCAATGAACTGGAGCAGCGCATGCTCGAGTCCGTGCCCGCCATCGAGCGCTGGTTTCGCCTGGAATGGATGGAGCACACGCCGCCGTTCTACACCTCGGTGGATTTGCGCAATGCGGGTTTCAAGCTCGCCCCGGTGGACACCAACCTCTACCCCGGCGGCTTCAACAACCTGACCCCGGAGATGCTGCCGCTGGCTGTGCAGGCGGCCATGGCCGCGATCGAAAAGATCTGCCCCGAGGCCAAGAACCTGCTGCTCATCCCCGAGAAGCACACGCGCAACAGCTTCTACCTGTCCAATGTGCAGCGCCTGGTCCAGATCTTCACCACCGCCGGGCTGAATGTCCGCCTGGGTACGCTGGACGACAGCATCACCGAACCCACCGACCTCACGCTGGCCGATGGCTCCACCTTGACGCTCGAGCCCCTGGTGCGCACCAAGCGCCGCCTGGGGCTCAAGCACTTCGACCCCTGCACCATCCTGCTCAACAACGACCTGTCGGCCGGCATCCCGGATGTGCTGAAGGACCTGCACGAGCAGTACCTGCTGCCCCCGCTGCATGCGGGCTGGGCCGTGCGCCGCAAGAGCCAGCACTTCGAAGCCTATGAAGAGGTCGCCAAGAAGTTCGCCAAGCTGCTGGGCATGGACCCCTGGCTGATCAACCCGATGTACGCGGTGTGCGACGAGGTCAACTTCCAGGAAGGCACGGGCGCCGAGTGCCTGCAGTCCCAGGTGGACGCGCTGCTCAACAAGATCCGCCGCAAGTACAAGGAATACGGCATCAACGAGAAGCCCTTCGTCATCGTCAAGGCCGACAACGGCACCTATGGCATGGGCATCATGACGGTGCGCGACGCCAAGGAGCTGGCCGACCTCAATCGCCGCACGCGCAACAAGATGTCGGTGGTGAAGGACGGCCAGGAGGTCAACCGCGTGATCATCCAGGAGGGCGTGCCCACCTACGAGCAGATCAACGATGCCGTGGCCGAGCCCGTGGTTTACATGATCGACCGCTATGTGGTGGGGGGTTTCTACCGCGTGCACGCCGAGCGGGGCATCGACGAAAACCTCAATGCGCCCGGTTCGAGCTTCGTCCCCCTGGCGTTTGCCGAACCCACCCAGCTGCCGCGCCCCGGCCTCAAACCGGGGGCCAGCGCCCCCAACCGCTTCTACATGTATGGGGTTATCGGACGTTTGGCGATGTTGGCAGCCAGTTACGAGCTGGAAGCCACCGATCCCAACGCCGAGGTCTACAACTGAGCGTTCTGTCAAGCGCCGCACAGCGACAGGCGTCACGCCAACGCTACTGCGGCGCAGCAAAAACGGTGTGAAGAAAGGCAAAATGGGCGCTCTGTTGATTCGTGCCCACTTTCCGTGCCACACAGCTCCAACGCCAAGCTCAGCGCTTCCCAGCTGGCAGCCCTGACCCTGGGTGCCATCGGCATCGTCTATGGCGACATCGGCACCAGCCCGCTGTATGCCCTCAAGGAAGTCTTCGCCCACGGGCACCTGAAGCTCACGCCAGAAAACATCTACGGCATCTTGTCGATGATGTTCTGGACGCTGACCGTGGTGGTGACCCTGAAGTACGTCACGCTGATCCTGCGGGCGGACAACAACGGCGAAGGCGGGCTGATTGCCATGCTGGCGCTGGCGTCCACCGCGGTGAAGGACCGGCCGCTGCTTCGCGGCCGCCTGCTGGCCATCGGCATCTTCGGCACGGCCATCTTCTTTGGTGACGGGGTGATCACCCCGGCCATTTCCGTGCTCTCGGCTGTCGAGGGTATGGAGGTGGCCGCACCGGGGCTGGAAAAGGCCATCGTCCCGGTGACCCTGATCGTGCTGACCCTGCTGTTCATGGTGCAGAAACATGGCACGGGCGGCATCGGCAAGTTCTTCGGCCCGATCACCATGCTGTGGTTTGGCGTGCTCGCCGTGCTCGGCCTGCAGCACATCATCGAGAACCCGGCCGTGCTGGCCGCGATGAGCCCGCACTATGCGCTGGGCTTCATCTTCAACCATCCTCACCTGGCCTTCGTGGCGCTGGGTGCGGTCATCCTGTGTGCCACCGGGGCCGAAGCGCTGTATGCCGACATGGGTCACTTCGGCAAGCGGCCCATCCGCCTGGCCTGGTTCGGGCTGGTCATGCCCTCGCTGCTGCTGAACTACTTCGGCCAGGGAGCGATGTTGCTGGAGCACCCCGAGAACGTCGCGAACCCCTTCTTCGAGATGGCGCCGCAATGGGCGCTGTACCCGCTGGTGGGCCTGGCCACCTGCGCCACGGTGATCGCCTCGCAGGCCCTGATCTCGGCGGCGTTTTCGGTCACCAAGCAGATCATTCAGCTGGGCTACCTGCCGCGCTTGCGCATCCTGCATACGTCCGAGCATGAAACCGGCCAGATCTACATCCCCTTCGTGAACTGGGCGCTGTATGGCTGCATCGTGATGGCCGTGATTTTCTTTGGCTCCAGCGGCAAGCTGGCCGCGGCCTACGGCATCACCGTGACGATCGACATGCTGATCACGACCGTGATGACCTTCTTCGTGATCCGCTTTGCGTGGAAGCTGTCGCTGCCGCTGTGCATCTTCGCCACGGGCTTTTTCTTCACGATCGACGTGGCGTACTTCAGCGCCAACGTGATCAAGGTGATCGATGGCGGCTGGTTCCCCCTGCTGATCGGCTTCACCATGTTCGGCCTGATGATGACCTGGAAGGATGGCCGCAACCTGCTCAGCGAACGCCTGCGCTCGGACGCCATCGACCTGCACCCCTTCCTGGAGGCCGTGTTCTCCAGCCCACCGCTGCGCGTCGCCGGCACGGCCGTGTTCCTGAACGCCGACGCGGGCACCACGCCCAATGCGCTGCTGCACAACCTCAAGCACAACAAGGTGCTGCACCAGCAGAACCTGTTTGTCACGGTCAAGTCGCATGAGGTGCCCTGGATCAAGCAAAGCGAGCAGCTCGAGATCGAACCCCTGGGCAATGACTGCTGGCAGGTGATGCTGCACCTGGGCTTCAAGAACGAACCCGATGTGCCCGCGGCGCTCACGCACCTCAAGGAACATGGCGTGATCCTCGATGACATGGAAACCAGCTACTTCCTGTCGCGCGACATCGTGATCCCGACCATTGGCAGCGGCATGGCGCCATGGCGTGAAAAGCTGTTTGCCAGCATGCACCGCAATGCCGCCGGGGCCGCTGACTTCCTGAGCCTGCCGACCAACCGCGTGGTTGAACTGGGCTCCAAGGTGGAGATCTGAACCAGCCGGCCGCCCACCGCCCCCACGTGCTGCGTGACCTGTCTCCCGCAGCCGTGTCGGCGGGCTTTGTGGCCACGCTGGTGGGTTTCACCAGCACCATCGCGCTGATCTTCCACGCGGCCCGCTCGCTGGGTGCCACGCCGGACCAGGTGAGTTCCTGGGTGCTGGCCCTTGGGCTCGGCATGGGCCTGACCACCATTGGCCTGTCGCTGTGGACGCGCGCGCCCATCCTGATCACCTGGTCTACGCCCGGTGCGGCCGTGATCGCCAGTGCGGCAACCGGCGTCTCGCTGGGTGAGGCCACCGGGGCCTTCCTGGTGTGCGGCGTGCTGATGCTGCTGTGCGGCGTGACGCGCTGGTTCGAGCGCATCATGGACCGCATCCCCGTGGCGCTGGCATCGGCCCTGCTGGCGGGCATCCTGGCCAAGTTCGCCTTGATGGCGTTTGCGGGTGCCACCACCCATCCCACGCTGGTGGTGGCCATGCTGCTCACCTATCTGGTGGGCAAGCGCTGGTGGCCACGTTATGCCGTGCTGGGCGTGTTGCTGCTGGGTTCGGGCCTGGCTGCAGCGCAGGGCCTGCTCAACACCCAGGTGCTCACGCTGAGCTGGGCCAAGCCGGTGTGGGTCACGCCGCAGTGGTCCTGGCATGCCGTGATCGGCATGGGGCTGCCTTTGTTCATCGTGACCATGGCCTCGCAGGCGGTGCCGGGTATCTCGGCGATCCGGGTATCGGGTTACGCGGCACCGGTGTCGCCGTTGATGAGCTGGTCCGGCGTGGCCACCATCCTGCTGGCACCGTTCGGGGGCTACACCTTCAACCTGGCCGCCATCACCGCGGCCATCGTGCTCAACCCACATGCCCACGCGGACAAAACCAAGCGGTATACCGCGGCCGTGATGGGCGGGCTGTTCTACATCGTGATGGGTTTGCTGGGCGGGGCGGTGGCCGGCCTGCTCAATGCCTTCCCGGCCGCCTTGATCATGGGCGTGGCGGGCCTGGCCTTGCTAGGCACCATTGCCAACGGGCTGGCCGCCGCCCTGCGCGAAGACCGTTTCCGTGAAGCGGCGCTTATCACGTTTCTGGTGACGCTGTCGGGCGTGACCATATTGGGCGTGGGCTCGGCCTTCTGGGGGCTGGTGGCTGGCACGCTCACGCTGTTCGTGGAAAACTTCCACCATCGCCCTGCCAACGACACCGACTCACCATGAAGCTCCTCTTCGTCGCCGACCCGCTGCACACCTTCAAGACCTACAAGGACAGCACCTTCGCGATGATGCGCGAGGCGGCCTCCCGCGGCCACGAGCTGTGGGCTTGCGAGCCCCAGGACATCGTGTGGCAACGTGGTGGCCAGGTGCAGGCGCAATCCCGCCGCATCAGCCTGACGGGCGACGAACACGACTGGTTCGAAGAGCTGGAAGCCGCCGAGATCACGCTGACCAGCATGGACGCGGTGCTGATGCGCAAGGACCCGCCGTTCGACGCGGAATACCTCTACACCACCCACCTGCTCACGCAAGCTGAGCGAGAAGGCGCCAAGGTGTTCAACAAGCCGCAGGCCCTGCGTGAGCACCCGGAGAAGCTGGCCATCCTCGAATTTCCGCTTTACATCGCGCCCACGCTGGTCACGCGCAGTATCGAGGCGGTGCGAGCCTTTCATGCCACGCACCAGGACATCATCCTCAAGCCTCTGGACGGCATGGGCGGCATGGGCATCTTCCGCGTGAAGGACGACGGCCTGAACCTGGGCAGCATCGCCGAGACCCTGACCAAGGACGGCCAGCAGACCATCATGGTGCAGAAGTTCCTGCCCGCCATCGCACAGGGCGACAAGCGCGTGCTGGTGATCGACGGCGAGCCGGTGCCTTACGCGCTGGCCCGCATCCCGCAAGGCGGTGAAGTGCGCGGCAACCTGGCGGCCGGTGGCAAGGGCGTGGCCCAGCCGCTGAGCGAGTCGGATTGGGCCATTGCTCGCCACCTGGGGCCCATCCTGGCGGCACGCGGCCTGATGCTGGTGGGCCTGGACATCATTGGCGAGCAGCTCACCGAGATCAACGTGACCAGCCCGACCTGCTTTCAGGAGATCACGCAGCAAACAGGTTGGGATGTGGCCAAGCGCTTCATCGACGCGCTGGAGGCACGCGTGCAGGCGTGATGCGAGGCCGCCGGGGCCTCAAACCTGTGACTTGAACTGGCTGCCGAAGTTGTTGAGCAGGCCGAGACGATTGGCCTCGTACACCGCCTCGCTGCGCGAGTGCACGGCCAGCTTGCCGTAGAGCTTCTTGATGTAGGTCTGCACCGTGTGCACGGTGATGCCTTGCTGGCGGGCGATCTCGGCGTACGAGAAGCCACGCGCGATGAACTCCAGCACCTCCTGCTCGCGGCGGCTGAGCACGATGGGTGAATCCGGCTCGGTGCTGACAGGTTCCGGTGCCGCCACGGCAGGCTCGGCACGCCTGGCCTCCTGCGCAGCCGGCTGCATGCGCCGCAAGAGATGCCGCGCGATCATGGGCGAGATGGGCGACGCACCACGCTTGACCGCCAGCAGCGTGTCGGCAATGTCGGCGGCCTCGTCGTCCTTGTGCACATAGCCCACGGCGCCGGCTTCGATGCTGGCCAGCACGTTTTCCTCGTCGCCGAACATCGAGACCACCAGCATGTCGCACTGCGGCCATTGCTGGCGCACATCGCGCATCAAGTCCAGGCCGCTGCCATCGGGCAGGCCCAGATCGACCAGCAACAGGTCTGCGCCTTGTTCGGCAAACCAGGCAAGCGCCGGCGCCAAGGTGGCAAAAGACGCGGCCAGACGCAACTGGGCATGCCCTTTCACGCAAGTTTCGAGGAAGGTCCGTGTGGCCTGGTTGTCTTCAACCAGCACCACGCGCCAGACTTCTTGTGCTGCCAATGAACTCATGGTGATGAGGATAAATCAAGCGCGGGATCAGGCTGCAGCGGCAGGCTCACGCGCAACTCCGCACCACCTTCCGGGCGCGCCAGAAAAGCGATGCGAGCCCCGATCACGCTGGCCCTGGCCCGCATGGCCTGCAGGCCATGGCCCTCGCCCTCGCCGCTCCAGCCTCGCCCGTTGTCGATCAGGCTGACTTCCAGGCCATCCGGCATGGCACGGGCCGACAAGGTCAGGCGCGTGGCCCCGGAGTGCTGCAGCACGTTGGACAAGCCTTCGAACAGGATGTACTGGAGTTGGCGCAAGGCCGGTGCGTGGCCTTGCGGCCAGGGCGGCAGGTCGGCCACGTCCCACACCAGTTCCAGCCCGGAGGCCTTCAGGCGTGGCGTGATGCGAAAGCGCAAGCTGGCCAGCAAGCCGACCACATCACCGGCTTGCAGAGACAAGGCATCGATGGACAGTTTGAGCTGGTCCAGCGAGTCGCGCAGCGTCTGGGTCACCAGGCCCAGGTCCACCTGGTTTTCTCGGGGTGACTGCAACTGCCTCAAGGCCGAGGTCAGGTGCGCCCCCACGCCATCGTGCATGTCACGCAGGATGCGGCTGCGCTCGGCCGACACCGCCTGCGCGCGCTCCAGCTCGGCCAGGCGCGCAAAGCTCTCGCGCAAGGCCGACTCACGCTGGACCAGCGTCTCCGCCAGGCTGCCATTGAGCCGGTTGAGCGCACGACGCGAGCGGGCGTAGTCACCCGCCAGCACGTAGAAGATGCACGACATCATGATCGGGCTCACGAAGGGCAGCGTGTAGATGGCATCAAACGGCAGCAGGTTGACCTGAAAGGCCACATCGTGCGCCGCGGCGGGCACGAGCAGCACACAACCGCCCAGCAGCCAGCCCCCATCACGGCGCCTGGACTTGATCACGCCATGGATGGCCTGGACCATGCAGACCATGAAGACAAGGTAAGCCAGGCCATAACCCAATGCGACCGCATGGGTGGACGTGCTGGCCCACGCCCACAAAGGCGTCACCAGCATCAAAGCCAGGATGCCCTGCTCGACCGCACGCGAGCGCCGGCCGACAAAGCGCCGAAAGAACAGCGACATGGCCAGCGCCGACCACACCATGCACGTGATCGACAACGGTGCCCAGAACACGTCGCTCAAAAATGGGTGCGCCGCCAGGTAAGCGCCATTGCCCACGCCCCACAACACGGCGGAGGCCCCCTGAAAGCCGATCGCGACCTGCCCACGATCACGCATCCAGGCGATCATCATGAAGGCCCCCAGGGCCAGCACCGCGGTGTTGGCAAAGTAAGCGCCGTCGACCTGCAGAAACAGGCGCGTCTTGTAGGGTGGCTCCAGCAGGGACAAGGGGCCGACCTTCACGGGCGCCAGGCCATCGCGGCTCATGAACCCGCCGACCACCTTGACATGGATGACGTTGTCACCCTCGTGCCAGACCGAAGCCGGCACCTGCACCAGCAAAGGCACATACCAGTTGCGCGTCACCGGTGGGCTCATGGACCCGGTATAGGCCATGGGCACCCCATTGACCCAGACTTGCGCGTTCATCACGGCACGAGGCAGGTAGACGGCCCACAACGTATCGGGCGCACGCACCATGTTCACGCGAAAGCGGTACCACATGGTGCCCTGGTAAGCCGCGTGCGTCTCGCGCCAGATGTGTGGCAAGGTCACCGTGCGCCAGGCCGCCTGGGGCCCTGGCGCCACTTCGCTGCCGGGCAGCACGCCGGCCTCACGCAGTGTGGTGATCTGCCCGTCCGCCACCCTCACCGGTGGCCAGGCTTGGGCGTCCTGCGGTGCATGACCGGGCAAGGCCAGCGGGGCGGCAGCAGCCAGGCCCGGCCAGAACCACACGCTCGCCAGCCATAGCCACAATGCCGAGCGCAGCGCCCAACGCAGGTACTTCCAAACCAACATGCGCGCATTGTCACCCGAGCGGCGACAATAGCGGGTTGCCCCCTGACTGGATTTCACATGGCTGTTTTGACCCTGAGCGACGCCTGCCTGGCTTTTGGCCACGTCGCCCTGCTTGACCACACTGCGTTCTCGCTGGAAACCGGCGAGCGTGTCGGCCTGATCGGCCGCAATGGCACGGGCAAGTCCTCGCTGCTCAAGATCATGGCCGGCCTGGAAAAGCCCGATGACGGGCAGTTGCAGATTCAGAGCGGCATCGAGGTGTCCTACGTGCCGCAGGAGCCCAGCTTTTCAGAGGGCGCAACGGTGTTCAGCACCGTCAGTGAAGGCCTGGCCGACGTCAAGGCCGCACGCGAACGTTTCGAGGCCCACGCCGAAGGCGATGACCTGGATGCGCTGATGACCTTCATCGAAGCGCGAAATGGCTGGAACTGGGAGCAACGCGTCGACGAGACCCTGCAGCGCCTGCACCTGGACGCCAACCTGCCGATCGATGGCCTGTCGGGCGGCACCAAGAAACGCGTGGCCCTGGCCCGCTCGCTGGTGGCCAGCCCCGATGTGCTGCTGCTGGACGAACCCACCAACCACCTGGACCTGGACGCCATCACCTGGCTGGAAGAACTGCTGGTGGCCTTCAAAGGCAGCATCGTGCTGATCTCGCACGACCGAGCCTTCCTGGACAACGTCTGCACCCGCATCGTGGAGCTGGACCGCGGCATCCTGCGCTCGTATCCCGGCAACTTCGCGGCCTACGTCACACTCAAAGAGCAGCAACTGGCCGACGAGGCCCTGGCCAACGCACGCTTCGACAAGCTGCTGGCGCAAGAGGAAGTCTGGATCCGCAAGGGTGTGGAAGCCCGCCGCACGCGCTCGGTGGCCCGCATCAAGCGCCTGGAAGACCTGCGCAGTGCCCGCGCATCCCGCCGAGATGTGGTGGGCCGCGCCAGGATGGAAGTCTCGCAAGGCGACCGCAGCGGCAAGATCGTGGCCGAGCTCGACAACGTCAGCAAGAGCTACAACGGCCGCGCCGTGGTCAAGGGCTTCACGGGCACCATCCTGCGTGGTGACAAGGTCGGCCTGGTCGGCCCCAATGGTGCGGGCAAGACCACGCTGCTCAAGATGATCCTGGGCGAGCTGGCGCCTGACAGCGGCACCGTCAAACAAGGCGCCAACCTGAACGTCGCCTACTTCGACCAGATGCGCGACAACCTCAACCTGGACGCCACCCTGGCCGACTTCATCAGCCCGGGCAGCGAGTGGATCGAGATCAACGGCTCGCGCAAGCATGTGATGGGCTACCTGCAGGACTTCCTGTTCTCGCCGGCCCGCGCCAATTCGCCCGTGCGCACCTTGAGCGGCGGTGAGCGCAACCGCCTGCTGCTGGCGCGCCTGTTCGCCAAGCCCTCCAATGTGCTGGTGCTCGACGAGCCCACCAACGACCTGGACATCGACACGCTCGACCTGCTGGAAGACCTGCTGGACGAGTACCCCGGCACAGTGTTCCTGGTCAGCCATGACCGGCGCTTCCTGGACAACGTGGTCACCAGCACGCTGGTGGCCGAGGGCGATGGCGCCTGGCGCGAATACGAAGGCGGCGTGGAAGACTGGCTGATCCAGTCACGCCGCGCCAAGGCCATCTCGGCCGGCAAGCCGGGTGCGGCCACCATTGCCACCTCCAGCAAACAAGCACCGGAAGCGAACACGCGCACGCCGGTGGCCGTGGCAGCAGACACGGCAGCGCCTGTGGCACCCGCAGCACCCGTGGTGGCCCAGCCCAAGCGCAAGCTCAGCTACAAGGAGCAGCGCGAGCTTGAGGAACTGCCCGCACGCATTGAGGCCCTGGAGACCGAACAGGCCGAGCTCAACAAGCAACTGGCCGACCCGGACATCTACCGCAAGGAAGGCGCCAACGTGGCCGCCATGCATGCACGCGTGGAGGTCATCGACGAAGAACTGATGACGCTGCTGGAGCGCTGGGAACGGCTGTCGGCTTGAGGCCTCAACCCGGTTGGCACACTCGCAAAGTGTCAACTACGTGTTTCCCCTAGGGTGTCGAGCTCACCCAAAAAACGCCATGATGAGGGCCTCCATACCGCGCAATCAGGGTGTATGCGTGGCCCTCAAAGTGGCCTCCTCTCCTGTGTAGGAGTGGGTGCCCAAGCCAGAGAGGAACGCCCTCATGTTGGCCCCATTTCAACGCCTGTCATGGGTCTTGGCCACTGCCTGCGCCATTGCGCTGCTCGGCGGTTGCGCCTCGCTCAAGCCCGAACCACTGACCACCGCTGAGATCAAGCAAGCGGCCGCCGCGGACCGTCAGCAGATGCAGCAAGGCATCGAGCCCTTGAAAGGCCCGCTGACGCTGGACGAAGCCATTGCGCGTGCGCTGAAGTACAACCTGAACCGGCGCGTGCAGATGATGGCCGAGGCGGTCGCCCAAGGGCAGTTCGATGCCGGCCAGTACGACATGCTGCCCAAGCTGGTGGCCTCTGCGGGTTACCGCGACCGCAACAAGGACCTCATCACCCGCAGCACGGACTCCGTGACCGGGCAGCCCTCGCTGGCCAACCCCTTCATCTCCAGTGACCGATCGGCCACCACCACGGGCCTGACCTTCACATGGAGCCTGCTGGACTTCGGGCAAAGCTATTACGCCAGCAGACAGAACGCCGACCGCGTGCTGGTGGCCACCGAACAGCGCCGCAAGGCCATGCACACCCTGATCCAGGACGTGCGCACCGCTTTCTGGCGCACGGCCGGTGCCCAGAAGCTGCGTGACAGCGTGCGCAGCACCATTGCCGATAGCGAAGATGCCCTCAACGATGCGCGCAAGGTCAGCAATGAACGGGTGCGCAACCCACAGGAGCCGCTGCGCTACCAGCGCCAATTGCTGGAGAACCTGCGCCTGCTGGAAACCATCGAGCAGGAGTTGTCGACCGCGCAGATCGAGCTGGCCTCGCTGGTGAACCTGCCCCTGGGCCAAGCCATCACGGTGACCGAGCCGGATGAAAATGCCGACCGCGCCCTGCTGGACATGCCCGTGGAGCAGATGGAAGAACAAGCCATCGTCCACAACGCGGACCTGCGCATGTCGCTCTACAACGCCCGCATCGCCCGCCTGGAGACACGCCGCGCCATGCTCAAGATGTTCCCGGGCATCTCCTTCAGCTACAGCGTCAACAACAGCAACGACAGCTACCTGATCAACCAGAACTGGAACGAGGCCGGCGCGCAGATCTCCTTCAACCTGCTGGGCCTGTTTGCGGCCCCCTCGCAGATGCGCCTGGCGGACGCCGGTGTGGCACTCGCCGAGCAGCAGCGCATGGCCACGCAGATGGCTTTGATGACCCAGTTGCATGTGGCCAGGCTGCAGTACGGCAACGCCGTACTGCAATTCGAACGGGCAGACGCCATCTGGAAGGTGGACAAGGAGATCGCCAGCCAGGTGGCCCTGCGTGAACAAGCGCAAACCCAGACCAAGCTGGACCGGGTGAGCAACAACACGGCCGCCATCGTGAGCCAGTTGCGCCGCTACCAGGCCCTGGCCCAGATGCAAGCAGCCGCCGGTCGCCTGCAGGCCACCTTGGGCCTGGAACCACAAGTGCCAGATGGGCGGCAACTGTCGCTGGACGAGCTGACCCTCAAGGTATCGGCGGCGCTCACCCCACCGGCCGAGCCAGACCAGCTCCACGCCTCCGGTGCGGATGCACATTGAACGCGGGCCTCACCCATGCCACAGGCCAACGCCATGTTCTCAAGTCGCCCCCCCCATCGCCTGTTGACCGCATGGTGCGGCCCTGTAGTCCTGGCATGCGTGGTGACAGCACCCGCCGGTGCATGGGGCCAAGTCATCAAGGCCAGCGTGCCACCCTCCTCGGCCATGTCGGCCAATGCGCTGGACAAGCGCGAGATCCGGGCCCAGTTGATGCCGCGCCGCTACACCACGCTGGCCGCCGAGATCGGGGCCAAGGTCAAGCAGCTGCCCGTGGTGGAAGGCGCCCGCTTCAAGGCTGGCGACAAGCTCGTTGGCTTCGACTGCGCCTTGCAGCAGACCCAGCTGAGCAAGGCCCAGGCCGCGCAAGATGCGGCAGACAAGACCTGGAAGGCCAATCAGCGCCTGGCCGATCTCAACGCGGTCGGCAAGGTCGAGCTGGATGTGTCTCAGGCCGAGCTGGCCAAGGCGCGCGCCGAGGTGGCGTCCTACATGGTGATGCTGTCGAAGTGCAGCATCACGGCGCCCTTCTCGGGCCGCGTGGCCGAGCAGAAGGTGCGCGAGCAACAGTTCGTGCAAGCGGGCCAGCCCTTGCTGGACATCATCGATGACAGCGCGCTGGAGCTCGAGTTCATCGTGCCCAGCAAGTGGCTGGTGTGGCTCAAGCCCCAGCAGCGCTTTCAGGTGCTCATCGACGAAACCGGCAAGACCTACCCCGCCAAGGTACAGCGCATCGGTGCCCGAGTCGACCCGGTGAGCCAGTCGATCAAGCTGTCGGCCGTCGTGGATGGCCGCTTTCAGGAACTCATCGCGGGCATGAGCGGAAGGGTGTTGGTGACACCGCCGAGCGGCCCCTGAATCAGACCTCATCAGCATCACCCGCGCGCGAACCAGGCCGCGCCGGGCCACATGCTCAGTGGTTCGAGCATGACCATGACCTGGTCCACCATGTGTCAGGAGCGTCTCATGTTGTGTTCAACCACTCTGCGCCGTACGGTCTTGCATGTCACAGCGATCGGCGGGGCCTGTCTGGGCGCCGTCACCAGTTGCCAGGCCTGCTCTTCCGAACCTTTGCTGGCATCGATCTGCGTGATGGCCATCCCG
This sequence comes from Aquabacterium sp. NJ1, assembly GCF_000768065.1. Classification (NCBI taxonomy): domain Bacteria; kingdom Pseudomonadati; phylum Pseudomonadota; class Betaproteobacteria; order Burkholderiales; family Sphaerotilaceae; genus Aquabacterium; species Aquabacterium sp. NJ1. Next base: position 3,798,997 of record NZ_JRKM01000001.1, on the reverse strand, counting down.
TGGACCAATCTGCAAGGCTTCATGCCCGCAGTCGGCACGTCGATGCCCGTCAACACCAATCAGGCCTTGTTCTCGCTGCTGGGCACCACCTTTGGCGGAGACGGCCGCACCAACTTCCTCCTGCCTGACCTGCGCGGCCGTGTCATCGTGGGCGCAGGGCAGCCCCCCGGCCAGGCCAACTTCGCCGTGGGCGTAGCGGGTGGCAACTACAGCATCACCTTGCAGCCAGCCAATGTGCCGGTTGCCCCGCACGTTCATGCGCTGGGCGCCTTGGGCAGGACCACGGTCACGCTGGGCAACCTGGCTGCGACCACCACCACAACCGGCTTGACGGCCACCACCACGCTGAGCGGCGTCACTGCCTCCGCCAACGCGTCCAGCCTGACGCTCAAAGGCTACAGCGGCAATGCGGGCTCGGCCTCGGCCAGCGGCGGTGCTCTGGCCACGCCACAAGGCCCGGCCAACAGGATTTACGCCAGCAGCACACCGGACGTCTCGATGGCATCAGGCAGCATCAGCGGAACCGCCCCTGTGACCTTCACCGGCAACCCGACGACCACGGTCACCGGCAACCTGACGACCACCCTGTCGGGCCTGCCCACCGTGGCACTCTCGGGCAGCACCGAGGTGGCCTCCCAGCCCGCCACCACGCCGCTCAACGCCATGCCGCCTTACCTGCCGATGAATGTGTTCATCGCCGTGCAAGGCTTGTACCCCAGCCGGAACTGAGCACGGGCCCGAGATCATGAAACGCCTTCTCCTGCTCGGCATGACGACGGCCTGTGTGCTGATGACGCCCAGTGCGCTCCAGGCGCAAGGCCGGCATTCGGCACAGCAGGAACTGCAAGCCGCCCAGGCAGCGCTGACCGCAGGCCACCATGGCGAAGCCTGGCAGCGCTATCACCATCTGGCCGAACGTGGCAACCCCTTGGCCCAGTTCGTGGTTGGCCAGTTCCTGCAGCAGGGCTGGGGCAGGCCCGTTGACCAGGTCGCAGCCTGCAACTGGTTCAGCAAGGCTGCCGGGCAGCACGTGCCGTATGCCGAGCATCTGTGGGCAGACTGCCTGGCGCAGGGCATCGGGCGCGAGCAGGACATCGCCCGTGCCCTCCATTGGTACGAGCGGGCCGCCAACGATGGGCACTGGCTGTCGCTGTGCTCGGCCGCGCACTACTTCATCCGTGGGCAGGGTGTCGCCCAGGATGTTCAACGCGGACTGAGCATGTGCACGCAGGCCGCGCAAGCCGAATCGCCACCGGCCATGCTGCAGCTGGCGCACTACTACGAACAAGATGCCGATGTACCGCAGGACCTGGCCAGAGCGCGCTATTGGTATGGGCAGGCGGCCCGGCGACAACAGCCCGAAGCCCAATACAGGCTGGGCCTCATGCTGGCTCAGGGGCAAGGCGGCCCAGCCGAACCAGACGCCGCGCTGACCTGGCTGGAAAGCGCTGCCAGCGCCGGCTACGCGGAGGCCTATCTGCCAACGGCCGTGCTCTATGGCAACGCCGATGTCCAGGCCGAGACGGGCGCTTTGGCCCCCGCTCACCTGGCCAAGGTCTACCTGTGGATTGAAGCAGCCAGGGCCAGCAAACTGCCCCCGCCGCAGCAGGCACTGGCCGCCACCATTGAAAACCAGGTGCTGGCCGTGATGCCGGCGTCCTGGCGCCCCGAACTGGACCGCAAGCTGGCCGCGCATCTGGCCCGCTTCGCGCCGCCATGAGCCTCGTCCGTCACGCGCACGCCACACGCACGCACGCCACACGCACCCAAGGGATTTGTCATGAGCAACCATCTCGCCCGCCGCAAACCGCTCAAGCGTGCTGTGCACCTGCGCAGCCTGGAGCAGCGCTACATGTTCGATGGTGCCGCGGTGGTGGACGCCAGCCATGCTGCACAGGCCTCTGCGGCGGATGCGGCCGGCATCAAGGCTTTGGCCCTGCCACCCGGCGCCGTGGAGGTGCGCGCGGCGGACCCAGCCCGTGACCAGGGCCGCAAGGAGGCCGTGTTCATCGACACATCCCTGGGCGACTACAAAACCCTGGAAGCCGCTGTGGCGGACGGCAAGGCCGTCATCGAGTTTGACGGCTTGAAAGATGGGCTCGCACAGATCGCGGGCTGGGCCGCCAGCCATGCGGGTTACGACGCCATCCACATCCTCTCGCACGGCACGGAAGGTTCGGTGCGACTGGGCAGTGCCGCCTTGACGCTCGACTCGCTCAAGAGCAGCAGCACCCGCGACGAGCTGGCGATCATCGGCTCGGCCCTTCAGCAAGATGGCGACCTGCTGTTCTATGGCTGTGACATTGGGGCGGGCGCGGACGGCCAAGCGCTGCTGAGCGGGCTGGCTCAGCTGACGGGGGCCGATGTGGCCGCATCAGTTGATGCGACCGGCGCGGCTCGCCTGGGCGGCAACTGGGCCCTGGAAGCCCAGTCGGGGAGCATTGAAACGCAAGCCTTGAAGCTGACGGGCTACGACAGGCTGCTGGCCCTGGTCTCGTTTTCATCGGCAGATGCGGACATGGACTACACCCACTTATCGGTCCTGCGCACCTCCAGCAGTCGCAATTTCACCTTCGCGGGTGGCACAGGTTCGGGAGGCTTGGGCGTCGACAGCAGCTTTTTCGGAGGTGCCGAAGGCTTGTATGCCTACGAGGGCACCTCGGGTGGCAACGACATCAAGCTGACCATTTCCATCGAGAGTGGTTATACCTTCGATATTTCCGCCCTCAAGGCGGGCGCGGTATCCGGCAGCCTGTCGTTTGCGCTGACATATGGCAACGACAGCACGACATCGTTCACGCAAAGCAGCATCAGCACGGGTGGGAGCTACACCTCGCTGAGCGGCTTCAACACCGCGATCAATGATGTGAAGCAGGTTGTCATCACTTCGTCGAACTTCGCGCTGCTGAACGACTTCGACATCACCGACGTGAAGGCCTACGTGCCACCGCCCACGGTCACCGATGCCCGCATCAGCATCAGTGGTGCCAGCGGCACGGGTGGGGCCTACAAGATCGGTGACACCGTCACCGCCACCTGGAACAACACGGCAGGCGGCGACAACAACGCCGGCGTCACGGGTGTCACGATGGATTTCAGCCAGTTCGGTGGCGCCGCCGCGGTGGCGGCATCCAACTCCAGCGGCACCTGGACGGCCACCTACACCATCGTGTCCGGTGCGATCGACGCCACCAACCGCAATGTGTCGGTCACGGCCTCCAACGCCGGCAACTCGGCCACCACGGCCGACACCACGAACGCCACCGTGGACAACGTCGCGCCCACAGTGACCGACGCCAACGTCAGCATCAGCGGTGCCAGCGGCACCGGCGGCGCCTTCAAGATCGGTGACACGGTCACCGCCACCTGGAACAACACGGCGGGTGGCGACAACAACAGCGACACCCTCTCCAGTATCACCATGGACTTCAGCGCCTTCGGCGGCGGCTCGGCCATATCGGCATCCAACTCGTCGGGCACCTGGACAGCCACCTATACCATCGTGTCCGGTGCCATCGACGGCGCGAACAAGAACATCTCGGTCACGGTCACCGACAACGCAGGCAACACCACGACAAGCGCCGACACCACCAACGCCACGGTGGACAACATTGCGCCCACGGTGACGGACGCCAACATCAGCATCAGCGGGGCCAGCGGCACCGGCGGCGCCTACAAGATCGGCGACACGGTCACCGCCACCTGGAACAACACCGCCGGGGGCGACAACAACAGCGACACCCTCTCCAGCGTCACGGTGGACTTCAGCGCCTTCGGCGGCGGCGCGGCCGTGGCCGCGATCAACGCCAGCGGCACGTGGACCGCCACCTACACCATCCTGGCTGGCGCCATCGATGGCAGCAACAAGAACGTGTCGGTCACCGCCACCGACAACGCGGGCAACACCACCACCACAGCCGACACCACGAACGCCACCGTGGACAACGTCGCCCCGACCGTGACCGACGCCAACGTCAGCATCAGCGGTGCCAGCGGCACCGGCGGCGCCTTCAAGATCGGTGACACGGTCACCGCCACCTGGAACAACACGGCGGGTGGCGACAACAACAGCGACACCCTCTCCAGTGTCACCATGGACTTCAGCGCCTTCGGCGGCGGCTCGGCCGTGTCGGCATCCAACTCGTCGGGTACCTGGACAGCCACCTATACCATCGTGTCCGGTGCCATCGACGGTGCGAACAAGAACATCTCGGTCACGGTCACCGACAACGCAGGCAACGCCACGACGAGCGCCGACACCACCAACGCCACGGTGGACAACATCGCGCCCACGGTGACGGACGCCAACATCAGCATCAGCGGGGCCAGCGGCACCGGCGGCGCCTACAAGATCGGCGACACGGTCACCGCCACCTGGAACAACACCGCCGGGGGCGACAACAACAGCGACACCCTCTCCAGCGTCACGGTGGACTTCAGCGCCTTCGGCGGCGGCTCGGCCGTGTCGGCATCCAACTCCAGTGGCACGTGGACGGCCACCTACACCATCGTGGCTGGCGCCATCAATGGCACGGCCAACCGCAATGTGTCGGTCACCACCACGGACAACGCCGGCAACGCCACCACTACGGCCGACACGAGCAATGTCACGGTCGACAACGTGGCCCCCACAACCACCATCGCGACCAAGGCTTTTTCCAACGACACGGGCAGCAGCACCGACTTCATCACCTCGAGCGCCTCGCAAACCATCTCGGGCACGCTGTCTGCCAACCTGGCGACAGGCGAGACCGTCCTGGTCTCGCTGGACAACGGCAGCACCTGGACGGCTGCCACGGCCACCGTCGGCCAGAGCACCTGGTCGCTGCCTGGCCAGACGCTGAGCGGCAGCAACACGCTCAAGGTCAAGGTGCAAGATGGGGCGGGCAACGACGGCACGGTGTCATCACAGGCTTATACGCTGGACACCAGCGCGCCCAGCGCGCCCTCCACGCCGGACATGAGCACCGGCACCGACAGCGGCACATCCAACTCGGACAACCTCACCAGCAACACCACCCCCACCTTCACCGGCACGGCCGAATCAGGCAGCACCGTCACCCTCTACGACACCGATGGCAGCACGGTCCTGGGCACCGCCACGGCCACCGGCGGCAACTGGTCCATCACCTCATCGGGTCTGTCAGCGGGCAGCCACACGCTCACGGCCAAGGCCAGCGATACGGCAGGCAACACCTCTTCGGCTTCGACCGGCCTGGCCATCACCATCGACGCCAGCGCCCCCACCGGCCTGGCGCTGGACAGCACGACCGTCTCGTCCGCCAACGCCACATCGAGTGCCACCATCGCCACGCTGTCGGCCACGGACGGCCTGAGCATCACATACAGCCTGGCGGCCGGCAATGGCACGAATGACGCCGACAACGGCAGCTTCAGCATCTCCGGCACCTCGCTGCAGGTGGGGGGATCCTCATTGAGCGCCGGCACCTACAAGATCTACGTGGCGGCCACCGATACGGCTGGCAATGTGGCCAACCAGGCCTTCACGCTCACGGTGGTCGATGCCCCCAGCGTGAGCAGCATCGTCCGCACCGGGGCAGCCAGCGCCACCGTGGCGGGCTCGGCTTCATCGATCAGCTACACGGTGACCTTCGATCAAGCGGTGACCGGCGTGGACGCCAGCGACTTCGCGCTCACCGCCACCGGCACGGCTTCAGGCAGCATTGCCAGCGTCAGTGGCAGCGGCACCACCTACACGGTCACGGTCAACACGCTGGCCGGTGACGGCACGCTGCGGCTGGACCTCAACAACAGCGGCACCGGCATCCAGAACGGCAACAGCGTGGCCATCCTGTCGGGCTACATCTCGGGCTCGACCTACACGCTGGACCACACCGCCCCCAATGCCCCATCGACCCCGGATCTCAGCACGGGCTCGGACTCCGGCTCATCCAGCAGCGACAACATCACCAGCGCCACGACCCCCACCATCACCGGCACGGCCGAATCAGGCAGCACCGTCACACTCTACGACACCGATGGCAGCACGGTGCTGGGCACCGGCACGGCCACGGGCGGCAACTGGTCCATCACCACGTCGACGTTGTCCAGCGGCAGCCACACGCTCACGGCCAAGGCCAGCGATGCGGCGGGCAATGTGTCCTCGGCTTCATCGGGCCTGAGTGTCACCATCGACGCCACCGCGCCCACGGTGTCCTCCGTCTCCGTGCCGGGCAACGGCCTGCACAAGGCCGGCGACACCCTGAGCTTCACCGTCAACACCAGCGAGGCCGTGACCGTGGACACCGGTGGTGGCACGCCCCGCCTGGCACTCAACGTGGGTGGCACCACGGTGTACGCCAGCTATGCATCGGGCTCGGGCAGCAGCGCGCTGGTGTTCAGCTACACCGTGCAAGCCGGTGACACGGACACCGACGGCATCGCCGTGAATACGCTGCAGGCCAACGGCGGCGCGCTCACCGACACGGCCGGCAACAGCATGACGCTCACGCTCAACAGCGTGGGCTCGACCAGCAACGTCCTGATCGACACCACGGCGCCCACGGTCGCTTCCGTCTCGGTGCCCGGCAATGGCACCTATGTGGATGGCAGCGACCTGGACTTCAGCGTGCAGTTCGACGAGGCTGTCACCGTGAACACCGGGGGCGGCACACCCCGCATCGCGCTGACCATCGGCAGCAGCACCGTGTACGCCAGCTACCTGTCGGGCTCGGGCACCAGCAGCCTGGTGTTCCGCTACACCGTGCAGGCCGGCCAGCAGGATGTCGACGGCATCACTGTGGGCAGCCTGGCGCTCAATGGCGGCACGCTGCAAGACGCGGCCACCAATGACGCCACCCTGACGCTCAACAGCGTGGGCAGCACGGCCTCGGTGCTGGTCAATGGCCTGACGCCCAGCGTCACCGACGTGAGCGCCAGCACCGCGAACGGCAGCTACAAGGCCGGCGACACGGTCACCATCACGGTGGACTTCAGCAAGGCCGTCAACGTGGACACCACCGGCGGCATACCCACGCTCACGCTTGACGATGGCGGCACGGCCACCTACGCCAGCGGCTCGGGCAGCAGCACGCTGACCTTCACCCATGTGATCGCCGATGGCAACAACAGCGCCGACCTGGACTACAGCACCACCAGCGCCCTGGCCCTCAACGGCGGCAGCATCACCGATGCGGGCGGCACCCACCAGAGCGCCGCGCTCACCCTGGCCACGCCAGGCAGCACCCACTCGCTGGGCGCCAACAAGGCCATCGTGGTCGACACCACGGCCCCCGCTATCAGCTTCAGCAACCTGGCCCTCTCGGCCGACACCGGCACCAGCAGCAGCGACTTCATCACCAGCACCGCCGCGCAGACCATCACCGCCACGCTCAGCGGTGCGCCAGCCGGCAGCGACATCGTCTATGGCTCGCTGGACAACGGCGCCACCTGGACGGACATCACCAGCAAGGTCTCCGGCACCACGCTGAGCTGGGATGGCGTCACGCTGGCGGGCAGCAACACGCTCAAGCTCAAGGTCAGCGACAGTGTGGGCAACGACGGCAGCGTGGCCAGCCAGGCCTATGTGCTGGACACCACGGCGCCCTCCATCACCTTCAGCAACCTGGCTTTGTCGGCAGACACCGGCGTCAGCAACAGCGACTTCATCACGCGCACCGCGGCACAGACCATCACCGCCACGCTCAGCAGCGCGCCAGCTGGCAATGACATCGTCTACGGCTCGCTCGACAACGGCGCCACCTGGACGGACATCACCAGCAAGGTCTCAGGCACCACGCTGAGCTGGGATGGCGTCACGCTGTCGGGCAGCAACACGCTGCGCCTGAAGGTGAGCGACGCGGCCGGCAACGATGGCAGCGCCACCAGCCAGGCCTATGTGCTGGACACCAGCGCGCCCAGCATCACCGTCAGCGGCATCACCCTGTCCAATGACAGCGGCGCCAGCGCCTCTGACTTCATCACCAATGTGGCCTCGCAGACCATCAGCGCCACGCTCAGCGCCGCACCGGCGGGCAGCGACGTGGTCTGGGGCTCGCTGGACAACGGTGCCACCTGGGTCAACATCACCGCCAAGGTGTCAGGTACCGCATTGCAATGGGACGGCGCCACGCTCACCAGCAGCAGCACCATCCGCATCAAGGTGAGCGATGCGGCCGGCAACGATGGCCCGGTGGCCAGCCAGGCCTATACCTTCGACAACACGGCCCCCACCCTGCCCACCTTCAACAACCTCTCCACCACCAGCACCACCCCCACGCTGTCCGGCTCGGCGTCATTGGGGGCCGGTGAGGCCATGACCATCACCATCGAAGGGGGCGCCACGTACAACGTCACACCCTCAGGCGGCTTGTGGCAACTGGACCTTGCCACCGCCACGCCTGTGAGCGGCACGCTGGCCCTCACGGTGGGCCGCACCTTTGTCGTCTCGGTAGCCGTGACCGATGCGGCCGGCAACAGCGCCACGGCCACCGGGGCACTCAATGTGGCCGCCCCCACGCCCGTGATCCCCACGCAGCCCGAGCCCGCCGCGCCACCACCTCCGTCGGCGCCCACCATCGTCGTGACGCCCCTGGCGCCGCCCGTGGTGGCCCCCCCCAGCACCTTCCTGTCACCCGCCACGCAAGCCGTCATCCTGCCCACAGGCTCGCCCGATGCCATCACCCCTCGTGGCGCCATCGTCCTGCCCACGTCTCCAGCACCAGGCCTCGGCGGTCTGGAGGCTCCCAACCCGGCGCCCGCCCTCACCCGCGGTGGCGAGGGCCTGTTCCAGGTCATGGTGATACCCCAGCGTGCGGGTGCGCCCGACAGCCTGCTCCTCAACCGCCCGATACCAGATCAGGTCCTGCCCAGCGCCGGGCGGATCGCTTTCTCGGTGCCCGCAGACACCTTCGCCCAGACCAACCCGAACGCCCTGGTCCAGTTGGCAGCCGTGCAGGCCAACGGCCAGCCGCTGCCGCCTTGGTTGAGCTTCAATCCCCAGACAGGCCGCTTCGAAGGCACGCCGCCACCGGGCGTCCGAGGCGAGCTGGCCATCCGGCTCATTGCCAGGGACGCACAGGGGCACGAGGCCGTGAGCGTCTTCAAGGTCCGTATCGGGGCCGCCCCCCGAGGCGCCCTGTCCTCGCCGCCAGACACAGGCCGCCCCAGCCTCAGTGACCAGATCCGCATGGCTGCCCAGCGGCAGGCTCGCCACACCACACATGGTTGAAAGCGCTGTTCGATGAACGCTGTTGTCACCCCATCCGCCATTGCCGACATTGATCCGCTGCTGCAGATCCTGACGCTGTCCAGACGCGCCCGGGCGGCCGGTAGCGAGGCCGAGCTGGCCTTCCTCGCGGTCAACGACACGCACGCCTTGCACGCCTACCGGCAGGCCGCCTTGTGGATGCGGGCCGATGGCATCGTGGCCCTCTCAGGTGTGGTCGAGCCTGATGCCAATGCACCTTACGCCCAATGGCTGCTGCAGGTTTGCCGCCACCTCGGTGATACCGTGCCTGCCGCGGCGCCTGTCTGCGCCGATGACTTGCCCGATGAGCTGGCATCAGCCTGGTCGGAGTGGCTGCCCACTTTTGGCCTGTGGATCCCATTGCCAGCCCACGCGGGGGCACCGGCCACCGAGGTCGGCGGCTTGCTGCTGGCCGCCGAGCAACCCTGGGCACCTGATGCGCAGGCCTGGGTGGGCGAATGGATGGCCGCCTGGCACCACGCCTGGGTAGCCCGCCGTCAAGGCTCGCCCTGGCGTTGGTGGGCCCGGCTGGCCTCCCCGGCCCAGGCAGGCAAGGGCCGCTGGCGCCGCCGGGCCATCGTGGCCACCGTGCTGCTCGCCGTGATGTGCCTGCCCGTCAAGCTCTCCGTGCTGGCACCGGGCGAGCTGGTTCCGGCCCACCCTGCCATGGTGCGGGCGCCGATCGACGGCATCGTGGCGCAATTCCATGTGCAACCCAACCAACTGGTCAAGGCTGGCCAGCCCCTGTTCAGCTTCGACCAGGCCGCGCTGGCCGCTCGCCATGAGGTGGCAGTGCAGTCGCTGGCCACCGCCGAAGCCGAGTACCGGCAATTCGCTCAGCAGGCGGTGTCCGACAACCGCTCCAAGACCCAGCTCTCGCCCCTGCTGGGCCGCATCGAAGAAAAGCGTGCCGAGGCCGGCTACCTGCAGGACCAGTTCCAGCGCACAACGGTGAGCGCCCCGCAAGATGGCGTGGTCATGTTCGACGACCCCAGCGAATGGGCCGGCAAGCCGGTGCAGACCGGCGAGAAGATCATGCGCATTGCCGCTCCGCACGATGTCGAGGTGGAGGCCTGGCTGCCCATTGGCGACGCCATCCCGCTGACCACGCAGGCCCATGTCGAGCTCTACCTGGCCGCCAGCCCGCTGGCGCCCATCAGCGCGCAACTGCGCTACATCGGGCACGACGCCGTGTTGCGGCCCGATGGGCAATACGCCTACCGCGTACGGGCACGTCTGCTCGGCTCGACCGACCAGCGTGTCGGTCTCAAGGGCACGGCCAAGATCAGTGGCGACAGCGTGCCCCTGGCCTACTGGGTCATCCGCCGCCCGCTGGCCACCGTGCGCCAGACTTTGGGCTGGTGAGCCGCGCCCGCCATGCACTACGCCACCCTGCCCCCCTTGCGAGAAGAGCTCGCGCTGTTGCCTGGCCCAGTCCTGGCCGATGGCCAGCCCAGCCACACGCTCCACGACCCGGTTCGCAACCTCTTCTTCCAGATCGACTGGCCCACCTTCGAAGTCCTGCAACGCTGGCGCGATGGCTCTGCATCGGCCATCGCCGACATGGTCAGCGCGCAGACACCACTTCAACTGGCCTCTGACGATGTCGATGACATCGTGGCCTTCTTTCGGGCCAACGAACTGCTCCAGGCCGGGCCCGGCCAGGCCACCCACATGGCCGCCGCCCACCACGCGCGCCATGGCAGCCTGCTGACACAGTTGCTGCACCACTACCTGTTCTTTCGCATCCCGCTGGTGAAGCCGGACCGCTGGCTGAACCGATGGGCGCCCCGGCTCGACCTCTTCTACACACGCACTTTCCTGTGGCTGACCTTGCTGGCCTTGTCATGGGGGCTGCTGGAGATCTACCGCCAGTGGGACACCTTCACCGGCACCTTGGTGGACAAGCTCAGCTGGCCCGGCCTCGTGGGCTATGGCCTGAGCATCGCGGCGGTCAAGGTGCTGCACGAACTGGGGCATGCCTTCACGGCCAAGCGCCTGGGCTGCAAGGTGCCCAGCATGGGCCTGGCCTTCCTCGTGATGTGGCCCGTGGCCTATACCGACACCAACGAGGTCTGGAAGCTCACGCGCCGCCAGGACAGGCTGGCCGTGGGCGCTGCCGGCGTGCTCACCGAAATGGCCGTGGCAGCCTGGGCCACGCTGGCCTGGGCCCTGCTGCCACCGGGCACGCCCCAGTCCCTGGCCTTCATGCTGTCGACCACGACGCTGCTGTCCACCCTGCTGATCAATGCCAGCCCCTTCATGCGCTTTGACGGCTACTTCCTGCTGTCCGACTGGCTGGGCATGCCCAATCTGCATGATCGCGCCTTTGCACTGGCACGCTGGGACCTGCGCGAAAGGCTGCTGGGGCTGGGGCAGCCCGCACCAGAGTCCTTCCCCCCACCCCGCCGCACAGGCCTGATCCTGTTTGCCTATGCCACCTGGCTGTACCGCCTGGTCGTCTTCCTGGGCATTGCGGCCCTGGTCTACACCTTCTTCATCAAGGCCGTGGGCATCCTGCTGTTCGCGGTGGAAATGGGCTGGTTCATCCTGCGGCCCATCTGGCGCGAACTGGCGCTGTGGCGCAAGGCCTGGCCGGTCTGGCAACATCAAGCTCGGGCCTGGCGCCGTGTCAGCCTGCTGGCCGCGCTCATCAGCTGCCTGCTGCTGCCCTGGCCCACACGGCCCTCGGCCAGCGCGCTGATGCGCCCGGCCAGTCAATACGTGGTGTATGCACCCGCCCATGCACAGGTGATCGGCATGCCCATTGCCGAAGGGCAGCACGTGCGCGCCGGCACCCCGCTCATTCAGTTGGCCTCGCCCGAGCTCACCAGCCGCATGGCGGCCGCACAAGCCCGCGTCCAGCAACTGCGCTGGCAAGCCTCGGCCAGTGCCTTCGACGCTGATCAGCGAGCCCGCTGGCAGGTCTTGCAAGAGCAACTGCGCACCGCCGAGGCCGATCTGATGGCCCTGCAGGCCGATGCCCAGCGCTATGCACCCACGGCCGCTTTTGATGGCGTGCTGCGTGACGTCCCGCCCGACCTTCGCCCCGGCGACTGGCTCAGCCACGATGAAGTGCTGGCACGCCTGGTCGCCGACCAGCCCCAGACCGTGGTGGCTTATGTCGACGAGGATGAGCTGCCGCTCATTCGCTCAGGTGACACGGCGCACTTTTATGCCGACGACCCAGCCGGGCCCGATGTGCCGCTGGAGGTGATCCGCATTGAAGCCGACGCCAGCCGCACGCTGCCCGAACCGGAACTGGCCAACCTCTTCGGCGGCGGCGTGGTGGTGCGAGAGAAAAACGCCCAGCTGCACCCCGAGCGCCCGGTCTATCTGGTGACCCTCAGGGTTCGCTCAGCAGATGCGACGGCGCAGCAGCACAACTGGCGTGGCAAGGTCGTCTTCCATGGCCGCTGGTCCATGCCCGCCTGGCGCTACCTGCGGCACGCGGCGGCCGTCATCCGGCGTGAAGCCGGTTTTTGACCCGCCTGCACCCCAACAGATCAGGCCCGCAGCTGCACCGGCTGGCCGTGGGTGCTCGCCCCGACGTGGAACAGCTCGGCACAGGCCGTCTCGGGGTCTTCGCTTTGCAGCACGCCCGCCACCAGCGGCGCCAGGCGGCGCGTATCAGCCCGCAGCACACGCTGCTTGACCGACGCGATCTGCGAAGGGTGCATCGAGAAGCTGCGCAGCCCCATGGCCAGCAGCAACTCGGTGAAGGCCGGGTCACCTGCCATTTCGCCGCACACGCTCACCCCCTTGCCCGCCGCACGCGCCTGCGTGATGGTGGACTGGATCAACTGCAGCACGGCCGGGTGCCAGGGGTCGTACAGATGGGCAACCGCCTCATCCGAGCGGTCAATGGCCAGCGTGTACTGGATCAGGTCATTCGTGCCGATCGACACGAAATCGAAATAGCGCAGGAACACCGGCAGGGTCAGGGCCGCCGCCGGCACCTCGATCATGGCGCCCAGCTCGACCTCACCACAAGGCTTGCCTGATTCGGCCAACTGGCGCTTGGCATGCGTGATGTTGTCCAGCGTCTGGTGGATCTCGCGCTGGCTGGCCAGCATCGGGATCATGATCTTGACCGGCCCGTGGGCGGCCGCGCGGAACAAGGCCCGCAACTGCCGGCGGAACATGCTGGGCTCTGCCAGGCTCCAGCGGATGGCGCGCAGCCCCAGTGCCGGGTTCAGCACGGACTCATGCCGCAGCTCGCTGGCCGACATGCCCTCCAGGGGCTTGTCCGCGCCGATGTCCACCGTGCGGATCACCACCGGCAGGCCTTTCATGGCCTCGACCGCACGGCGATACGCGTCGTACTGCTCTTCCTCGTCCGGCAGGTCACTGCCGCGGTTCATGAACAGGAACTCGCTGCGGAACAGGCCCACGCCCACCGAGCCCGCTTCCAGGGCGCCGGGGCCGTCTTCCGGCATCTCGATGTTGGCCAGCAGCTCCACGCGCTCGCCGTCCAGCGTCACCGCTGGCGTGTGGCGCAAGCGGGCCAGGCGGCTGCGCTCCAGCTCGCTCTGGCGCTGGCGGAAGCGGTACTCCTCCAGCACGATGGGGGATGGGTCCACGATCACCAGGCCGGCGTCGCCATCGATGATGATGCAGTCGTCCTGACGGATCAGGTTGCTCGCCTGGCGGGCGCCCACCACGGCGGGGATGTCCATGCTGCGGGCCACGATGGCCGTGTGCGAGGTCTTGCCGCCCACATCGGTCACGAAGCCCTTGAACACGCTCCGCTTGAACGACAGCATGTCGGCTGGCGCGATGTCATTGGCCACCAGCACCAGCGGCTCGTCACCGCCAAAATCCTGCGCATTGGCACGGCTGGCATCCGGCACCGCAGAAGGTTCACCGCGGCTCAGACTGCGCAGCAGGCGCTCAACCACCTGCTCCAGGTCGGCCTTGCGTTCGCGGATGTAGGGGTCCTCCATCTCATCGAACTGGCGCGCCAGCACCTCCAGCTGGGCTGACACCGCCCATTCGGCGTTGTAGTGCCGCTGGCGGATCCAGTCTGCCGCCGCGCCCATCAGGGCCTCGTCCTGCAGCAGCATCTGGTGCACATCCAGCAGCGCAGCCAGTTCGGCTGGCGCATCGGCAGGCAGGTCGCGCTTGAGGTTGTCGAACTCGTCGGCCACCACGTCGCGCGCTTTCATCAGGCGCGCCACCTCCTCGTCGATCAGGGATTGATCGATGAAAACGTGGGGCACGTCCACCCGGCTGGATGCCACCAGCACAGCGCGGCCAATGGCCACGCCCCGGGAGACCGGCAAGCCGAAAATCTGGATGCTCATACACCCAATCCTAGCAGCGCAGGCATGAGCCGTGTTTCAGGATTTGTCATGAGGATTAACGCGGATCAAATGGTGCACTGCACCCAAACCGCGCGTCATGCAACTGTCATGACAAGTTCACGGCAGCGTCACCGCACCAGCCAACACTGCGAACTCATGTCCACGGAGTGAAACGACTGGAGATGACAATGCGTGACCTGCCCCTGCCCACCCTGCCCATGGCAGACCTGTCCTCGCTTTCGGCCGAGTCCCGTGCCGCCCGGAGGTCACTTCACCCGAGCTCAGAGCCTCAACAAGTCAGCCACCCCAAGCAGCGGCAAGCCCTGGAAATCGTTTGGGCTCGCACTGAAGAAGATGTTCGCGCAGCGCAACGCCTGAGGTACGACATCTTCGCCGGCGAAATGGGCGCCCGCCTGAGCGTGCCACCCGGCAGCCCCGAAGGCCACGACATCGACCTGTTCGACAGCTACTGCGAGCACCTGCTGGTACGCCTGAGTTCCGACAACGGCGAGCCCGGCGAGGTCATCGGCACCTACCGCGTGATGACGCCCGACGCCGCCAAGCGCGTGGGCGGCCTCTACAGCGAAACCGAGTTCGACCTGACCCGCCTGCGCCCCCTGCGCGGCAAGATGGTGGAACTGGGCCGCTCCTGCGTGCACCCGGATCACCGCAACGGCGGCGCCATCATGGCGTTGTGGGGTGCCCTGGCCGAGTTCATGGTCCGCAATGAGCTGGACACCATGATCGGCTGCGCCAGCATCAGCATGCGCGATGGTGGCCACGTGGCCGCCAGCCTGTGGGAACAGCTGCGCCAGACCCACCTGGCCCCGATCGACCTGCAAGTGCGCCCGCGCCTGCCCCTGCCGGTCGAAGAGCTGGACCGCCACCTGCAAGTCGAGCCGCCCGCGCTGATCAAGGGCTACCTGCGCTGCGGCGCCAAGATCCTGGGCGCCCCCGCCTGGGACCCCGACTTCAACACGGCCGACCTGCCCATGCTCATGCGCATTGAAGACCTGCCGGCGCGCTACCGCCGCCACTTCCTCGGGGCCTGAGCCCAGGCTGTATCGGGCGCTTGATTTCACGTTTTTCCAGCGTCCCGAACGCTCAAGGGCGGGCTGGCGACCACGGCAACGCATAGACTGCGCGCCATGAGTCGTCCAGCCCGCCCTTCTTCATCGCCTTCAGATCCCGCATCGAACAGCCCGCCCGGCAGCCTGCCCCTGTGGCAACTGCTGTCCGGCTGTGCCGATGCCGTGGCCGCCGTGCGCCAGGGCCACTCCCTGACCGACGTCCTGGCCGAGCGCCGCCCGCAAGAGCGCCCGGGGGTGCAGGCCCTGTCCTTCGCCGTGTTGCGGCGCCTGGGCATGGCCCAAGCCCTGCGCCACAAACTGGTGCCCAAAGCACCCCAGCCCTGGGTAGACGCCCTGCTGCTGAGCGCCCTGGCCCTGGCCTGCGGCAGCGAATACAACGAACACACCCTGGTCGACCAGGCGGTGGAGGCCGCCAAGCGCCGCGCCAAGCCCGCCAGCGGCCTGGTCAACGCCGTGCTGCGCCGCTTCCTGCGTGAGCGCGCCGAGCTGCTGGCCGCCATCGAACAAGACCCGGTCGCCAGCTTCAACCACCCCGCCTGGTGGATCACCCGGCTCAAGAAAGACTGGCCCGAACACTGGCAGGCCATCCTCATGGCCAACCAGGAACAGCCCCCGATGACCCTGCGCGCCAACCAGCGCCATGGCACGGTGGCCGCCTACCGCCAACGCCTGGTCGAGGCCGGCCTGCTGCCTGAATCCGCCTTGCCTGCCGAGCAGCCCCCCACCAACCAACCCGCCCCCATCGCCCTGCCGCACGGCGTGCCCGTCGGCAAACTGCCCGGCTTCGAGCAAGGCGACGTTTCCGTGCAGGACAGCGCCGCCCAGATCGCCGCCCCGCTGCTGATCCACGCCAGTGGCCAGCCCCTGCCCGCCGGCGCCCGCGTGCTGGATGCCTGCGCCGCCCCCGGCGGCAAGACCGCCCACCTGCTCGAGCTGGCCGACCTGGACGTCACCGCGCTGGATGCCGACCCGCAGCGCCTGAGCCGCGTCAACGAGACCCTGCAACGCCTGGGCCTGAAAGCCACCACGCTGGCCGCCGACGCCAGCCAGCCCGCCGCCTGGTGGGACGGCAAGCCCTTCGACGCCATCTTGCTGGACGCGCCCTGCAGCGCCTCCGGCATCGTGCGCCGCCACCCGGACGTGCGCTGGCTGCGCCGCGAATCCGACATCACCGCCCTGGCCAAAACCCAGGACGCCATCCTCCAGGCGCTGTGGCCCTTGCTCAAACCAGGCGGCCACCTGCTGTACTGCACCTGTTCCGTCTTCAAAACAGAGGGGCAGGACCGCATCGACGCGTTTTTGCAACGCAACCCGGACGCCCGGGCCCTGCCCTCGCCCGGCCACCTGCTCCCTGTGGTCGAATACCTTGACCCCGCCCGGCACAACCGTGGCGATGGCTTTTTCTACGCCCTGCTGTCCAAAACAACCCAAGGTGCGTGATGTCCTTGATGCGCCGCCGAGAACTGCTCACCCGCAGTGCCTCAGCCTTGCTCGCTGCCACACTGGCGCCGGCAGGGCGGCTCGCGCACGCCGACACCCCTGGGCACCGCAGCCTTGAACTGGACAAACTCACGGTCCAGCGCAGTGACGAAGGCCTGCTGCTGAGCTACAGCGCCCGCTTTGATCTGCCCCGCGACCTCGAACAAGCCATGATCAAGGGCGTGGGCGTGGTCTTCGTGGCCGAAGCCGAGGTCTTTCGTACGCGCTGGTACTGGACGGACGAACTGCTGGGCTCCGCCACGCGGCGCTGGCGCCTGGCCTACCAGCCCCTGACCCGCCGCTGGCGCCTCAGCCTCGAAGGCCTCAGCCGCCACTACACCACGCTGCCGGATGCGCTCAACGCCCTGCGCAGCACCGACAGCTGGCGCATCGCCGACCCCATTCCCGCCTCCAGCGACCAGGACCACTACGTGGACTTCCGCTTCCGACTGGACACCGATGAATTGCCACGCCCGCTGCAGATCGGCCTGGGGGGGCTGTCGACCTGGAACATGGACGTGCGCCGCCGCGTGGCCGTCGGCCCTGCGCGTTAAGCCCACGGCCACGGCACCGGCATGAGCACCATCAAAGCCAACCGCTGGGCCTGGATCGTGGCCACGGCCGCCATTGGCGGGGCCGGCCTGATCATGTCCTTCCTGCTGGTCTTCGCCACGCAGAACAGCGAGCGCTACGAACCCCACTACCAATGGCTCCTGTGGGCCAACGTGGCGCTGGCCGCCATCCTCATCCTCGTCATCCTGATCGCGGTGGCGCGGCTGGCCCTGCGCCTGCGCGCCCGCAAGTTCGGCAGCAAGCTGCTGCTCAAGCTCGCGGGCATCTTCGGCCTGGTCGGCCTGCTGCCGGGCTTGCTGATCTACACCGTGTCCTACCAGTTCGTCTCGCGCAGCATCGAGACCTGGTTCGACGTGCGGGTTGAAGGCGCGCTGGAGGCCGGCCTCAACCTCGGCCGCAGCACGCTGGATAACCTCACCACCGACCTGGCCAACAAGACCCGGCTGGCCGCAGAGCGCATGAGTGCGCCGCAGCCCACCGCCGGCCTGGTGGGCCCGGCACCGGCCACGGGCGTGCTGGAACTGGAGCGCCTGCGCGAACAACTGGGCGCCCAGATGGTCACGGTACTGAGCGATAGCGGCCAGGTCGAGATGACCGCGGGCGGTGACGGCACCCGCATCCTGGCTGCCGAGCGCCTGCCCGCCAGCTGGCGCCAGGAAGCCCGCAGCAAAGGCGTGATGGCCCTCGTCGAAGGCCTGGATGACCGCACCGAGGACAAGGCCGAGCGCCCCCGCGAGGGCCCACCGCCCAGCGTGGCCCGTGTCGTGGCCCTGGCCTGGATGCCCGACCACAGCTTCAGCCTGCTGGCCCGCGGGCGCTACCTGATGGTCACGCAGAAGCTGCAGCCCGAGCTGGTGCGCAATGCGCTGGACGTGCAGACCGCCTACCGCGAATACCAGCAACGCTCGCTGGGCCGCGTGGGGCTCAAGCGCATGTACATCGGCACGCTCACGCTGGCACTCATCCTCGCGGTGTTCGGCGCCTTCCTGCTGGCCGCCATCCTCGGCCAGCAACTCGCGCGCCCACTGCTGCTGCTGGCTGAAGGCGTGGGCGAAGTGGCCCGTGGCGACCTGCGCCCCAAAGCCATCTTCACCTCCACCGATGAACTCGGCGGCCTGACGCGCTCATTCGCCGCCATGACGCAGCAACTGGCCGACGCCCGCACCCTGGTTGACCGCAGCGTGCAGGAACTCGACAGTGCCCGCGCCCACTTGCAGACCATCCTGGACAACCTCACGGCCGGCGTGATCGTGTTCGACTCGACGGGCCGCATCGACATGGTCAACCCCGGCGCCACCCGCATCCTGCGCCTGCCCCTGTCCGTCTACAAAGGCCGCTACCTGTCCGACGTCGCCGGCCTGGAGCCCTTTGCTGAAAACATCCGCCAGCGCTTCGAGCTGTATGCCACCGACCCGACACCCGGTGAGCGCCAGCAATGGCAGGAGTCCTACGAGCTCAGCCTGCCCTCCATCCCCGAACCGCTGACCCTGCTGGTGCGCGGCGCCGAGCTGCCCCCCAACGAACGCCTCATCGTGTTCGATGACCTCACCGAGATCGTGTCCGCACAGCGCGCCGAAGCCTGGAGCGAAGTGGCCCGACGCGTTGCGCACGAAATCAAGAACCCGCTCACCCCCATCCAGCTGTCGGCCGAGCGCATGCAGATGAAGCTGGAAGACAAGCTCGAGGACCCCAGCGCGCGCCAACTGCTCGTGAGATCGGTCAACACCATCGTCACGCAGGTGCAGGCGCTCAAGACCCTGATCAACGAGTTCCGCGACTTCGCGCGCCTGCCCACGGCCAAGCTGGTGCCCATCGACCTCAACGAGCTGGTGCACGACGTGATGGCCCTGTATGGCCACGCACTGGAACACGGCACGCTGCAGGTTGAGCTCGGCGAAGGCCTGCCCGAGATCCTGGGCGACGCCACCTTGCTGCGGCAGGTCGTGCACAACCTGGTGCAAAACGCGCTCGATGCCATCAACGAACACCCCTCGCCTGACGAGCCCCCGCGCGTGCTGATCCGCACCGATGCACCGCGCAAGGAAGACGGCAGCATCCGCGCGGTGCGTCTGCTCGTGCGAGACAACGGGCCAGGCTTCCCGGACAAGATCCTCAAGCGCGCATTCGAGCCTTATCTGACCACCAAAGCCAAAGGCACCGGGCTTGGTTTGGCGGTCGTCAAGAAGATCGCCGAAGAACACGGCGCACTGGTCAGGCTGCGCAATCTCGGTGACAGCAACGATTCGATACCCAAAAACGGCTCGGAACTAGGGTATCCCTCACAGGGCCATACTGTGAGAGGGGCTCAAGTTTCGTTATCATTTTCAAAGCTGTCATCTAAAACCACCCAAGCTGGGTCACACTAGGCATAGTTCCCATCTAAGGGGTCAAACAAATTCATGGCCACCATTCTTGTTGTTGACGACGAACTGGGCATCCGTGCCCTGCTGTCAGAAATCCTGAGCGACGAAGGACACTCCGTCGAAGTCGCTGAAAGCGCCGCCAAAGCGCGCATCCTGCGTGAACAGTGCAAGCCCGATCTGGTCTTGCTCGACATCTGGATGCCCGATGTGGATGGCGTCACCTTGCTCAAAGAGTGGTCTGCCAGCGGGCAACTGACCATGCCCGTGATCATGATGTCGGGGCACGGCACCATCGACACGGCCGTTGAGGCCACCAAGTTCGGCGCACAGTCCTTCCTGGAAAAGCCCATCACCATGCAGAAGCTGCTGCGTGCGGTTGAACAGGGCCTGACCAAGCCTGCCCCTCGTGCCGCCACGCCCGCACCTCAAGTGCATCTGGCCACGGTCACGCCCATCACGGCGGCCTCGTCGTACGCCGGTATCAACAACGTGGTCTCGCCCGTTCGCAGCGAACTCGTTGGCGGCGATGCCCACCACCACACCAGCCCGGTGGCCTACAGCGCTGTGCAGACGGCACCGGCCCTGAACGGCCATGTGCCCAGCGGCCCCTCGCACGAACAAAGCTTCGAGCTGGACCGCCCCCTGCGTGAAGCCCGCGATGACTTCGAACGCGCCTACTTCGAGTTCCACCTGGCTCGTGAAGGCGGCAGCATGACCCGCGTGGCCGAGAAGACCGGCCTGGAGCGCACCCATCTGTATCGCAAACTCAAACAACTGGGTGTTGATTTGGGTCGCAGCAAAAAAGCGGCCGTAAATTGATGTATACTGAGAGTCTTCGCTGATGACTGCAACGCAGTTTGACGCAGAAGAGATGGCCTGGTAGCTCAGTTGGTAGAGCAGCGGATTGAAAATCCGCGTGTCGGTGGTTCGATTCCGCCCCAGGCCACCAAAAATTCAAAGGCCCCGCAAGCTTCTGGCTCGCGGGGCCTTTCCACATCTAAGCCGGCAGCACCGAGCACGAACTCATGCCAAGCAATCCCCCCCAAGCTCCTCTGCACTCAGCGCCGCACCCTCTGACGGTTCGCCTATGCAATTGGATTGGCGATGTCGTGATGGCGTTGCCCGCCCTTGAATTGCTTGAGCAACATGGTTTCAATCTGAACCTGTACGGCAAAGGCTGGGCGCGAATCCTGCTCTCAGGGTATAACTGGCACTTCACCAGACGCCAGGACAATGCACTGCGCGATCGACTCAAGGATTTGCGCGCCATCCGTCTGCAAAGCCTGCACCTTGATCCGACCTTCGATCGCCGCATCAATGCATTGAGCTTCCCAAATTCGTTTTCCAGCGCATTGGAATTGCGCTTGTCAGGCCATAAGGTCTGCGGCTACAGCAAGGATGGCCGAAGCCTGCTGCTCAGCAAAAGGCTAGAGCGCCTGCAGGACAAGCATGTCCTGATAACCTTCTGGCACCTCGCCTGTGAACTGACGGGACGACATGAGGTTCCGCCACCTGCAAACATCGGCTTCAAGCTCAGCCAGAGTGCACAAGACAAAGCCCTAGCGCTACTTGCTCAGCATCAGCTTGACGGGAAGCCATTTGCATGCGTGGTGCCTTTTGCCACCGGCATGATGTACAAGTTCGACAAGAAGTGGCCCTACTTCAAGGAGCTCACCCAAAGCTTGAGCAAAGAACTGCCAATCGTTATCTGCCCCGGTCCCGGAGAAGAGGCAGAGGCAGAACAATTCGGCCAGCAAGCCACCATCCTGCCCGGCGTTCCCCTGGATGTATACGCCGCCATCCTGGCACGCACCAGCCTGACTCTAGCCAACGACACGGGCCCCGGCCATCTGGCAGCCGCTGTCGGCACGCCCTTGATCAGTATCCTCGGCCCGACGGACCCTGAACATTGGGCACCTTGGGGAACGAACGTCACCGTTGTACGTGAGTGGCCTCAATGGCCATCCGCATCAACGGTGCACAACACCGCCTTGCGCCTGCTTCCAAGCTGAGCGAATGTGCTCGGCATAGCGCCGAGCCATGACGTCAACGCCAAACTCAACATTCGCCCGCTCTCGCGCACTCTGAGCCAATTGCGCAGCCCGCTCTGGATGCCTCAGCAAATCCTCCAGCACGTTGGCCAAGGCCACTGGGTCAGCCTCAGGCACCAGGCGACCATCCACGCCATCGCGCAGCAACTCCCGCACCCCCACCACGGCACTCCCAACCACCGCACACCCCGCCGCCATAGCCTCGACCAAGGCTAGCGGCATGCCCTCGAAATGCGTGGCCAGCACGTAAATCTGATGACTCATCAGCAGATCAGGCACGGTAGGACAATGTCCCAGAAAGCGCACCTGATCACCAAGCCCCAGCGACGAGGCCAAACGTTCTGCGGCATCGCGATCACGCTGCTTGCCACCACCCGCAAGGCTCACAGGCGGCGCAAGCCCCCGCTCCTTGAGTAAGGCGACAGCCCTGATCAAGGTGGCGTGATCTTTCTGGCGCGCAAACCGCGCAGACATCACGATGCCAGGTACGCGAGCCGCAAAAGGGCGCTGCACAGCGTCAGCAAAAGGCGCCAAGCGGATGCCATTGGGAATCGCCACCGTGCGCTGCTGATCAAAGCCCAGCGCCAGCAAACTGGACCTGACGCCCTCAGAGCACCCCACGATCAAAGCAGTGCGCTTGGCCAGCCAGCGCGCCTGAGCAAGCCGCCAGGCCGAATAGCGCTCACGCGAATTATGTTCAACATGAACCAACACCGGAACCTTGGCCAACAAGCCAGCGTAACGCCCCCACAGGTGCTCACTGAAACCGTGGGCCACCAACACATCGGGCCGAAACGCTTCGCAAACCCTGATCAATCCCTGAATCGTTGCGACATGGGCCCACCCAGGCACCAACTCAACGGTCAACCCCTCATCGCGCAGTTGCTGGACACGAGCCATCTCTGTCTGCGACTTGCGCCGCAACACCAACACCGCCTCCCATTCGGGATCGGCACCGCATGCGCGCACCAGATCAACCGCGACCTGTGTCGCGCCGGAAAACCCGCCCGTGACAAAGTGAATGACCCGCAAGCGCCTAACCTGCGTCCCGGCACCCTCTCCCTGGCCTCGCTGAGGCAGCAACGCGTTTTGCGAAGAAAATTCAAGCACAATCTCGGGTCCATTCAACAACGGCCTACATCATGCGACAAGAATGACGCACAGATGGCCCTTTCCCCTGCCCCAATGGCCAAGTCGAGCACCCGCGAGGCACGCGGATCATGAGTGACACCTCTCTGGTTCTGTCAAACCACGGGCTGCGCCACTCAGGCGGCATCGAGCGCTACCTTCTGACGCTGGTGGACAGCCTTCACGCTCGCGGCACGCGACCGACGGTGATCGCCCACAAGTTCGACAAAACCATTCCCGAGTATGCCTGGGTGAACCCCATCCATATCCACACCTGGGGGCTCGGCGGCGCTTTGCGCGACCGTTGGTTCGACCTTCGCTTGCGGCGCCTTAAGGCCCGCCACCAATGGTTTCCCTTGATCGCACTGAGCCAAACGTCTGCAGCTGACATTGCCATCTGTGGCGGCACACATCCCGGCTACCTTGCTGCGATTGATCAAGCCCCATCCTGGAAAGACAAGCTGGCCATTTCACTGGAAGCCAAACACCTCGGCCAAGCATCCATCGTGATTGCCCACTCCGAACTGATGGCCAGACAAGTCAAGCAGTTCTACGGCATTGCCCCCGACAAAGTGAACGTGCTGTACCCACCCGTGGACACGCAACGCTTTCATCCGGTATCTCAGCAACGTAAGCAAGCCCTGCGGGAGCAACTTGGGCTGCCGCCGGATCGATGCGTCTTCCTGCTAGCCTCAACCGGGCATGCCCGCAAAGGCCTGGATCTGCTGGTCAAGGCGCTGGGGCACAGCGACCTGCCCGTCTTGCTAGTTGTCGCTGGCAGACCTGTTGACATGCAAGCCCCCAACCTTCGCTACCTCGGCTACCGCAATGACATTGAAGGCGTATATCGCGCGGTGGATTGCACGGTGATGGCCTCTCGTTACGAACCGTTCGGGCTCGTCGGCGTGGAGACCGTGTTGTGTGGCACCCCACTCGTAGGTGCCGAAGGCATGGGTTGCATGGAGGTACTGCAAGGCGATGCGGTCATACCGTTCAAGATTGATGCATCCGACTCACAGCAAGCCAGCTTGCAAGACGCCATCCAGCAAGTGTTGTCACGCTGGCGCACCGGCACACTGCAAGTTGCCGACCCACTCAAAGGCTTGCGCTATGACCCGACTGTTGATGCGCACCTGCAAGCACTCCTTGGCCACGTAGACCAGTTACGCGCACAGCGATCAGGACGTGCGATATGACACGCGTAGTCTCAACCCCCTTGCACATCGTGGAGCCCACGCTCAACAGCGACGCGGGTCACTGCATGAGCTTGGTCCGAGCCTTGAGTGAGGCCGCGCTACATACTGGCTGCCAGGACATCCGAATATGGGGCGGTCGCAAAATGGCCGAGATTGCCTGGGCCGCGCCAGGTCAAGTGCAAGCCCATTTTGTGCGTCGTTGGCGCCGTTTGCAGGCCCTGGGCTTATACAGGCGTCTGCTGCGCGAGCCCGGCCGGATTCTCGTTTCAACCGCAGGCAGCGCCGATTTGGTCAGCCTGGACTGGGCTGCCCGCAGTTGCGGCATCGGGCGCATTCCAGCCCACAAGGTGTGCCTGTTTGTCCACTGGCTCAATATCAAACCAGGTAAGGCACGGCTGTACTCCACCATCGCCCGACGCCAACCGGAGCTCAGGATTCTCGCCCCGACAGCCAGTGTGGCCGACTTCTTCTCGGCATGCGGCTTCAAGACCCAAGTGGTGCCCTACCCACTCGACTCGGCCGACCACGACGCCCGGCATGAAGCCTGCGCCAGTGAGTTTCGACACCTACTGGTGCCCGGCTCAGCCAGGATGGACAAAGGATTCGGCCACATTGTCGATCTGGTCGAAGAAATGGCAAAGCGCCGTTTGTCCTGGCCCATCATCGTTCAAACCTCGCTGGAACACGGTCACGACAAGGACCTCGAGTTGACCGAGGCTCTGGCGAAGCTTCAAAGCTGCAACTACAAAGGCCTGCAACTGAACGATAAGGCGATGGACCGGGAAACCTATCGCGCCCAGTTCCAAGGCGCCATTGTTATCCAACCCTATCGTGCTGCCAGCTTTCAGGACCGCGTCAGTGGCGTCACCCTGGATGCCCTACAGGCGGGCTCACCGGTCGTGGTGACGGATGGCACCTGGATGGCTCGGCTTGCAGGAAAATACAAAGCTGGCATAGCCACGTCCGACCTGTCACCCAGCGGGCTGCTGCAGGCCATTCAAACCATCATGGACGACCACGCCGGTTTCGCGCAACGCGCATGCGCCGCCGCAGCCGACGTACGCGCCGAGCATTCCGCGCGCGCATTGATTGAGGCCGTGCTGACAGAGAATTGACCCACATGACAACAGTGCGCCTATCGGTGGTGATCATCACCAAGAACGAAGCTCAACGCCTGCCTACTTGCCTCGCATCAGTCGCCTTTGCTGACGAACTGATCGTGGTTGACTCCGGCAGCACAGACGGCACGGTGGATCTAGCTCGCCACGCGGGCGCCAAAGTCATCGAAACGAAGGACTGGCCAGGCTTTGGGCCACAAAAGCAGCGCGGCCTGGACGCAGCCACAGGCCAATGGATCCTGTGCATCGACGCCGATGAATGGCTTGACGCTGAGTTGACCGACGCCATCAAGCAACTGCTTCGCAGTCCGGATAACATCAAGGCGCCCTTCGTATACGAAATCCATCGCCTATCCGCCTTTTGCGGGCAATGGATGCGCCATGGAAGCTGGTCTCCAGACATCGGGGTACGGCTCTTCCGCAGAGGTTCCGCTCATTTCTCAGAGGACTTGGTGCACGAGCGGCTGATATTCGATAGTCAACCCGGTCGACTGCAAGGTCAACTACTTCACAACAGTATCATCAGCATCCATGACGGTGTGGACAAGATGAACCGCTACACCACCGGCAGAGCAAAAGACCAGCGCCGACAAGGTAAGCAGGGCGGATTGGGCAAGGCCATCGGCCATGGCTTATGGAGCTTCTTTCGATCGTACTTTTTCAAGTGTGGATTCATGGATGGAAAGCTGGGATTTGTTTTAGCCACCATGGACGCACAAAATTCCTACTATCGTTACCTCAAGCTATGGCTGGACGAGCGAACTGCACCCCACAAACTACCAGTGATCGGTGCAAACAAATAATGCAAACGCATCGAGCACTTGTGATTACCACAAGCAGTCAGCCAGCCTGAGCCATGAACGTATGAAAGTCGCCTTCTGGCCCCATATGCCTGACAGACGAGTCGCAAGTACACGCATTCGATGCCTGCAACTCCTTCCTGCATTACAAGCACTGGGCATCAATGCAACCTTATATAACGTATCCGAATCGCCGCCGGATTGTCTAGTACTCTCAAAACGCTATGACGCGACCTCAATTGCCCATGCACGCACCCTACGCGACAAGAGTGGGACCCGACTGATACTGGACCTGTGCGACAACCACTTTCATGTGATTGGACACGACCCTAAGTTGCTCCAACGTTGCAGGGATCTTTCCGAAGCGATGCGATACGCAGATGCCATAGTTGCGTCAACGCCCACTTTGGCTAGCTATCTTTGCGACAAGATGCCAGCAGAAGCAAACAAAATTGTGGTGATCGGAGATGCCGTAGACGAGGACGCCATCCGTGCAGAGCCAAGAACATGGCGAAGCGCCATCGATTTACTCAAAGTCCAGGTTCACCTCCAAATACGCCATCAGGTTCCACCGGGTCGACGGTTGATTTGGTTTGGCAACCACGGATCGGACGGTGTCGAAGGGGGCATGTCTGACATCAACCTCATCGCCGAGGCGCTTGGACAACACCACTCACAACGGGCCCTGAGCCTGACGGTCGTCAGCAATAACAAAGACAAATTCAAGCGACTGCAAAAGGCATGGAGATTCCCATCCATCTATGTCGCATGGTCCCCCGGCATCACGGCCGAATTGGCGCGTCTGCATGACATCTCGGTCATCCCAGTTGGACTGAATCCATTCACTTCCTGCAAATCCCCGAATCGCGCCGTCACGTCGTTCTTGAACGACCTGGCCGTGACCGCATCGCCGATCCCGTCCTACTCAGAACTCTTCGCAGAAAACATCGAAACAGACTGGCATCACGGACTGGCGCGCATGATGCATGATGTTGCCCTACGACAGAAGACGATCTCGGCAGCCAAGAGGATTATTGAACAACGCTGTGCCGTCGGCGTCATCGCGCGCCAATGGCATGATTTTTTGCTTCCAAATTGAGGTTAAGGCATGGAACACGTTCGAATTTTTGTAGGCTATGACAGTCGAGAATCCGTCGCCTATCACACGTTCTGTCAGAGCGTTCTGGAAAACGCCAGCCAGCCAGTGAGCTTCTCCCCACTCGCCTTGAAGACGCTGCCCGAGTACATCGAGACACATTCTGATGGCAGCAATGCTTTCATCTATTCTCGCTTCCTCACGCCATATCTGTGTGGCTTTCAAGGTTGGGCCATCTTTGCTGATGGTGACATGATCTGTCGCGAGGACATCGCCAAACTCTGGGCCCTGCGTGACCCTGAAAAAGCAGTCTTGGTAGCAAAACACGATTACCAGACCAAAGCCACGCAAAAATATTTGGGCAACAAGAATCAAAACTACCCGCGCAAGAACTGGTCAAGTCTGGTGCTATGGAACTGCGAGCACCCAAGTCACAGAATCCTCACGCCAGGCTTTTTGATGGAACAGACGGGCGCGTTTCTACATCGGTTTTCATGGCTCGAAGACCACCAAATTGGAGATCTACCTCTGGAGTGGAACTGGCTTGTGACCGAGTATCCCGAAAACCAGCACGCCAAGTTATTGCATTACACACTGGGAACACCCTGCTTCAGGGACTACCAGAACGCCGATTCATCGCCCCTTTGGTATGAATATCACGCACGCAGCCAATCCGGCATGGGCGCATGAGCCAATACGCCAGACATGCTGCACCTCTTTGTCTGCCTTAATCCGATCAGTTATCACATAGCCGAGCGTGTCGCAGTCAAAGAGCGGTTACAACACGTTCTGGTGATCTATGATCCTGTCCGCTGCCACCGCAGCCCGACCTTCAAAGCGTGGCACTTGCCGCTCGCAAAGCGAAGTAGTCAGATTGCTTACGCATTAGGCGCCATGCGACTTGTTCAACGGGCATTCGTGCCTCATACGCGCCTTCACTCGAGCAGGCTTACCAAGGCTGTTGCGCGAGCTCGCAGCGTTGCCTTCATTGACGACGGACTAGACACCCTGAGGCATAACCCCAGAAATCTCATTTCCGATCAAATCCCTGCCCGCACCCGCTACTACACGTTCAAGGAATACAGCGCTCTACCCACATGGCTGGACCGCCTAGACACTTGTCAAGTCGGACACTTGCTGGCTCTCACGCAGGCGACCTCCGAAGTCGAGCCATTTCCGATCAACGCGCACGTCCTCATTGAGTCTCCAGGCCTTGACATCGCCCGAACCGCAGAAAAACTCATACAGGCAGGGCTGCAACCTATTATCATTTCTCACCCAGCTCCAGAGAAGCGAGGCACTCGCCCTCGCGGTGACTTCATTGAACAAACATGTCCGCATCTGGATGCGCGCATTGCAATCTCAAGGGGAGTCCATTTTTACATTGGAGAATCCATGTCTCTGGTCATCCCGCTGTTCATGAACACACTCCACCAAAATAACTGGACTGTTTCGCTAAGCAATGAGCAACGCAACAATCTGACCTTTTCAAGCATGCTTTCTACTGTACTGGCGGCAGCGAATATCCCACATTGACGACATGAAACAAGATCAATCAAAACTGGAGCGACTCGATCGCTGCCCTCTCTGCCAGTCGACCAAAATAGAGCACTGGACAACTGGTCGCGATCGACTTCACCACGTAAGCGAACACAGTTTTGAATACCAGCATTGCCTGAATTGCGACGTAGTCTTCCAGTCCCCGAGACCCCACGCAGATCAAATCGCTGACTATTACCCGCAGGACTACAGCCCACACCTGGCCAAACAAAGCCAGTCAGGCATCAAAAATCCTCTTCGATTTCTGACCAAACCCGTCCTCCGATGGATGGACCGTGACATGCGCCGCCGGACGCTGAATGCCGAGCTTGAGAGTGAGCTGGCGACCATCGACTCCAAGCTCAGCAATGCGGGCACCATGGCGGATTTTGGCTGCGGCTCCGGCACATACTTGGTTAAAGCACGCAAGATGGGATGCCACGCCATCGGGATTGACTTCTCGCCAAATGCCCTTGCTGAAGTTCAAGCGAAGGGCTTCCAGGCGCTCCCCGTGTCCACCGCGACTTGGCAAACACTTGGAAGCAATCAGGTGGGGTTCTTTCGCATGAATCATGTGATTGAGCACCTCTACGACCCAATCGACACCCTTAGTCACATTTTCTCCGCACTCAAGCCGGGAGGGTTTCTGCACATCGCAACACCGAACCCAATGGGAAACAGTGCTCGCAAGTACCGCGAAAACTGGTTCGGTCTGGACTGCCCAAGGCACATCATGCTACTACCACCACATACCTGCAAAGCGCTGCTGGAGGCCCGCGGCTTCACGAATGTACGCTTCATCTACGACACCCATCCAAAAGACATCGTACGCAGTTGGGCCTATCGCCTTGAGGACAAATACAATTGGCGCCCCAGTCAAAACGTTACTGGTTTGGCCAGCAACATTTGGCTAAATTACCTCGCTGGCCGCACCGTGCACATCAAATCTTTGACAGACGACGGTGACCGATATCACATTACTGCGCAAAAGCCGTTGTGAGCAACGTGATGCAAAGTCCTCTTTCACGTTTGACGCCCTGATAAAAATACCGTGATCTCTTATTCGCGCACTTGAATCAGAGTCGCCTCTACCTGGATTTACCCGCACTCATTCGCTTAAGCCAAAACCACGGCGCAAGCAACTCAGGGACAGCGGCATAAGCGAGCAGCCGCAAGCGCTTGAGATAGGGGACCCCACCGGCTCGCAAAGCTATGCCTACTTTAGATAAACGCCCAGAGGCACCAAACAGATCCCGAATATAAACAGCCAAAGCCCATTCAGCATCCAGCCAAGCGCGCATCAGAGGGGCGCAACCTGCCTTCTGTGCGTCACGCTTGAGGAGATCTACCTCCACCAGTGCATGCCGATTGTTCGATAGCAGTCGGCGGATGGTGTCTTGCGCGGAATAGCTTCTGACTCTGCGAGATAAGCCGCCTCGCCGATATTTCACCAATGGCTCAGGGACAGAAGCGCCTCCCCCTAAGCATATCGCCCGAAACACCATGATCAAGTCCTCGGCCACCACTCCCCTCGGCAAAGGGCCAAAATGATCAAACAAACGCCGCGTCCAGCATTGAGCCGCACCTATCACGTAGGGGCGACCTGCAAGCCAATCCGAGGGCGACCGGTAAGCACTCAGATCTGAGGGTGCCATGACACCAAGCAAGGAGCCATCTACATCCATATCAGCCAAATTGGACGCGATCAGGTCCAGCTTGCATCCACTGGCCAACCACACTTCTGCCATCCGTTGACACCTTTGCGGCACGGATACATCGTCCCCAGCAGCAATCACCAACAACTCACCGGATGATAGTTTCACCGCAGTGCTGATATTCGCTCCAATACCTTGGTTGGTCTCGTTACGATGCAGAATCACTTTGTGCGGGCCATCATAGTCCGACAACAGACGACGCATGATTTCAAAGGACCCATCTGTCGATGCATCATCGGAAACCACGATTTCGAGCGGCTGATAGGTTTGAGACAAGGCGGCAGCCAATGCATCTCGAACAGTATCCTGCTGGTTGTATGTGATCAATAGCAGCGACAGCAACGGTGCACGATCTTGCAAAAATTCATTCATGTTGAATCCGAACTTTACGACAACAGTTGTCTCGCTATATCAAGACCAGTCGCGCCACGGTGAGCCCGGCGCAATCCGGCCCGAGCTATTGCGTCCCGTGCCCCGGGGTGAGCCAGAAAATACCTACATTGGTCAGCCAACTCCTGCGGTGAAGAGAAAGTAATAACCTCCACCCCGGGTTTAAAGAAATCCAACAAATCTTCGCATGCATCCGTCATCAGCAAGGTTCCCGTGGCTGGGACGTCCATCACACGCTGAGTCAGCCCCCCCAATGAGGGCTCCCAAGTTGAAAGATTAACCACCAACGCCGCTTCGTTATAAAGCTGGTTAAGTCGTTCGCCCCAGATGAACTCCCCTCGAAAGGCCCCCGCAAGTTCAGGCACATCACCCCACCCTCCCGGCCCCCAAATTTCAAGTGGCAGATCGATCAAAGCACTCAGAAATCGCACCCTCCTGGCCGTCTTTCCTCCCACAAATACAACCTTGTTCCGCTTGACCACGCCAGGAAGCGGAAAAAAATGTCTGGTATCCAACAGCAATGTTGGCAGCCAAGAAATACGCGCCAATGAATCTGGCGCCAAGTGGCGGTGTATGCAGAAATATCGGTCATAGAGCGGCGCCTCAGACTCTGCCCGAAAGTCGTGCTCTGGCCCCTCGATGAACCATCCAACGAGCCGCTTCACACCCAACTTACGGCATCGAGCCAACACCTGCGGCCTGTACCGCACGTAACTCATCACAAGCAAGACATCCGGTCGCGTCTCTTGCACAGCGTCGAGCAAAGCACGTTCTTGCTGGTAAACAGCCGCCCAAGGCAAGTGGGGCTTGATCCAACTCTTGCGCCCCCCAAGCAGTCGAAGCGGCACAGTCAATGATCGTTCCATCACTTTCTGGCAATGCGTTGGACGATCTTGAAACGAAACATCCAGGCGACGAACGTCGTGACCCAACCCAGCCATCGCCTCAGCGATTGACGGGAAAAGTGGATTTCGCCAAACCGACGCATCGAATGCGCCGCTGACTAATACCCTCACCACATCACCTCATAGCATTGGCCGTTCATGCGCCACGACAGCGCCCCCCCTTCACGGACAATCCACACGCAGGCTTGTTCCCATTTCACCATTCCGGTGCACCGATTTTACGAACGAAA
Organism: Aquabacterium sp. NJ1; assembly: GCF_000768065.1. NCBI lineage: Bacteria > Pseudomonadati > Pseudomonadota > Betaproteobacteria > Burkholderiales > Sphaerotilaceae > Aquabacterium > Aquabacterium sp. NJ1. The sequence goes on along the minus strand of NZ_JRKM01000001.1, from coordinate 3,766,809 downwards.
AGTCGCAATGTATCATTGCGCCATCGCCGCTCCTCTTGAAACAGCGCTCATGTTCAGAGCGACAAGAATGCTTGGGCAACGCAACAGCCTGACACCACAGCATCGGTTTCGCCTACACCGCGCTAGTCATCAGATAATTCTCGACTTTGCGCGCGTCTGCGATCTTAGAAAGCACGATCCCATGCCTCTGCCGCACCCTTTAAGTCAGCCCATTATTTCCTACCACGACGCGTCCTTGGCGCGCGCGGACGCTCCGCCTGTCGCCGCCCCGGACCCCGCTGCGGACTCCGAGGTGATGCTGCACAGACTCATGTTTTGGATTGGGACCAACCATCACTTCAATAGCAAACTTTGGGCAGAGGAAGACCTGGCACGCAGAACAACGGTTAGCGACAGTGAAATTGCGGCCAATAAGCGAGCTATCGACAAATACAACCAAGCGCGCAATGACGCTACTGAGCGCGTGGATGAGATCCTGCTGACAGAGCTACACTTGGTAGACGCGGCCTCTGCGCATACGGACGCCCCAGTATCCAAAGCCCCACCCCACGCGCGGCTGAATAGCGAAACAGCAGGCAGCATCATTGACCGTATGTCCATCATGGCGCTGAAGATTCACGCCATGCGCCTACAAGTGGAACGAACTGACGTGGATGCAGCCCATCGCAGCAGCAGCAAGGTCAAAGTCGACAAGCTGATTGAGCAACGCAACGATCTAGCTAGCTGCCTAGATGCGTTGTTGTCAGACTCGTTGCATGGACGCGCATATTTTAAGGTCTATCGCCAGTTCAAAATGTACAACGACGCTCGCTTCAATCCAGCCCTGGTCGCAGAACAAGCAGCCCAGCGCAAGAGTTGATGCGCATCCTTATTGTCAAGACCAGCTCCATGGGCGATGTGGTGCACGCCATGCCGGCCATCAGTGACATAGCAAATGCGCTGCCTGACGCCCAGGTCGATTGGGTTGTAGAGAAGAGCTTCGCCTCGATCCCTTTGCAGCATCGAGCTGTTAATCGGGTGATCCCATTGCAGTGGCGCAAATGGCGTAAGTCTCTACGATCTCCCGAGACCCGAGCAGCGATCCGCACCTGGCGTATGGAGATGGCTCGCGAGCCATACGACTTGATCATTGACATGCAAGGGCTACTCAAGAGTGCCCTATTCGCCTGCTTCGCTCGTGGCCCCGTTGCTGGATATGATTTCCACAGCATTCGTGAGCCCCTTGCATCCCTGTTTTATCGACGTCGCGCGTCCATTTCCCTCGAGCTACATGCCGTTGACCGATGCAGGCGTCTAGCGGCACAAGTACTGGGGTACACCGCGCCAAACACCCCCCCCGACTTCGGCCTGCGCGCCAAGCCAGATGGATGGACCCCCAGCCCTCACGCACCATTCGGGGTCCTGATCCCGTGCGCAAGTCGACCGGAAAAACTCTGGCCTGAGGATGACTGGGTCGCGATCGGGACACGAATGAGATCGCATGGCTGGCAAGTCGCCATCATGTGGGGCAGCCCCGATGAACTCAGCCTTGCTCAACGCCTGGCTGAAAAGATAGGCGCAGTCGTTCCACCTTTCCTGACCGTTGCGCAAGTCGCCGACACGTTGTCCAAGGCGCAAGCCGTAGTTGGATTGGACACCGGCATGAGCCACTTGGCCGCCGCACATGGGCGGCCTGTTGTGGGCATCTACTGCGACCATGAGCCTGGATTGGCGGGACTCAAGGGCTCCGGCCCGGTCATCAGCCTCGGAGGGAAAGGCATCGTTCCCGCTAGGCTGGACGTTCTCCAGGCACTGGAAAGCGTCATAGCAAGTCAAAACAAGATCGGGAGACTGGTCTGACACCTCACAAGCCCCACCAAGCCGACATGGATTACACAGACACCCGGCAACGCCTGCTGCAATACGTGAAACCAAAATGGCGGCTGCTGACTACAGCAGTCGTCTTCTTTTTGGTAAGTTCCGCGGTAGAGCCCATCGTCCCTGCCCTGTTCAAGAAGTTGATTGACTCGGGCTTCAAAGAGGGGCTCAAGTACCCGCTATGGATCGTACCTTTGGTCGTCATCGGGCTGTTTATGGCGCGAGGGCTGTTCAATTTCGCCGGCACATATGTCATGAGCTATGCGACGTCCGCAATCGTACTGGACTTGCGCAGAGAGCTCATGAAAGCCCTATTGAAAGCCGATGCAAAGCTATTCACATCCGTCAGCCCCGGGGTCGCTGTCAGCAAGATCATCAATGACCCTCAGGTCGCTGCGACAGCTATCGGCTCGTCAGCCATTTCATTAATCCGAGACTCATCCACATTGCTCTTTCTGGTGAGCTACCTGCTTTACCTGAACTTGGAGCTCACGTTACTTGCGTTCATTTCCATGCCCCTTCTTGGGCTCAGCGTCAACAAAATCCGCAAGCGCCTCAACAAAGTCGGCGAAGCTCAATACCAAGCGGCCTTGAAGATGGTTGCAGCGGTAGATGACAACGCACGCGCGTGGCGAGTAGTACGCACCTTCGACGCCGTGGATTTTGAGCTGCAGCGCTTTGATCGCGAAGCTGCAAATCACCGCTGGCTGAAAATGAAGCAAGTGTCCGCGAGCGCCTTGGTCACCCCAGTGACCCAGGTAGTGGCTGCAGTGGGAGTGTCAATTATCCTCACCTTAGCCATCTGGCAAGCTAGTCAAGGTAACTCTACCGTGGGTGAATTCGTCTCATTCATCACTGCACTGCTGATGACAATTTCGCCCATGCGCCATCTGACCGACATCTACACACCGATCAGTGGGGCACTAGTTACTTTGCGTGGCGCATTCGAATTGCTCGATTCACCGGAGGAGCCAGACCACGGCACGCGTACACTTGACGCCTGCAGCGGTAACGTCGCCTTCCACGACGTCCGCCTGCAGTACGAAGGCGCCACCCAACCCGCCCTTGACGGTCTCAACCTCGACATCCAGGCCGGCCAGACCATCGCCCTGGTGGGTTCTTCCGGCGCCGGCAAGAGCACCGTGGTCAGCACCCTGCTGCGGTTTGCCTACCCTCAGTCCGGCCAGATCACGCTGGATGACATCCCCATCGACACCCTGAAACTGGCCAGCCTGCGCCGCCATTTCGCCGTCGTCTCTCAAGACATCGTGCTGTTCGAAGGCTCGGTCGCCCAGAACATCGCCTACGCCAGCCCCAACGGCGTCGACCGCGACAAGGTCGAGCGCTGCCTGCGCGCCGCCAACCTCTGGACCCACGTTCAGATCATGCCCGGCGGCATGGACGCCGACATCGGCACCAACGGCAGCAAGCTCTCGGGTGGCCAACGCCAGCGTCTGGCCATTGCCCGCGCCCTGTACCGGGATGCCGCCGTCTGGATCTTCGACGAAGCCACTTCCGCGCTGGACTCCGAATCCGAAGCCGTGGTGCAGCGCTCCATCGAAGACCTGCGCGGCAGCAAGACCCTGATCCTGATCGCCCACCGCCTGAGCACCATCCGCAACGCCGATTGCATTTACGTCATGTCCGAAGGCAAGGTGGCCGAGAAAGGCACCCATGCGGAACTCATGGCCCAAGGGGGGCTCTACGCAGGCATGGTTCGCATCCAGTCCGCCCATTGACGGCGGCGCAACCATGCTTTTCAACGCCGAATTTGCGCCCTTATCCGGGCATTAATACGGTTTACAGGCTCGCTTGAATAGGTAATGATTTACTTTTGATATTCAAGAATTGCCATTTCTGCAGTGAATTTACATGGCTGACCCGACACTGGCTGAAGCACCAGGATCCCTGTCTGGCGTCGCACGCGTGCTGGTCAACGCCGGCAAGCTGGACGCCAAGGCAGCGGAATCCATCACCCGCGCCGCACGCGAGCAAAAGCGCAGCTTCGTGACGATGCTGGTCAGCAGCGGCGCCATCGGCGCGGACGACCTGGCCCACACCCTGTCCAAAGCCTTGGCCGTGCCTGTCATGGATCTGTCCGCCGTGGACGTCCAGCGCCTGCCCAAAGGCGTCATCGACAACAAGCTGTCCGCCCAGTACCAGGTGCTGGTGCTGTCCAAGCGCGGCAACCGCCTGTTCGTTGCTGGCGCCGACCCCACCGACCAGGAAGCCATCGAGCGCATCAAGTTCGCCACGCAGCTCACACCGGAATGGGTCATCGTCGAGCAGGACAAGCTCAGCAAACTGCTGGAAGGCATCACCGCCACCGCCGAGGATCAGCTTTCGGCCCTGGCCTCGTCTGATTTTGAATTCGACGTCACCGACGACGCGTCCCCTGCACCTGAAGCCGATGCCGGCGCCACCGACGTCGAAGACGCCCCGGTCGTGCGTTTCCTGCAGAAGATGCTGATCGACGCCATCAACGCCCGCGCGTCCGACCTGCACTTCGAGCCTTACGAATACAACTACCGCGTTCGCTTCCGCGTTGACGGCGAACTGCGCGAAATCACCCAGCCGCCGGTTGCCATCAAGGACAAACTGGCCTCGCGCATCAAGGTGATTTCCAAACTCGATATTGCCGAAAAACGCGTGCCGCAGGACGGCCGCATGAAGCTGAAATTCGGCAACAAGGCCATCGATTTCCGGGTCAGCACCCTGCCCACCCTGTTTGGCGAAAAGATCGTGATCCGTATCCTGGATCCGTCCAGCGCCAAACTGGGCATCGAGGCCCTGGGTTATGAGCCCGAAGAAAAAGAACGCCTGATGAGGTGCATCCAGCGCCCCTACGGCATGGTGCTGGTCACGGGGCCTACTGGCTCCGGCAAGACCGTGTCGCTGTATACCTGCCTGAACATCCTCAACCAGCCAGGCGTGAACATTTCCACGGTTGAAGACCCGGCTGAAATCAACCTGCCCGGCATCAACCAGGTCAACGTCAACGACAAGGCGGGCATGAACTTCGCCACGGCGCTGAAAGCCTTCCTGCGCCAGGATCCTGACGTGATCATGGTGGGTGAAATCCGTGACCTGGAAACCGCTGACATCGCCATCAAGGCCGCCCAGACCGGCCACATGGTGATGTCCACGCTGCACACCAATGACGCGCCCACCACCCTGACCCGGATGATGAACATGGGGGTGGCCCCGTTCAACATCGCCTCCAGCGTCATCCTGATCACGGCCCAGCGCCTGGCCCGCCGTTTGTGCGAAAACTGCAAAGCCCCGGCCGACTACCCCCGCGAGGCCCTGCTGCGCGCCGGCTTCAAGGAAGAAGACCTGGACGGTCGCTGGAAACCATATAAAGCAATCGGTTGCTCTTCTTGCAACAACGGTTACAAAGGCCGCCTGGGCATTTACCAAGTCATGCCCATCAGTGAAGAAATACAACGCATCATTCTCACTCAGGGCACAGCTATGGATATTGCTGCCCAGGCCAAACGCGAAGGCGTGCGAGACTTGCGCGAGTCCGGCCTGGTCAAAGTCAAGGCAGGCCTGACTTCACTGGAAGAAATCATCGCAGTGACCAACGAGTAAGTAGCGACGCATCGTCACGGAGTTCCGACACATGGCCACGGCAGCAGCCAACAAACCGCAAGAATTTGTCTACGAATGGGAAGGCAAGGACCGCAACGGCAAGCTCGTTCGCGGTGAAATGCGTGCGGGCGGCGAAGCCATGGTCGGTGCGACCCTGCGCCGTCAAGGCATCCTGGTGCAAAAGGTCAAGAAGCGCCGCGTCAGCGGTGGCAGCTCGATCAAGGCCAAGGACATCGCGGTTTTCACGCGCCAGCTGGCCACCATGATGAAAGCCGGCGTCCCGCTGCTGCAATCCTTCGACATCGTGGCGCGTGGCTCGACCAACCCGCGGGTGACCAAGCTGCTCAACGACATCCGCGGTGACGTTGAAACCGGCACCAGCTTGTCGGCGTCGTTCCGCAAGCACCCGATGTACTTTGATGCGCTCTACTGCAACCTGGTGGAAGCAGGTGAAGCCGCCGGTATTCTGGAAACCCTGCTGGATCGCCTGGCCACCTACCAGGAAAAAACGATCGCCATCAAACAGAAAATCAAGTCGGCGCTGACCTACCCGATCGCGGTGCTGGTGGTGGCCTTCGTGGTCGTGGCGGTCATCATGATTTTCGTGATCCCCGCCTTCAAGGAAGTGTTCACCTCGTTTGGCGCCGACCTGCCCGCCCCCACGCTGTTCGTGATGGCGATGTCAGAGATATTCGTCAAATACTGGTGGGCGATTTTTGGCGCCATTGGCGGCGGCATCTACTTTTTCCTTCAAACCTGGAAGCGCTCCGAAGCCATGCAAAAACGCATGGACCGCCTCCTGTTGAAGATGCCCATTTTTGGCGATCTGCTTTTCAAGTCCGCCGTCGCACGCTGGACGCGCACCCTTTCCACCATGTTTGCCGCTGGCGTGCCGCTGGTGGAAGCACTGGATTCCGTTGGGGGCGCTGCTGGCAACGCTGTTTTCTCTGAAGCCACCGAGCAGATCCAGAAAGACGTGTCCACCGGCACCAGCCTCACCGTGGCCATGCAATCCACCAACCTGTTTCCGGTCATGGTTCTGCAGATGGGTGCCATTGGTGAAGAATCCGGCTCGCTCGACCAGATGCTGGGCAAAGCCGCCGACTTCTATGAAGAAGAGGTTGACGAGGCGGTCAAAGCCCTGTCCAGCCTGATGGAGCCCTTCATCATCGTGATCCTGGGCACCATCATCGGCGGCATCGTGGTGTCCATGTACCTGCCCATCTTCAAGCTCGGCCAGGTTGTGTGATCCGCGCCCAAGCAAGCTGTATTCATGCCTGACAACCTGCTGCCGGTTCTCACCGACATCGTGCTGACGCCCTGGGGCCTGGCTGTGCTGGGCCTGTGCGTGGGCAGCTTCCTCAACGTGGTCATCCATCGCATGCCGCTGATGCTCGAGCGTCAATGGCAGACCGATGCCCGCGCCATGCTCGAACTGCCCGAGCCAGCGCCAGGCAGTCAGCCCTCCGAAGCGCTGACACTGTCCAAGCCCGCGTCGCGCTGCCCCAAATGCGGCCACCAGATCCGCTGGTACGAAAACATCCCCCTGGTGAGCTGGCTCGTGCTGCGCGGCAAGTGCTCTGCCTGCGGCACCGCCATCTCCGTTCGCTACCCCCTGGTTGAGCTGGCCACCGCCGCCCTGTTTGCCGCCTGCAGCTGGCGCTTCGGGCCCCAGCCCACCACCCTGCTGTGGTGCGGCTTCGTGGCCGTGCTCGTGGCTGCCGCCCTCATTGACTGGGACACCACCCTGCTGCCCGATGACCTCACCCTGCCCCTGATGTGGGCCGGCCTGGTCGCCGCCGGGCTGGGCTGGAACCTGCCACTCAAGGACGCCTTGTGGGGCGCCGTGGCGGGCTACCTCGCCTTGTGGTCGGTCTACTGGCTGTTCAAGCTGACCACCGGCAAGGAAGGCATGGGCTACGGGGACTTCAAACTGCTGGCTGCACTGGGCGCCTGGCTCGGCTGGCCCATGATCCTGCCCATCGTGCTGGCCTCATCGGTCATCGGCGCCATCATCGGCATCGGCATGAAGGTGAGCGGGCAATTGCGCGAAGGCGTCTATGTCCCGTACGGCCCCTTTCTGGCCGGCGCCGGCCTGGTCGTGACCATGGCGGGCTCCCAGCGTGTCCTGCAATGGCTGGGCTGGGCCTGACCCAAGCGCCGCAGCGCCTGACCATTGGCCTGACCGGCGGCATTGGCAGCGGCAAATCCACGGTCAGCCAGATGCTGGTGGGCCTGGGTGCCCACCTGGTCGACATGGACGCCATCTCGCGCTCGCTGACCGCACCCGGCGGCGGCGCCATTGATGCCATTGCCCAACACTTCGGCCCGCAATTCATCGACGCTTCCGGCGCCATGGACCGCACCCGCATGCGCGAACTGGCCTTTGCCGATCCCGGCGCCATGGCCCGCCTGGAGGGCATCCTGCACCCCTTGATTGGCCAGCAGGCCGCAGCCCGCGCCAGCCTGGCCCAAGCCGGCCAGCACATCGTCTATGACGTGCCTTTGCTGGCGGAATCAGGCCGCGTCTGGCGCGACAAGGTCGACCGCATCCTGGTCGTGGACTGCGAACCCGAGACCCAGATCACCCGCGTCATGGCCCGATCCGGCTGGCCCCGCGAGGCCGTTGAAAAGGTGCTGGCCAAGCAGGCCACGCGCGAAATGCGGCTGGCGCTGGCCGATCACGTGATCCTCAATGAAGGCTTGAGCCTGCAAGAGTTGCGCACCGAGGTCGAGAAGCTCTGGCGTCTGTGGAACAATGGCGTCTGATCGCGTTTGAACGGCTTTCATCAGGTGGCGCATTGATCCTCTACGAATACCCTTTCGGCGAAAGCATCCGCACGATGCTACGGTTGGAACACCTCTTCAACCGCCTGGGCATCCTGATGTGGCGCGAGGCCCCGGTGGACCACCACTACGCCTTGTCGACCATCTTCGAGATCATGGACGTCGCCTCGCGCGCCGATCTCAAAAGCGACCTGCTGCGTGATCTGGACCGCTACAAGCTCCAGTTTCAAAGCTACCGCGGCAACCCGGCCATCCAGGAAAGTGCACTCGATGACGTGCTGGCGCGCATCGACCGCGTCTACAACAACCTGAACCAGTTGCCTGGCAAGGCGGGCCAATCGCTGTCCAGCAACGACTGGTTGATGAGCATCCGCAGCCGCATCAGCATCCCGGGTGGCACCTGCGAGTTTGACCTGCCCTCCTACTACGCCTGGCAACAGGAGCCAGCCGCCAAACGGCAGGCCGACCTGCAGCAATGGGTCAGCACGCTCACGCCGCTGGCCGAAGCGCTCAACGTGATGCTGGGCCTGCTGCGCGATGCAGGGCACCCGCACATGGTGGCGGCCCCCTGCGGCCAGTACCAGCAGAACCTCAAGGACAACCGCAGCTACCTGCTGCTGCGCCTGCGCATCGACCCGGCACTGGGCCTGATCCCCGAAATCAGCTGCAACCGCCTGATGGTGTCAATCCGCCTGATGCGTGCAGATGCCGACGGAAAGCTCAAGATCGCGTCAGATCTGGACGCGGGGTTCGAGTTGACACTTTGCGCGTGAACGGAGGGTCTCTCGATGAGCACCGAGCGCGACGCCCCCTCGCCGGCCCAAGGCAAAAAGAACCTGCAAGTGCGCTGCCCCTCCTGCGGGGTCATGCACACCTACAGCACCGACAACCCCTACCGCCCCTTCTGCAGCAAGGGCTGCAAGGCCATTGACCTGGGTGCGTGGGCAAGCGAGCAATACCGGGTCGAGGCCAAGCCAACGACCGAGGATCTGAACGATGCCCCGGATGCCTGATGCTGCGCTGCATCAACAAGGCTGCACAAGGTCGGCACGAACGGCAAAAAAGCCACAGGCATGCAGGGCATTCTCAGCTTGCCTGATGGCCTGAAAGCACTACGATGTGCGAATGCTGCAGCGCAAAATCTCCCCCCTCTTCCTTGCCCCGGCGTCACCCACCAAGCCTGTTTTCCGCCGTTACACTGGTAACCATAACGCTGCAATGCCCACGTAAGGCCAAGGCGCAACAATAACGGGAGTGATCGTGTCCACAATACTGACATGGCGGCTGGCTGCCATCTTTGCTGGCAGCTTTGTGATCTGCGCCCTGCTGGTGCTGACCCAGCGCTGGCACGGCAGGCTCTCGCTTGACCACGATCTCGCCGGCGTTCAGAAAATCCACGCCAAACCCGTGCCCCGCGTTGGTGGGCTGGGCCTGGCTTTTGGGCTGATCATCGCTGTTCTGGCTGGTTACCTGACTGGCGGCACCACCTACCCCACCACGCTGGTGCTGCTGGCCTGCGCCACGCCAGTCTTTCTCACCGGGCTTGCGGAAGATCTGACCAAGACCGTTCGGGTTCGCACACGGTTGCTGGCGTCGTTCGCGTCTGCCGCCCTTGCCATCTGGGTACTGGACATCCGGTATACGGACTTGGATACGGTCCTGCTCGATTCGTTGATCCGCCACCCCGTGGTCTCAGTTTTGTTCACCGTTTTTGCCGTGGGTGGCGTCACCCACTCCATCAACATCGTGGACGGCTTGAATGGCTTGGCCGCCGGCACGGTGTCGATCATGCTGGCCGGGCTGGCTACCCTGGCCTGGATGCATGGTGACATGCTGGTCATGAAGCTGTGTCTGTGGGGCATCGCCTCCATGGGCGGCTTCCTGTTGTTCAACTACCCGTTCGGCCGGATCTTTCTGGGTGATGGTGGCGCCTACCTCGCTGGCTTCTGGCTGGCCCAGTGCGGCGTCATGCTGCTTGAAAGAAACCCCCGCATGTCAGCCTGGGCCTTGATGCTGGTCTGGATCTACCCTGTGTGGGAAACGGTGTTCTCCATGTACCGGCGCCGCGTTCGGGATGGGATCGCCACAGGCCAGGCGGACCTGGGGCACATGCATCAACTGCTGTATCGAAACCTGCGCATCAAGAATCGAGGCCAGGGCAAACCAAGCCAGGAATGGCTCAGGCACGGCCTGGCCAGCGCCACCATCTGGGCAACGGTGCTGGGGTGCCAGATCATCGCGGTACTCGCCAGCGAAAGCACGGCCATCACTTGTTTGGCGGTATGGACTTATGCGGCTGGGTATGTCTGGGTGTATCGGCAATTGAACGCCAACGGCGAAAATCTGCGTCAAGTTGCTCACGTTGCCAATGCTTAGGCCTATACCAAACCTCATCGACTAGCTCATCAGTCCGGCACAATGAATCGGCTCCCTTCATGCCGAAGCCTACCTGTTCACAAGTCTGGTTGAGATCACTGCCCCATCTGAAGACACTCATGCCTTACCGCGAAGGGTGACGACGCTAGGACGCAGACGCCGCAAGAATTTGAGTGTGGCCGCCATACAGGGCATCTCCACCAGATGGTGAAGCAACACAGAAAATCCGACAGAAATCAAGCCAATGCCGGCCACCATTCCCCAGTAGGCGGCATTGGACATCGATGCTGCTTGCGGGCGACCCACCATCACACTGATCACCAAGTGCAAGAAGAAACCATGGATGAGGTAAAGCCCATAAGACGCGGCCCCCAACATTTTAATTGCCCTCAAATTCAAAAGTCCGAATACGGTGGCACCAGCGGCAATGCAAGAGAAGCCGACAGCAAGAAATCCTAAAGAAGTCAGCGAAAAGCCAGGACGCGACGGGACCAAAACACTTAACGCAAACATCAATATTGCGCCAATCGAAAGAACCATATCTGACTTCTTTTGAAATTGATCCCCAAACCGTAAAAGGAAAAGTGCCGCAAAACCACCGCAAAACGCCACCAGCAAATCCAAGCGGATATGAGCAAACCAGGCAAACACTAAGGCAAATGCAGTAAGCAGAAACTTCCAGACGCGAAACGCTCCTCCACCCATCATCGACATGATGGGCAGCATGAAATAGAAGAACCATTCATAGCGTAAGGACCAGGTGACTCCCGCCAACAACATGTCTGTATTGGCCAACCCATTCACATCCGCCTTGAAAAAGAATACCAATTTCACCACATGAACAATCAGCATACGCAGAGGCTCTTGCAGCGTCCAATTTGTGAGATAACCAACCTCAAGCAACATCGCAACGATCACCACCAGGTAGACCGGCCACAAGCGTAACGCTCGAGAAATATACAGCCGCAACCAATCTTGCCGGCCGTTGCTTTCCAGGATCTTCGCGCCAAAGAGAAAACTGGTGACCATAAAGAAGACCGCCACGCTACCTTCACCAAACTGGTAGAGCACAGGGCTTTCAGGTGACACCCAAACCCCGGCTGTCAGAAATTTCCGCCAAATGACTGCATGATGAAAAAAGACTAGGAGTGCCAAGCACCCCCTGAGCCCATCAATGGACTGGAATCGTCCACTGGGATAAGTCAAGCGCCCTACGCGAGCAATAATTTCCGATATGAAAATGATTGCAACAAATATCGCGACCACATAAGCAACATCGTTTGTCACGTGACCACCTTTTCCAGATCGCTCACGTAGCATTGCAAAATGATATTTTGGTCAAAAAAATTCTCAACGTGCTTTCGAGCCAGCCGCCCCATCTTTGCGCGCTGATCGAAATCCAGCATCAACATGGTCTCCATTTTCTCCGTCAAATCGTCGACATCTCTTGGTCGACAGAGAAATCCTGTTTCCCCGTCGACGACGGTTTCTCTGCACCCAACCCAGTCAGTCGTCACGATCGGGCGACCAACCGCAGCAGCCTCCAATAGCGCTCTGGGCACACCTTCACGGTAATAGGATGGCAAAACCACGCAATCACAAACTGCAAGCCTTTGAGCGACCTCATCACTTACGCCCAAATAGTGTACGGACTCATCTTTCTCCCACTGAGCAACATCAGACTCAGTGACAGCACCGTCCGATCCATTACCTAAAAATCCGAGCAGGTAAAACTCAACTCTCCCTGGATATTTAGAACGTATCCTTTTGGCCGCCTCCACGTACTCGCCAACGCCCTTTTCCCACAGTAGTCGTCCGACCAGTAAAAATTTGAATGGCTCTGTTGGGGAGTCATTCAGTTCTGTGAATTCAAATTTACCAAGATCCACACCAGAGCCAGGCAATCTCTGAGCTTGCCCCTGACGAATGATCCCTGCCTTCAAAAACAAAAGCAAATCCTCATCATTTTGAAAGTACACCACCGCAGACTTTCGAAGAGCAAACTTGTACAAGCGCGTTACTAGCCATACCAGAAGGCCAGCGCCAGAAAAAACCAACCCCAGTCCAGCAATATTGTTAAGCGTACGAACGCCGCACCACCAGGCAGCGATTGACCCGTACACATTGGGCTTAACGGTAAAGCCAAGATACGCTTTTGGACGATGCCGTCTAAAAATATCAAGATATGCGAATAACAACTTGATATCAGATATTGGGTTCACCCCTCTCGGAGAGATTGGGATAGGCTCAAATGAGATACCCAGTCCTTCCAATACAGACACATAGCGATCAGCACCAGCAGCCACCACAACATCCCAACCCGCGTCTTGCAATGCATGAATCAACCCCATTCTGAAGTTGACCGCATTCCAAGCGGCATTCACCGACAGCAACACAGTGCCCTTCATTGGCTTAACCGACAATTTTCGGGGCATTACTGCGTACCTTTAAGCTCGTTGCCCGGGCTGGCTTCGGCACGCGAACTCCGAAGAAACAGAAGTGGCAACACCAACACCGGCGTCTCCCAGTAATTCCCGAGAAATATCCATGGCACCAATATTGCCAACAACTTGAACCCAAAGCCGACTCTCCAGAAAATCCAGGCAATCATGGGCAGAGCCAGCCAACCCATCGCTTTAAGCAGGCCCAATCCAAATGACAGGACTCCAACCGGCGCACCGTCAATATTCATTGGCCCAAACCCGAGTGGCACAAAATTGTGAGCATGCAGAAAATCGATCGTTTGAGCAAAGTTTGATACCCTGTCCACCATCGAACCAGAACTCAACTTAACCATAATCTGGTCAAAAAATAGCGCTATCAGTCCTGCACTTATGAGCAACGCCATGACCAGTTGCCTCTTTGTTACGCGCAGTCCCGTGGCCGCGACCAGCAAGAGCAAAAACAACATTGCACCGGCACTCGCGCTAAGCCCCAAAACAGCCATAGACATGAGCACCTGCCAGGTTCTGCCTCGACGTAGGTTCAGGTATAAAAATAGGGTGGCCCAATGTCCTAGGAAACCAGGTTCAGAATACAACCCTCTTTGGCGCAAAAGACCATCGATCAACTGCACCCCTTCTGGTCTTGATTGTAGTAACGAGCCAACCGGCACAACCATTGGCAACAGTGTTGCAAACAGCAAGATGTATGGCGCGCTACGAATCATTTCCTCGTACAGGACATCGTCTGCCTGAGGACCAAATGTCAGTAACGCAAATAAAAGGCAGGAAAAAAAGAGGGCGTTATAAGGCAAAGTAGCGGGATCTAGGAAGTAAGTCGGCACACAAAAAGCGCCGAGATACATACTCCCCAATATTGCCAAATCGTGTCTTGGTTTTTGTAAATACGCACACAGTAGCCACAAAAGCAAACTCGGCAAGTACAACACCCAAGTCACATTCGGCGTCGCGATCAATAGCGCAGCGCTGACTCCAAGCGCTGCGCGAGTTAAATCACGCGTAGGCTGCATCAAGCTTCACCAAATAGGCTTGAAGGGAAAAGGCCTTGGCCGCTTCCCTGTAAGTGCTTTGCACGGTGTCGTCTGACGCCACCGAGCGCAACTCCAAGATTCGCTTCGCCCAAACCGCTGGCTCTCGCTCCTGGATAAGGAATCGCTTATCAGGCACAAAATCCCGCAGGCCAGGTACATTTGGCACAACGGTTGGAATGCCAAATTGCGCTGCTTCTATTGCGACAAGTCCAAACCCCTCCCAGTTCGAAGTAAGCACGCACAAATCTGCCGTGCGGTAGTGTCTCGCGACATCCCGCTCCGCCCCATGAAAATGAATGCGATCCATCACCCCCAACTCCCCCGCCTGCCTGACAAGCTCATCACGTAAAGGACCTTCGCCGACCAAGTGAAGCACAAAAGCCGTTGGAAGAGCTGCAAGGACTTGCAACATGAAAGCGTGATTCTTCTTAGGCGTGAGGGACGCCACCATCAGTAACCGGATCTCATGCCGGGTCTCCTGGCAGTCGTGAATGCAAGCCGCAGGCTCTGAGGGTTGCCCGACCGCAAGGTCCGGCACAAAATTAGGAAGAACACATAGTCTAGGTAGCCCCCCCACCCACTGCACCAAGGCATCTGCCGCGGCTTGACTGATCGCGATAACCGCACGCGCACGGCGGTACACCAGCCACTCCACTGGTCGAAAGATTTGGTATGCCCGGCGCCTGTTCCCGGTGTTGTGCTCATGAACGACACAACTCCGCCCCAAAATCATCGAGAAATAGATGGACGGAAACAAGTGCAAATGGACGACATCAAATCGCCGCTTATGGGTCAGTATCCACCATAGAGCACCCAAAATCCCTTGAGCACGCATGAGTGGCTGACCAAGATCATAAAAGCTCTCTCCACCGTCATACACCAAGACTTGGTGTCCAGGCTCATGGCGCACAAGCTCAGAGATCAAGCGCTCTGCCCCACCGCTGACGTCCATTCGACGGACGACGTGCAGAACCCTTTTAACGCTCATAGTCCTCAATGCGAATTTTATCTCTGGCAAGGCCATCCTTGAAGGCTTTAAGCAGAACTGGCTTTATATCCAGAGCATCGCGCCCCGACAGCTTCGCGAATTTATTCGCGGCAACAAAAATAATATAAAAATAACTCAACCCAAGCCAGACAGGGAAATACCAAAAGGGTTGGATTTTTTTGGCGAACAGCATTTTTGACCGATACGCCAAGTAGAGCATTTTCAAATCGAAACGATCGTGACTGCCGTTGACATGATGGAACAATCGGACCTCATCAAGGATCACCAACTTCACACCACGCTGGGCGAGTCTATAGTTGATATCCCACTCTTCACCACGAAAGAAGAAATTTGTATCGGCCCCACCGATATCATTCATGCTTTCGGTATTTATGATCATGCAGCACCCTGAAAGGTGACCTGTCTCAAAATCACCCGTTTCGACCTTTGAAACAGGGACCCCTTCCCCTGCATGCACCACTGATGCAGAAAATCTCTTTATTCTGCCGCCGCGAGACCATATTTTTTGAGGATCACTTGAAAAGTGAATTCGTGGGCCAAACGCGCATTGCCCTCCCCACTTCTGCACACCCTTGCTTATGCCATCAAAGAATGCCAAATCTGCTTGTGTATCATTGTTTAGAAAGATCAGATAGTCGGACGCCTGAGCAATATGATGGTATTGCGCGATGTACCATGCCCCAGCCAGGCCGACATTGAATCCCGTCTTCAATACGGTCACTGGCCCATCATACTGATCAGGAAAATCGCCTGAATTGTCCACGACCAACACAACCAAACTGCATTCAGAGTGCTCAGCCGATTTAATCAATGACTGAATGCATGCGATGGTGTCGGACACTCCATAGTAATTTACCAATATTGCACAAAACTTTAGGGCACGCACGTGTCACCTCCAACTCAAAAATAGGCCAACACGCATTCCTAGGAGTTTGAACGCGGCCAAACTACCAGCAAGGCGTTGAGCTACATTGACCGCCACACAAGCGACTGCCACGCCCTCAATGCCCCACCTTTGTCCAAAAGTCCAGGCAAGGAGAGCGAAAGGAGCAATTCCGGCCAAAAGTATGCGCAACATGACGCGCTCCTTTTCTCCCATGATGAGCACGGTGTCCACGGGACCGATCGCAATCATTGCCACCTGACCTCCCATGAGAATCAAAGCAGCGGCAAACGCTTCGCGATATTTCTCACCAAAAATCCACGCGCTCAGCGGAGCACCGACGGCGGCATACGTTAACCACCCAGCAAATGCGAACATGGTCGCCCATTGCGTGGCGCGAGCAATCAGGGTTTCAAGCTCGCGCGCCCGTCCAGCGGCGAGGTGTGCAGGTATTTTAGGTCGCAGAAAGACATTCAGAACCTCAGAAATAGAAGTGAAGGCGAGACATTGCAGCACTGCTGATCGATAAAGAGCCACATCTTTGACGGACATCGTCCAACCGATGATCAAGGTGTCCAAGGAACTCATTGCCAACTGGGCGGCTGACACCGCCGCAATCACAACCGACGCCCATAGGCTCGACGAGTACAGCGTGTTCGCTTTCCACTGCGCCGATTGGACTTTCCCGCGATTTGCCCATCCCTGCCAAATCACGAATACCGCAAGCCCAGCCATGGTCACCAGGCTTAGCTCCAATACGGTCTTGGCATCCAAGGACTGGCGTCCACGCCACCAAACTCCACCAACCGCGGCGAGCAGCAGCAATGGTCGCGCCAAGGTGTCAACAGCCTGTCCGAGATTGATCAGCCCCGCCCCCGAAATAATCCCGGAAGACACTCGGATCACGCCCCATGTCGGCAACATCAATGTGGCCACCGGTACCAGATCGCCCCAGTCGGAAGCCAACCACAGTGTGGCCGACCACGCCGCAGCCAAGCCGACGACGCCAAACGCCAGAATCGTCCCTGTTGTCAGCAACAAGGTGGCCCGCTGAACACCACCTGTGCCTGCACGTTCACGCAGAATGAGCTGAGGAAACCCCAAGGGGGCAATGATCGATAGCAGTGTGACCCACGTGATTGCCAATGAATACTGGCCAAACTGTTCTTGGTCCATCACCCTGGTCAAAACCATGGTGAGCACGAACGAGGACAGTACCGCGCCAATCTTGATCACCACGGCCCTCGCGATCACCGCTTTCATCGCGTTCGGCCTGCGCTCAAAAACTCAGTCTCAGTGATGGTGGCGGCTCGAGCCGAACGCCAGGCCGCTGTCACGATGGAACGCATCAGGGCCAGCGGTCCAGTCTTGTTGATGCGGGTGTGCCTGAGGAGCAGCATGGGCACTGCCGGCAAAAAACAGACAACAAGCCAGCCCCAGAACCACAGGCCGTAGTGCTTCCTCGCAAAAAGCACTTTGGTTCGCATGCCCATGTAAAAAAATTTGTGGCCATATTTCTCGTGCGTGCCACTGACCTCATGCTGGTAACGCACGGCCCGTGCGTAAACGATGGACCAGCCTGAACGCGTCAGGCGACGACTGAGGTCCCACTCTTCCCCACCAAGAAAGAAGTCTTCATCCAGCAAACCAACGTCGCGTATTGCATCACTGGGAACCAGGAGGCACGCGCACGTGCCAAATGGGGTGCACACGCTTCGCCGTGCGTGAGGCAAAACATCGGCGCGCCCCTTCAACCAGTAAAACTCCCCACCCGCCGACCACACGGAACCGTCCGACATCCGAATGCCATGCGGGGAAATGGCGACATCCGGTAGCCCGGTGTGCAATGCTTTCAGCCGCGAGAAAAAGTCTCGCTCAAGTGTCGTATCCGGGTTGAGGATCAACACGGACGTGCATCGATCCAACAGGTGGCGTATGCCCGCGTTGGTGCCGAAGGAAAAACCGCCATTGCGGCCCGTGTCCAGGACCTCGACAGCAGGGTACCTGTGCGCCAGTTCATGCAAGGCCGCCAATTCCACTGAATCCACGCTGTTGTCGACAATACAAACGCAAATGTCTTCAAATGAATCAATTGACGCCAACAGACGTTCCACTTTTGCATGAGAGCGAAAGTTCAAAACGACAACACCAATGCTCAGCATCACTTGACCGCCCGAAGCTTGAACTCCACCGACACAATCATGTTGTTGAAGGCTTTCAGGAAGCGGATGCCAAACAGCCTGCGCGCCCAATGCACGAAAACAGACGGGTGGAGGAGGTAATCCACCGACTCAATCTTGTATGGAGACACTGATGCATAGTATGCGCACTCATTACCGGCCTCCCAGTAATCAAAGGACTTTTCCGAAAAGAACCTGACATGCGTTGGATCCCGAAATGCCCCCTCAGAACTCCAGTACGGCACGGTGACATGCAACAGCCCTTGCGGCCGAAGAACCCGATGGCATTCTTCCATCACCGCATTCAAATCACGCAAATGCTCAAATACTTGGGAAGAATAGATTTCATCAACACTGCCATCTGGATACGGCAATTGCTCTCTTTCAATGTCACACACGATATCTGGCGACACCGCTGCAAACTTATCAACGCCGATATAACCAGATTTTTTATAGCGCCCACAACCCAGGTCCAACCTCAGGGACTGAGCGCGCATGGAATCATTGCTGCAATGAGTCATGCCTGCCCCCGCCCTTTCCACCGCAATCCTTGTCGCCGAGACCAATCACGTCCGAAAACCGTCCCAACAACCGCAGAGAAGCCCAACAGGATTCCTGCGATAACCCAGACAAGTCGCCTGGGCTTCGATTTGCGTTCAGGAGGCGCCGCCGCATCTAAGACCTGCAACACGCCTGACCCTTCTTTGGCTTCATCAATTCGCGCCAACTCATACTGCTGCGCATACATTTGAAAGAGCGTCTCCTGATACTTATATTCTCGATAGCTATTAATGTAGTTCTTCTGCGCATCGCTGCCGCCTTCACCGCCTTTAGCGTAGCTCGATTGCATTTTCAGCATGGAATCAAGCTGAGCTTGAGCCGATCGGTATTCCGACGCTGTCGGGGTTAGCGTTCGGCCAAGAACATCCAGTTGCACTTTGGCTTGAGCGATTTGGACGGCCAAGTCGGCGGCGAAGCGAACAGCTGAGGATGGATCCACCTTCAATGTGGCTGGATCAATACCTGCATTTCTGAGCTTATTTTCGGACGCATCCAGGTTTGCACGAGTCTTTTGCAACTGTTGCTCGAAAAATGCTCGCCGCTGCTGAGCTTCGGTAATGGCCAGCCTGCCAAGGAGTACCCGCAGCTGATCAACATAAGCATTGGTCAGTTTTGCCGAAAACACAGGATCGCGATCCTCGACCGCAACTCTGACAATTGAGTCCTTTCCAGAAATGACCGTCGTACGACTGGCCAGTTCAAGACGGGCGTCGTCATTCAGCGTGACTTCGTATCGAGTTTTGAGGTCGAATTGCTTGATAAGAGCATCAGCAATCGTCCTGCTTTTCAACAAAGCCACATATTGATCCAACGGATTTTGCACGTCGGCGACAGAACTGGCCAGACCACTCAAAGCGCCAAGAGACTGCAACATCGACGCTGCAACGCCGGTTTGGGATTGAGGCGCCATGAATGCAGTCTCGGCCGCATACTGCTTCGGAACCGCAAAACTGGCAACACCAGCCAACAGGCCTGCGGCCAGGGGAACGGCAACCAACATCCTCCGATTACTTGCGATCAAATCGACGATGTCCTGCGGCGTCAGTTCCCCACGCACATCATCGCCCAAAGCCGTCTTAGGAGCGCCCATCGATCAGTTCCTCAACGTCTTGATCGCCGCAGCCCCCAGACTGAACTGGTAAACAATCTGCGTGATGTCCTTGGCATTGCGTGTGAACACGCTCCATGCGCTCTCGTGGTCGGTCTTCTCGGGCAGGACGATGACATCACCCGGCAAGACCTTTGCACTGCGAACGCTGGAGAACCAGCGGCCGCTGTTGGAGATCACGCCGCCATCGGCCCTGATCACGAAAAGCTCGTCGGTATCCGCCCCGCTGGTCAAACCAGATTGGTCAAGATACGCCTGAACGCTCTTGCCTTCCTCCCAGATGTGGGCCGACTCGGTGTTGACCGAGCCCAGCACGTACACAAAATCTGGCCTTGAGGGGATCACCAACCTGTCCTGATTTTCGAGTTTCAGCGGCGGCATTTGTTTGAAATCGGGATGATCAGACTGGAACCCCAGCATGATGCGACCCGTGGGTTTGAGGTTGCGCAAACGCTGAAGAGCCTGCTTTTGTGCGTTGGCCTCTGCCTGTATGCGCAACTGCGCAACCCCCGCAGAGTCTGATCCGGACACGCTGGCTGCCGCGCTGCTCAGCCGGGTATCGACCTGGGACTCCAGTCTGCGGACCAACTGCTCCAGGTTGTCTTGCTGCATGCGCTTGACGTCCTCGCGGTAGAACGAGGCACCAAAAAGGTAGGCATCCGGTGTCGGGCCACCCGCCTTGTTCACCAGGTCAACCAGGCTTGCACCAGGCGTCATCTGGTAGATGCCTGGCCGGCGGACTTCGCCCTCTACGCGCACAAAGACCTGACGCTTTGCCTGCGGCACACGCACATCGTTGACGGAGAACACCGTCACGATGTCACCCGGTTGAAGTGCCAGGTTCTCCGGGCTTCGGGCGTCGTCCAATGCCTGCCCGAGATTGAACGGCAACAGTTGGACCTTGATCTGGTTGGTATCAACGCGTTCGATGACGGCGTACTCGAAGTTCACTTCGTCCACGAGATTGCCAATGCGCTGCGCCAGGCTGTCAGCGCTGTCACCAACAACCTTGTCGTCTGTTTGCGATGGCGGTGCCGTCGTCTGACCACTTACCGCGTTGATCGCCTGGTTGCTCGCAGGCGGGGTAACAGTCCCTCCCTGCTGCTTGGCCGGGTCGGTTTCGAAGGCGTTGCTGCGTGCGTTGCGCTTATCGTCATCGCTGAGCAGGACATCGTTTTGCCTTCTGATCGACGCCCGGGACACCAGATAGCCACGGCCAGGGATCAAATCATGGACGGTCATACCCTTGAACCAGGGGCTGCGAATGGGTGTGGCGACATTGCCTCGCAGGGTGACGGCGTTGACGAACTCGGGCACCACCGCAGCCACCGTCAACAGGTCGCCGCGCTTCAAGGTGCGCTGGAATCCTGCAGCGTCCAGCGCGAAGACTTCCACGCTGCGCGGCGATTTGGCTCCAGGGTCCAGACGCTCCAGCTGGGCGCGACGCGGGTCGGCCATCACGGGTAAGCCGCCAGCCAGCGTCAGAATGCTGCCAACTGTTTCTTTGTCGTTTTTGAGTTCATACACCGCCGGTTGCGACACTTTGCCGCTCAGCGCCATGTAGCCCGCCGCAGCAGGAATGACAATGGTGTCGCCGTCTTGCAAGCGAACGTCGGACGACTTGTCTCCTTTGGACAGGAACGCGTAGAGATCGAGCTCGGCAACGACTTTTTCGGCGCGCTTGACCAGGACATGGCGCATGCTCCCCATCTGATTGGGCCCGCCGCTGGCAAAAAGGGCGGAAATCAGGGTGGACGCACTGCTGAGTTGATAGGCACCCGGCTTGCGGGCCTGCCCGACAAGGTAGACCGTGATCCCGTGCAACTGCCCCAGGGTCACATTCAGCTTGAAGTCCTTGTAGTACTTGCCCACGGCAGTGCGAACCGCTTCTTCGGCCTGTGCACTGCGCACGCCAGCCAGGTTGACGGCACCGATCTTTGGGATATGGACCAGGCCATCGCGGTCAACGACGGCGCGCACGTCCATGTCGATCGAGCCCCATCCCCGGATCTGGATTTCATCGCCCGGCCCGATGCGGTAGTCCGGCGAGACCGGTGTGTTGGCCAGCGGCACGTAACTCGTCTGATCGAAGAACCCCGAGCCAAACAAAGGCAATGCCTGCCCCGTTGTTTCGAGAACGAAACGCTGGAAATCGTTGGGCGGAAGCGGCGGCGGCGGAGGTGGCGGCATCAGGGCCAAAGCATTGCGGCCCGATGCTGGCGTGTCAGCGCCATCAATGCGGGGCGACGCAGCAGGCAGCAAGGGCAGGCCAGGGCCCGTGGGCATGCCCATGTCAGAACGCAAGGTCAAGCCGCTGGACGAATTGCCGCCACGCCCCATCAAGGCGTTGAGCTTTTCAGCGTCTGAAGTAGACAGCCCACTCGAGCTCGCTATCTGCGCATGAGAAGGCGACACGAATACCGACAAAGACAACAACAAGACGAGGATTCGGCTGACCGGATGCAAACGACGCTGTGTCATGACCCCAATTCTTTCATCTGATCTGAAAAGCTCGCCGCATTGTAGGGGGCAGGCCAGCGCGAATCCGGGCGTTGCGCTGATGCGACCGCCGTCGGGCAAACCGCACTCAATGGCAGTTTTTCCTGGTGCGCCCTTGCCTCATAGCCAATCGCTATCATCAGAATCAAATTGATTGACTTCCAAAATATTCACGGCAGACCTACAGTGACTCCATCGCAGCCCCAACTGCCCCACGACACCCAAAGGAGCCACGACATGAGCACCCCCTTCCACGATCCCAAGTCGGTCACCATCCAGAACCTCGAAGCTGCTTTCGCCGGCGAATCGATGGCCCACATCAAGTACCGCTACTTCGCCAAGCTGTGCCGCGAAATGGGCGACGAGGAAACCGCGAAGCACTTCGAGCACACCGCCGATCAGGAAATCCTGCACGCCTTCGGCCACCTGGACCTGCTCTTCCCCAAGGCCAATATGACGCCGGCCAAGGCCCTGCAGTTCGCCATCGAGGGTGAAACCTACGAGTACACGACCATGTACCCGAGTTTCAGAAACGCCGCAGTTGAGGAAGGCCGCACGGATGCGGTCAAGGAAATCGACGAGCAGATCGCCGAGTCCAAGGAGCACGCGGCACAATTCAAGGCTGTGCTCGAAAAGGCGGCCAAGCGCTTTGCCGCGCTGGCCAAGGTCGAGGAAAAGCACGCCAACGCCTACCAGGCGGTGCTGGACAAGATCTCGGCCTGATTGCCTCGCGAGCCCTTGGCAGGGCGCCCACGTTAAACGCCGACATCGTTGTGCGTGGCGCCGAAACCCCCTTTTTGACGCTTGCAAGCCCTGGGCGCAGCCTTAACTTGCATCAGAATCCACCCCCGTTTTTGGAAGATATCTCTCATGAAAACCTATCAATGTGTTGTGTGCGGCTTTGTGTATGACGAGTCCAAAGGGCTGCCCGAAGACGGTATCGCCCCCGGCACCAAGTGGGAAGACGTGCCTGCCGACTGGGAATGCCCGGACTGCGGCGTGGGCAAGTCCGACTTCGAAATGATCGAGATCTGATATGAGCGAAGCGGTCGTCATCATCGGCTCCGGCCTGGCCGGCTACAACGTGGCGCGTGAACTGCGCAAGGCCGACGCGAACGTGCCCATCGTCGTCGTCAGCCGGGACCACGCGGGTTTTTATTCCAAGCCCATGTTGTCCAACGCGCTGGCCGGCAAGAAGACGGCCGCCACGCTGGTGATGAAGCCCGCCGAGAAGATGTCGGAAGACATCAAGGGCCGTGTGATCGCCAACAGCGCGGTCACCGGCATCGACACCCAGGCGCGCACCGTGACGTTGGCCAGCGGCGAAGTGCTGACCTACCGTGACCTGGTGCTGGCCCTGGGCGCCGACCCGATCCGCCTGCCTTTGAAGGGCGATGCGGCCGACACGGTGCTGTCCGTCAACGACCTGGACGACTTTGCCCGGTTCGCCGAGGCGCTGGACACCGCTGCTGGCGGCCAGCCGGTCAAGCGCGTGGCCATCCTGGGTGCGGGCCTGATTGGTTGCGAGTTTGCCAATGACCTGCTGCACCGCGGCATCGAGCCCACCGTGCTGGACCTGGCCGACCGCGCCCTGGCCCGCCTGCTGCCTGCGGAAGCCAGCGCCCGCCTGCAAGACAAGCTGCAGGCCGGTGGTACGACCTTCCGCTTTGGCGTGGGTGTGCAAAGCGTGGACAAGGCCGATGGCGGCCTGAAGCTCACGCTCAGCGATGGCAGCACGATGCAGACGGATCTGGTCTTGTCGGCGATTGGCCTCAAGCCGCGCACCCACCTGGCCACCGAAGCCGGCGTGCTCACCGGCCGTGGCGTGATGGTCAACCGCGAGCTGGCCACCAATGTGCCGCACGTCTACGCCGTGGGCGATTGCGCCGAGGTGGATGGCCACCTGCTGCCCTATGTGCTGCCGCTGATGGCCCAAGCCCGCGCCCTGGCCGCCACACTGGCTGGCAAGCCCACGCCTGTGGCCTACCCCGCCATGCCCGTGGTGGTGAAGACGCCGGCCTGGCCCACCGTGGTGTGCCCGCCGCCCGCCAACGCCGCCGGCAACTGGACGGTCAAGGCCGATGACGAATCGGTTGAGGCGCGCTTCACCGCCGCCGACAACCCGGAACAGTTGCTGGGCTTCGCCCTGCAAGGCAAGGCCGTGACGCAACGTCAGGCCATGGCTGCCCTGGTGCCGGCCGTTCTGGCCTGAGCACCCTGCATCCCGCCAACCGTGGCCTGAAACTGATCAACGCCCGGTTTGAACCCTCACGCGGATTGCGTTAACCTTGAGCCCCTTTTTGGCCAGCACCTCGATCAGGCGCGGCTGAAGCTGACGCAGCTTGGCTGACACGGCCGAGTTGGCCGCCAGCAGGGTCCAGCCTTCATCGTCCACCGGGCCTGCTTTCACGTAGGCGGCCATGGCAGGCGGCAGGCTGGGCTTGATGGCCTCCAGGCAGTCTTGAGACAGCTTCAGCCGTTTCAACAGGCTGCCCAGCTGGTTCGAGCGCCCCATGGCCTGCGTCACCTGAGGCACATCAGGTGTCATGGGCTTGTAGGTGGCGGTGCGGGTGTAGCGGCCTGCGCTCATGGTTGCGTATTCAAGACGTCAGGTTTGATGCGGAAGGTTCTTGCATGCAGATTTTGATCACGACCGGCGTTCTGTCGCGAACCCGGGTGTTGCAGTTTACGCCCCTCACCCTGGTGCTGACGGCGCTGGCCATGGCCCTGCCCATGATGGTGCTCAGCCTGATGCTCTACCACGCGGTGGTGCTCAAGGCGGCCCATGAACACTGGCCCATCATCTCGCAGGCTGTGCGCTACGTGGAGAAGCAGGAGCTCGCTCAGCGCGACCGCTACATGCGCGAGAACCTCGACGCCATGGCCGAGAAAGTGGGCGATCTGCAAGCCAAGCTGCTGCACCTGGAAGCCGTGAGCGAACGCGTGGCCGGCATGGCAGGCATGAAGCCCGATGAGCTCAAGAAGATCGAGGCCGAGCCCAAGGGCGCCAGCGGTGGCCCGCTGGTCAGCATGCTGGAGACACGCCCCTCTGCCAGGACGCTGGACGAGCTCGACAACCAGATGAGCAGCCTGCAGGCCATGAGCGAGCGCGACAGCGACCTGTTCACGCTGATCGAATCCCACCTGTTCGAGAAGCGGCTGGAGGCCTTGATGGTGCCCAGCAGCGCGCCGGTTGACGGGCCCATTGGCTCGGGCTTCGGCTTTCGCACCGACCCCTTCACCCATCGCCCCGCCCTGCACACTGGGCTGGACTTCCCTGCTGACCCGGGCACGCCCATCTTCGCCGCAGCGGGTGGCGTGGTGTTGTCTGCCGGGCCGCATCCGCAGTATGGGCAACTGGTGGAGCTCGACCACGGCAATGGCCTGGTGACACGGTACGCGCACACCTCGCGCATGCTGGTCAAGCAGGGCGACCTGGTCAAACGCGGCCAGAAGATTGCCGAAGTGGGCAGCACCGGCCGCTCCACGGGGCCGCATCTGCACTTTGAGGTGTTGGTGGAAGGCGTGCAGCAGAATCCAGCGAAATTCCTGTCCAGCCCGGGGGCTGTTTCAACCGCTTCACAAAAGAGCAACACGGCTTCGCTAAAGTAAGCTCCCATGTCGGGTCGTACCTACTGCAACGCCCGCCGCGCCACCCGCGGCATGGGCTGGCACTTGTTGCTGGCCCTGGTCATGCTGCTGATGCAGCAGGCCGGCTTGCGGCACGCCCTGCAACACGCCGCCCGAGATGACGGCGCGCCCGCCCACACGGTCTGTGTGGAATGTCTGGCACACCATGCCAGCGACAGTGGGGTGGCACCCACGGTGCCCGTCCTGCCTCAGGCCACCTTTGACCACGTGCTGACTGCGGACGCCGCTCGGCCGCAATGTGGTCAAGGTGTGGCCTGTGTTTACCTGTCCCGTGCGCCACCTCTGGCCCTTGCCGCTTGACTCACATCCCTGACTGGCCTGCTCCTGCCTGCGCGCAGTGGCACGGCCAGCACTGAGCCCCCATCAAACGGCCCGCCCTCGCCTGTGCGGGCCCGGCAAGAAAGCTTCACCATGTTGACTCCGTCGTCCGGCCGCAGTGGCCTGGGCGCACGCCGTGCTGGCTGCGCCATCTCCGACTTCACCCCACCGCCAAACAGCATCGCCCGCCCTCGGCTGCTGACTTTGAGCCTCTTGATGGCGGTAAGCGCCTTGCCTTCAGCCCATGCGGCAGGCAAGGCGCCCGCAACCAGGCCCGAGCAGGCCGCGCTCCGCGAGATGCGCCAGCAGCTCGATGACATGCGCGCGCAGTACGAGGCGCGGCTCAAGGAGCTGGAAAGCAAGCTGGCACAGCTGCAGCAGGACCGGCAGGCCCAGCCCGCTCAACCGGCACCAGCATCGTCCACGCCAGAAGCCTCCGCCCGCACCGCGACCGACTCACCTGCTGCGCCCGTGCCCGCCGCCGAAGTCGCCACAGCAGGCCCTGTTGGCGACACCCAGGTCAGCGTCAACGGCTTCAACCCTGCCGTGTCCGTGATCCTCAGCGGCACGTATGCCAGCCTGTCCAAAGACCCGACCACCTGGAAGCTCAGTGGTTTCGTGCCCAGTGGCGATGAGATCGGCCCGGGCGGCCGCGGCTTCAGCCTGGGCGAATCCGAACTGGGCCTGAGCGCCAACATCGACCCCTGGTTTTATGGCGCCTTGACCATGTCGGTGGCCCCGGACGACAAGGTCTCCGCCGAAGAAGCCTTTGTGCAGACCACCGCCCTGCCCGACGGCCTGAAAGTCAAGGCCGGGCGCTTCTTCTCGGGCCTGGGCTACCTCAACGAGCAGCATGCCCATACGTGGGACTTTGTCGACGCACCGCTGGTTTACCAAGCCTTTCTCGGCGGCCAGTACAAGCAGGAAGGGCTGCAGGCCAAGTGGCTGCTGCCCACGGACCGCTTCATCGAGCTGGGCGCCGAACTGGGCAATGGCCACGGCTTCCCTGGCAATGACCGCAACCGCAATTCAGCGGGCTCCGTGGCCCTGTTTGCCCACACGGGCGGCGACATCGGGGACAGCCACAGCTGGCGCGCTGGCGCATCCTGGTTGCGCACGCAAGCCAGCCTTCGCACCTGGGATGACACCAACAGCGCCGACCAGAACGTGACCAATGCCTTCACCGGCCAGAGCCGCATCTGGGCGCTTGATGGCGTGTGGAAGTGGGCACCGCACGGCAACGGCACACGCACCAACTTCAAGTTGCAAGGCGAGTACTTCAGGCGCACCGAAACCGGCCAGCTGACTTATGCGTACGCAGACCCGGACCAGCTTGGCTTGATCGCCAACACCGACGCCTACCGCAGCGCCCAATCGGGCTGGTACCTGCAAGGCATCTACCAGTTCATGCCGGCCTGGCGCGTGGGCCTGCGCCATGACCGGCTCGACAGCGGCAACGTGGACTACGCCGGCAATGCCATCAACTTCATCGCCACCGGCTACAAGCCCCAGCGCGACAGCGTGATGCTGGACTGGTCACCCAGCGAGTTCAGCCGCGTGCGGCTGCAGTTGAACAACGACCGTTCGCGTGTGGGCGTCAATGACCGCCAACTCTTCCTGCAATACCAGATGAGCCTGGGCGCCCATGGCGCGCACAGCTACTGATCAAGCCGACCAAGGAACCCGAACATGAACACCACCACCTTGCGTTTCATCGCCCTGCCCGCCTTGACCCTGCTGAGCGCCTTGAGCACGCCCGCGCATGCCCTCAAGGTCTTTGCCTGCGAGCCCGAATGGGCTGCCCTGACCAAAGAGCTGGCCGGCGACCAGGCCAGCATCTACACCGCCACCAATGCCTTGCAGGACCCGCATCAGGTACAGGCCAAGCCCAGCCTGATCGCGGCTGTGCGCAATGCCGATTTACTCGTGTGCACAGGCGCCGAACTGGAGATTGGCTGGCTGCCTGTGCTGCTGCGGCAGGCTGGCAACCCGGCCGTGCAGTCAGGCCAGCCTGGCCAGTTCAACGCCGCGGACTACGTCAAGAAGCTGGAAGTGCCCACCCGGCTGGACCGCGCCGATGGTGACGTCCATGCCTCCGGCAACCCGCACATCCAGACCGACCCGCGCAACATCGCGGCAGTGGCCCAGGCCTTGAGCAAACGGCTGACTGAAGTGGACGCGGCCCACGCCAGCCTGTACCACAACCGCCTGGCGGACTTCAACATCCGCTGGGCCCAGGCCATGCAGCGCTGGGACAAGCTGGCCGCGCCGCTCAAGGGCATGCCCATCGTGGTGCAGCACAAGGGCTTTCCGTACCTGGAGAACTGGCTGGGCCTCAACGAGGTGATCTCGCTGGAGCCCAAGCCGGGCGTGGAGCCCAGCAGCGCCTACCTGTCCACGGTGTTGACGCAATTGCAGAAACAGCCCGCCAAGATGATCCTGCGCGCAGCCTACAACGATGGCCGTGGCTCGCAATGGCTGTCTGAACGCGCGCACATCCCGGTGGCGGTGCTGCCTTTCACCGTGGGCGGCAGCGACAAGGCGCAAGACCTGTTCGGGCTGTTCGACGACACGCTTGCGCAACTGCTGAAGGCCAGCAAATGAGCCACAACCTGATCACCAGCCTGACGCTGCACGCGGTGGACTGGTCCATCGTCGGGCCGGCGCTTATCGCCGGCCTCCTGGTGCTGGCCACCCACGTGCCGCTGGGCCTCCAAGTGCTGCGCAAAGGCATCGTCTTCATCGACCTGGCCATTGCGCAGATCGCGGGGCTGGGCGTGATCGCCGCTGACGCGCTGGGCTGGGAGCCGCAGGGCTGGGCCGTACAAGGTGCCGCCGTGCTGGCCGCCCTGGCCGGGGCCGCCTTGCTGACCTGGACGGAAAAGCGCTGGCCCGACATCCAGGAGGCCCTGATCGGCGCGCTGTTCGTGCTGGCATCGTGCGTGGGCATCCTGCTGCTGGCCGGCAACCCGCATGGCGGCGAGCACCTCAAGGATTTGCTGGTTGGCCAGATCCTGTGGGTGACACCGGGGCAGTTGTGGGCGGTGGCAGGCTTGTCGGCGCTGGTACTGGCCTTGTGGTTCGGTCTGGGCCAGCGCCTGGGCCGCGCGGGCTTTTACCTGCTGTTCGCGCTGGCCGTGACGGCCTCCGTTCAACTCGTCGGGGTCTACCTGGTGTTCAGCAGCCTGATCATGCCGGCGCTGGCTGTGCGCAACGCGCCACCCGGGCGGCAGTTGCCGCTGGCCTGGGGCGCGGGCGCCTTGGCCTACGCGGGGGGCCTGGCCTTGTCCGCCATGCTGGACATGCCCTCCGGCGCCGTGGTGGTGCTGATGATGGCGCTGGTTTGCGTCACCCTGAGCAGCCTGACCCGGAAACGCCTTGACACACCTGCCCCCGCCGCCTCCCTTGAATAAGGGCGGGGAAAGCCCCTCCTAGGGTGGGCGCAACCGCGTCGCGGAAGCGTCACCCCCGGGTGCTACACTTTTTGGCTTTGGTTGACTGGGGAAAGTGTCCCTGGTGCCTGAGCCCCCGCTTGCCTCCGATTGGATTGATCGCTCCATGTTGCCCAAGATACTGACTTCGATTTTTGGTAGCCGTAACGAACGCCTGCTCAAAGAGTACCGGCGCACGGTGGCCAAGATCAACGCGCTGGAGCCCACTTTCGAGCCCTTGAGCGACGACCAGCTGCGCGCCAAGACCGAAGAGTTCAAGCAACGCATCGCCAAGGGCGAATCGCTCGACGCCCTCCTGCCTGAAGCGTTTGCGGTGGTGCGTGAAGGCTCCAAGCGCGTCTTCAAGATGCGCCACTTCGACGTGCAGATGCTGGGCGGCATGGCCCTGCACAACGGCAAGATCGCCGAAATGCGCACGGGCGAAGGCAAGACGCTGACCGCCACCCTGCCCGTCTACCTCAATGCCCTGACCGGCAAGGGCGTGCACCTGGTCACCGTCAACGACTACCTGGCACGCCGCGACGCGGAGTGGATGGGCAAGCTCTACAACTTCCTGGGCCTGAGCGTGGGCATCAACCTGCCCCAGATGCCCCGTGAAGAAAAGCAGGCCGCCTATGCCGCCGACATCACCTACGGCACCAACAACGAATACGGCTTCGACTACCTGCGCGACAACATGGTCTACGAGGTGGAAGACCGCGTGCAGCGTGGCCTGAACTACGCCATCGTCGACGAGGTGGACTCCATCCTGATCGACGAAGCCCGCACACCGCTGATCATCTCCGGCCAGGCAGAAGACCACACCGAGATGTACGTGCGCATCAACGCCGTGGTGCCGCAACTCAAGAAGCAGATCGGTGAAGCTGACCCGCGCACCGGTGAAGGCGTGATCGAGCCTGGTGACTTCACCGCCGATGAAAAATCCCGCCAGATCTTCCTGACTGAAGATGGCCACGAGAACGCCGAGCGCCTGCTGTCTGAAGCGGGCCTGCTGGCGGAAGGCGCCTCGCTGTACGACGCGGCCAACATCACCTTGATGCACCACGTGTACGCCGCCCTGCGCGCGCACCACCTGTTCAACAAGGACCAGCATTACGTGGTCCAGAACGGTGAAGTCATCATCGTGGACGAATTCACCGGCCGCCTGATGGCCGGTCGCCGCTGGTCCGATGGCCTGCACCAGGCAGTTGAAGCCAAGGAAGGCGTCGAGATCCAGGCTGAGAACCAGACCCTGGCCTCGATCACCTTCCAGAACTACTTCCGCATGTACAACAAGCTGTCCGGCATGACCGGTACGGCCGACACGGAAGCCTATGAATTCCAGGAAATCTACGGTCTGGAAACGATCGTCATCCCGCCCAACCGCATCCTTGCGCGCAAAGACCAGCTCGACCTGGTCTACAAGACCGCCAAGGAAAAGTATCAAGCTATCGCTGCGGACATCAAGGAATGCCACGAGCGTGGCCAGCCTACCCTCGTGGGCACCACCAGCATCGAGAACTCTGAACTGATCGCCCAGTTGCTGACGCGCGAAGGCTTGCCGCACCAGGTGCTCAACGCCAAGCAGCACGCCCGTGAAGCCGAGATCGTGGCCCAGGCAGGCCGCCCCGGTGTGATCACCATTGCCACCAACATGGCCGGCCGCGGTACCGACATCGTGCTGGGCGGCAACATCGAGAAGGACATCCAGGCCGTCGAAGCCGATGAGACGCTGGACCACGCCGCCAAGGAAGCCAGGATCGCCGCCATGAAGGCCGAGCAGGCTGCGCTGAACGAGCAGGTCAAGGCCGCAGGCGGCCTGCGCATCATCGCCACCGAGCGCCACGAATCCCGCCGCATCGACAACCAGCTGCGTGGCCGTGCCGGCCGCCAGGGTGACCCGGGCTCCTCGCGCTTCTACCTGTCGCTGGACGACCCGCTGATGCGCATCTTCGCGGGTGACCGCGTGCGCGCCATCATGGACCGCCTGAAGATGCCCGAAGGCGAAGCCATCGAAGCCGGCATCGTGACCCGCTCGATCGAAAGCGCCCAGCGCAAGGTCGAAGGCCACAACTTCGACATGCGCAAGCAGTTGCTGGAGTACGACGACGTGTCGAACGACCAGCGCAAGGTCATCTACCAGCAGCGCAACGAGATCCTCGAAACCGTGGACGTGGTGGAAGCCATCACCAACCTGCGCAAGGGCGCCATGACCGACGTCGTGCGCACCTTCGTGCCAGCCGAGAGCCTGGAAGAGCAGTGGGACCTGGTCACACTGGAGAAGGTGCTCAAGGACGAATGGCAGCTGGAGGTGGACCTCGTCAAGTGGGTGGAAGGCCAGACGGCCGCCGACGACGAAGACGTGCTCAACCGCGTGATCGAAGCCGCCAACCAGCGCTACCAGGACAAGACCAGCGTGGTGGGCCGCGAGCAGTTCGCCTCTTTCGAGCGCATGGTGCTGCTGCAGTCCATCGACACACACTGGCGCGAGCACCTGGCTTCGCTGGACTACCTGCGCCAGGGCATCCACCTGCGCGGCTACGCCCAGAAGAACCCCAAGCAGGAATACAAGCGCGAAGCCTTCGAGCTGTTCGGCCAGTTGCTGGACGTGGTCAAGATGGACGTCACCCGCGTGCTGATGACGGTTCAGATCAAGTCACAGGAAGAGGCCGAGCAGGCCGCCCAGGCCATCGAGAACCAGGGCGAGAGCTTCATGAACGTGACCTACACGCACCCCAACGAGGATGGCAGCGTGGCGCAGGAAACCGACCCGGCCACCGTGGCCGCCGAAGTGCCCCGCGTGGGCCGCAACGACCCCTGCCCTTGCGGCAGTGGCCAGAAGTACAAGAACTGCCACGGCAAGCTGGCCTGATTCAGCCCCGCTGAAGCCGCATCACGGGATGCACCAAAAGAAGGCCCCTCGGGGCCTTCTGTCATTTGGGAATCCTTTTGTCGCACAAGCTGCCCAAGGGGGCGCAAAAGGCGCCGCAAATTCACCCACGAATGCAGGAACCCAATGGCGAACCCTAAGCACATCCCATCGCGCACGAATTGACAATGCGAGGGTAGCCACCTAGCGTGGCGTCACTTTTGCACACATGTCATGACGGCGCATTGATGCGCCGCAACAGGAGACACCCTTGAGCACCTCGTCAAACGCCTCATCACCAGGTCGCGGCCTGGTGGGCTGGTTTGCCCACATCTCCACCTTGTTCCTGCTCATCATGATTCTGGTGATCAGCACCGGCGAGATGATGCATGGCCAGCTGCTCAAGTTTGGCGAAGTACTGTTCAGCGACCCGCAGCAACAGGTGCAGTACTTCCTGCTGCGCGCCGACCCTGAAAAGCCCACCTGCGATGCCCACCTCAATGTGGAGCAGGAAGTGGCGCGCCAGGAAGCCGAGGCCGCCAAAGGCACCCCTTCAAGCGGCGCCAGCGATGACATCGACGACCTGTTCGGTGCCCGCAAGTTCAACGCCGAGGCCGTGCGCGAATCGCTGACGGCCACGGTCAAGAACTGCGCAGAACGCTATGTGATGTACGACCACATCCGCGCGCACATCACGCCGCAGTTGAGGTTCTACCGCGGGCTGGAAACCAGCTTCTTCACCCTGTTCAAGTTCGGCGCCGACAACCGCGCCTTGACGCTGCTGATCCTGCTGACGATCACGGCGGGCTACACCACGCTGGGCTTCCACCACATCAGCCTGCGCCCGGCCCGCTACCTGCGCGACTACCAGGCCCAGGCCTGGGCCATGCTGATCTGCAGCGGCATGATGATGTACTCGTCGGTGCGCTACTACCAGATCTCGGTCGACTCGGGTGTGCCGCTGGAAGACCCGCGCGTCTATTACATGTGGATCGTGTTGTTCGCGGTGATGTCGGCCGTCAGCGCCTTCCGCATCGTGCGCCCGCCGCAATCACAAGAGCCCACCAAGGGCAGCTGGCTGCACGCGCTGGAGGCCGTTCCGCTGATTGCCAACCTGGGCATCTTCACCAGCGTGTACTTCTTCCTGCACGATCACCCGTCAGGCCCGGCCATCTACGCCAACAAGATCCTGGACTTCATCAGCCTGCCGCTGGCGCTGGCCCTGCACATCTGGGCCGGCATGTTGTTCAAGCAGAGCCGCATGGTCGACCTGTTCATGAACATCCTGCGGCCCTGGAAGCTCTCGCCTGAGGCCCTGACCTACATCATCTTGCTGGCCGCAGGCCTGCCCACGGCCTATGCCGGTGTGTCCAGCGTGTTCGTGATCGCAGCGGGCGCCATCGTGTACCACGAGGTGCGCGCGGTGGGCGGCACCAGCCAGTACGCGCTGGCCGCCACGGCCATGTCGGGCTCGCTGGGCGTGGTGCTCAGCCCCAGCCTGCTGGTGGTGGGCATCGCGGCCTTGAACCGCCAGGTCACCACGTCCCAGTTGTTCTACTGGGGCTTCTTCGTGTTCGCCCTGACGTCCACAGCCTTCTTCATCGCCTCGCAGATCCACCGCCACAACCGCCATCAGCGTGCGGCCGTGGCTTCGCCCCTGGTGGCCGTGCCAGCCATGCTGCGCGAGATGAAGGCCGTGATCCCTTACGTGCTGGTGGTGGGCGCCATCGCCATGTTCTACAGCCATGTGCTGGACACGCCCTTCAACGAGATCTCGGCCCCCAGCATCCTGCCCATCATGATGGTGCTGGTGCTGGTGTTCGACAAGAAGCTGCAGGCCCGTGATGTCGCCGCGCGCAACTTCGCACCGGTGGGTGCCGCCGCCGTGCAGGCCATGCCCATGTCCGAGCCGGTTGGCGAGCCCACTCATGTGGAGCCCGCTTACGCCGCGCAGCGTCAGAAGACGGCCTCGGGCGCCATCCGCGCCGCCACCATCGAGACGGTCGAACACGTGGGGGCTTACATCAGCCTGATGTTGTTCACGCAGTTGGTCAGCGGTGTGGTCGAGCGCTCCGAGGTCATGAACATGGCCCCGCAGGTCTTCCCCAACGTCTGGTGGGCGATGACCTTCCTGGTGATCGCCAAGGTGCTCCTGGGCATGGTGATGGAGCCGTTGGGCGCCATCGTGCTGGTGTCCAGCACCCTGGCCCCGATGGCCTATGCCAACGGCATCGAGCCGGTGCACTTCTGGATGATGGTGCTGGTGGCCTTCGAGCTGGGTTACCTGCTGCCGCCTGTGGCCCTGAACCAGTTGCTGACGCGGCAGGTGGTGGGTGAGGCAGAGATCGACAAGTCCGATGCGGAGGTCGCGGGGGCAACCTTCTACCGCCGCTACGAACGCTGGATCCTGCCCTGCCTGGTGATGTCCATCAGCCTGGCCATCGTGGCGTATGGCCCGCTGCTGGTGCAGCGCGTGGACTTCTTCAAGCCCATTGCGCACCTGTTCCACTGAGCCCTGGCCACCCAGTAGGGTGGGCCTGACAGCGGGCCCTGACGCCCTATCCGAGAGAGCCCCGAGCGGGCTCTCTTTTTTTGCCGCCCGCGAACGTGCGCAACCACTGGCGCCGGCCCAACACCGCCCATCACACCCGGATTGACGCTGGCCACTGATCAGCCCATGATCGTGGCCGCTTTGAAGTCCGCCAGCCAGACGGGGCTGCCCTTTCCATGTCGCCGAACCCATCCCTTGATCCGCCCCCGCACCAGGCACCACCGGGTTCGCCAGCCTGCCAGGACAAAGGCCACCTGCTTCGCACTTTGCTGGTCCCCAACGCCCGGCGGATCTTCGTCACCATGGTGGTGTGGGCCGTGTTGATGGCGGTGTATTCGCGCCTCATGGAAGAGCAAGGGCTCGAGGTCGCCCATCAATACGGCTTGTGGCTCTATTTGAGCGGCAACCTGGGCGGTGGCCTGATCAACTATGTCGTCCTCCTGACGGGCTGGTATGCCGTCGCCAGCCGGTGGTGGCTGAAGCACGAAGACGCGCGCCAGCGCTATGCCACCGAAGGCATGTACGCCCTGCTGCCCTGGAAGCTCTTCCTGCCCCTGATGATCGGCTTGAGCTTGATTGGCAGTGCCTTGACCTACGAGGCCTGGTCAGCCTTGATGGCACGCACCAATGAGTGGGCCACCATGCGCAAACAGATGAACCTGGGCGGCAACCTGCTGATATCACTGCTGTACTCCACCGGCATCTTCTCGATCGACTACTTCAGGGTGCGCGCGGCCATGCTGCGCATCCGCATGGAGACGGCCCAGCGCCTGCATGTGGAGGCGCAGTTGCAGCGCCTGCAAGCGCAGATGGAGCCGCACATGCTGTTCAACACGCTGGCCAATCTGCATGCCTTGATCGAGACGCAGCCTGGCAAGGCGCAGGACATGCTGTCGCACCTGATCGACTACCTGCGCGCCACCTTGAGCGCCAGCCGGACGGGCGCCGTGCCCTTGCGTGACGAGATGGCCCGCGTGCAGGACTACCTGGCGCTGATGCAGATCCGCATGGGCGAGCGCCTGCGCGTCATCACGGACGTGCCGGCCGACCTGCGTGACGTGGCCCTACCGCCCATGCTGATCCAGCCGCTGGTGGAGAACGCCATCAAGCACGGCCTGGACCCGCTGCCTGACGGTGGCACCCTGCACGTGCTCGTCCAACGCGATCGCGACATGCTGGAGATCACGGTGCGCGACGATGGGCAGGGGTTGGATGCCGCCCGGGCCACGCCCAGCAACAGTGGCTTTGGCCTGAGCTGCGTGCAAGCGCGCCTGCAGACCAGCTATGGCCCGGATGCGCGGCTGATTCTGGAGCCGGGCAGCCAAGGCCCTGGCGCAAGGATGGCCCACCTGCGCCCCGGCACCGTGGCCATCCTGCGCCTGCCGGTGCAGATGCCTGCGCTGGTTCACACGCTGCCCACCTCGTCACCCTTGATCACCCCATGAACGCGCAGCCCACCGCCCTGATCGCCGAAGATGAGCCCGTGCTGGCCGATGCGCTGCTGCGCCAGTTGCACAAGCTGTGGCCCGAGCTGCAGGTTCGTGGCGTGACCAGCAACGGCATCCAGGCCCGTGAATCGGCCCTGACGATGCACCCGGACATCCTCTTCCTGGACATCCACATGCCCGGCGCCAACGGCCTGGAAGTGGCCGAACAGGTGATCGACGAGTGGCCCATCGAGCAGCCGCTGCCCCTGATCGTCTACATCACGGCCTTTGACGAGTACGCCGTGGCCGCATTCGAGCGCGCCGCCGTGGACTACGTGCTCAAGCCCATCCGCCCCGAGCGCCTGGCCATCACCTGCCTGCGCCTGCAGACGCAACTGGCCGCGCGGCAAGGCTCGGGCCCCGGGCCCATGGAGGATGACGAGGCCACCATCGGCAAGATGCTGTCGCTGCGCACGTCAGCGGTGGCGCAACAAGAGCCCTTGCGCGTGCTGCAGGCGGCCGTGGGCAACTCGGTCTACGTCATCCCCGTGGAAGACGTCCTGTACTTCGAGGCGGCCGACAAGTACGTGCGCATCATCACGTTCGACAAGGAAGCCGGTGGCCCGGAGATGCTGATCCGCACACCTTTGCGGGAACTGCTGCCACGGCTGGACCAAGGCCTCTTCTGGCAGATCCACCGCAGCCATGTGGTCAATGTGCGGGCCATTGAACGTGTCAGCCGCCAGCAGCAGCGTTTGCGCGTGCACCTGCGCGGCCGGCGCGAAACGCTGGATGTGAGCCGCATGTACGCGCACCTGTTCAAGGCCATGTGAGCCACCGAAGACGCGGCTGAGCCCTCCGTCATTCGCGACCGTATCCGGCCACTGGCGCAAGGCACACAGCCATTCGTCTCACCCGCCTTGCCAGGGCCTCGCGCGCTTTCCAAGATGGCGGCATCTACCAAAACAGGAGCCGCTCATGCGCACTGCGCCCCACACCCCCGTACGCCTGCTGGCCATGCTGGCCCTGCTCGTGGCCGCCCTGTTCGGGCTGGCCAGCATGGTCTACCCGATCAACATGCTGCAGGGGCAGTGGCCACTGGTCAGCCGGCTGATGGCCGCGCTGCTCTCTCGCGACTTCGTCATAGGCGACCCGCAGACCATGCAGCAGGTCATCCACAACTACACGCGCGGCTTCCTGGGCATCAGCGCGCACACCGCGCTGGGTGGGCTGGCCTTGAGCGCCTGCTCGCTGCAATTCATCCCCAGTTTGCGACGCCGCCACCCGCGGGTGCACCGCGCCGTGGGCATGGTGGCGGTGACCAGCACCGCTGGCGCCATGGTGGGCGCCATGGCGTATTTGTGGATCACGCCGGCGACTGACACGGTATCGGGTGCAGCATTCGCAGCGGCCTTGTGGCTGCAAGCGGTGACCACCCTGCTCGCGCTGGGCCTGGCGGTGGCGAGCATCCGCCGCAGAGAGATCCGGGCCCATATGGGCTGGATGGCCTTGATGATGGCCAGCCTGATGACCGCACCGCTGCTGCGCATCGGGGATGTCATCGTTGGCTGGTTGCTGCCCTTGAACCTGACCCAGACCACCGCCGGGCTGGCCGTGATCCTGATGCCGCAAGCCGTGTTGCTGATGGCCTGGTGGATGCAGCGCGTGGGCCGACACGACATGCCCCTGCTGCCACCCCAGCTGAGCATGTTGCCCGGAGCCTTGCGTGCCCTGGTGTGGGTGGGCGTGGCCGCCGTGCTGCACGAAGGCCTGCTGGCACCCTGGGGCCTGGATGCGCTGGCCCATTGGCGCGGTGCCGAGGTGCGCCTGCCCGGCATCGCCGGCATCTGGGCCGTGAGCAGCGCCTTGCTGCTGCCCAGCTTGCTGAGCGAATTGCCGGAGGTGCTGCGAGGCCGCCCCATGCAGGCCCGCACGCTGCTGCTCATGGCCACTGCGGCCTGTGGAGCCCTGTTGATCGCCGGCCAGATCCAGGGCCACAGCCTCAACCAGATCGGGCACCGCTTCTACTGGGCCGCCTTCGGGGCCTGCAGCCTGGCCTGGAGCATCGCCGGCATGCTGTGGCGAGGCGCCAGCCGCGAGCAGACCAACTGGCGCATCCTGGGCCTGATGAACGGGCTCACGCCGGCTGTGTGGCTGCCGTATGCGCTGGGCCTGGCCTTCACGGGCTGGCCGGCCGACACCATCACCACCGGGATGCTCACCCTGAGCTGGGGCTTCTTCGCCTGGCATGGTTTCGTGACCGCGTTCGGCCTGCCCATGCCCGGCGTACCAGCCACCATCCCGCAAACCAGCGAATCCATGGCCTGACACGCGATTTTCCGCGGGGCGAAAGCGCATGCTGCGGCACAATCTGGCTCCTTGATCGGGCTTCACGGCTGAAGCCCACCCGGAGCCTACACAACATGCCCGTCAACCTGACCGCCCCCAACCCATCCGATCTGCACCCCGTGCCCGGCGTCAAGCTGGGCATCACCATGGCGGGCATCCGCAAGGTCAACCGCCGCGACCTGACCGTCATCACACTGGATGAAGGCAGCGCCGTGGCCGGTGTGTTCACCAAGAACCGCTTCTGCGCCGCCCCCGTGCAACTGTGCCGCGAGCGCCTGGCCGCCAGCAACGAGATCCGCGCCCTGCTGATCAACACGGGCAACGCCAACGCCGGCACGGGCGAAGACGGCCTGGTGCGCGCCCGCGCCAGCACCATCGCCCTGGCCCGCCAGCTGCATGTGTCGCCCGAACAGATCCTGCCGTTTTCGACCGGTGTGATCATGGAAACGCTGCCGGTCGAGCGCATCGAAGCCGGCCTGGCAGGCGCGATTGCCGACCTCAAGGCCGACAACTGGGCCGTGGCTGCCGAAGGCATCATGACCACGGACACGCTGCCCAAGGCTGCCTCGAAGCAGATCAGCATCGGCGGGCAAACCGTGACCATCACCGGCATCAGCAAGGGTGCCGGCATGATCAAGCCGAACATGGCCACCATGCTGGGCTATGTGGCCACCGATGCCAACATCGCCCCCGGTCTGCTGCAGGCCCTGGTGACCGAAGCGGCCAATGCCTCGTTCAACCGCATCACCATTGATGGCGATACGTCCACCAACGATTCGTTTGTGCTGATCGCCACCCGCAAGGCCCAGCATGCCGAGATCACCGATCTGAACAGCGCCGACGGCCAGGCCCTGCGCGCCGCCGTGATCGCCGTGTCGCAGCAACTGGCCCAGGCCATCGTGCGTGACGGCGAAGGCGCCACCAAGTTCATCACCATCACCATCGAAGGTGGCCGCAACGAAGAAGAGTGCGCGAAGGCCGCCTACGCCATCGCCCACTCGCCCCTGGTCAAGACCGCCTTCTTCGCCAGCGACCCCAACCTGGGCCGCATCCTGGCTGCGGTGGGCTACGCCGGCATCGACGACCTGGACCAGAGCCTGATCGAGCTGCACCTGGACGACGTGCACGTGGTGACCAAGGGTGGCCGCCGCCCCGAGTACCGCGAAGAAGACGGCCAGCGCGTGATGAAGCAAAGCGAGATCACCATCCGCGTGGGCCTGGCCCGCGGCACCGCCACCGCCACGGTGTGGACCTGCGACCTGTCGCACGAGTACGTGACGATCAACGCGGATTACCGCAGCTGAGGCGGCTTGGGGACGGGGGTTCGATTCCCCCCGGCTCCATCTAAGCGCTGAATGGATGCATGGGGGGACTTGAAAACCCGCCAGGCGTCCGCATATCGATCAACAAGGCCAGCGCGGATTCGCAAGAACACCTACAATGGCCAGACTTTCCTGGGGCCGACCTGGTTTCGACGTGGGTGCGGATTCGGGACAGGGCATGTCGAGGGCCAGGCACCTCGTAAATCCATCTGGAAAAAAACTAACTGCAAACGACGAATCGTTCGCACTCGCCGCTTAATACCGGTGAGCCTCGCAACAGTTGGCCGATGGGCTGGGCTGTAGTCGCAAGACGATAGCTGCGAGGTCATTCACATTGGCTGGGTTCCTGCCGGGTCACTCGGTAGGGATCGAGATTAAGTGACTGGCTGGCCTGGTAGCGTGCTGCTGCGCGATCAGGTCGGTGAGATTCAAATCAGACAGCTACACATGTAGATCTGCTCGATGATGGCTTACGGACGGGGGTTCAATTCCCCCCGGCTCCACCACACCCCCGAACAGCGCCAAGTCTTGCAAGAGGCTTGGCGCTTTTCTTTTTTCAGGCCAGGGCCTGCCCCAGCAGCTTGAGCCCCAGCCCCACCAGCGCGCAAGCCGCGATCACGTGAATCACATTGCGCTTGTAGTGGAACAAGGCCGCTGCGGCCCCCACGGCGATCACGGCAGAAGCCACGTCAAAGCGCCCCGCCAAGCCCTGCGGCCACAGCACGTGGTAGCCAAAGAACAGCGCCAGGTTCAGGATCACACCCACCACCGCCGCGGTGATGGCCGTCAACGGTGCGGTGAAATGCAACTCGTTGTGGGTGGACTCCACCAGCGGCCCGCCCGCCAGGATGAAGGTGAAGGACGGCAGGAAGGTGAACCAGGTCACCAGGCTGGCTGCCACGGCGCCGGCCAGGAACAGGCTCTCGGGCCCGAACAGCGCCTTGACGTAGCCGCCCACGAAGCCCACAAAGGCCACCACCATGATCAACGGCCCGGGCGTGGTCTCACCCAGTGCCAGGCCATCCATCATCTGCGTGGGCGTCAGCCAACCGTGATGCACCACCGCGCCTTGGTACACATAGGGCAGCACGGCATACGCGCCGCCAAAGGTCAGCAGCGCCGCCTTGGTGAAGAACCAGCCCATCTGCGTCAAAGGGTGCGTCCAGCCATAAAAGGCTGTCAGCAAGCCCATGGGCACGAGCCACAAGAGCCCGCTGACCAGCACGATGGCCATCAGCCCAGACCAGCGAAACCGGGCGTGTTCGGGCGTGGGCGTGTGGTCATCGATCAAGGCCGCACCATAGGACTTGTCCGCCCCGCCATGCCCACCGCCCAGCTTGAACCACTGAGGGGACACCCGCCCGCCCACATAACCCACGGCGGCCGCACCCAGCACGATCAGCGGGAACGGCAGGTTCAGGGCGAAGATCGCCACGAACGATGCGGCGGCGATGCCCCACAGCACCCGGTTCTTGAGGGCGCGCGAGCCAATGCGGTGCGCGGCTTGCGCGACGATGGCGGCCACCGCAGGCTTGATCCCGTAAAACAGGCCTGCCACCACGGGCACCTCGCCAAAGGCCATGTAGACCCATGACAGCGCGATGAGGATGAACAGCGAGGGCAGCACGAACAGGCCACCCGCAACCAGGCCGCCCCATGTCCGGTGCAAGAGCCAGCCGATGTAGGTCGCCAGTTGCTGCGCCTCGGGGCCAGGCAGGACCATGCAGTAGTTCAGCGCATGCAGGAAGCGCTTTTCAGAGATCCAGCGGCGGCGCTCCACGAGCTCCTGGTGCATGATCGCGATCTGCCCGGCGGGCCCACCAAAGCTGATGAAGCCCAACTTCAGCCAGAAGGCAAAGGCCTCCCAGAAGCCGACGGGCGCGGGCGGGCTGGGCGGCTCAAGGCTCGATACGCGGCTGTGCGTTGAGTTCATGGCGCAACTTGGAGACGGTCAGGTACACATCCTTGCGCACCCGGGAAATGCCACCCAGCGGACGATGCTCGGGGATGCTGTGCCAAGGCGTGAAGGAGCGCGCCTCGCACACCTCCGCGGCCTCGGGCGTCTGCGCCGGGATGGTGATGCGGGCCACAGGCACAAAAGGTGACTGGGCCTCCTGCCATTCCACGGTGGCATCTTCGATCGGCATCTTGGCGGGCACAGTGCGTGTCTGCACCATGAAATCGAAGCAGGCCCCACCTTGTGCCAGTTGGGCACGCAGGTTCTCGCCCAGGCGATCGGCCGTGTCGGACTGTTCATAGAAGCTGCTGCCCGCACAAGGCCGGGCCGAAAACTTCATCTGCTCCGTGCCCAGCTTGGAAGGCGTGGTGCTCCAGTAACGTGAGTTCAAGGGGTTGAGCAGCTTGTGCCCGGTGAAGGCCAGGATGATGGACGTCTCGTGGAACAGGTGCGTGGTCAGCCAGCCCGCCAGGCTCAAGCCACCGCCACTGACCGCCTTCTGGAAGGCGCCATAGTCCACCGCGTTGCGGATGAAGAACACCGGGTGATTGGTCATCAGGAAGTCCTGCGTGCTGGCGGTCTGCTCGTCATCCAGCAGCTTCAGGCCTGGCACGCCCATCACCTTGACGGCCATGCCACGCGCATCGTTGGTGTGGTCGTCCTGCGATGAGCCGGAGCCGTTGGAGAAACGCACCACGGCGTTGTAGGACTTGGGCGTGGCAAACAGCCCTTGCGCCAGCTTGGGCGGCAACTGGTCGAGCACGCTGAAGGTAGCCTGCACACAACCATGCGACTTGCGATGGGCATCACGGAACGCATGCCCGTTCTTGTCGAAGCCAGCCTGCACCGAGGTCTGGATGGCCGTGACGATGCTGGCCGTGGCCGCCGCCTCGCCTGCCGGGATCACCTCACCATCGGCCGAGGGCACGCCTGGCGGCACGGGCGTGACCGCGCACCCCACCTGGCTGAACAGCATCAAACCGGCCAGACTGGCCAGGCGACTCAAGGACAAGGGGCGTGCACGCATGGGGCTCTCCGATTGAATGAATGTCGTTTATCTGAAGGTGTTCGACTATGCCCTCGGGCAGACCCGCCCCCATTGGGATAATCCCGCCGATGCGCATCTTGAGAACAGACATCCAGATTCTGAGGGCCATTGCGGTCCTGTCCGTGCTGGTCTTCCACTTTGATTTGCCGGGCCTGCAAAAAGGCTTCCTGGGCGTCGACATCTTCTTCGTGATCTCGGGTTACCTGATGTCGCGGGTCATCATCGACGAGATGGACGCAGGGCGCTTCAGCCCGGCCTCGTTTTACTTCCGCCGCGCACGCCGCCTGCTGCCGGCCGCCATGGCCATGTTCGCTGTGGTCACGGCCGTGGTGCCCTTCGCGCTGACCATGGGCGCCCTGCATGACTACGTCCAGCAACTGCTGGGGGCCCTGGCCTTCAGCGCCAACCTGGTGCTGTGGGCACAAAGCGGCTATTTCGATGGGCAGGCCACGCTCAAGCCCTTGTTGCACACCTGGTCGCTGGCGCTGGAGGAACAGTACTACTTCGTGCTGCCCCTGGTACTGGCCTTGATCGGGCGCCGCTGGCGCGCGGTGGGGC
Organism: Aquabacterium sp. NJ1; assembly: GCF_000768065.1. Classification (NCBI taxonomy): domain Bacteria; kingdom Pseudomonadati; phylum Pseudomonadota; class Betaproteobacteria; order Burkholderiales; family Sphaerotilaceae; genus Aquabacterium; species Aquabacterium sp. NJ1. The sequence goes on along the minus strand of NZ_JRKM01000001.1, from coordinate 3,722,981 downwards.
TGGTCGGCCTGTTGCTGGCCAGCCTGATGGCTTGCCAATGGTGGCTGGTACGGGATCCATCCGGCGCGTTCTACCTCTTGCCCACCCGCGCCTGGGAATTGCTGCTGGGCTCGGTATGCGCCCTGCCTGGGCTGTCTGCGCGTTTGAAGTCAGGTTTGAAGCAAGGCCAGGAGCACGCGCCCAACAAGGGCTTCGACAGTGGCTGGTTATGGCTGCCGATCATGGGCTGGTGCCTGCTGCGCGGCGTGGACAGCACGCACCCGCGCACCGATGCCCTGCTGGTCTGCCTGAGCACGGCCGGCCTGATCCTGCAGCCCTCGGCCATGCTGCAGTCCACGCGCCCGTGGATGCGCCCGCTGCAATGGATCGGTGACATCTCCTATTCGCTGTACCTGGTGCACTGGCCCTTGATCGCGCTGGCCAAGAACATCTGGCTGCAGGCGGTGCCCGGCCACGTGCTGTGGGCCTTGCTGGCGCTGGCTTTCGTGCTGGCCCAGTTGTCTTACCGATACGTCGAACAACGCTACCGCACGCTGGCCACACCAGGGGCCTTGTTCAAGCAACTGGCATGGCTGCTGATCCCGTTGCTGCTGGCCATGGGCGCCCTGGCCCTGCACATGCACCGGCACGCGCAGGCAGGTGGCGCGGCGCAACGCCATGCGCCCGTCTACGGCTTTGATGCGCGCTGCGACCAGGATCACGACTTCGAGCCGCTGCCCGCCTGCAGAAATGCACCCAGGCCACTCACCATGGTCTGGGGTGACAGCTACGCCATGCACCTCATCCCCGCGCTGCAGGCTTCGCCGCCTGAAGGCGGTGTGATCCAGGCGACACGCAGTGCCTGCGGCCCGTCGCTCGACATGGCCCGCCAATCGCCCAAGGATCCGCCGGATCGGGGCCAGCAGTGCATCGCGTTCAACCGGTCGGTGCTGGCCTACCTGAGCCAGCATCCCGAGATCGACGTGGTCGCCTTGTCCGGCCGCTGGCAATACTATGTCGACGACCCGGTGGTCGATGCGCAAGGGCGTTTCATTCACCCTGATGCCCATGCGATCGCGGCTTCGTTCGCCCGCGTCGTCCGGCAACTGCAAGCCATGCACAAACGGGTTGTGCTCGTGTCACCGCCCGCCTTGCTGGGCCCCGATGTCGACCTGGGTTTGTGTGGCCAGCGTGCGGCACAAGGTTTGCTGACCGTGATGAGCGCGCTTCAGACCGATTGCGCCTTCGATCGGGCGCAACTCGACGCGCGGCAGGCCATCGTGCAAGCGATGCTGTCTGAAGCCATGCAACTGGCCAACATCGACATGATCGATCTGGCCGCCTTCAACTGCGATGCCCGGCGCTGCGTCACCGTCATCGACCAGGTGCCGCTCTACCGAGACTTCGGGCACTATAGTCAGGATGGCGCGCGCCTGTTGGGCCAGCGCATGCAACTGGGGCAAACGCTGCGGGCCAGCGCACGCTGAATGGCCACAAGCTGGCTATGATTGGCGATATCGCCATGTGAAAGGTCTGACCTTGGCAAATCGCATTACCGGATTTCGCTCGCTGATTGGCGCCATGCTGCTGGCCTGCCTGGCCGCACCGGCGGCGGCCAGTTACTCACAGATCATCGCCTTTGGCGACAGCCTGTCTGATACAGGCAACCTGTTCAAGCTGACCTCGTTCCTGCCAACCGGCGGCATACCCGGCGCGCCTTACTACCAGGGTCGCTTTTCGAATGGCCTTGTCGCCGTCGAATCCATGGCGTCGGCATTGGGCTTGTCGCTCACCAGCCAGGCCATCGGCGGCGCCCAGACCGGCCCGGGCAACGAAGGCGGCGCCGTGCTGTACGGCACCGGCGTGAGCGGCCAGATCCAGCGCTACGAGGCCAGCCACAACAGGCTGGACACCAACGCGCTGTACTTCCTGTGGGCGGGTGCCAACGACTTCTACACCGGCAACAACATCTACTCGACCACCACGTACCTCACGTCATCGTCGAACATGTTGAGCAACATCCGCAACCTGTACAACCATGGTGCGCGCGATTTCTTCGTCCCCCTGATGCCGGATCTGAGCCAGACACCCGAGGCGTTGAATGGCACGGCCAGCTACCAAAGCGCCGCGCTGGCCCGCACCCAGGAGTACAACGGCGCGCTCAGTGCCGGCCTGCAGTCACTGAGCAGCAGCCTGACCGGCGCCAACATCGTGGTGTTCGACACCCCGGCCTTCATGCAAAAAACAGTGCCCACACTGGCTGCCGCAGGCCTGGACGTGACAGACGCCTGCTACGACACCAAGCTGGAATCCGTGTGCAGCTTCCAGGAGCAATACCTGTTCTGGGACAACGTCCACCCGACCAACACGGGGCATTGGATCCTGGGGCAGGCATTTGCCAGCGCGGTGCAGGCGGTGCCGGAGCCGGGCGCGCTGTATCTCGAAGCGCTGGGGCTGGTGTCGATGATGTGGGCAAGACGCAGGCAGCGTCAGCGATAAAAGCAAAAGGCCGCCAGGACATATTCCTTGCGGCCTTTTTGCTTGAATCTGTTGGTCGGGGTGAGAGGATTCGAACCTCCGGCCTCTACGTCCCGAACGCTTAGCTCTTGTGCCGTGTTTGCTGGTGCTCTAAGCTGTCCCATCATTAATTGGGACAAATTTGGGACACAAGACGCATGGGCACCATCACGAAACGAGGCGAGCTGCAGTGGCAGGCCAAGGTCCGGCGCAAGGGCTACCCCGCTCAGTCACGCACGTTCTCCTACAAGGAGGATGCCGAGAAGTGGGTTCGTGACTTGGAGCGGGCGGCCGACACGGGCGGTGTGGTGGATCGGCGCGAGGCTGAGAAAAACACGCTGGGAGCCATTCTGCGCCGCTATCAAACGGAGGTCACGCCATCCAAGAAATCGGCCGACATCGAATCCGTGAAGATCGACGTCATCCTGAAGGATGCGACCCTGCCCAAGCTCAAGATGTCGGCGGTCACCAGCAGTGCGGTGGCCAGTTGGCGAGATCGGCGTCTCAAGCAGGTCAGTGGCGCCACCGTCAATCGCGAAATCGATGTGCTGTCTGCCGTGTTCAACCATGCCCGCCGTGAATGGGATGTGCATGTCGAAAACCCGATCCCACTGATCAAGCGCCCCGAGAAGGCGCGGGCTCGTGATCGCCGGTTTTCAGCCGAGGAAGAAACCTACCTCCTAGCCGCCCTGACAGGTGGTGAGCGCTTGGCCGATGGCACGTTCAGCAAGGGCGCCCGCAACCCCTGGCTGCTGCCATTGGTCAAACTGGCAATCGAGACCGCCATGCGACGTGGTGAGTTGTTGTCGCTCACTTGGGAGAACGTGGACCTCAAGCGCCAGACCGCCCACTTGCCAGACACCAAGAACGGTGACCCGAGAACGGTGCCCTTATCCACGCGCGCCGTCGCAATCCTTCAGGCGCTGCCACTGCCTGAGGTCGACGAAGAGGACAGCGACATCGAAGCCCCCCAACGGACCGGCCCCGTCTTTCCAACCACTGCATTGGCATTACGCAAGGGCTTTGCCCGAGCCATTGAGCGCGCTCAAGAGCAATACCGTGCCGACTGCAAACAAGCCAAGCGTCGCCCTGTTGTAGGCTTCCTCGAAGACGTTCATTTCCACGACACGCGCCATGAGGCCGCCTCGCGCTTGGCCGAGAAGCTGACGAACGTCCTGGAGCTGTCGGCGGTCACTGGCCACAAAGACCTGCGCATGCTCAAGCGTTACTACCACCCCCGCGCCGAAGATCTGGCCAAGAAGCTCGGTTGATGTGGACAAGGTCGTGGACAGCCGAAGTTGTCCACGATAAATCGCCCCTGCCAGATCTCGATAGATCACCCCTGCTGACGGCAGCCTTTCCTCGATAGATCACCCCGATCGTGTTCGATAGATCGCCCCTGCTCTGTACAGATAGGGGTTCTGATAGCGTTCAGATAGCTCAACTGGTAGTGGGTGGGGCCACTTCTGTGGACAAGCCACAGGACAGCGAAATGGCGGCAGTTGGGCAACGCTTTGTTACTCGGCAAGACGTTGAGGCGGTAGTCGGGCCTGCTAGATTCGCTCCCAAAAATCACAGGGGAAGCAATGAGGCCATTCATCGTGATGGGCGACCAGACCAGCCATGGTGGCGTGGTCATCGGGTCCACGCAAACCACAGACACCCATGGCAAGCGCTTGGCTCGCGTCGGTGACCAAGTCACTTGCCCGAAGAAGGGCCATGGCACCACCGTCATCGTGACGGGTGACCCGACCATGATCGTGGATGGTGCCCCAGTGGCTCGACACGGCGATCTGTGCGCATGTGGCGCTGTGCTGATCTCCAGCCAGGTTGTCTCTCGTGTGGGTGACGGTAGTGGCTCATCAAACACAAGCCATGGTGCGCAAGCCGTGACTGCGAGCTCAGGTGCGGCGGCTGCCGAAGCCGTCAACGAAGCGATCAAGGCCTTGTTCGACCATCGCTTTGTGCTGAGGTGCGATTTGACCGACATGCCCCTGACCAAGCAGCCGTACCGTCTGCGTTGGAAGGATCAGGTCGTTGAGGGCGTGACCGATGAGAAGGGGCAAACCTCCGCGATCCCCACAGGCAGCTCCGCTGCCGAAGTGACTTGTGAAATTCTCGGGGAAGCAATCGATGGCTAACGGCCCAGCACTCAGGGTCATCACGACCCAAAAATCTCAGTCCACCGTCAAGAGCGACACGACGCCAGCGCAGGCACAAGGCAACGAGCTTGCAATGGCGCTTCAGGGCATGGAAACGGCCTCTGCTGCGTTTGCCGAGAGCATCATCAAAGACCCAGCTGCGCGCGCCGACTACACCCGCAAGACAGCCGCCGCCAGAGCAGAACTGATCCAGCTCGTGAAAGAGGACAAGATCACCCCGCACGAAGCGGCCAAGACGGCCAATGCCATCCGCAATCAGATCATGGAGCTGACACGCGCAAAGCTCACCGACTTCGGCCTGGCCTTGTCAAAAGACATGAAAGCATCCGGACGGCCACTGGACTACATGCAGAGCCTGAAAGCCAATGAAATGTTCGGACGGCCGTTCGAGTCGCTGACCTCCGTGCAAAAAGAAAAGGTTTGGGTGCAGATCGTCGATAGCGCAGGCAAGTCCAATCATGGCGTCAATATGCGCGTGAAGCTGTACGGCGCTGCAGGGCGCGTTTTCCTGGTGGCGACGCTCGCCTTCGCCGTCTACAACGTTGCCACCGCTGAAGACAAGCCTCGTCAGGCAGCCAAAGAGGGCGCCACGGTTGCGGGTGGCGTAGCGGGTGGTGCGTTGGCGACGGTCGGTGTTGTCGCGATGGTCAGCAACCCAGCAGGTTGGGTGGTCGGTGTCATGATGTTCGTGGGGGCTGCGGTCGGGGCGACAGGCGCATCCTCCTCGTTTGACTACTTCTGGCCGGAGACAGCGCATTGAATCAGCTTGCCGTGATTGCCGCGACCCAAGGTTTTGCCATGGTGGCAGCGATCATCATGTCGATGCGCCTCACGTCCGATATTCCCCTCGCGCCCGCCTCACAGGGTGAGCGTTTGCGGGCCTGGGCGATCATCGCTGCTTGCTGCGCTGGGCTTTGCCTTCTGACGGCGTGCATGTTTCACGCGGGCTGGCCATACAAGACGCACCTGTTGGCCGCACTGGGCTTGGGGGGGCTTCTGTACCTGCCCCTCTCCACATCGTCTGAATCCGATGACGATGACTCACCAGTGTCCATCCTCGACAGGGTCAAGGTGACCTTGGCGACCGTGGCATGCGCGGCATCCCTTGCCGCCATTGGTGCCTACGCCGTGCTGCTCAAGCTCTGACGCCACCCATCGCGCCACAGTCTGGTCACGCCCATCACGCTGCCATTGCCTGGTAGCGCACCTCGACGCGGCCACACATTTCCGCAAGCGACCACTCCAACGCTCCTGCCAGCCGGTGCAGCACGCTGATGGTGGGCTGCTTGCGCCCGCTCTCGATCAAGGTGATATAGGGCCGATCCAACTCACAGCGCCCAGCCAGGTCCTCCTGCGACAAGCCGAGTTCTAAGCGGCGCACCTTGATCTCCACCCCCAAGGCTTCGATCAACGACTGGTTTCGACTCGGTCTCATGGACAGCGAGTCTTCCGAATATGTACACTATTGACACGTGTCTATAGATAACATTCGAGAGGAAAATGAGATCATGGAAGGCTTGCGACGACTCCACACCACAGGCTGCGTGACGTCACGCAGTCATTGCAAGGCGTCCATCTGCGTACTGGCTCTGATTCAGACGCTTTCAGGGTGCGTAACCACCCAAGCGCAACCGGACGGATCAACCAAGGTGCGGCTCTCACTGGGCGCCCAGGCCCAGTCTGCTCAAACCGCCACCCTCAACAACTTCGAGCGCCAAGAAGGCGCCGCCTTGCCAAGCGTCCGCACGACGCGTTTGGCCGGTGTCTTCAGCAAGCATCCCTACGACGGGACGGCAAAGACGTACTTTCCCCGTGTGGCAGTCACAGTGACGGACTGGGCCCGGAACGACTGTTGGTCGGCAACTGCCACGATCTGGTGGAGCATGAGCAAGTCGGAAGCTGTGCCCGCCTTCTCCGTGTGTTGGGGGCAATCGGTCGGCTATGCGGTGAACAACGCCGCCAACCTGCATCTGTTCATGCAGCAAACCGCCCTTGAGCACAGCGGCAACCTGCGCACATCCGGGCCCAAGCCGCCAATGCTGGCCATTCCCGACAGGCAACCGATCAGCGAGCGGCAACAGCTCGCCTTCCAGGGCTTCATTCAGCAACTGGTGCGCGACACCGGCTGGCAACCGGGCGCGCCAACGAATCTGTGGCTGGTCGGTTATGGCGCCAGCACAACTACGCAGCCAGTTAGAAGTAAGGCCAAGACCCAGCTTGAGCAGGCGCTGTCTTGCGCCTCGATCAGCAAACGCTTTGATCAAGCAGAGGCCGCACTCAGGTTGTCGGGATGGCGACCAGGCCAAGGCATCACCCCGGTCACCTTGACCCAGCCCCTCAGGGTTCATGGGCTCACCGTGCACAAGATCGCAGTCTCTCGCGATGGTGGCGAGCACGTCTATCGCAGCTTCATGTCCGGTGTCAGCTTGCAGCAGGTGGTGAAGGCGGCCGCACTGCAGCTGGGCAAGGACGGCAGAACCTATGGCCGATTGACCAAAGTCGGCGTGCTCTCTGCTGATATGGAGGGTCGCGATCCCACGCTGACCTGCACCATCAACACAGAAGGAACGGAGGGATGAACATGTCGATGCAATGTCCTCGTTGCGGCAGCCCCCACATTCAGCGGATGACTGTGGCGCATGCTGATGGAACACAGCACTTTCAAGCTGAGCACATCGCCTTCACGTCGAATGGCCAGTTTGCGCAAGGGAGCAGCCACGGCTCACAGGCCACGTTGCTTGCTCAGCATTGCGCGCCACCCTCGCCACCATCGCCTATGCCTTTTGTGGTGAGCCTCGGACTTGGCTGCGCGGTCGTTTACCATGCATCGACAAGCTGTGACGTATTCGAGCGGAGCTGCAGGCTGGACATGTCAGCGGTCGCCATGCTCGCCCACAACTGGAAAGAGGCGCTTGCTGGCATGGGCCTCATTGCAGTGGGATGGCTGCTGATGAAGGCCTGGCACATCCAGGCCAAAGACTACAGCGTTGCCAAAGACCAGTGGCGGAAGACATGGTTCTGCCATGGGTGTGGTCAGTCGCATCAACGCGGCTGAGAGCACGAGACGATTACAGTAATTATCGTAATCGCCTGATGAACACTCGGCTGCAGTTGCAAGCCTGCACGGACAAACGCCACGGGCCTGTCGTCAACGGTACCTTTGGCTCAGGTAGCTCAGTACTCGCCTTGAATGAAAGGCACGTGCGATCTGCCAACTGTCTTGCCCGTGTGCATCTGGCATGAGTGGATCACCACCACGTTGGATCATCAAATCAAGCAGCTCGGGCAAATCACTCTCGGCCGCCAACATCAGCGGTGTTCGGCCAGGAACCGGGTATCTGTGAGTTGCGTTTGGCTTGGCACCAGCCTCCAAAAGTATTGCGGCGATCCTCATCAACTTGGAAACTGAGTGCCTTGAAACGTGCCGGTCAACCATTGCTTTGGCCACAGCAATGGCCAGTTCTTGATGCGAGCCCAGAGCGGTTGTGTTTGATCCGAATGCGCCTGCGAGCCCGACACCAAATCGACGCAACGTGTCTTTAAGCACCGAATCGGGCTCTTGCATCATTCGAGCAGTCAGCGTGCACAGCATCTGGGTTGGGTTGACCCTCCCGGACAACTGGGTCACCAGGTAGTACAGCGGCGACTGGTTGTCGGTCAGAGCTCGCTGTTCAACATCTGCGTTTTGCTCGACCAAGGCAGCCACGACATCAGGCAGACCAAGATCGATCGCGCACATCAATGGCGTCAGTCGCTTGCGCTGGGTCAACGCATTGATCGTGGCTGGTTGATGGGGGTGGACAAGAAGCAGGTCCAGCACCTCGCACCTGCCCGTCTGCTCTGCGTGCTGAATTGCGCAGAGCAGTGGGGAGGCGTTTGAGCTGTCCAGGTCGTCTACCGAGGCGCCCGCGTCAAGCAGCGCTTGGACTTGTTCAAAAAGTCCGAAGGAAGCAAAGAGGCGCAACTGTGGCCAGCGCCGAACCTGCCCATCCGCCGAGTGCACTGCCCGCACGCGGCTCGGCGCCTTGAGATCGGGCTTCATCTTTGAGATGGCGTCGCGGTCAAGGAAAAGCCATCCTTGGATGGGCTCATCGGTCAGATCTTGCTGACATTCAACGAACCGTCCGCAAGCTGGGAATTCGACCGGCAACTGCAGCGCAAGCTGATCAAGCTCCCAATCTTCAAGAACCGTTCCTGCTTCAGGTTTGCGGTAGAGCCCGAGGACTATGCCGACGTGCTTGAGCTGTTTCAGAAACACCCGCTCCTTCGGCAGAAAGGCCGAGAGGCAGGACGCTTCGGAAACAATGTCTTTGATCTGGTGTCCCGCTCGGTAGCATGCCTGCTCGAAGGCTTGCTTGTAGTGCGGGAGTGCTTCTTGGTACTGCCCGGACAGCGCATGCCAACGGCCCTTCATCCAGCTGTAGTGGTAGGCGGTATGTCCCTCTGGGTCAAGGCGTTTTGCCAGTTGCTCCAGTGCTTCGATTTGCTGCCAGGTGCGGTCCCGATCCCCGGGTTGCTTTGCTGACGTTCGACGCAAGTCGTGCCACAGGTAACAGCCAGCTTGGGCGAGCTCGGGCCATGCCTGTCCGGCGCGGACGACCAACTCGGAGAGAACATCCTCAACAGGTCTGCTTGGAGATGCAATCCCTCGCGCCTGAAGGAGCATCAAAGACCGCAGTGATCCCGGCCATTGCCTCTCTAGCCGTGACAGGGCAGAGGCAATCAGCAGCCAAACAGGGCAAGCGGGGATAGGCTTCCAGCACTCGACCAGCTTTCGGTAAAACAGCTTGATGCTCTGCGCTGAAGGAATGTCGGTGCCGGTACGCCACTTACGTACTTTTTCCTGCTCAAACCGAGCCGATCCTGTGCTCCCCGGATACAGCAGTTTTTCTACAGGGCCTCCGACGGCTCCGTCCAACCATTCGAATGTCACCCGCAGCGGCTGCTCGCTGTCAGCAAGCAACCGCTGCAAGTCAGGACCTGGCAGCTCGGCGCTGACTTGCAGCAGCAGTTGTCCGCCGAATGGGGCAAAGAAATGCTCAACCAAGACCGGAAGTGCTTCGTTTCGCCCCAGGGCATCCAGTGACACGCCGAGCACCAGATGGGTATAGGCGGACCGAACTGAGGATACCCAGCGTGCGAAGATTTGATGAGCGATATCTCCAATGACAGTTGCGCTGTTGTCAACGAGTACCTCGGCGATGACCATATCCAGCCGTCGCCAATCGAAATCGCCTTCTCTGGCCAAGCGTCCCACATCACTTCCGGCCTTGTTGGCATCTATTGCTCCGGCCAAGGCCGAGATGCACTCGCCGAATCTCGGATACGGGGGTAATTGTTTTGTCATGGTCATTTGATCGCGCCGATGCGGCGAATGTCCCTGCGGAAATTCAGGCTGGCCCGCCAGTCGCTTGGAGTTCCGGGCACTGCAAGCTTCCGGCCATTCGGCGCAACAAGCTTGCCATGCGTTTTCCCGTTCACCTACTTCCAACCTGAGCTGACCCGTGTTCGCACCAAGGCGGACACCGTCTTGTCGTTGCTGTATCTCATTGGCAGTTTCGGGCCCGGCACCATCACTGGCGCCGGGCTCAACTGAGCTTACTTCGAGCCCTTGGAGCCACCTTGATTCGTGGCAGCCGAGCTCTGTGCCCGCGAAGCGAAGCTACCAGCAGCCACCTGCCCGCCGTTGGACTTTGCGGTTGACGACTGGATGCGTGCAGCAGCTTGGCTGGTCATGGGAGTGGACTTGGCAGAAGACTTGGACATACTGGACCTTTCAATGGTTGTGTTGCGCACATCGGCAACAGTCGAAAGGTTAGAGATCTGGCTTCATTTCGTATCCCGCGCGACCGCTGAAGAATTTTTCTGTTTTGCACTGCATGGGCTCATGCCGTGAATCCCATTGGATTGCGAGTTGGGCTGGGCATGGATGGCAAGTCTCCAACTCGAATGTAATCTCGCTCTTCCCGCGCAGCCCGCCCCAGCGCGCGCTTGATCGCCAAGCCCACGCTTCTTGGTGGCAAGTTCTTCAACTGGTTCACCACCTGCTCATCCAGCCTCGGCGAGAAGGCCGAACCCCAAGGGCTCTCCGCCCGCATGCGCCCATAAATCTGTTGGGCAATGTGAGCCGCGTGCTCAGTTGTTGGGGCCTGCACCTGCAGCACCGTCATGCGTGACAACAGCGGCGCCGGAATGTTGTCCGCACTGTTGGCAGTGGCGATCCAGTTCACATGGCTGGCATCAATCGAGAAGTCTCGAATGGACAGGTCGATGAAACTACGAGCGCTGCGAGGCTCCAGCAACGTGTACAGCGCTGCCAGCGGGTCGTACGGGCGGTCCTTGTCGGTCTTGTCCAACTCGTCCAGCACCACGACCGGGTTGGCTTTAGGTTGATAGGCCAGCAATTCGAACAACACACCGGGCTCCGAGTTGCTCCAGAACGACTCCGACCCGGCCAGTGGCGAGCCCGATTGTGCGCTGGCCATGTCCATGACGCGGAAAGGCAGGCACAACCGCTCTGCCAGCCACCGTGCGGCCTCAGTCTTGCCAATGCCAGCCGGTCCCACCAGCAAGAGGGGAGACCAGGACACGCGCCCATCACCCATGGCATGCAGCGCGAAATAGTCGTGCAGAACCTCGGCCACTTCTGCAAAGTTTGGGAAGTTGCAAGTGAACTCGTCAATCAGGTCAGGCCAATCATCGGGGAGTTCCCCCAAGCAACGACGCTCGTGGCCTGCTGCGCGGATGCGCTCGGCAATGTGATGGGCACGCTTGGCTTTCTCCTCAGACTTAGTGCGGTGTCGGTCCACGAAGCTGCGCAAGCCGCTGACGTCAAGAAAGGCGATCTGCGGCGTGGCTCGCGCGGCCGGCGGGCTGGAAGGTGCCAGCGGTGGTTCGAGCGGGGTTTCGTGGTGCAAGGTTTGCACCACGAATGACACACCCTCGTCCATGGGCACCGATGGATCGATGGGCTCACCTCGGATCGAACGCACACGTTCAGCGGGCGCTGGCAGCAAGCCCAGCCCCAACGCCAACCTGCGGTTGCGCTTGATGTCTTCCGTGAACAGCCCTATGGATGCCTCGTGCCTTTTACAGCGCACACCCTGGCCTGCATTGGCATCGCCGCCAATCACCGGAGCGCCGCAAACAGGGCAGTGCTGCTGTGCGGCGTGTCGCGAGACATCGATCAAATCCAGCAAAGCCCGGTCGCGGCTCACACTGGCGTTAGTGAGTTCCATCCGCAGACAAAGCCTGTCGCGGTAGGTGGTTGCGCAGAACAGTGGTGTGCCCTGCAGGTTCTCAGGCTGCATCAGCAGCTCAGCCTTGGACAGAAACTGCTCCACCACCAGCATATGGCCCGGCGCGGGCTCGACCACCTGACTTCCCAACCAAGGGTGACGCGCCTTCATGGCCGCGATGGCTCGCAGGTAGGCTGCTCGGCTCATGGTGCGGTAACGTGATGAGGTTGCCATGGACTTTGATTTTTAACTATAAATTACTATAACAACAAGAGGCAAATCAGGCAAACCCGGAATCGAGCGAACCTCTCGTCTTATAGTGAATTACAGTGATAGCTCGTTCCACGGCATGCGCACCATGAGTCCAGACCGAATACCCCAACTGGCCAGTACCTTGTTGCGCTTGCGTGGGCAAACGCTGAGCGCCGTTGCCCAAGCCACTGGCATCCGTACGGCGAACCTGTCGGTCTGGCTGCGCGGCAAGCCTCAGGTGATTTCCGCTGCGCGGGTGACGGCCTTGACGCATCACCTGGGCATCGAGGGTGGGCAGTTGCGTGGCGACGTGCTGCACCAGTGGGCAGACTGTGGGCAGTTGGATCTACTGAGAGCGATGTGCACACTGCTGGAAGCCAAAGACAGTCCGCCCACATGGCTTTTCCAGGACGAGCAGCCAGGCCTGACCAAAACCCGCTTTCTGCAATGGGGCGGCGCCTGGATACGGCTGGCCGTGACACCGGACACCAGCGGCTTGGCAGACGTCGCGGGCATCACCCATGCGCAGCGCGTGGTGACCCTGCCGTGTGCCTTGGCAGGCATCAGCACCGATTCCGTTCAATTGGCCAGCAATGCCTTGCTGGAGCTGGCGCAGCAGGTTGCCATGGACGTGGGCGACGACGAACTGCTGGATGGCCTCTTGTATCGGCTGAATGAAGGCCATGCCGCTGAGTTGGCGTTCAATACGGCCAACCCCGCAGGCTGGGTGCAGCTGGAACGCGCACTGAGGTCAGCGTTGAGCGCTGGTGTCAGTCCTGCGGAGTTGGCGAAGTGGATCGCCAGCCATCAAGATGCCCTGAACTCGGCATGTGGCCGCAATCGATGAACAGCCTTGTCTTGTTGGACGCATCAACCCTTCTAGTTGTCCCCAATCGGCCACCGTGCCTGATTACTGGCGAAATCTGCCCAGCGGCCACATTCTTTGAGCTTTTAGAAGCCAGCTCAAAGAATGCGCGCGAGGTCCTGGGGACATTCACCTTCTGCAGTGCGACCAGTGTGGTGCTTTGACGGGCGACAAAGTGCCTCCTTTGGATGTGCTCTCTCGTCGAGTCGCGAGTTTGACTGTTGTCTGTGTGTTTCAACTCGCTCTATCGATCAAAAGGTTCGCCCGAACTGCAGGACCAGTCCACTGCGATTGAGGTCTTTTGTCTCTTGACTGGCATACGACAACCCACCCGTAGGAGGTCGATAGAAGCGGTCATTCCCCGCTCTGACCCACGCCAGCCCACCATTCCAACCGTCGCCCCACGTCGCGTTGACCCCCAGCTTCAGGTCGTTGTACGAGGGGTTCATGCCACCGTAGCGAACTCGCAGCTCAGCTCTCCCCCAATGCCCAACAAGGCTGACTCGGTCGCTCAGAGGCAAGTTAACCGACAGGTCGTGATATCGCGTACCCCGACTACCCGCGCTGTAGCCCGTGCGAACATTGGCGCCAAAATAATCGGTCGCCGAAATCGACAGCTTGTAGCTCACCCACTTCCAGCTCATCCCTGCATTAACCTCGAAGGTGTCAAAGCGTTGAGAGACTTGTGAGCATGGCGCAGCCATTGCTGCAGAAGGACAAGCCGAATGGGCAAGGTTGGCGCCAGGGTAAGCATAGCCATACCCCCCCACAGAGAAGCTCCAGTCATCCCCGAAACGCCCACTGAAGCCTCCATAGTAGTCCAGCTCCAGCGACCCGCCTGGGTAACTGTTACCCGACACATTGGAAGCCCACAGGCCGGCGTACCAGCCATTCGACCAATTGACATCGACGCCTCCCTGCAATGCGGGGTGCCCCCAGGTCTGATCAATGCCTCGAAAGCGATAGTGGTTCACCACGCTGATGTTGCTCGCAATGGTGAGGGCCTTGGCATCAATTGGGTCAGGCTCCGCACGGCTCACCATGGACAGAGAAGACAAAGCGAGGCAAGCACTTACCCGGCCAGCAAACCGGTACAAAGAAGTGAGTTTGTTCATGTTGTTCATCCGTTTTGACGAAGGTCAGTTCTGTCCACTGGAAGTTCGTGCCCGAGCCACCGCGTCCACATCGATGTTGAGCGCCAGAACGTGAACACGTGGCTCCCCAAAGAAGCCCAGCCACGGTTGCTCGGTGTGGCGGTCGATCAAGTCCTGAACCACCAAATGAGGCAGGCCACGTACCTTGGCCACGCGAGCGGCTTGAAACTGCGCCGCGGCCACGCTGATGTGCGGGTCCAGCCCACTGCCGGACGCGGTCACCAGATCCACCGGAACGGGACGGGTGTTCCCTGGATCAACGGCGCGCAAAGCCTCGACACGTGCCTTGACCGCATCTGACAAGGCGGGGTTCAGCGGCCCGAGGTTGGAGCCTGCCGAGTTCGCCGCGTTGTAAGGCGTCGGCGCCGTCGCCGATGGGCGCGACCAAAAATGCCCAGGGTCGGTGAAGGCCTGGCCAATCAGGCGAGACCCGACAACCTGGCCGCCATCGTGCGACACCAGACTACCGTTCGCCTGCGCAGGGAACAGCCCCTGCCCCACGCCTGTTACCGCGAGTGGATAGGCCACACCAGTCACCACTGACAACATCACGAAGAGGCTGACGGCAGGACGAACGTACGAATGAGATGGTGATTGCGACTGCATGTGAATCTCCTAGTCGTGACCTCAGACGAGGCCCATGAAACTCAAGCCCAGATCGATCAGCTTGATGCCGATGAAGGGCACCAGCACCCCGCCCAGGCCATAGATCAGCAGGTTGCGGCGCAAAAGCGTGGCAGCGCCCAGCGCGCGATACGGCACACCCTTGATCGCAAGCGGAATCAAAAACATGATGATCAGCGCGTTGAAGATGACGGCAGACAGCACCGCCGAGGTCGGGCTGGTCAAGTGCATGACGTTGAGCGCCGCCAGTTGCGGATAGGTCGACACGAAGGCCGCTGGAACAATAGCAAAGTACTTCGCGATGTCGTTGGCCACACTGAAAGTGGTCAGCGAGCCGCGTGTCATCAGCATCTGCTTGCCAGTCTCGACCACCTCAATGAGCTTGGTCGGATTGCTGTCGAGGTCCACCATGTTGCTGGCCTCCTTGGCGGCTTGTGTGCCCGAGTTCATTGCCACGGCGACGTCGGCCTGCGCCAAAGCGGGCGCATCGTTGGTGCCGTCACCCGTCATCGCCACCAGCCGGCCTTCAGCCTGGTGCTTTCGGATGAGCGCCAGCTTCATCTCAGGGGTGGCCTCAGCCAGAAAGTCATCGACCCCGGCTTCGGCAGCAATGGCCGCGGCCGTCAGACGGTTGTCGCCAGTGATCATCACGGTCTGGATGCCCATGCGACGCAACTCGGCAAAGCGCTCCTTGATGCCACCCTTGACGATGTCTTTGAGTTCAACCACACCCAACACATGAGCGCCATCGCTCACGACCAGCGGGGTGCTGCCTTGATGAGCCACACGCTCCACCTCGGCATCAACGGCGCTCGGGAAATGCCCGCCCAATGCGATCACGTGCTTGCGAATGGCCTCGGCCGCCCCCTTGCGAATCTGGCGTTCACCCAGATCGACGCCACTCATGCGCGTCTGGGCCGAGAAGTGCACAAAATTTGCGTTCAGGGCCTGCAGGTCACGGCCACGCAGGTCAAACTGTTGTTTGGCCAGCACCACGATGCTGCGACCTTCAGGCGTTTCGTCGGCCAGTGATGCCAACTGAGCCACATCGGCCAGCATGGCCTTGCTCACACCTGGCGCCGGGAGGAACTCGCTGGCCTGACGGTTGCCCAGCGTGATGGTGCCCGTCTTGTCCATCAGCAGCACATCCACGTCCCCGGCAGCCTCGACCGCCCGACCCGATGTGGCAATCACGTTGGCCTGCATCATGCGGCTCATACCCGCCACACCGATGGCCGACAGCAGCCCGGCGATGGTTGTCGGGATCAAGCACACCAACAAGGCCACGAGTACCGTGACAGACACCGGCTCCCCCGCCCCAGAGGCCATCACGCCAAACGCTGAGAACGGCCACAGGCTGCAAGTGACCACCAAAAAGACGATGGTCAGGGCCACCAGGAGGATGGTCAAGGCAATCTCGTTAGGGGTTTTCTGGCGTTTGGCGCCTTCGACCATCGCGATCATGCGATCGACAAAGGTTTCCCCCGGGTTCACCGACACCCGCACCATGATCCAGTCCGACAGCACTCGCGTGCCGCCTGTGACAGCAGAAAAGTCCCCCCCCGACTCACGAATCACCGGTGCAGATTCACCGGTGATGGCACTCTCGTCCACAGAGGCCACACCGTCGATCACCTCGCCATCCGCCGGAATCACATCGCCAGCCTGCACCATCACGTGGTCCCCCTTGCGCAGCTCGGACGACTCGATGGGATGCCATTTCGCCCCGACATCAGCCGACTCAAGCTTCTTAGCCCAGGTCTGCTTCTTGAGGCTGCGCAAGGAAGCGGCTTGGGCCTTGCTGCGCCCCTCGGCCAGTGCCTCGGCAAAGTTCGCGAACAACACCGTGAACCACAGCCACAAGGCAACTGTGACAACGAAACCCGACGACTCGCCGCCGCTGCCACCACCGGACAAGGCATGGATCGCCAACCCGGTGGTCAGCCAACTGCCCACGTAGACCACAAACATCACGGGGTTGCGCCATTGCATGCGCGGATCAAGCTTGCGAAATGCATTCAGCACAGCGGGCTGCAGCAACACGGGGTCAAACAACTTGAAAACAGAACGTGTCATGTTGGTTCCTTCAACGCCACAGCATCAGTTGCTCCACCACCGGCCCCAAGGCCAGCGCCGGAACGTAGTTCAGTAAACCGACCAGGAGTACCGTCCCCATCAGCAGGACCACGAACAACGGGCCATGTGTGGGCATGGTCCCTTGGTGAGCCGCGAGACGCTTCTTACCTGCCAGAGAGCCCGCCAGGGCCAGCACAGGCACAATCACACCAAAACGACCGAACCACATCGCTACGGCCAGCAGCACGTTGTAAAAGGGCGTGTTGGCCGACAAACCGCCGAACGCACTGCCGTTGTTGTTCGCGGCAGAAGTGAGCGCGTACAGGATTTCGGAGAAACCATGTGGCCCCGGATTGGCCACCCCCACACGCCCAGCTTCTACCGACGTGGCAAGGGCCGTCCCTGCCAGCACCAGAATTGGCGTGATCAGAATGACCATCGATACCATCTTCATATCGAAGGCCTCGATTTTCTTGCCCAAATATTCCGGCGTGCGGCCGATCATGAGTCCAGCCAGGAACACCGCCATCACCGCAAAGATCAGCATGCCGTAAAGGCCCGTCCCCACACCACCGAACACCACCTCACCCAGTTGCATGTTGACCAACGGCACCATGCCGCCCAGTGGGGTGAAGGAGTCGTGCATGGCGTTGACCGCGCCACACGAGGCATCGGTCGTGACAGTGGCGAACAGGGCAGACGCAACGATGCCAAACCGCACCTCCTTGCCTTCCATGTTGCCGCCTGCCTGATCCATCGTCTGAGCCTGGTTCACGCCAAGCTCACGCCACATCGGGTTGCCTTGTTGTTCGAAGTACGTGGCCGACCATGCCCCCGCGATGAACAACACGAACATCACCGTGATCACGCTCCAGCCCTGGCGCGCATCACCCACCATGCGACCAAACGTGAAGCACAGCGCCGCCGGAATCAGGAAGATCAAGAGCATCTGAATGAAGTTGCTCAGAGCAGTCGGATTCTCGAACGGGTGTGCTGAGTTGGCGTTGAAGAAGCCTCCACCGTTGGTGCCCAACATCTTGATGGCTTCCTGAGAGGCCACTGGCCCCATCGCCACCGTCTGCTTCTGACCGGTCAGGGTCTGGAGCTCAACGTAAGGCAGCAAGTTCTGAATCACGCCTTGGTGAACCAAGGCCACCGCGGACACGAAGGCAATGGGCAGCAGCACCCACAAGGTGGCCCTCATCAAATCGGTCCAGACATTCCCCAGCCCCTGCGCACTGTGACGCACAAAGCCGCGGATCAAGGCCACCACCACCACGATCCCAGTTGCCGCCGACAGGAAGTTCTGCACCGCCAAACCGAGCATTTGTGTGAGGTAACCCATCGTCGACTCACCACCGTATCCCTGCCAGTTCGTGTTGGTCACGAAACTCACGGCTGTGTTGAATGCAGAGTCCGGTGTCACAGCACCCATTCCTTGCGGATTGAGAGGCAGGACATGCTGCAGGCGCTGCAAGGCATAGACCGCGATGACGCCCAACAAGTTGAACAAGATCAGCGACAGTGCGTAACGCTTCCAGCCCATGTCAACTTCAGGCTGCGCGCCGCAGACACGCAGGAGCGGCGTTTCAACCCGGCGCATCCAGGTCACACGCCCCTCCATCACTGCATGGATGTACCGCCCCAAGGGCCATGCCGCGGCCAGCAGCACCACGCAGAACAGGCCTATTAGAGCCAAAGATTGGGTGTTCATGAAAAGTCCTCCGGGTTGAGCAAAACCGCGATCAAGTAAGCCAGCAACCCCACCGCTAGGCCTCCACACAGCAGCAACTCGCCACTCATGACGCACTCCGCTTCAAACGATCACACCCCATCGCCATGCCGACGATGAGCAGCCAGAACGTCGCGCCCAGCGCGACAAACACGATGTCCATCGGGTTCTCCTGTTCATATCCGATGCCATCGATCGTAGGAAGGCAGCCGTCAAGACGGGGCCAAGCTTTGGCATGCCCGCATCAAGAACGCATCAAGACCGACCTGAACCACTCGCTCATGCACGAGCTTCACCAATTCTTGACACCCAAACCCGTCTTCTCTACATCGTCTTGCCGCCGCGATACCTAGATTGGGCATGGTCCAAACCAACGCGCCACCCTGTTGTTGCGCTCACCAAGATGAGACCCGTTGCCGTGATTCAGCACGATACCGTGCAAGGCCCTGGCATGCTGAAAGCGCTGCTGACCAAGTGGGGCATCCCCATGGTCCACATCCAACCCAGTCAGGGCGACCCGCTCCCTCGGTCAGCCAGCCGCTTCAGCGGCATCGCCCTACTGGGTAGCGATCACAGCATCCACGATCCGATTCGTTGGATCTACGAAGAGCAACGTTTGGTTCAAGATGCACTTTCGCAAGACGTGCCTGTCCTCGGGCATTGCTTCGGCGCCCAGATGCTCGCCAGCGTCGCTGGCGCTTCGGTCCGACGCTTGCCGCGACCTGATATCGGGTGGCGCATGTTGACGCCCACCCCTTACGCTCACGGCCTTTGGGGCACCTTTCAGGCGGTGCCGTCGTTCAACTGGCACCATGAAACCTTCGACATTCCAGCCGGTGCTGAACGCATCCTCATCGGACAGCATTGCCAAAACAAGGGCTTCCGCCTCGGTCCACATCTGGCCTTGCAATGCCACTTGGAGATCACCCCCGACATCCTGACAGCCTGGTGCCAACATGGTGCTCCAGAGCTGGCGTGTCACCACTCTCCCAGCGTTCAGGCTGCCAGTCAGATCCTCTCGGACGCCCCTGTCTGGCTGCCTGCGCTGCACACGTTGGCCCGTCGCGTTTATGGCGACTGGACCGCACATCTGCCTGAAAGCCCTATGGCATCCAGGCACCACATGCCCCACCGTCTTGACACCTTCTTGATGCAATCAAGCGCACACTTCGGAGAACAAGAAGGAACCCGCCATGTATTCCGGACGAGAACGGCCCGACCCCGATGAATTGCTGCAACAGGTGAAGCAGGACGACATCCGCGCGGATCGGGGGCGTTTGAAGATCTTCATCGGTGCCTCTGCGGGGGTCGGCAAAACTTGGGCGATGCTGGCGGCCGCTCGCGCCAGTCAGGCACAGGGTCGCTCGCTGATCATCGGTCTGCTGGAAACCCATGGCCGCCATGACACTGAGCGCATGGCCGAAGGTCTGCCACGGTTGCCCCTTCGTCAGGTTCAGTACCGCGATCGAGCACTCAAAGAGTTCGATCTGGACGCCGCACTGGCCTTCGGTCAAGAACACAACAATGCCTTGGTGTTGGTAGACGAGTTGGCTCACAGCAACGTACCTGGTTCACGCCATCCCAAACGTTGGCAGGACATCGAAGAATTGTTACAAGCTGGCATCGACGTCTGGACGACCATGAATGTCCAGCACCTCGGAAGCCTCAACGATGTGGTCAGCGGCATCACCGGCATAAGAGTGTGGGAGACCGTCCCTGATCGTCTGTTCGACGAAGCCGACGAGGTGGTCGTGGTGGACCTTCCTCCCGATGAACTACTGGCGCGACTCAAGGCGGGCAAGGTCTACCTGCCAGACCAGGCAGAACGAGCTGCCGGCAGCTTCTTTCGCAAGGGCAATCTGCTGGCCTTGCGCGAGCTGGCTCTGCGTCGCACGGCTGATCGGGTTGATGACCAGGTGCTGGCCTACCGCCGACAGGCATCGGTTGAAAGCGTCTGGCCAAACCGTGAGGCCCTGCTGGCTTGCGTAGGCTCGGACGGGCAGGCTGACAAGGTGGTACGAAGCTGCGCGCGCTTGGCTGCACAACTGGATGTGAACTGGCATGCGGTGCACATCGAGCCACTTGCCACATCGGGCCAGGACGGTGCTGTTTCTCCCGAAGTGGATCGCACCTTGAAGCTGGCTGCTCAGTTGGGCGCGACCACGGCGGTTCGCCCCGGTTCTGACGTCGCTCAGGCGCTTGTCCGCTACGCTCGTGAGCAGAACTTGGTCAGACTGGTGATGGGGCGACATGGTCGACGCTGGCCTTGGGACGTCGTGCTGTCAGATCGCATCGCAGAGATGGCCTCTGAGATTGATGTCCTGCAGGTGTCCACCCCAGCCGCAAGTCTCGGCAACACGAGCAATGCGCCCGCATCTCCCGCTGCGCCCTCAGACAAGCCAGCCATGGCGTGGCAAGGACATGGCGCGGCAGTGGCGGCATGCGTGCTCACAGCCTTGCTCGCCACACCTTTGCAGCAGATCTTGGAGTTGTCCAACATCGTCATGCTCTTCCTGTTGACCGTGGTGGGCGTCGGACTGCGCTTCGGCCGCGGTCCGGCCTTGACTGCTGCCTTCCTGGGCGTGGGCTTATTCGATTTCTTCTTTGTCACCCCTCGCTTTTCGTTCGCTGTCAGCGACGTCCAGTACCTAGTGACGTTCATGGTCATGCTCGCCGTTGCCCTGACCATCGGACAACTCACCGCTGTGCTCAAGGTTCAGGCGGAATCAGCCATACGCCGTGAGCAACGGGTGCGCAGCCTGTACGAAATGGCCCGTGACTTGTCATCCGCCCTGATGGTTGAACAGGTGTCCGACATCGCACAGCGATTTCTTGCTGCCGAGTTTCAGGCCCAAGGTACCTTGCTGGTCGCCGACGATGCAGATCAACTGAAGTCTGTGAATGGAGGCCGTTGCGAAGTTGACATGGCCGTGGCCCAATGGGCCTTCGGCAAAGGTCGTGCAGCGGGATCTGGGACCGACACCCTGCCTGCCAGTCGCACACTGGTACTCCCCCTGAACGCACCCATGCGAACCCGCGGGGCCCTTGTCATCATGCCTCCGGAACACACCAACCTCGATTCGGCTCAGCATCGACTGCTGGAAACCTGCGCCTCACTGCTGGCGATCTCGCTCGAACGCATCCATTACATTGAGGTGGCTCAGGCCAGCACCATTCAGATCGAGTCCGAGCGACTGCGCAACTCGCTGCTGTCAGCCATTTCACACGATTTGCGTACGCCTCTTTCAGGCTTGGTGGGCATGGCCGATGCCCTCGAAACATCCAGGCCCACACTGGCCCCCCCACAGCGCGAGATCGCAGGGGCCATGCGCCAGTCCGCGATTCGCATGGGAGTCCTCGTCAACAATCTGCTTGACATGGCCCGGCTGGAAGCCGGTGCGGTGCAGCTCAATCGCCAGTGGCAACCATTGGAGGAAGTGGTGGGCAGCGCGCTTGCAGCGAGCCAGCCCACACTGAAAGATCGTCCGATCACCGTCGATCTTGCCGAGAACCTGCCTTTGCTTCACCTGGACGCCGTACTGATTGAGCGTGTGCTCGTCAACCTCTTGGAGAACGCCGCCAAGTACACCCCCGCAGGCTCCCCCATTGAGCTGCATGCAGACTGCGCCAGTGGCACAGTCACCATCTGCATTGATGACCGAGGACCAGGATTGCCCCCAGGTCGAGAGGAGGCTTTGTTCCAAAAATTCGAGCGAGGCACCCGTGAAAGTGCACTGCCCGGCGTGGGTTTGGGGCTAGCGATTTGCCGCGCCATTGTTCAGGCACACGGCGGGCAGATTCACGCGGAACAACGCAATGGCGGGGGTGCCCGCTTCATCGTGACGCTACCGACTGGAACACCACCCAGCGATGATGGTAGCGTCACTGCCTCAGCCTTTGTAACGAGTTGCCTCACATGAGCGAACTGCATGCACACATTCTGGTCATCGAAGATGATCCGACGATCCGGCACTTTGTTCGACTCACTCTCGAATCGGAGGGGCACGAATCACACGAGGCCGATACGTTGCGACGAGGCCTGATCGCAGCGGGCACCCGTCGGCCTGATCTCGTGGTACTCGACCTGGGCTTACCTGACGGAGATGGGGCCAACTTCATCCGCGAGTTCCGAACATGGTCGACTACACCTGTGATCGTCTTATCAGCACGCAGCGCCGAGTCCGACAAGATCAATGCACTGGATGCCGGTGCCGACGACTACTTGGTCAAGCCCTTTGGCTCCGGTGAACTCATGGCCAGAGTGCGAGCTCAACTACGCAGACACCTGCATCAGACGCCCAGTGGCGACAGCACCATTCGCTTTGGCGAACTGGAGCTGGATCTCGTCAGGCGCCAATTGAGCAAGCGTGGAACACTGGTCCACCTCACCCCTATTGAGTACAAGTTGCTCACTTACCTGGCCGGTCAGCCGGATCGCGTCATCACGCATAGCCATTTGCTTAAGGCCGTCTGGGGCCCGGGACATGGTGAAGACACCCACTACGTGCGCGTGCACATGGCCAACCTGCGCAAAAAGGTCGAGGCCAACCCATCCATGCCCCAACACCTGTTGACCGAGGTCGGTGTGGGGTATCGCTTCGTCAATCGATAAGCCATCCTGGTTGTGAACGTGCCTCTGGAGCGCCCAAGCTTCACACCGCGAAGGCTCCTCTTCCGGTTCAGTCGGCCCCCATGGATCTGCGCGTCAATAGCTAATCCAAATGACGAAGTTATCAGGAAAACCTCCTGCGCTCTGACGCTTTGACCTTGTCCCACATAACCTGGGCTCAGTCTGCCTGTCCAAAACCGACCGTGCGCCTGGTTATGCAACACGTCGTGCCGGTCCTGCGATCTTGGGATAACGGTTGGTATGACATTCCATGCTGCGACGTCGTCATCGCCTCACGCTCCACCGCCTTGCGAGACATGGCGTCGGCCGGGGCGCTTCACCGTGGATGAAGCACTGTATCTTCTCTCCGGTATGACCCTCGCGCAACGAAAAGTTGGTTTATCTCCAAGGCTTTGATACGAGGCAGGCGCCCCTGTTCATTGATGGCGGCAGAACGCTTGGTCTGATCGTCCGCGACGATGGGTCCTCTGGCAACAGGCTTGGCAGCAGCTGATTCACTCAACGACATTGCGATTCCGCGAGAGGGATCGACTCAAGGGGCAAGCTTTCAACCTGTACGTTTCGAATGTTACGCGGACCACGTCACCCATCGTCATCAAACTGCAATACTGAAAAAACACCATGTGGTTCTCTTACCCTTGCGTAGGGAGTTCGTGGTGGTTCATGAAAACTCACAAGAAGATCTGACCACCATACCGGTGGCGCAATACGTTCGGATGTCAACCGAACACCAGCGCTATTCCACCGACAACCAATCGTTGGCCATCGCTGAATACGCAGCCGCACACAAGATGCGGATCATCAAGACATACACAGACGCAGGCAAGAGTGGCTTGAACATCAGGGGACGTCCTGGCCTTCAACAACTGCTTCAAGACGTCGAGAATTCCGCCGTTGAGTTCCGCGCAATTCTTGTATATGACATCAGCCGATGGGGGCGCTTCCCTGACCCGGATGAAGCAGCCGTTTGCGAGCAAACCTGCAAGCGGCGCGGTATCAAGGTCATTTATTGCGCCGAGCCGTTCACCAACGACGGGTCACTGTCTTCCACAGTCATGGTCGGCCTGAAGCGCAGCATGGCGGCGGAGTACAGCCGTGAGCTGTCGGTCAAGGTCTTCGCTGGACATCGCAACCTGGTGCAACGAGGCTATCGTCAAGGTGGCGCACCAGGCTTTGGCCTTCGACGCCAGTTGATTGACGAGCAGCACAACATCAAAGCAATCCTTGCGAGGGGTGAGAAAAAGAGCATCCAGACAGATCGGGTGCTGCTCATCCCTGGACCGGCCGAAGAAGTCGAAACTGTTCGACAGATTTACCGGATGTTTCTTGATGACGGCATGCCCGAGCGCGTGATCGCCTCGACCCTGAACAGGCGCGGCGTGTTGACGGACCTTGGCCGCCTATGGACACGGGGCACCGTTCATCAGGTCTTGACCAACGAAAAGTACGTCGGCAACAACGTCTACAACAAGACGTCATTCAAGTTGAAGATTGAACACAAGCGCAATACGCCCGATGAATGGATCCGCAAGGATGGCGCCTTCCCTGCCATCGTCCCAACAGACGACTTCATGCGCGCGAGGGCCATCATTACGGCCCGATCCAGGCATCTCGACGAATCGCAGATGCTCGACCTGCTCAAGTGCTTGCTTGAAAAACACGGGGCGCTATCTGGGCTTCTAATCGATGAGGAAGACGGCGTCCCCTCCAGCTCCGCCTATCGCACTCGATTCGGCAGCTTGCTGCGCGCCTACAGCCTGGTTGGCTTCAACCCCAAACGTGACTTCGCATACCTGGAAATCAATCGGGAACTGCGGCGGCGACATCCTGACCTGGTCGCCGAGATCTCTCGGTGCATTTCATCCGGCAGGGGCTGGGTCCGACAGGACGCTGAGAACGATCTTTTGATCGTCAATGACGACTTCACCGTCTCGGTCGTCATCGCCAGATGCAAGCCCACTCCCGCAGGCAGTTATCGATGGCGCATTCGCCTGGACACAAGTCTTCGGCCAGACATCACCGTTGTGGCACGCATGAACGCCACGAACAGCACGGCACTTGACTACTACGTACTGCCCTCCATCGACTTCTCTGCCGATGCGCTCCCCACGATGGAACAAAACGGCTTTGTTCTTGACGCCTACCGCACAGACACGTTGGATGACTTCTACACCTTGACGGCACGAGTTCCACTTGAGGAGGCAGCATGACCAAAGCATCGAAGAATCAAGTCGAGATGATTCCCATCGACGAGATCATTGTCGCCAACCCTCGCGTCCGCAACAGCCGGATCCATCAGGAAATCACCGACAACATTTCTGCTGTCGGCCTCAAACGCCCGATCACGGTCAGACGCCTGTCTCACGGGGCGGAAAAGTCCTATGCACTGGTTTGTGGTCAGGGCAGACTGGAGTCGTGCAAATCGCTTGGCCACGAGCACATACCAGCCATCGTGGTGGACGCTAACGAAGAGGTCGGGCACGTGATGAGCATCGTCGAGAACATTGCACGCCGTACACCCCGCGCCAGCGAAACAATAGAGCAAGTGACCGTTCTCCGTGCAAGGGGGTACAGCGATGCCGAGGTGGGCAAGAAAATTGGCTGCTCCGCATCGTGGGTGAACAATGTCGCCACCCTCCTGGAGCGTGGCGAGAAACGCCTGCTTGCGGCGACAGAGGCCGGTCACGTGCCGTTGCATGTGGCGGTTCAAATCTCACGTGCATCTGAAACCGAAGCTCAACAACTGCTGCACGACGCCTACGAGAGGGGTGACCTCAAGGGGAAGAAGATCAGCGTGATGCGCCGGATCCTGGAGCATCGCATGCGCAGCGGCAAGCGCCATGGACCGGAGGTCTATGGCGCAAAGAACCCCTCCCGACATCTGAGCCCCGAAGACCTTGCGAAGCTGTACCAGCGCAATACCGACGAGCACAGGCGAATCCAGAAGAAGGCTGAGCATGCGCAAGAGTCCTTGATGCTGTCAAAGCAGATTTTCAAGGAGCTGTTCACGAGCACAGATTTCTGTGCGTTGCTGAAAGCCGAGAAGTTGACCAGCGTTCCTCAGCCGCTGGCCGAGAACGCCCAGATCGGAGGGCTCTTCTGATGGAACGCGCAAACAAACCATTGAAGCTGGGCTTCGAGCGCGATCTGGTCGAGGTCTCCCTGAACCTGCTTCTGGGCTCAAAGCCTCAGCCCGCAACACTCAAGCAGAGCGTTAAATACTCGCAGATCCGGGCATCCATCAAAGCCATCGGGATCGTCGAGCCCCTGGCCGTGATCCCACATCCGGCACATCAAGGGTCGTACATGGTTCTTGACGGTCACCTCCGACTCGAAGCGCTCAAGGAGTTGCAATCCGAAAGCGCTTTGTGCCTCATCTCGAAAGACGATGAGGCCTACACGTACAACAAAAGAGTCAATCGGCTATCGGCCATTCAAGAGCACCGCATGATTGTGCGCGCGGTGGATCGTGGCGTCTCCCCCGAGACACTGGCCAATGCCCTGGACATTTCCAAGGCGGCCATCATTGCCCGATTCAAGCTGCTTGATGGCATCTGCGACGAAGCCATTCGCCTTCTGGCCGACAAGCCGGCCTCCAGGTCGATGTTCAACGTGCTGCGCCAGATGAAGCCACTGCGCCAAATCGACGTTTCCAAGTCGATGATTGACCTGAACAACTACTCGGTCAAGATGGCCATGGCCATGTTGCAAGCCACCGCGCCAGAACAGTTGGTGGATGCGGTCCGAATCAAGAACCAGCAGAGCAGCTCCTCAGATACGCTCAACCGGTTGCGGCGGGAACTCGCTGCGGTTCAGGCAGACACGAAGCTGCTGGAGGAGCGCTATGGGCCTGACAACCTGCAACTGGTGATCATCAAGACGTACATCAAGACCCTGCTTGAAAACGCCAAGGTCGTCCGTTGGCTTGCGCGGAATCATGGTGAATACCTTCATCAACTGCAGCTGATTGCAGACCTTGAGAACTTGGCTACTTAGTCTTCCTAGCCGACCTCTGCGAGAACTGAGCATCACGGGGGAACGCTGCTCGTCCGATGCGCTGAGCAGGCTGATCGCAATTCAGATGAGACAGGATGTGTCCGCCCGCAATAGGCGGATGCCACGACAGCAAGTTGGTCACACGAGCCCATTTGCTACGGGACATCACAGTCAATGTATCGGTACGATGACCTACTCGCAAAGGGCCTGCACTTATCAATTCAGGGTAAAGGTCATCGCAGGCTTGGCATCGTACCCATTGACCTTCCACGAATAGGACTTTGAAAACAGGCCCGGCGTGCTACTTGCGTTCTGCGTCAGCACCTTTGCATTGGCAGGAAGCGTCACCTCTACGGTGCCATCTACCTTGATACCCAGGCCCATCAGTTCGGCTCGTTCTTTCTCCTTCAACTGAGATGCCGACAGGGTGTAGACGCCATCTCTCGACGTGGTCAGGGAGACGATGCTCAACACTTCCGCCCGCTGCCCCACCTTCAAGTCACGGTCAACCGATACTTCATATCGACCTGAACCTTGATAGGTCAGCTTCTTGACGCCCGGCGCTTTTGCCGCCTTCTCGGCATCTGCCTTGAGCTGGCTTTCCGCCTTGGCGCTCAAGCTCCCGCTTTTCTTGATCTCCATGGCTGCCAGCATGTGCACTGCTGTGCCCTGGTATTTGTAGGTGTAGGCGCCATCCGGGCGAACGGTTACCGAGGCGTTGAACTTTTCCGGCACCAGACATCCGGTTAAAACCGTAGAGGTTGCCGCCACGATGACTGCGCGAACGAGATGAGTCACTTGCATGATGTTTGATCCCTTGAACATTTTTAGATGCTTCCGAAGCCTTCCTCGGGCCGCTGAGATTAGCGCATGCGCGCAACTGATCACACACTGTTCGGCAATATGTTGACACTGCATCGGCTGGTTGTTCGCACATGGATGACACAGGTTTCACACAGACCTGACACAGTGCGCGCCATTAAGACGCCACATTGCTGACACTCTGTTGGCACAGGGTTGACACCATGTCAGCCACATTCTTGGATGGACGCAACATCAAATCGATTTGTCCCCAGCTGCCCTGAACATTCTTTGTGCTGTCTTTCCAGAGCACAAAGAATGTGGCCGTTGGTTGCGATTTCGCCAGGAATCGCAACCAACGGCCACATTGGGGACAGGGCGTGATTGTTTGCGTCCAACGTTGAGGTGGCTTCGTTGGCGTCCTGTTGCGGCCACAGGCCGACATGCCGCCACAACTGCGGCACCAATAACTCTTCGTTACTTCAGCGCGTGATCTGCGTCGGAGCTCTTGATGGGGCCAACACATAAGATGTGGTTGCCATTCAGACCAAATCAACCGGGGCCAAGATGACGAGACCGATGTTCAAGCAGGTACGCAAGCCAGTGAGCTGGGGAATGCGGGAATTCGGGCTGGGACGGCCCTATCTGGTGACGCCCGAATTTGTTTGGCGCCAAACAAGCGCTGTGCGCTGGATTGGAATCGCCGTTGGCATGGGCGGCGGCACGTTGTCCTACTTGGAACACATCCACGACCTGCCTGCGTTCGCTGTTGAGATGCTTGATGTATTTGGCAAGCACTCGGCGAACAAAACGCTTGAAGCCTTCATGGGCGAGTTGCTGAGTCCCATGTTGTGGATGGCGGCACTGTTGATGTTGACCTTCTTGACTGGCGTCAGTCGCCTCAAAAATGGCGGCTTGGACAGCACACCAAGTGACGCGCTGACGAAGGTAGTGACAGGCTGCTATGTCACGCTCATGAGCGGGCTGATGTTTGTCGCCACTGCATCAGCATGCTTTGCCACACTGGCGCTGGTCACTGGATACTGGCGCAATGCGTTGGGTTTCTCATTCGTGGTGGTTCTGGCGGCAATGCATGCGGCAGTTGTCTGGTCCGTGCTGAGGATGATGTTTGTCTTGGCTGACGACGACAACGACTCGGCGAGATCACGCGGCCTAGGGTTGTTGCTCGTTGGTGTGGTCGTCGCGATGCCTGTACTGCTCCCGCTCGCTGAACGGGCTGAAGCACTCGCCAGATCCTTGAGCATCTGAACGTTACTGGCCATGACATGGACCTGTGCGCCCCTACAGGCAAAACCTGGCCGCCCACCATCATTGGCGGTATGGGGCTGGAGCGCTACACCTTTGCCGTCTTCGCACCTTGGGGAGCTGCGTCAAGTTGGCCTATGCGATCCTGACTTGCAAGAGCAGGTAGCTCCACAGCGACCCCTAAGACAGGACACCCGCACGTGCCCGCCACCGAGCAGGTAAAGTGATTCCATAAGCAGAACAGATTCCCACTTCTCACCGAACTTGCCCTTTCATGAAAAACTCGTTCCTTGCACGTATCGCAACCATCGTCCTGATCGCATCCACAGCAGGCTGTGCATCTGTCGCCGTCAGCAACGATGCCATCGAACAAAACACAGCGTTCACCCTCGGCTTGCCCAAGGGAAGCTTCACCATTTCTGACCGAGTGGATGATGGCGTGAAGTCCACTTACGTCGTCAAAACCAATACTGGCAAGCTGTACAGCTGCTACGTGACCGGCTCTGTGGGCATCACGGGCCGCGTTGTCTCTGATGCCATTTGCCAAGCACAGCAAGGTCGGCCTTCGTCCAAGCCTGCAGCATCGGCGAGCGGAAGCGGCAGTTCGGCTTCGTGCAATGCCTTGCTCAAGGCTGCTGGCAAGTGTCAGTGAGGTAACTGAAGAGCGATGATGTCGCTCGGTGGAAAGGAGTTGGCCTCCTTTGGCAACGTGCATGCTACCAAAGCACCAAGCAAAATCCATTAATGCTCAGGCAGCCAGACCGCCTCTTGCTCCAGCGCAAGACCCAAGCGCTGCATCTGCTCTGCTAGTTCCAGCATGTAAGCTGGGAGATGATCAACGGCACCGGTGAAGTAGCGCAAAGTGTCTCGCCAGAGCTGGTTGCTGCCGTAGCGTGCGAGTTTGCTCTCCCAACAAGGCATCAACCAGCACTCGCACGTGGCGCCTAAAACCTGATGCAAACGCGCGAAGTTGGCCAGGCCTACACCGTCGTAATCTGGGAAATGGATCACCCGGCTGGCTCGGGGACGCTGACCCAGCCACGACTGCAGCCTGCCGTCGAGTTGCCCACCGTAGTAAAGCACCGTGGCATGCGTGCCTTCGGGCAGCCAGTCAGTGCGGTCAAACAGGGCCTGATTCTCGACCAGCCAAAGGACCTGATCACTATGCCAAGCATCGTCGGGTTGGATACATAGCGTGGCTGCACCGAAGTCTCGGGTGACGGGGCTCAGCGCCAGCTCCACACCGCGTTCGCCGTCGCGCCAGATCACCTCATCACCGACCGCCTTGAGAAGCGGATAATAGCTGCCGTGTTGATGATGCCGGGCCTTGCTGTTGCGCGCATGTGCCACATGCTGTGCGCGCAGTGGGATTTGATCGACGATAGAGGGCTCCACCTGAGGGGAGAGCTCGGTGATATGAGCCGCAAACACAGCCTGATCGCAAACGTTGTACACGTCTCCTCGCCCTTGGCGCTGGCAGGTCACGGCCCCCGTTTGCCGTGCAAAGCAATCTAGGGCGCTGCGCTGCGCAGTGGTGAACTGACTGGCGGGTAATGGACTCTTGCCTTGCAGCTTGAGCAGTGCCGCGCGAAGGGCTTGATCTGCCATCAGGCCTCCAGGGGTTCGATGATCTGCCAGCTGAAGCGGCTGATCTGGTTGCTACCCTGCCGGTGGTGAATGGGCACGCAGTAACGCACCGTGGTCAGCGGTGCCGGGGAGGCGAAGATCAGCGAGAAGCCGAACTCGGCAGCGGTCTCGATCAAACTGCGCTGGTTGCGAGCATCCAGTGCCAGCGCTTCGTCCAGATAGCAAATGCCTTGGATCGGGCGCCGCTGATCCTGCATCAGGTGCAGCATCGCCAAGCCCGTCACCAGCTTGGCCATCAGCACTGTGCCGTTCGAGGCGGCGCTGTCGAGGTCGTCAAAGGCTTCCGGCTCACGACCAGCCTTGCCCACCCAGAAGCGTAGACGGAACAAATCGGCCACGCGCAAGCCGTGGCGGGCATTGCCTTCCTCGATGAGTAGGGTCTTGGCGCGGTTGAGCTGGTCATCATCCAGGACGCTCTGCTGGTTGAAGAGTTCAAAGGTCTCGCCATTGCCGACCGTGGCCGCCGTGCTGATGAGCAGTTCGATGGCCTCGACCAGCGCGGTTTCATCTTCGGGTTCGACCTTGAAAACCGCCAGATCGGATAGTTGGCGTCCGCTGATCTTGCGATTGAACTCGCGCATCCGGCGTTTGAAGGCGGTCAAACCATCGCGCAATTCGCGCAGGCAAGCCGCCACATTCACCACCGCCGACCGCACCTTCTTCTCCAGGGCCTCGGCCTCCTGAGGGAGGTGATGGGCGAACTCCACCAGGCGGACGATTTCGGCCTCAGGGTCGCCGACGAACTGGTACTTGGTGAGCCCGCCCGTGTGGATTTCGCCCAGCAGTCGGCGGATCAGGTCGTCTAGCTCCAGCAGCTGCCGACAATCTGCCTGATAGGTCTGCAGACGCTCGGCCAGCTGGTCCAGCGCAAACTCCGGCTGTGCCAACCAAGGGTGGTTGGGCAAGTCGGCCAGCCAGGTGAACGGGCCTTCCTGATCGATGCGCTGGTTGCGGCGTTGCTCGATCTGGCGGTGCTGCTGCTTCAGGGTTTCCAAATCCTGCTGCCGCTGTTGACGCTGCTGATCCAGCGCCCGGTACCGGGCAGCCGATTGCGCCAAACTGGTGGCCAGCTCGGCGAGCTTCTGGTCGAGTGTCACAAGCCGTGCTCGCCGCTCAGCGTCGCTGTCTTGCAGGGCCTGCATCTGGCTGTAGTCCCGCAATTCGGCGTCCAGCTGCCTCAATTGCTGCTCCAGCGCATCCCGCTCGCGTTGGACGACTTCCAGCGCGAGCGCTGTCGCCAGCTGCTCCTTCAGCTGCGTTTGCTGTAGCTGCAAATCCCGCAGCAGCTCGCCCAGCTCGGCCAGGCTGCGCTGTTGGTGCTGCTCAGGCAGGGCGGCTACGCGTAGTTGCAGGCCAGGTAGGCCAGCTTGCTCGCCATTGGCATCTCCCAAAGCCTTGGAGAGCGCCTGGCCATCGAGCTGGAACTCTTCGGTGCCCAATGTCAGAACGGATCTGGCCAGCACCTTGTTCAGTGCCTCCAGCTGGGCTCGCGGCAACACACCTGCCAGCTGCTGGTGGAGGTTGTGGCCTTGTGTGCGCATCTCCTGTGCCAGCTGGGCCACCTCTGTGTCCACGCGGGCGAGCTCGCGTTCGATGGATGCCGGTGGCCGGCTTTGCGCCTGGCCCAAGCGGACCACCAGAGCATCGCGCTGCGCCTGCACGTCGCGGCGGTACGTCTCAAGAGCCGCCCGACTTTCCACCAAAGCGAATCGCTGCTGCAGCGCCTGTAGCTGGTGGCTCTCCTGGCGAAGCTGCTTCTGCTCCAACTCCCACTGGCTTTGCTCGCGCACGGCCTGACGATCCTGCTCTCGCAAGCGGTCCAGCTCGCCATCGCACTGCTGCAGCTCGTGCTGCAGGGCCTGCTGGCGTGATTCGAAGTGCTGCTGCCACTGGCCCAGGGCCTCGTCGATCATGGGCCGCCAGCACAGCAGCTTGCCGCGCAGCTTCAGCCGAGCGTCGCGCTTGTGCTCCAGTTCGGTGAGGGTGGTTTTCAGGCGCTCGGCGGCCAGGTACTGACTGCGCTCGGCGTTGAGGTCGGCGAAGGCCTTGTCCCACTCCGCCTTGAAGTCGATGCTGGCGTCAGGCAGATCACGCCGAAAGATTTGCAGCAGGTAGTCTTTCACCTCGCTGGAGCGCAGCTTGTCCAGCCGCAGCGTCCGGGTGAGCACTCGCTGGAAAACACTGGCGTCACTGGCGTGCTCCAGGCGGAACACGCAAAAGTCTTGTGAGCCGCTGAGCTTGCGGTTGCGGCCGCCATACACCATGTCGGCGAACTCGCTACCGCTGTAGCTGAACACGCGGCGCCCATGGGTCGCCAGATGGCTGGCCAGCTTCGGCTGTGCCACAAGTGAGCCATCGGGCAGGCAGAACTCTTCGACCAGGAGCGGGCCGGCGTAGGCGAAGTACTCATACTCGAAGCTCACGCCCTTGCCGACGCAACCGAGCACCACGGTGCCTGATTCCGGCAAAGACACCTCCAGCAGCACATACGCGCTGTTATTGGGGAAGTAAAACCGCCTGCTCTTCTCTACATCGTGCGCGCCAAAGTCCATGCGGCGCCGGTCGATGATCAGGAGGAACTGCAGGGCATTGATCAGGCTGGTTTTGCCCGTGTTGTTGGGCGCTACCAGGGAAACCGCGCCATCCAGCGGCAGCTCGGCGCGGGAGTAGCCCGCACTGCCGAGCAAGACCAGGCGTTGAAAGCCGTGCTGCATCAGTCGCTCTCCTCGTCGTTCAGCACGTCGTCGGCGTTCTCTTCAGGGCCAGCGTCCGCTTCGTTGCCGTCATCTCGCGAGGCGGCTGCCAGGCCCTCAAAGTGGTCCAGGTAGCGGCAGACGGCGGGCAACAGCCGCCAGCCTGCTGGCTCAGCCACTGCGAAGCCCAGCGTGCTGGCACGTCCCAGCAGGTCGATGAGCCCATCGGGAGACAACCCTTCGGCGTCCAGCAAGTCTTTCTGCTGCTCGTGTACCTCGGCCAGCCATTCCCGGTCGATGAGCCAGTCGGTGAAGCGTTGCAGCGCTTTGCCCGCGTTGGCCTGTGTATCGAAAATGACCATGAACAGCAGGGCCAGTTGACGGCTGACCTTACCGATGTTGCTGCTCGCATCGGTGTTGTGGAACCAAGCAAAGCCGCGTGCATCCATGCGCAGCTCAAAGCCCAGCGCCGCGAACAGCCCGACATAGCCCGCTTCCTGTTGCTCAAGTTCCGCCCAAAGTGCAGGCTCGGCCGTTCGGTTCAGGTGCTTGCCTGACAGGAACAAGCGGAAGAGCTCGGCCAGTGCTGGCATCTGTGCCAGTTGCGGCGTCAGTGGATTAGGCGTCGTCATTCCGGAAGGTTCACTCGGTGAGGATGGTGCAGCACACGGATGGCCTGCAAAGTGGTGGTCTCGGGATGCTCACTGGCTTCGATCTGCCAACTGCCCTCGTGCTGCAGCTCATGGAACAGCCGCAGCAGCGTCGCATCCTGCAGATGCCCGTGATGGGCATGCAACCAGTCCAGCAGGCTGTCCACCGGCAGGCTGCTTCTCAGCTGTTGCCGGATGGCCGCCTCGTCCACGTGTTCCAGCAACGGCGGGGCATTGCCGGGCTCATCTTGCGGGAAGGCCACCGACTGCGGCTGGTACTGCCGAGCTGCGGCCATCACGGTGCGCAGCTCATCGCCCAACTGCAAGCGGAAGCCCCGCTCATTGCGCCACCCAGGCAGTGCGGTGCTGGCCGCGTGCCGCGACAAGGCTCGGCGCAGGCCCCGCTTGCGCACCTGGCCCAGCAGCAGGCTCACCGCACTGGTCAGCGCATTGTGTTGCCGCATCTCCTCGCGTAATGGGAGCACCGTGTCGGCGCATTGTTGAGCGATCAGGCGGCCAAAGCGCCGCAGTTCCTTGGCCTGGTGAGCCACCTGCCTGAGCTGCAGGCGATGCGAGTACAGCCCGCCTTGAAACGAGAGCTGCTCAAAGGCCAGATCAAGTGAGCGCTCGGCATCTTCCAGGTAACGGTAGAACGTGCCTTGCGGTCCTGTGTCCATCATCTGGTTCATCGGCTCCACGTAGTGGTCATAGGCCTCCAGCACACGCCTGTAGCGCTGGGCAATGGGCATGCTGGCGTCGGCGGTCTTAGCGTCTTCGGCAAGTTCCAGCAGTGCGTGCCGGTCCTGATCCAGTTGCAAGCTGATCTGGCGGAACAGCTCAGCGAGCTTGTTGGCGGCTCCCCGCGCCCGATCCATGTCGGCACCTTGCATGCCGTCGTTGAGACCCTCCGTGGCCTCGCGGATGGCGGCTACACGTGCTTGAAGCACAGCAGCCAAACCGAGCTCGTGTTCGCGAGTCAGCCCGCGCACGAAGTCCAGCACGTAGGCGTTGAGCTGCAGGTCGCTGCTGCGTGCGCAGGGTTGGAGGATGTCTGCATTCACCATGGCGCGAACTGCTGCCCCCTGGGCTTCGGCATCCATCTGCGGAGCCACCTTCGCGATACAGCCCAGCACTTGTTCGGTGGTGAGCACCGCAAACTCGCGAGACAGCCTCACCAAGACCTCAACGGTGTCCCAGTGTGTGTACAGCGCGTAGACCAGCGAGCGCGGGTTGGCCATGTCAGCTCAACCTCCCGACATGGCGCTCATCGTGCTTGGCGCGCGATTCCGCCCTTTTGGTGTCGTCCACGGCCGCGCATGACGGCACAACGGCCCATGGCCGCCACGAGGAGACGGTGCCAGCCCATGCGCGCAGACCGGTGCCTGCCTTGTGCAAAAAGAGGTGGAGGCCATGTGCGAAGTCTGTGCAAAGAGGTGGCTGGCTACCGAAGTTCTCTGACATTTTTCCCTCTTCTTCATCGGTGCCGTTAAGCCAATGACCTGATGTCGCTGCAGCGCGCACGATGCCATGCCAGGTAGCTTTTGTGTTGCTCGGTCACCCAGTGCAGCTTCAAATCTGTCGCAAAACCAAGCTGTCGTAGCTCGGCATGTCCTATTCGAGACGAGACCAAAAGCCCCCCACCGTCGTCGAAGCTGACCAAGAAGCGGTCGAACAACGCGTCCAAGTTGGCCACAAGCAGGAACCCGTTGAACACGTCCAGCCGCTCAGCATCGCTGCTGCATTCCGACCAAGGCTTAGCGTGGCTGGCACGTAGCACCTCGGGCAAGGCAACACCAGTTACCGCGCATGCGCCGCCCCAGTAGTCAAGCATGGCGTCACGAAACTTCTGCTGACCAACGCGTTGGCGCACGAGCCTCTCAACCTCTGTCCCGCCGAGCCCCTCAGGCAACTGGGCCAGCTGGGTAGCCACCGATGCCTCGTAGTCCTGGGCTGCCTGGCTGGGCAGGGCACGCGCCAGTCCGGCTGCACGACGGAGCAACGTTGCCAGGGCAGCCTCAGACTCAGCAACGAAATCAGCCCCTACACGCTGCGGGCCAAAAGAACGGTTCATCTCAGGCAGCAGCGCGGGTGTGTCGGCGGCGAAGTGCACCATGTACCCGCCCGTGGGTGGTGCCACCACCTTTGCTGCAGCGGCATGCCGCGCCGAGACCAAAGCCACAGCGGCCGAGTCACTGGCTAGCACGTGTTCAAAGCCGTGATCGTGGCCAAGTTTTTCAATGAGGGCGCGTTGAAGCGGATTCATATTTCAGCTCCTACCGCAAGGTGCCCTGCTTCTCTCCGGCGAAGCGCTTGCAGAACAGCAGCCCATCGTCGGTACTGGGGTCGAGTACCAGACGCACCGCATCTTCTTGCAGGTCGCTTGGCGGTGGCGTGGTGGTCGTGACGATGTACTGAAAGGGCAACTCCCCATGCGGGAAGTGCTTGCTATGAAGTTCCCCCATCAGGGACAAGAAGTTCTCGTAGAGCCCCGTGCTCATGTCCGCTTCCCGGGGGCAGTCGTGGATGAAGAGCCCTGGGAGTGCTCCGTCCTGCCTGGGGCTGTCCAGCATGCAGGCCATGTCCCCAAGCAAAACCTCCAACACCCGAAAGGCTTCGCCGCCTCGGAGCGAAATGCGGAAGGGACGTTGCTCGTCGTGCGGGTCGAAACTGCCGAAGGCGCCGTCGGGCAGCAAATGCTGAGTCAGCCCGTCAATGATGGCGCCCAAAGTCTTTTCACGGTCAGACTTGTTCTGCTGTGCCACCGCCAGTTTGGTTTGCGCGCGGCCCAGCTCCTGAGCGACCTGCACGCTGTAGGCTCGCGCTGCGTCGATGTCAGCCTGTGCCTTTACCGACCCCGCAGCGCCATCCCATCGGCTCAACTCTTCTAGCAAGGTGGGCCATTTGTTGGCCTCAATTTGAGCCGTCCGTGTTGCGAGCCTAGCCTTACTCTGGGCAGCTAACAAGGTCTTCTCTTTGTCTTGCATGGTTATGACCAAACGATGCAAGTCATTCTTCCGCGATAGGGCAGCACCAGCACGCGATACAGACGCCTCCATCGCAAGCTTGAGGTTGGGCCTGTCTCGAGCATCACGAAAGCTGAACTGCTTTAGCTGGTTGATCTCGGCCTGCACATGCTGGCACTGACCAAAGGCAACATTGCCGTGCTTGCAATGACCGGTCAGCTGCTGAAGTGCCAGAAGCTCCGCGCCAAGCGCTGAGTAAGCCTGCTCGTCGCCTTGGCGGGCTTTATCAGCCAATTGGCACATCAGGTCGGCCTCGGCGCACTCGGCCTGTTTTCGCTTCAGGTCGGCACGCAGATCGGCAAGTGCCTCGTCGGCCCTGTCTTGCTCGGCTTGCAACTCTTGGAGTCGAGCCTCGGCTCTTTTTCCCGCCATCTCGATGCGGCCAGCCACAGAGTCAACAAAGAAGTCGTCGGTGCGGATCGGCAAGTCCTCCGGCAATTGCCCTTGTGCCCGCAGGCTGCTCTCTATGCGGCGCCGGATCAGCGCCGGCTCCTTGAGCAATTCCTCGACCTTATCCTTCGCCGCTTTGAGCGATTCCTCCAGCTTGGCTGTCTCGCTCAGCAGCGCGGTCTCCGCTTGATCCAGCAGCCCCAGCACGGCGCGCATCACGATGGGTGGGTCTTGGCGCTGGCGTTGCAGCATGTTGCCCTCACCGTCGCGCCAGTCGTAAAAGGCCTTGAAGCGCGCGCCTTGGTCGCGGCTGACCCAAGCAAGCAAGTGCCGCCACTCAATGGCCTGGCCGGTCTCTGGGACGTTGCGGGGCGAGACCCGGCTCATCATGGTGTCGCCGAGCTGCTTCACGAAATCACGGTCGTTGATTTCAGTCTCACGAGTCCAGATCGCCGCGATGTTCGTCCCCGGGGCCGCCAACCCCACCTTGTGCGGGTTGAAGTAGCGGCACACCGTGAAGGCGTTGCCGTCCACATGCAGCACGCCGATGACGCCACCCTGTGCGAACTCGCTGAACAGCTCTTCGCGCAACTCCGACACTGCCTTGGACATATCGCCCAGGCATAGGCGCAGCAGCAGACATAGCGAGGTCTTGCCCACGCCGTGTCCAGCGGCGCGGCTGCCTTTCGCGCTGCCCGCAGTCGGCTCCTTGGCCCAAATGATGTTCAGCCCGCGCCGCAGCGGCACCGAGCGGATGACGTGCTCGTTACCCGGTTCGCTGAAGATCGCCAACCGCTCGAACCACAGACGCGGGGCGCTGCGGTCGGCGGGCAGGAGCTGGGTCAGTGGCTTCAAGATGTGGCCCTCGTCGTCAGGCTTGTTTCATCGAAGGCGTTGCCGCCTGGGTGTCGGCGGTGGGTGCAATCGCCGCAAAGGCTTGCTTGGCTGCTGCTGCCAGCAGGGTCGCCACCGGTGCGGTCTGGGCGCTCACCCGAACCTCGGCGGGCAAGGGCACGGTGACAATGCGCTCCACCAAATCACCAGCCGAGATCAGCCGAATCACTCCCCGGGTCTCGAAGTGACGAAGCCGCTCTTGGACGCGGTTGCCCGCCACACGCTCGATGTCAAAGATGCCAGTGTGCGACTGCATGAAGCTGCGCAGCAGGCCTAGGCCCTGGGCGTCGAGCAAGCGCTCATGCAATTCAGTCTGCCCAGCCAGCACGAACACGTCGTTCAGCTCGCGTCGAGGCAATCGCTGCCCCTGTTCGATCAAAGTGATCAGCAAACCGGCGAGGTGGGCATCGGTCTCGTCCTGGATCACGCCATGGGCTGAATAGCTGGGCAACGGGTGAACGCCAGGAGGTGGGTTCAGCAAGCTGGTGTAGGGTTGGCCGTTTGCATCGGCAATGGCCATGCGTCGAAACTCGCGCAGCACCAGCCGCTGGGTGCGGTATTCGCCGAATTCCTTCATCTCCCGGTTCTTCAACACCCGAAAGGTCTCGCTCGGGTAGTCTGCGCCCATCACATCGGCGGGGTCCAGGATGTAGCGAAGCTCGTCCTCGTGCAAGTCATAGAGGCGGGCGTAGTAGGCGTCCAGCTCGCCACGAATTTCGGCACGGCGGTCGGGGTCAAATTTGAATGGCGCGCCTTCAAAACCCAGGTCTTGCGCCCAGGCTTTCAGATCGTGGGCGGTGTAAGTGAGTTCCAGCACGCGCGGGACGATGAACGCGAGACTGGTCTCGTCGTATCTATCTGGCGGAAGGATTGGGAATTGCTTTAGATAGCCATAAGTCAGATGTGTTCCACCCACTTTAACTCGTGCAACAAAATCCAGAACCAAAGAGCTTAGATTTGCAAGTAGGCACGCAAGCTTCGGCGGCGATTGCTCGGACATCAAAAACGGCACAGTATTTCCCAATGCCAACCTTGGAATAACGGTCGCGATTACCGTTCGCAGCACATGCGCGCTAGTAATATCTCTCCATCCAATCAACCAATTTCGACCCCACCCCCTTTCACCAAGACGCAGCTCGATTTCGTTCTGTTCAATCCAATATCGCGGTAGAACGGTGAAGCTGGGATCCTTCTTCTGATCGACGGGAACGTCACTACTTTCCCCATTCGACCCGTAGGTTGCCCACCGATGATCGTAGTGATGAATCATCTTTGCTTCATACAGAGCCAAACGGCCTGGCGTCGCCGATTCTCTAAAGTGATGACTATCTTCAGCCATGTGAAACAGCCTTGAGTGGAAACGTAATCCCCACGCATTTCCATCAGGTTTGTTGTCGTCAATGAGAATCGGCGATGCCCTATACAATTTTTTTGTCAACGCGGCATCCATTTCAGAGCGCAGTACCGGGCAGGTTAGCGAGTTCGGACTTATAAGCTTGAATTCATCAGGGGTTAGGCGGAAGCGACGTCGTGGATCGTGAATTTGATCGACGTTCTGAGCAAAAAAAACAAATTCTGCCTGGTCGGCCCTTCCTATTGTCATCATACAGAAGCGGAAGGAGTGATGCACATCCGGAAATATGAATTTTTCATTCTCGAATGATTTAATGCTGATTAACTTCCCTTGCTGTGTGTGATGTGCGAAATAGGCTTTTGTGCCATCGTCGGTTGCAATACCGGTAGGCACGATAAATCCAGCCCGTCCGCTGGACGCCATAATTTGGCTGATGGTTTCAGCGAAAAGCGCGTAGGTATTCACATCTCCCACGCCGGTGAGCGGATAGCGTCCGCCATCTTCCCCCTTCACGTGGGCATACAGGCTGGCGGCTTCCGCCGTGCGACGGGCGCTGATGAATTCGCCGTGAAGCCGCTGCTCGGCTTCACACTCATGCGGCGGATGCTCGTGCTGCGGGAAAAGTTGCTTGGCTAGACGGCCCTCGCTCAGCCACTGGATGCGCTGGGCGCGCTCGGCCTTGTTCTTGGCCAGGGCCACATCGCGATGGCGGGTGGCGAAAAACTCTTCCTCTTGCAGCTTGATGCGCTCCCACGGCGGGTTGCCCAGCACGCAGTCAAAGCCACCTTGCGCAAACACCTGCGGAAAGGCCAGCGGCCAATGAAACACGCGGGCCTCGCTGCAAGCGGCTTGCGATGCAGCCAGGGCGCCGTGCTGGTCGGCCGGAAGGGGCGCGCCTTGCAAGGTGAGATAGAGGGTGGCGGTGGTGGGGATGCGGCTGGCGGTATCGACCCGCTTCGCCAACAGGTAGGCTCCCAGCAGCAGGTGAGCGGCCTGCGCCAGGTGGCCGCTCCGGGCTTGGCTCAGGTAGGCGCCATAGGCCGCCGCCTTGGCGGAGATTTGCGCGGTGCTGTACTCCGGCAGGGCCTCCAGGGCTTGCAGCTCAGCTAAGCCGCTGCCAGATTGGCTGGGAACGTCCATCTGGCCAAAGGCGCGAGCCTCGCGCTTCTTGGCCAGGTCTTTCAGCGCGGCGGCGTTGGCTTTGGCGAGCTGCTTACACACCTCTTTGTCGTCGCCACTCAACGGCTTGAAGGCGTCTTTGGCAATGCCGAGTTCCAGTGCCTTAAGGTCAGTCAATCCCAGCAGCGCGTCGCCCACTTGCAGGTGGTGGTCGAGGAAGCTGAGCGGGCGCCCTTCTTCGAACCCTTCCAGCCACAAAGCGGTGCGGGCCAGTTCAATGGCCATGGGGTTGCGGTCCACCCCGAAAATGCAGCGCGCAACCACTTCGCGCAGAGCATGGCGGTAGTCTTGGGGGCGTACTGCGCCCTCTTGCCCACTCTCGATGCTGCGCAGTTGGGCTAGCTTCTCCGCAAGGCGGCGCGCGGCTGCCAGCAGGAAGTGACCGCTGCCGCAGGCAGGGTCCACTACACGGATGGACAGCAATGCTTCGGTGGGGTTGTCGGTGCGGGCCTGCAGGCGCTGCTCGATGACAGGGTCGAGCGCGCTTTTGATCAGCTCTTGCACCAGGCTGTCGGGGGTGTAGTAGCTGCCTGAAGTCTTGCGCGCGTTGCCCGCAGTGCTGCCTTCCTCGGTGATACCGACAAAGCCGAAGCGGCGTGCAGGCAGGTCGATGGATGGCACCAGTTCCAACAGGCTCTCATAAACGCTGCCAAGCTCCTCTGGCCCCATGTTGCGGTAGTCCACCGGGGTGAGGTTGCTGGTCTTGCCTTGTGTGGTCACTGCCCAGCGCAAGTGCTGCAGTGCTGTCAGAAGATGCGTATTGTGCAAACTGGCGGTATCCAGGTGCGGGCACTGATCTATCGCGAACAGTCCGCCCAGCGCGGGCAAGGCCAGACGCGCCTCGCCTTGGGCCAGGCCTCGCCAAACGATGCAGATGGCTTGCCAATGGTCGTCGTGTCGGTTGCGTGCGCGGCGCTTGAGGCAAAGCTCACGAAGGCGATGCAGCGCGTAGCCCTCTCCATAAGCTTTGCGCGCTGCCAGCGCTTCAGCGCTGTCATCCAGCGGATGCAACACGCCTCGTTCTTCTACGGTGAACACAAAGATCAACCGATAGATCAGCCGCAACAGTTGCTGGAAATAAGCATCTTTGCTCAAGCTGCCGTCATTGAGCGCAGTACGGAGCGCTTCGTTGACTGGGTGCTGCAAGAAGCCTTCGCCAAAAGTGAGCAGGGCTTTCTCAACCCCATTGCGCAGGCCGTCGCGTACTCGCGTACCCTCTGCTTTGCCCGCCTCACGCCATCGCTCCCAAACACACGCGGTGCCAGCAGCTTGAGGTGAACGGCTGGCATGCAGCAGGCGCCACACGTTGGCGAACTCTGCATAACGCTGACCACCCAACAGATCGGCCAGATCGAATTCCAGATAAGTGGGACGGGTGAGCGAGGCTGCATCGCGCAACAAGCGCAGTTGCTTGCCGTTGCTCACCATGCCCCAGGTGTGCTCTGGGCTGGCGTTCAGCAGCTCTTGCATGGTCTGGAACGCAGATTTTTTGCGATTGCCGCCGCCCACAACGGCAAAGCGCACATCTGGATCGTCGAGACCAAGGTCATGTGGTGCGACCAGAACCGCCACTTGACCCGAGATCACGCTGATGGGGTAAGCCAAGGCCCCAACCTCAACCGCAGTAGCGTGTTGCAATGGGGCATAGCCCAGTGCGTCGCGCAGCAGTTCGTGCACAAAGCCGATGGTGAGGCGATGGGCATCCAGATCGGTTCGCTCCATCTGGGCAGCAAAGTGCTGCCACTGTGCTTTGGCAATCTGGAAGGACCGGCTGTATTCGTCCTTTAGCTTGACGCCTTTCGGGACGCCATAGTCCACCTCAGTTTGATCCGTTGCGCGGCCTTGGGCGGCTTTCTCCAACTGGTCAGGCAAGAACAAGCTGCCTTCCAACTGAATGGTGGGCAGATTCAGTGCAGCCTGACGTTTGCTGTTGCGGGTGCGTTTCATGTTGTTCTCGGCTCAGGCTTACAGCGAATCAGGCAGAAGCACATACACGCCCATGACGTCCACAGGCAGACAGGGCTTGACGTTGTACTGACCCACGTCACGCGCAGCCTCTCGCACACGCTTGTGATCGGCAAGCAAGGCATCGGCGCGCTGCTGGGCCAGCGCATGCAATTGCTGAGGGTGGGCAGCCATGAACTCAATGGCTTGGCTGACCTCGCGCTGCACTGCTTCAGCGGACAAGTTGCCACTGGGGTTGCACTCAATCAACCGAGCAGCATGTTCATCTGACAACCACTCTGGGTTGGCGCGGCCACGCACGGCCAGAGCGACGGTCTCTTCAGCCATCATCTGGAAAGGCTCACGTCGGCGCACGTAGCTAAGTTGGTGGCGAACACGCAGCAGGTACAGCGTTGTAGCCACGTCCACATCATTCGTCAGCGTGGCGGCACATCGAGAAGCTACAGGCTGAGTGCTACCCAGGGCATCTTCCAACAGGTGCTGGGCCAACAGCCCCACCAGGGGGTGGCTGCGATGGAGTTCATCAAAGTCAATCAGCTGGGCGGCATCCAGCCCCTCGTCTGCAAGGCGCAGGCGCAAGGCCTCTGGCAGGTGTTGCGGTGTGAAGCGGGCCTGATTGGCCCGACGGGCACTCTCCAATGGAGACCCCAGACGCACGCAAGCACTTTGCAGAAAGCGCTTCACATCCGCTTGGGAGCCAAGGGCTTGTTGCTGCTTGTGCCATTCTGGTAGTACCTCATCAGGGCGAATACGGCGTTGTGCAAACACGGTTCGGTTTGCCTTGGCCTTATCCAACGCGTCTTGCCATTTTCCCTGCAAGGGCGCCAGCAGGCGCTCAGGTTCACCGAAGTCGAAGGCAATCTGTGGCGTCTTGTTCTCTGGGTGATGCTCTCGGCGCATGAGCGCGGCTTTGACCAACGCCTGGTTAATCCGAGCATCGTCCTCAGGCAAGGGCACCATCACCCCCAGCTCCTTCTGGATGGCTTCGCCCTTGCGCAAGATGACCTTCAAAACAAACCCGTCAATGGGGTTGTCTTGCCCATAGAGCATGGTGCAGCGTACCTCGGGCGCCTGCTGACCAAATCGATCCACCCGGCCTTCCCGCTGCTCGTGGCGCGTGGGGTTCCAGGCCAGGTCATAGTGGACGACGGCGGTGAACAAGTGCTGCAGGTTGATGCCCTCTGACAGGCAGTCGGTGGCGACCAGTATTCGGCTGTCTGCCTCACCCATGTCCTCCACCCGCTCGCGCCGTTCTTCCGGCGTTAATTCACCGGTGATGGCCTCGATGGCAACATTGGGGAACATGACTTTGAGATGCTCCGCCACATAGTGTGCGGTGGCGATGTACCGGCAGAACACCACGGGGTGATAGCCGTCTTTGAGCAACTGACCTGTGTGTTGGAGGAGCGCTGCCAGCTTGGGGTCGCCCGATTGACCAGAGAGGCGCTGAGCCGTGGTGATCAATGCCTGCAAGCGAGAAGCGTCTTGCAGTTGGGCTGGCGGCTCCA
The DNA here is from genome assembly GCF_000768065.1 of Aquabacterium sp. NJ1. Lineage (NCBI taxonomy): Bacteria > Pseudomonadati > Pseudomonadota > Betaproteobacteria > Burkholderiales > Sphaerotilaceae > Aquabacterium > Aquabacterium sp. NJ1. Next base: position 3,678,386 of record NZ_JRKM01000001.1, on the reverse strand, counting down.
GGTCACTGCCAGACAGGTCATCTGCTTCGCCGTCATGCAAGCGCTCATCGGTCAACAATTCATCTGCTGACACGGAGCCTTCCAGCCGAGTGGTCAGAGCTTTGACCGCCGCCGCTGGCGACGATGCCACGCAGCGCAGCAAAGCCAAAGTGGCGTACCACATGAGCCCCGAACCACCTGTAGTACCATCACGCTCAGCAGTTTCGGCAAGCTCGCGGCAGTAGTCTTGCACTGCATCAAAAAAGCTCCCCCACTCACCACTGAGTTGGTAGGTGAGCTCCGTTTTCATGCGCCGTGCAAATCCACGACCATCGTGGGTTTCGGTTTGCCACTCGGCGATGTCTTTGCGACGCCTTTGCACAAAGTGACGAGCCAACTCCTGACGCAGCGGGTCGCTGGTTGACATGCGCCCCTGCAATGCTTGGAAACGCTGATCCAGCAATGACAACAGGTTGTAGAAAGCGACCTCGTCGCCCGAGTGCGGGGTGGCCGTGAGCAAAAGCAGGTGGCGGTGCACATCTCTGGCAAGGCGTTGCAGCAATTCGAAGCGCAGTTGCTTGCCAGCGCCACTGCTGGCGCAGGTGTGCGCCTCATCTACGATGATGCATTCTGGAGCCGTGGCCAAGAACTGCTCGCGGTTGCGTTCGCTCTTGATGTAGTCCAGGCTCACAACAACCACGGGGTGATGATCGAACAAGCCCACACCATGCGGCAGCTCTCGTTCCACCCGGGCTGCTGATGCCGCAGTGAGGGCGACAGCGTACAGGTTAAAGCGTGTCTCCAGCTCGGACTGCCATTGCTCAACCAAGTGCGGCGGGCACAGCACGGCCAAGCGGGCGATCTCACCACGGTCCATCAGCTCACGCGCAATCAACCCAGCTTCGACGGTCTTGCCGATGCCAACGTCATCCGCAATTAGCAGCCGAACGGTGGACAGGCGCAAAGCCATCAACAACGGCACAAGTTGGTAGCCACGGGGCTCCACGGCAATGTTGCCGAATGAGCGGAAGGGGCCTGCGCCAGCACGCAAGGTGAGGCGCAATGCATCGCGCAGCAAGATGGCCGCCGCGTGGTTGCCTGCCAAAGCCGGGTCAGGCTGGTCAAACGTGGCGTGCTCGACCGGAGCGAGCTCCAACTCCGGGATCAGCGCGATGGTTTCGTCTTCAGCTCCGCCCAAGGGCCGCAGGCGCAGCCAATCGCGTCGGGAGTCGGTTTGCACCACCCATTCGCGGCCACGGGCGCGAACCAGGTTGCCTGGCTGAAAGTCGTGTTCAAGTGTCGTCATGAAAGCAATCTGGGGTGTCAACTGGATGAGCCAAACACCGCTGGGTGTTCCGCAAAGCGGGCAGACCAAGATTCAGGTTCAGAGAAGTCAATCACCTGCCAGCCCTTGTCATGCAACGTGGCTGTAATGGCTGCATCTGGTTTGCTGAGGAACACCAAAGCACGTGCCGACTTGTACTGGGCTGCAGCAACGGCCGCGCCTTGGTTGACGGGTACGTTCAACGCGTCAGGTGCGGTCAAACCAGCCTGCTGGAGCGCAGCCAGCCAGCGCGCTTCCAGCGAATCGGCATCGGAAGATGACTCTGAACCGACTGACGCCACCTCGGTGGCTTCATCGGCTGGACGTAGCTTGACTTGCGCGTTGGCCATGGCCACCAGCAATTTGAGCGCCTCCGGGTTGCGGCGATTGATGTGCTCGTGGTCTGGTTGGTTGAAATACGAGAGCAGACATTGGTAGCAGCCTGCCTCACAAATGTGATTGCCGAGGTCGTCGGTCTGCTCAAGATCGGGCAGGTCCTCCAAGCGCCAAATGCCATCGGCTGGATCACGATGGTGCAAAAGACGCAGGGCGTTTTGTGCCACCATGGCCAGGCTCGCTGCGTCGTTGGCCAAACGGGTAAGCACGCCCGCGCCGCCCTCCGCTGCTTCGTAGAACAGCAGCGCGCGGCGTTCGTCAAGCTTTGGCAAGGGTTCTGCCACCAACTCTGACTCTTCGATCTGGAAAGTCAACTCAATGCCGCGTTTGAGCGCGGCTTGCAATGTGGCCATGGCCTCCAATGGAAGCGCATGCACTGGCGCCAAGATCAGGAGGTTGCGGTGGTCTTCGACAAAGGGGACGATGCGCTGATTGGGCACCTTGTCCATGAGCGCATCATCGTTACAGCTGTCTTCCCCCGCGTCCGGGGCATCCTGTTTGCTCCAGGTTCCTGTGATTGGGTTGATGTAGAAGCCAAGTTGCTCTTTGTCTTTGCGGCGGCGCCACCCCCGATTGATGCGCCAAATGCGGGCAGCAGGTGCGTAGCTGAGCTCAGCAAGGTCTTCGTCGCCCAGCAAGACGTCGGCCTTCTGCTTCTGGATTTTTCCATCCGGCCCAGGCAAGAACCGGTAGGTGGTCTGTAGCTCGAAGCCTTGGCGCTGGCGGTCCTCGTCGTTGATCGAGATCCGCTCAACCGGCAAGGTTTCGACCGTCTCAATGCGGTAGAGCTCACGCACCCAGTCGGTTTCAGTCAACAGGGCATCGCAGTTTTCGCAGCGGTTGACCAGCGGCTGACCACCTCCAGGTTCACCCAAATGGCCATAGCCGCATTGACTGCACACCAGTGAAGTGATGGTCGCAAGTTGACTGTTGCCGGAGACGTGATCTGCATTACCCACGTTGAGCTTTGCTCGCACCACCCGGTACATTCGCCCCTGGTGATAGATCAGGCTGCGAGGCCCAAACTCCGACAACGCTAGGAAACGAGGGCGACTGACCATGCTGCCTTCGTCGTCCTTGCCATTGGTGGTTTGACCGCCGCGCGCTGGAATCCATGCCATGAGAGGCAAGCGCGGGAAGTTGTAGCCCGGCAAAAAGCCCTGGCTGGCCAAGTAGCGGTAGGTGTAGAAATCGGTGTTCTGGCTATTGCCTGACTTGAGCAGGACGGCGTACTGCCGCGCAGCATCACCGTAGCGGCGCTGGGCATTTTGACGTTCGGTGTGCGAGGCAGTATGGCTCTTGACGATCTGGTCGGCCATGTTCATCTGCTGCCGGGTTGCATCGAACAGGACGCGCCAGCGCTCCAGTGCCCCGGAGAACTGTTGCGGCGCTCGATCAATGACCTGCTCGACGTAGTCACCTGAGAACCAGTGACTGCCATTCAATTCCTTCAGCAGTTGATCGACCACGCGCTGAGCACTCGACAAGGCACGTTCACGCACCCCTGGCGCATGGAAGGCATCTTGATAGCTTGGCTTGAGCGGCTTACCCGGCTGGTCGAGGTCCAGCATCGGCGCGATGCTGGCATCCAGTGGAGTGTGGGTGCTGGCAAGCCAAACGGCTTGCAGGTGGCTGTCTACAAGGTCGCGGTTGGCCAGATCAAGCGTCGGCGCTCGGACCACGCCGTGGACCATGTCGTTGGCATGGTGGAAGAACCACTGATCGTGCGGGCTCAGTGCAGCGCAATAAGTCACCACCAGAGCCTGCTGCCCCGAGCGTCCGGCACGGCCACTACGTTGTGCGTAATTGGCCGGGGTTGGGGGCATGTTCCGCAGATACACCGTGTTAAGCGCGGAGATGTCTACGCCAAGCTCCATGGTTGGCGAGCAGAACATGACCGGGAGGCGTTCCAAGGGAGCCTCATGAGCGGGGTTCTGAGACCAGTCGTTGCGGTCCTTATCTGTGTAGCGGAAGCGTTGCTCCAGCAGTTGTCGGCGAGGCGCATCAACCTGTGCTGTGTGCTCTTGGGCTTCAAACTCGAACAATGGATGCGACGGCAAACGCAGCAGGTCGGCCACGCTCAGATACAGCTCACGGAAGAAGGTGTTGACGCGGCTGTCATCGCCGAGTGGTTGATCGGTGGTCAAACACCAATCCAAAGCGGCGGCATTCAGGCGCCAGCCAGCCAACTGCGCATCAATGGCGTGCCGTTGCACATAACCGTAGTTGCCCGCAGCGCGCAGCAGTGCCTCGATGATTTCGACCCACTCGCCGTCCTTCCAGCGCTTGACCTCGTCGGCGAAAACGCTGTCTTGCCAAAAGCTGGATGTCTTGACCAAGCGCAGCAGCCTTGACCTGGGGCCACCCGTGACCAAATCGGTGCGTGGCTTGCCCTTGTACTCGGGGCGTTTTCCGAGAATCAGGTAGCGGCCGGTTTCAAGCTTCTCATCGGGCGCAAAGGCCCAACGCTCGGTCAGGTAGGTGTGACCACTGGTACGAGCTTTGTCTTGTTCAACCGGATCAAGATATCGGGTCTCAAGACACAAGTGACGGCGCAGGTTGTCGAACAGAAGTTCGCACATGCGCGCTCGATGGCTTGGGCTGAGCCTGGCGAGTACGCTATGGTCTGCGAAGGAGCTGGCGTTGGCACAAAACTCATCCAGCCCGCGATAACGGATCGCCAGAAGGCCAAGTTGATCTAGGTTGGGGTTGTTGAAGCGCCAGCCGCGACGAAGGTCGCGCAGCAGCCGGTATGCAATGATGAATCGAAGTGTGCGTTGAGCCTCTTGTCTTGCCAGGCCCATCAGTTTGGGGGACCGCAGGTACTCGACCAGGATGGTTTGATCGACCTGGTGGAAGCCAAGTGACTTGAACACAGCATCAGCAAGCTGCTCCTCGGTCAGCACGCCTGCGTTGTCCTGCAAGGCACCGATCAGTCCAGAGCGCAGGGTCAACAGGAAGATGAAGTCATTGAAGTGCCCAGCCTGAAGCGCGGCGTCTTGGCGGTTGTCGGTGAACCCAAGAAGTTTGCGGGGATCAGGTTGTCCGGGCGCTGGGTTTGGCAGAGCGAAGAGTTGCTGCAAGGCACTCAGCGCAATCATGGTGGTGGCCGATGAGCGGCCCTCGCCTGACAAACTGGACAGGCGATTGGCATCCTTGCCGTGCGCCTCATGTGTGACACCACAGCTTAGGCAGAAGCGGAACTTGCCAGGGATGAACCAGAATTCCTCACCCGAGCCTTCATGACCTTCGGGGCTCACGGCGATTTGGTAAGGAACTGCTTTCCGATATGCCGGTTTAACTTTGGGCTCGTCGCGACTCAAGTCAAGCCAGGTTTCTGGCAAATCCTCGATCTGGCCGCTGTATTGTTGACCGCCCTTGACTGGGCACAGAAATCCATAGCTGAGGTCTTCTTTGTCGTCGGCACTGACGTCATCGACCTCTCGTGGCAAGTAGGTCGTGTGGTGCTGCCCAGAGCTCCAAACGGGGAAATACTCCTGGCCACAGTCTCGGCAGAAATGTGCAGAGTAAAGGTGAACGCCTTCACTCTGTCGCCCTGGGGCGAAGCGCTGGGCATCAAGCGTGATGTGCCTGTAGCCAGGAGCCTCCAGGGTGGTGAGCACCTTGCCTGGACCGCTGATGAACTGGTGGAGTTTGAAAGCGAATGGCGGACGTCCTTGAGGTGTCCTCACGTCGTGGGCGGCGACCAAAAAGCGCTGCAATGCAGCGCGCGCCACGGGCACGTCACAACTCGCATCACGGGCAAGATCATCGCAGGCGGACTGAAGGGTCTTGGGTTTGGCGCGGCGCGGCGGCTCGTGCTCTGGCAACTCAATACCGAGGTTGAGCTCGACCCAGATGGACAAGGGGTCTTTCTGAAAGGCCTCGAAGGTTGGCCATTCAAAATGCTCAAGTTGAACCGTTGCGTGCAAATCTGCAGCAATAGATGCCACGTCCTTGAGCGGATCGGTGACGCGTTCAAGCGTCTCGCCAATCACATCGTGCTCACTGATCTGGGTGCCAAACAGTTTGGTTGCGACTTCCGCCACCGTTCGGTTGCGGTCAGCTTGGGTACCAGCACTCGACATGGTGGCTGAGGTGCCAATACAAACGAGCTTGTTGGCCTTGAGCCGCTCGCGCAGGCGGCGAACAAGCAATGCCACGTCGGCGCCCTGACGGCCTCGGTAGGTGTGGAGTTCATCGAGCACCAGGAAATCCAGCCCCTCACAGTGATCCACAACCCTTCGATCCACGTCGTCAAAGCGGGTGAGGATGTACTCCAGCATCATGAAGTTAGTGAGCAGGATGTCTGGCGGGTTGTCCGCCATGGCGTCGCGCTCAGGCTTATTCTCTTGGCCGGTATAACGGGCCACAGTGAATGGCTTTGCGTCGGACGCATAGCCATGGAGGAACTTGTCCAACTCTTCCAGTTGGCTGTTGGCCAAAGCGTTCATCGGGTAGATGACGATGGCGCGGGTACGAGGCTTGCCGCCCTCAGCCTTGGCTTTGATGATGCGGTCAATGATCGGGATGAAAAAGGACAGCGACTTGCCGGAGCCTGTGCCCGTGGTCACCACATAACTTTGCCCGGATTGCCCCTTGGCAAGGGCCTGAAGTTGATGCGCGTACAGGTGAAGTGGCTGGGGGTTGCCCTCTGGCTTGCCCACCTGGAATACGTCTGCACAGAGGGGGTGCAAGACACCTTCCACCGCCAGCGATTGCACCGTGCCTTTGCGTTGGTAGTTCGGGTTGATCTGAACCAAGGGCTCGGGCCAGTACCGGCCATCCTGGTACTGACGCTCAACCTCTTCTCGAATGTCGCGTGCAGCAATGCGCACGAAGCTGCGAGAAAAGTTGCTGTAGCGTTCAACCAATTGGTTGCGAAACTCAAAAACGTCGTCCATGGTTGTTTCGTCCCTGTTCTGTTTTATGAGGGCATGGCTCTGGCGCCATCCAGGCTGACGAGGGCGAGCTCAGGGCTGTTTGTGCTGCCATTTGGCGCCCCTTCCTTTGCCATTCGGTTCGATCAGGCCCTCTGCCTTCATCGCCCTCAAAATCACGCGTACCATGTCGCGGCTGATGCCGGGGCACGCTTCCTCAATCTCCGAGATGGAGAAGGGCAGTTGGCGTTTGAGAATCTCAGAGCGAACGCGGTCCCCCTTGGCTCCCCGCCCGCGCTCAATGGTGCCCACGCGCTCCTCGAATTCTTTGTAAGCGCGAAGGAGCGCACCCCAGAAGTAGTCGAGCCATGGGGCGATGTTGTGATCCGCTGCGTGCCAGCCTTGAGAACTGGCTTCCAGCGTTTCGTAGTAGCTTTCCTTCGACTCCTCGAAGATGCGCTCCAAGCTGATGAAGCGGCCCACTGCATAGTCAAAGTGATACAGCAATTGCAGGGTCAACAGGCGCGCCATGCGGCCATTACCATCTGGGAATGGGTGGATGCACAGGAAGTCGAGAATGGCCAGCGGCACCAAGACCAAAGGATCGGCCAGGTGCAGATCCAGCGCAGTGCGGTAGCGGCTGATCATGTCAGCCATCGCCATGGGTGTCAGGTGCGCAGCAACAGGACGGAAACGCACCCTTGAACTGCCGTCAGGATGGCGCTCAATGATGTCGTTGTTCGTCGCCTTCCAATGCCCGCCAGACTGAGGCATGTATCGATACAACATGCCATGGAGCTGCAGCACGGTGCCCTCTGAAAACGGCATCTGGTCGCCGCTTTCATGGATCAGGCCCAGGGCATCGCGATAACCTGCCACCTCCTGCTCGGATCGGCTTTGTGGCGTGGCATTTTTCAGCACCAGAGACTTGAGCCGATGAGCCGCGACGACCACGCCTTCCAGCCGGTTGGAAGACTCGGTGGACTCGACCACAGCAACTTGCCGCAAGTCACTCAAGACCTCAGGCGACTGCGCCACAAAAAGCTGCTGCTTGCCCCTGTACTCACCCAAGGCGCGCAGCGTCGCCAGTTGCTGCGCGTCGAAGCGCAGCTTGGCGAGGTAGTCTGGCGAGAGCGAGTGCATGCAGCGGCTTCCTAGTAGGCAAGAATGGGGTAATGCTAATGCAAATAAGGGTATATCGAAGCCGATTTACCCCAATTCCCAATTGATTACCCCATTCGGCCGCCACTGTCAGCTCGCTGGCTCGGGTTCGTCAGGCTCGCTCGTTACAGCCGGGGCTGCAGCATCTTTCACGGGGCGCTCAGCGTCAACGCTCACGGGCCGCAACACATGGCCACGTCTGCCCTGCGATGCTGTACCGTAAAGCTTCTGAGTCTTGGCGGACAGGTGGCCAAGCCCACGACTGACTGCCCCCGTGTCGCCGACCCGCTTGGCATCCGCCGCCCACTGGTGCCGCAAGCAGTACGCCGTGATCGGATGCTGATACTCGGGCCAGAGGCTGGCAGCCAGTCGTCGCACCTCCACAGAGAAGTTGCCCGCGTGGTCGATCTGGACGAACATGGGCGTTTGCTGCGACTGGCTCAATGCCTCTTTGAGCATGAGCACCAGAGGGTGGTCATCGTCTTCGGCATATCGCAACCGGCGGATGGGCTGTCCTTGCGATATCTTGACCTTGACCCCGTTAATCACGATCTGGATCAGTGATTGCTCGGTCTCGGCATTGACCGCCCGCGAGACCTGGATTCCCCTCTCCAGCTCGGAGGGGCGACACCCTGTCAGCGCCGCGAGTAGCAAGGCGTCGGCGTACCGGCCGGTGCTGCCGCGCTGACACAACTGTTCCCTCCAGTCTGGGGGCAGCCCGCCCAGGGCAACTCGCTTGCTGCGGCGGCGCAACCTTTGGCCCACTAGGCCCTGCCGCCTGAGTTCAATGACCGATTGGATATGGTCGATCTGCTCGTCGAGCAAGCGCAACCATTTCTGGGCCAACTCTGCCGTCACCGGCTCCACGATGCTGTCCAGCAGTTCCAGTTGCCGCGACTGCAAGGTGAAACGCAGCGCAGCGATGCGCTTCTGGAAGGTGGTTGGGCGGCGGGTATCTGACACCGCGCCGATCAGCCCACCATCGACCGTTTTGGCACGCGTCAGCAAGGTCTGGCCGAGCCGCAGATAGTCGTGCTCGGTGTTTGGTGAGCGACCGGTTCTGCGATTTCGCTCCGAGGCGATCTGTTGAATCAACTCGGTGGAATGCAGCAGCTTGGCCTTCAATTCTTCGATGAGGTCACTCATCCGAGCCTCCCTTTAGGCGGGCCGCAGCGAAAGCTTGCTTGGCGACAGGGGGAGGTGAGGCGTGCAGCGCCAGGCCGCCGTCGAAAGGTTCGACCATCGCCCGTGGATAGACCATCTGGACTTTGTGAAGGCCATGCAGAAACCCTCGTCGGAAGGTCTCCTTGGCGTGCAGCCCTTGTGGCTGATGGGCGAACTGGCCCATCAGCGCGGCCCATGGGATGGCGACGGGGCCACCTTGGATGCGGTGCAGTCGGTAGGCCAGCCAGGTGTAGATGTCTAAGGCCAAAGCCGAGCCCTTCAGCGCGGCAAGGGCACGGCCATCCAGCGGGACACCGTGTTCCAGCAGCTCAGCGTAGAAGGGCTCAGACAACACAAGCAACCCTGGCCAACGAGACGTGGCCCCAAGCGTTCGCGGATGCCACGCTTCAAATTGCTGTACCGGCAGGCTGTTGAACGTACGCCCCTGGAATCCGAGCTGCAAACGACATGCAGCCAGGGCATGTATCTGCTTGCGAAGCATCCTGTAGCGGTGCCCCTGAAGATCATAGCCCAGCATGTGCAAGAACTCGGCGGCGCTTCGCCCAATGTCAATTTCGCGTGTTTTGTAACGCAGGGCAAGCGTCGAAATGCAAGTCAAGGCCAGTCTCGCCGTGGCGCCGTACGGCACGGGTTGCGACACCGGCCCCGTCCCCTCATCCAGAAAGCCTGCCTGAACACTCAGCCACGCTGCGCCAAAACTGTGCTGGAACTCTCTGCCCTTGACCTCGCTGCGGGGCAAACCGATCTGGGTCAGGATGGAGTGGCAGAACATCAGCTCATCGCCCCCGGGGGCATCAGAGCTGATGATGACATTGGCGTCGATCAGCTTCGAATCGGTCATTGGCCCCGCCCTTCTCCGGAGGCACGGGCTGCCGAGGTTTGAGCCCACCGCTCGCGAGCAAGCTGCTCGACTCTGGTGGGGCGACCACGTGGGCGCCTCGGAGGAGGAGGCTCGGCCGGGCGGGTGGATTCGATCCAACGTAGAACGTCGGCCTCGTACCAACACAGCCGCCTACTGTGGGGCAGCTTGAAGGGTGCGGGGATCAGGTGCTGGTACTTGGCATTTGTCGCGCAAGTGCGAATCGTCGTGACTCGCTTACCAATCAAGGCAGCCAGTTGTTCAATGAAAAGAATTCGAGGAGTGCCGCTGTCCTGGGCGGCCAATGGTTTGGGCATGTCGTTCACCATCACTGTGGCGTTGAGCGACAAAGTCGCTACAGCGGCACGAAGACGTGCCGCGACGCAAATTCAGCGATGGCGAGGCCGGGGAGGCGGAGATGAACGGCCCTGTGGCGCAGAGATGAACGCCTCGACGTAACGTGAGCGCTTCAAGCGCCGATCCCGCGTCACGCGGAGAGAAGCCACTATCTGGTCGTGAACAGGCATCCAAACCAGAAACATCACCCCAACGGTTGTGGTGATGGCCAGCAGGCTTGTCCAAGCCAGAGCGGTGGAGAATTGGTGCAGCCATTCTGCTGCCTCGAACTGCGTGCCGATGAATTCAGCGACACACGCAAGAAGCCCCAAGCCACAAGCGAACACCGCAACGCAGAAGGCGACGTGGCGTACTCGCTTGAGGTCTTGAATGGTGGTCACGAATGTGAACTTGACACGTTGTTCATGAGTGCATTGACACCATAGAGCCAAAGGCGTGGCGTGTCAAAGCGCTAAGCCAAGCGACACGCACGCCTGCATTCATGCCCATTCAAGTCTTGGGACAAATTTGGGACACTGAGTTCGGAAATTTGCTTTGAAACGACATTCATGACGATTCAAAGCAAAAAGCCCAAGTTGTTGATTCACTTGGGCTTTTTTCTGAATTTGATGGTCGGGGTGAGAGGATTCGAACCTCCGGCCTCTACGTCCCGAACGTAGCGCTCTACCAGGCTAAGCTACACCCCGATGTCGACTTCTTCACACACCCGTCATCAAGATGACCTGTGGATCGAGTCAAACGATAATTGTAGCAGAGCTTGCCGGTATTCAGAATCCGGCAACGAGGCCAGGCAACCCTTGGCCAGTTCGGCCTGAGCCTGAGCCGCTTCACGCGTGGCCTCCAGCGCGCCGGTGGCCTTCACGATGGCCACGATTTCGACCATGCGCTCCACCTCGCCGTTGATGATGGCGTTGCGGATCATCTCGCGCTGCTCGGCCGTGCCACGCTGCATGGCCACCAGCAAGGGCAGCGTCGGCTTGCCTTCGCGCAGGTCGTCGCCGATGTTCTTGCCCAGCTCGGCGGTGCTGCCTTCGTAGTCCAGCAGGTCGTCGATCAGCTGGAAGGCGGTACCAAGCGCGCGGCCATAAGCGGCGCAAGCCTCTTCCACATCCGGCGTGGCGTCGGTGATGACGGCCCCCAGGCGGGCGCTGGCCTCGAACAGCTTGGCGGTCTTGTATTCGATCACACGCAGGTAGTCGTCCACCGTGATGTCGGGGTCGTGCATGTTCATCAGCTGCAGCACCTCGCCCTCGGCGATGACGTTCGTGGCCTCGGCCAGGATCTCCATCACGCGCATGCGGTTGGTCAGCACCATCATCTGGAAGGCACGCGAGTACAGGAAGTCGCCCACCAGCACGCTGGCCGCGTTGCCGAACATCGCGTTGGCCGTCTTGCGGCCACGGCGCAGGTCGGACTCGTCCACCACATCATCGTGCAGCAAGGTGGCCGTGTGGATGAACTCCACCACAGCGGCCAACTCGTGCCGCTGTGTGCTGTCGCTGCCCAGTGCACGCGCAATCAGCAACAGCAGCATGGGGCGCACCCGTTTGCCACCCGCGTTGACGATGTAGTGCGAGATCTGGTTGACCAGGGCCACCTGGGACGCCAGCCGGCGGTGGATGACCTGATCGACCTCGGCCATGTCAGTGGCGGAGAGTTGACGGTAACTGGCGATGGGGGCGGAGGAGGAGGTCACGCGGTCGGCAGACTAAAGGAACCCGCTGACGCGGGCAAAACGGGTACTTCAATTGTTGATTATAGGAAGGCGCCGCTGCCCTGCCCCCAGCCGATGCATTCGAGGCTCACAAAGTGGTGGATAAAAGCGGTGGACAAAAAGCGGCGGACAATACAAGGCTTCCCGCCCATCACAGACAAGTTTCGCTGTCATGACCACGAACCGCCCGAATGCCGTCAGCCTGGCCATCATCGGCGCAGGGCCCGCTGGCCTGAGCCTGGCCCTGCAAGCCGCGCAAGCCTTGCCCCAAGCCCGCATCACCGTGTTCGACGCCCGCCCCGCCGACAAGGACGTCTCGGGCGATGCCCGCACCCTGGCCCTGTCGCAAGGCACGGTGCAGGAACTCCAGCGCATGGGCATCTGGGATGCCATCGAGGCCAGCGGCCGCAGCGCCCCCATCCTGGAGGTGCACGTCTCGCAGCAGCAACCCACCGTGCTGTGGCCCGGCCAGCAGCAGCCCGAGGTACGCATTGCCGCCAAAGAGCAAGGCGTGCCGCAACTGGGTGCCGTGGTGAGCTATGGCACCTTGGTCGCACCACTGCAGCAGGCCTGGCAACGCACCGTGGATCAGGATGAGCACCGCTGCGCCATGCGCTTTGCCACGCCCGTGCGCGGCCTCAAGTCGGTGGACGAGGGCGTCGAGGTGGACGCCGACATCGCCGAGCAGTTCGACCTGGTGGTGGTAGCCGAAGGTGGCGTGTTCTCCGACCAGGCCAAACTGAAGTGGCCTGCTGGCGTGAGCCACGATTACGGCCAGACCGCCTGGGTCGGCCAGGTGCTGCTCGACGATGATGGCCGCACCGGCATGGCGTTCGAGCGTTTCACCACCTCGGGCCCTGCCGCCTTGCTGCCGCTGCCGCCCGGCCCGGTGGTGCCCGGTGGCCCCAGCGGCCGCCGCGCCGCGCTCGTCTGGTGCGTGCAGCAAGACGACGACCCCGTGCGCGAGCTCGACGACGCGCAACGGCTCACCCTGCTCAACACCATCTTCCACCCTGCGGTTGGCCTCATCACCCAGCTGTCGCCGCTCAAAGCCTTCCCGCTGGGGCTCAATGCGCACCGGCAACTGGTCAATGAAGGTTCGGTGGTGCGCATCGGCAATGCTGCGCAGACCCTGCACCCGGTGGCGGGCCAAGGCTTCAACCTGGGCATGCGGGATGTGCACGTGCTGCTGGACGCCCTGAAACACACGCCCTGGTCACCTGAGGACGATGTGGCCACCAAACAGATGAAAGTGCGACGCGCCTTGCGCCAGTTCGAGCGCCGGCGTCAGCCGGACCGCTGGGCCTTGCTGGCCACCACGGACTTCCTGGCGCGCAGCTTCACCTGGCCCGCGCCTGCGCTGGCCACCTTGCGTGGCCTGGGGATCGGGGCGGTGGGGGCACTCAGCCCGGTCAAGCGGCTGCTCGCGCGCTCGATGATGTTTGGCTGGCGCTGAGCGCGCCTCAGCGCTGGGCCACGTAGACCACCGACAAGTTCGGGGCCTGGCTCAGCTCGGGCACGCTCTGGGACTGCGCCACATACAGCGCGCAGGCAGCCAACGCGGCAAACAGGGAGTTTTGCAACAGCTTCTTGCGCATGATCGGCTCCAGTCCAGGTGAATGCCTTCATGCTATGAAAAGTGCGCTCCCGCCCAAGGCCGGAGAACGGCCACCAAAAACCGCTATTTACCGCCTTGATCCGCCGAGCGCTGGTCCGCATCCCCCTGATCGGGCACGATGTCCACAACCAGATCGGCATCACAGCCACTGCCCGCCGAAATCATGCGGCGCGCCCAGCGCAACCAGGCCGCACGGGCCCAGCGCCGCCACCAGGCACCCTGGCTGCCCAGGATGCCCGCCTCGCCACCGGGCCCCACCAGCAAACCGCAGAAGTAACGCCGGTCCGGCTGCGACCACACCAGCGCCTTGCACGCGCCATGGCGCCGGCGGCTGACGATCACGCCCACCGGGCAGGGCTCCGCCAGGCAGCACACCCCGCAGCCGTTGCAGGGCGCGCCCAAGGCCGGTTTGGCGGGCGCTTCAGGGTGAATGTGGATGACCTGGTGCATGGTTGGCAGAGTTTGAGACAATCTTGCCCTATGAACACCGCGACCTCTTCCTCCGCCGCCGGCCAGACGCTTGATCAGTCGGTTGAACAGTACATGGGTGCCGTGGGCCAGGCCGCCCGCGCCGCCTCGTCCGTCATGGCCGCTGCGTCCACCGCCGCCAAGAACAACGCCCTGCTGGCGCTGGCTGGCCAGATCCGTGCGCACGCCGGCGAGCTCAAGGCTCGCAACGAGGCCGACATCGTGGCCGCCGAGAAAAACGGCCTGGCCGCCCCCATGGTGGACCGCCTGCGCCTGACCGACAAGGTCATCGAGACCATGGCCGAGAGCTGCGAGCAAGTCGCCTCCCTGCCCGACCCGGTCGGCGAGATCACCAACATGCGCCGCCGCCCCACGGGCATCAGCGTGGGCCAGATGCGTGTGCCCATCGGCGTGTTCGGCATGATCTACGAGAGCCGCCCCAACGTCACGATCGAAGCCGCCTCGCTGGCCATCAAGAGCGGCAATGCCTGCGTGCTGCGCGGTGGCTCTGAAGCCATCCACTCCAACCTGGCGCTGTGGAAGCTGGTGCAAGCCGCGCTCACCCAGGCCGGCCTGCCCGCTGAGGCCGTGCAACTGGTGCAGACCACCGACCGCGCCGCCGTGGGCCAGCTCATCGCCATGCCCCAGTATGTGGATGTGATCATCCCGCGCGGCGGCAAGGGCCTGATCGAGCGCATCAGCAAGGAAGCGCGCGTGCCCGTGATCAAGCACCTGGACGGCAACTGCCACACCTATGTGGACGCCGAGGTGGACCTGGACCTGGCCGTGAAGGTCACGGACAACGCCAAGACCCAGAAGTACAGCCCCTGCAACGCCACCGAATCGCTGCTGGTGCACGCGAAGCAGGCGGCGGCCTTCCTGCCCCGCATCGGCAAGGTGTTCGCCGACAAGGGCGTGGAAATGCGCGCCGATGCCCGTGCCAAGGCCATCCTGGCCGACGTGCCCGGTGCCCAGGTGGTCGACGCCACCGAGCAGGACTGGTACGAGGAATACCTCGCACCGGTGATCGCCGTGAAGGTGGTGGACACGCTTGACGAGGTCATCGCCCACATCAACAAGTATGGTTCGCACCACACGGACTCGATCCTCACCACCAACCACCCCAACGCAATGCGCTTCATCCGCGAGGTGGACTCGGCCAGCGTGATGATCAACGCGTCCACACGCTTTGCCGACGGCTTCGAATACGGCCTGGGCGCCGAGATCGGCATCAGCACGGACAAGTTCCACGCACGCGGCCCGGTTGGCCTTGAAGGCCTGACCTCGCTGAAGTTCGTGGTGCTGGGCCAGGGCGAAGTGCGCAGTTGAGTTGCTCGACCTCAACGCGCTCAACATCAGCCTGATGCTGGCGGCCTCAGCCGGTGCCGGCCTGGTCGACGCCATTGTGGGCGGCGGTGGCTTGATCATCGTGCCCTCGTTGTTCGGGCTTTTCCCGCAGGCCGTGCCCGCGACGCTGCTGGGCACCAACAAGGCCGCATCCATCTGGGGCACGGGCTGGGCGGCCTGGCAATACGCCAGACGGGTCACCCTGCCGTCAATGCGCCTGCTGGGCGCCATCGCTGCCGCCATGCTGGGCGCCTTGTTCGGCGCCTGGCTGGCCACGCGCGTGCCGGCCTCGCGCTTTCGCGGCGCCCTGCCCTTCGTGCTCGCAGCCGTGTGGCTCTACACCCTGTGGCGCAAGGACATGGGGCGCCACCATGCACCACACTGGTCGCCCCGCACGGAGGCCCTGCTGGCCACCGGCATGGGCGCCGCCATCGGCTTTTACGACGGCATATTCGGCCCGGGCACGGGCAGCTTCTTCGTGTTCGCGCTGGTACGCCTGCTGGGCTGGGATTTCCTGCATGCCAGCGCCGGGGCCAAGCGGCTGAACTTCGCCACCAATGTGGCGGCGCTGGCCTGGTTCATCCCCAGCGGGCACGTGGCCTGGGCGCTCTCGCTGCCCATGGCCGTGGCCAATGTGGCCGGCAGCGCCGTGGGCACCCGCCTGGCGCTGCGTCATGGCGCCGGCTTTGTGCGGGCGGCCTTCCTGATCGTGGTGGGCGCCCTGATCCTCAAGACAGCTTGGGACGCCTGGCTGCGCTGAGCCGCACCGCCGCTTCACCAACCGCCCCGGCACTCACTTGGCCGTGGTGCCTTCCAGGTAGGACTCCATCTCGGCACGTGGCACCTGCGGCCCCACATACGGGATCCAGCCAATCGTGTGGGCGTGCAGGCTCTGGATGAACAGCTTGCCATCGGCCTCGGTGGCGGAGGTGGTTTCCGGATAGGTGCCAGAAGGGTCCTGCAGATCGTCCACCACACGGCCACGTTCGTCGTACGCGATCACATGACCGTAAGCCTTGGGCACCGGCCACAGGAAGCGCGGCAGGCGCAGGGTCAGCTTGCGCATGAAGGGGTAGCGCGCCGCCGCATCGATCACGTGGCTGCGCGGCTTGGTCAGCCCCACCCACAAGCGCCCGGAGGCACTGCGCGTGAGGTTGTCCGGGAAGCCTGGCAGGTTGTCCACGAAGACGCGCGCGGCGCCTTGTTTCATGGCCTGCTCGAGGGTGGGCACGCCATTGTCACCCTCGGCCGTGCGCACCACCGACAGCTTGGCCAGGTCCACCGCCAGGATGCGGTAGGTGCCTGTTTCGGAGATGTACATGGTCTTGCCGTCGCGCGAGAACTCGATGCCATTGGGGAAGCACATGCCCGTGATGGCCACACGGGCCACCAGGGTCTCGGGGTCCTGCGCGATGATGCGGCCGGTGCAGCTGTGCTCCAGCACGTCCAGCACGCTGGCCTCGAAGGTGCTGCCCCACTCCTTGGCGCCAAAACGGCGCGAGGCGTCGGTCAGCCAGATCACGCCGCCGGGGCCGATCTTGACCGCGTCAGCGTAACGCACGCGGTCATCCGGCACGGGGTGCTGCACCTTGTTCAAGATGGTTTCCACCTTGGCATCCACCCCGCTACCAGTGATGCGCACCAGCCCCCGCATGGCATCGGCCACCAGCAGGCGCCCCTGCGCGTCAATGTCCAGCCCCAGCGGTCGCCCGCCGGTATTGGCCACAACCTCGGGCTGCTGGCCGTCCGTGTTGATCTGCAGGACGTCGCCATTGTTCAGGCCGGTGTACAGCACCCCCGCACGGGCCACGATGAACTCCGGGCCTTCCTGCCCGCTGGCCAGCGACCATTGCTGCAGGTCGGCCAGCTTGTCGTTGACGGCGTGGGCACCGGTGTAGCCAGCGTCCTTGGGCGGCTGCCAGGCCACCGGGTCGGCCGGGGTCGGCCAGAAAGCCAGATAGCCCAGCAGCGCCACCACCGGGGTCGCCCAGGAGGCCACCCAGTGCATACGCCCCACCTGCCGCCGTACCTCGACAGCCGTGGTTGGTGTGTGTCTCATCTCTTGTCTCCTCAGGGCAGTACGGTGTTTACCCGCATCATCGTGTCACCCGGCTGCATTGTCTGGGCAATCGGGGCAAGCCATGGCATGTGGCGATCAGAAAAAAACAAACAGTTGTCGGGACGATTCATCCGGGCACCAAATCCCCGCCATGAAGCCCGCCATGAAAAAAGCCCCGGTGCGGTCTACGCAGCCGAGGCCTGACGCACACGCCACCTGTGGGCGCCGCTGATCACTTCTCGACGAAAGCGCGTTCGATCACGTAGTCGCCGGCCTCACCTTGCGAGGGCGAGATCTTGAAGCCGCGCTCGTCCAGGATCTTGCACAGGTCGGTCAGCATGGACGGGCTGCCGCACATCATGGCGCGGTCGGTGGCCGGGTTCAGGGGCTGCATGCCCAGATCGGCGGCCATCTTGCCGTTGACGATCAGGTCGGTCAGGCGGCCCTGGTTGCGGAAGGGCTCACGCGTCACCAGCGGGTAGTACAGCAGCTTCTCGCGGATCAGGTCGCCCAGCAGTTCGTGGTCGGGCAGCTCATGCGAGATGTAGTCGTGGTAGGCCAGCTCGCTCACGGTACGCACACCGTGGACCAGCACCACCTTCTCGAACTTCTCGTAGGTGTAGGGGTCCTGGATGATGCTCATGAACGGCGCCAGGCCGGTGCCGGTACCGAAGAGGTACAGGTTCATGGCGGGCTTGAGATCGTCCACCACCAGGGTGCCCACGGCCTTGCGGCTGATCAGGATCTTGTCGCCGACCTTCAGGTGCTGCAGGCGCGAAGTCAGCGGGCCGTTCTGCACCTTGATGCTCAGGAACTCCAGGTGCTCTTCGTAGTTGGCGCTGGCGATCGAGTAGGCGCGCATCAGGGGCTTGCCATCTACCTCCAGGCCGATCATCACGAAGTGGCCGCTGGCAAAGCGCAGTGCCGGGTCACGGGTGGTCTTGAAGCTGAACAGCGTGTCATTCCAGTGGTGGACGTGGGTGACGGTCTCTTGGTTAAACGCGGCCATGTTGTGTGTGTCCTGCGGGCGTCCAGCCCAGTTTGCAGCCCAAGTATTGGTGTGCCTGACGAAAACCCTATATTGTCCTCCATAACTCGAACCGCGCCCGCGGCGCCCCCCGTGTATCCGGGGCTTTTGGCCGGGCAAAGTCCGCACACCATGGCAGCGCCCTGGGCAAGGGCCACCCTTGGCCTGATCCCAGCGTGGTGACGAGGTGACAAATGCATCGGCTATCCTCGAAAACCACCGCGCCGCCATGCGACACCAGCGTCGCCGTACGCCACTTCACATCCTGAAAATGACCGCAGCCTCCCAGCCCACCAACGCCTTGCCCTCGGACCCGCGTACCGCCCTGGTCGTGTTCTCGGGCGGGCAGGACTCCACCGCCTGCCTGGCCTGGGCCTTGTCGCGCTACGCCCGTGTCGAGACGGTTGGCTTCGACTATGGCCAGCGCCACCGGGTCGAGCTGGACTGCCGCCTGACCGTGCGAACCGAACTGGCCCGCACCTTCCCGCAATGGGGCGCACGGCTGGGCGAGGACCACCTGCTGGACCTGGCCTTGCTCGGCCAGATCTCGGACACGGCCCTGACCGAATCCCGCGCCATCGAGATGCAGGCCAATGGCTTGCCCAACACCTTCGTGCCCGGCCGCAACCTGTTGTTCCTGAACTTTGCGGCAGCGCTGGCCTATCGCCGCGGCGCCTCGGTGCTGATCGGGGGCATGTGCGAAACCGACTACTCCGGCTACCCCGATTGCCGAGACAACACACTAAAGGCCCTGCAAGTGGCCATCAGCCTGGGCCTGGACAGCCCCATGACCATCGAGACGCCCTTGATGTGGCTGACCAAGGCCCAGACCTGGCAACTCAGCCACGACCTCGGCGGCGAGGCGCTCAATGAACTGATCATCGAGCACACCCACACCTGCTACCTGGGTGACCGCCAGCACCGCCACGCCTGGGGTTATGGCTGCGGCACCTGCCCGGCTTGCCGGCTGCGCCAGGAAGGCTTTGACGCATTCCGGCAGCAGGGGTGAAATGGCGAATGCACGGTACAGTGAGGGCCATTCCAACGGCGCTTCATCAGCCTCTATCGGCATCCCAAGGATGACCTCGTGAACACCTCCAACATCATTTTCCTGGTCATCATCGCCGTGCTGGTTTTCTGGGCAGCCGGTGCCTACAACCGCCTGGTCCGCCTGCGCAATGAAATCGGCAATGCCTTTGCCCAGATCGACGTGCAGCTCAAGCGTCGCCACGACCTGATCCCCAATCTGGTCGAAGTGGCACGCAAGTACATGGAGCACGAGCGCGAGACGCTGGAGCGTGTCACCGCCGCGCGCGCGCAGGTCATGGCCGCCAGAGACCTGGTCAAGACCAGGCCCAACCAGCCCGGCCCCATCCTGAGCCTGGGCATGGCCGAAGGGGTGCTGGCCAGCGCCATGGGCCGCTTCAATGCCGTGATGGAGTCCTACCCCGAGCTCAAGGCCGACCAGCGCCTGCGCGACCTCAGCGAGGAGTTGACCCACACGGAAAACAAGGTCGCCTTCTCCCGTCAGCTGTTCAACGACGCCACGCTGGACTACAACAACGCAGCGCACCAGTTCCCGACCAACATCGTGGCCGGGCTGTTCGGTTTTCACACCGCGTCCACGTTGCAGGCCACGGCCAGCGAGGCCGAACGCAACCCCGTCAAGGTCAGCTTCTGACCTGCTCGCCCGCTTCTTGTCATGCAGTTCCGACAACACCAGCGCGAAGCGCATCTCAGGACAGCCCGCTTGCTCGGCCTGTTCGTGCTGCTGCTGTTGGGCCTGACGATCACGATCAACCTGCTGCTGGCTCTGCTGTACAAGCTGCTCGTGCCCTTCAGCGTGGGCTTTCCCGCCCTGTTCTTCGAGACGAACACGGGGCTGGTGCTGCTCTTTGTGCTGGGTGGTTGCCTGGTCGAATCCCAACGCCTGCGCGACGGTGGTGGCCCGCGCGTGGCGCACTGGCTGGGTGGCCGCGAGGTGCGCAACCCCGATGACGCCACCGAGCGTCGCCTGCTCAATGTCGTCGACGAAATGGCCCTGGCCAGTGGTCAGCCCGTGCCCCGCGTGTACGTGCTGACCAGGGAAGACGCCATCAATGCCTTTGTCGCCGGCTGGGGTCCTGAAGACCTGGTGCTGTGCGTGACACGCGGTGCGCTGGAACGCCTCACGCGCGCCGAACTGCAAGGCCTGGTCGCCCACGAGTTCGGCCACATCAAGGAAGACGACCTGCCCCTGTCGATGCGGGTGCTGTCGCTGGTGTGGGGCCTGTCATTGGTGCACGGTTATGGCCAGACCTTGATGGCGCCCGACGAAAAAGGCCATGTCGGGCCCCTGGCCTGGCTGATCGGGCTGGTGTTCTCCGTCACAGGCTGGCTGGGCTGGATGGCCGGCCGCATGCTGCAGGCGGCCGTGTCCCGCCAGCGCGAGTTCCTGGCCGACGCCTCCGCCATCCAGTTCACGCGCGCCCGCGATGGCCTGGGCAATGTGCTGCGCAAGCTGTGGCATGACCAGCAGATCCTGGCCGGCCGCATGCGCCACCCTGCAGCCGGCATGGTGTCCTACCTCTTGCTGCACGAGCCGGGCGCGGCCACCTGCCTGTCCAGCCACCCCCGGCTGTCCGAGCGCATCCGCCGGGTCTGTGGCACCGTGCTGCCGCCCATGCCGGCGCCCCTGGTGCACATCGACAAGGTGGAGCCACGCCACAGCCCGGACAGCCTGCCACCGGTTCTGGCCGCCGCCCAGGCCAGCCCGCAAGCCCTGGCACAACAGGCTCGGCAAGAGCAACAAGCCACGGCGCGCGAGGCCCTCAGCCGCCTGCATGGCCGGGTCGGCCCCACCGAACACCGCCTGATCACGCTGGCGCTCATGATGAACATCCACAACGACAAGGAACGCGCGCTGTGGCAACACATGGCTGAAGGCATCCACGACGCCCAACGCATCCTGGACGACGTCGCGAGCCTGCCGGCCAACCGCCGCGTGCCGGAATTCGAGCGCCAGACCGCGCTCATCGCCCGCGAGCCCATCGAACAACGGCGCGCCCTGGTGGAAAGCGCGCGGGATCTGTTGCGCGCCGATGGCCGCGTCAGCCCGCGCGAGCGCCTGTGGTGGCTGGCCCTGCGCCACCGCGTCAGCGAGCGCCAGAACCGCCAGGCCTACATGCGCCCCACCACAGGCCAGGGGCAGGATCTGCATCAACTGGGGCCCGGCGAATTGAGTTGCGTCGTCCCGCTGACGACCTACCTGGCGCG
Organism: Aquabacterium sp. NJ1; assembly: GCF_000768065.1. Lineage (NCBI taxonomy): Bacteria > Pseudomonadati > Pseudomonadota > Betaproteobacteria > Burkholderiales > Sphaerotilaceae > Aquabacterium > Aquabacterium sp. NJ1. The sequence goes on along the minus strand of NZ_JRKM01000001.1, from coordinate 3,656,757 downwards.
CTTCATCCCCGTTGAAGAAGGCCCCGAAGGGTGGGCCGCCCCCAGCCTCGCCTGGTTCAGGGGTGTGATGAGCCGCTGCGGCCAGCAACTGGACACCCAACCCGGCCCGGCACCCGATGCAGACGCGCTGGTGCACGCCCTGGCTGGCGTGCAGGAGCTGTCATGGATGTTGCGCCCCCTGCTGCTCAAGGCCTGGGTGGAAGAAGCCGTCAACCACAGCGCGCAAGGCGTGCTGTCAGACCAGACCGCCGACGCACTGCGCCTGGCGGGCGGGCTGATCGACGCCCCCTTGCCCCCGATGCTGGAGGCGCACTACCCCAAGCCCGAAGCGAAGGCCTGAAGCCTCCGCTGAGCTGATCAGTTGTCGGCTTCGCGGCCACCCGCCTTGGGCAGGCGCGTCAGGCCCAGCAAGCCATTGCGCAACTCTTCAGGCGCAGCCGGCCCGATGTACATGCGCAGGTAGATCTGGTAGGCCAGTTCGTCCTTGATGGCCATGGTGGTGCCGCCATCGCCGGTCAGCAACCTGCCATTGTGGGTGGCCATCCACCCCTGGCCGGGCACCCAGTCCAGGTTGACCACGTCCCCCTTGGACACCCTCTTGACATTGGCATAAGCCGCGCCAATCTGGCCGATCGGGCCGATCAGCTTCTTGAACTCTTCATCCGTGGCCGACTGCTTGAAGTCAGCCAGGAAGATGCGGGTGATCGTGGACGAAGTGAACTCGCGCAGGATGTTGAGCTGGATGCGGCGGATGCCATCGAGCTTGTAAACGGCATCTGGCGTGGTGCGCCTTTCTGGCAGGTACAACGCCGTCACGTCGGCCTTGAAATAGCCGCGCTTGCGCACCGCCGCGCCGTTGAGCACAAGCTTGTGGCCGTAGGCCGTCGTGGTCTCCGGCAGTTCCACGCCCTCCAGCTCCACCGCTGCATTGGCCGGTGTGGCCCAAGGCAGCAGGGTGGACGCCGCAGCACCGGCCAGCAACTGCCGGCGTAGCGTGTCAACGGGCTCGTCTTGATTCAAGTTGTCCGACATGGCGATGCCTCCAACCCGACAGGGATGATTACAAGGGCTTGGAAACAGTCAGCCAGAACGCCTGGCCTTCGGTGCGGTTGCGCGCATCGAATTCCTTGAGGAACTTGCCTTCCAGCAGCATTTCGCCACCGTTCTTGAGCCAGCCGATGGCCGGGCCGGCGGCGTTCACGCTGGCCTTGTTGCCGTTGATGATTTCCTTGCCCAGCGCGGAGACCTGAGCGGGCGAGAAGCCGGTCAGGTCCTGCGTGTCCTTGCTCAACTGGCGGACGAAATAACCTTGCAAGCCAACGCGCACGTCATCGCTGACGAACTTCATCAACTGCCAGTCCAGATTGAACATGTTGCCGGAGTAATAGCCGGTGTCCTTGTTGCGGGTATTGAAGGACAACACACCGCGACCACCGATATCCCAGCCATCACCGATGAAGGCGTATTGCACCGAGGGGCGGAAGGTCACGAAATTGCCATAGCCGGGGTTCACGCGCTGGGTCGCCTTGTAATCGCCCGTGGGCAGGACAATGGTCGGCGCAAACGTCACGGCTTGATGATCACCGATTTCCCAGTGCAGCACTGGCGAGACTTCGATGTCACCGATACCCATCTCGCTGCCGTTCTGACCGGCCACCTGAGCATTGATGCTAGAGGTGTATCCGGGCTGGGCGATGGAAGGCACAGTCGAGCCGGCGAAGATGGGCGATGCAGTGAACAAGGCCTTTCGCTTAACCAGAGGCAGCATCACGGTGAAACCGACGTTCGCACCCAATATCTGATGGTTATCAAGATAAGTCACACGGGGCAGCAGCGCGTAGGTATCAGCCTTGATACCAATCTCTGAGCGCAAATTGGGCTGAGCAGGGATCGTGCCGAGCCCGGGAATGGTTTTCTCAGGTGCGGGTGTCGCAGACGTAGCCGCATTGCCATCGCCACCTTTGAGTTTGTTGGCGTGGTAGGCCACCATCGGCATCTGCACATACCAGCCTGGCACCAGCGGTGTGGTCATGTCGCTGCCGCCCACACCAGGCGAATAGCGCTGCAGACCATTTTCAGCCGCCATGGCCTGCGTCGCACAGGCCAATGCCAGCACCACGGCAGACACCTTGAGGGATGAAGCAAAAACGAATTGATTGCGACGACAGGTCATCACGACTCCTTGAAACTCAAAAATGCCGGGGTCAAATTGCAGGCATCAAGCGCCTTTGCCCCTTTTGGGGTATTTACTTTGCCTTGGCCACCCACCGCATGGCACGGGGATGTCGTCCTCAAACGACATCAAATGTCACATGGGCGACGGATATATCTGATGTCCCCATCAAACCAAGGGGCCGCGTCATCAGGGTTTACTCGCCCTCGCCAAACTTGTCGTTGATCAGCGCAACCAGGGCCTTGGTGGCTTCTTCTTCCTTGGCGCCATCGCATTCCAGCTCGACAGCAGACCCCAGCCCCGCGGCCAGCATCATCACGCCCATGATGCTTTTGGCATTCACGCGGCGGTCATTGCGGCTCATGTAGACCTCGCAAGGGAAACTGCTGGCGAGCTTGGTCAGCTTGGCCGATGCGCGCGCGTGCAGACCCAGCTTATTGCTGATGGTGACGGTGGTCTTGATCATGGGATGTGGGTTGGCTGACCTGGTTGTGGGGCCGGCTGGTGGCAATCTGCATGACCCCTTGTGTGCCCCCCGCCACCGCGCGGGTGATCAGGGTTTCAAGGGGCTCCTCGGCGTAATTGAGGGCGCGCCAGAGCATGGGTACATTGGCCCCGGTGATGACCTTCACGTGCACCCCGTCGGCCAGGCGTTGCACGCAATTGCAGGGCGTCGCGCCAAAGACGTCGGTCAGGACCAGGGCCTCACCGCGTTCGTCGCCCTCCAGGGCGCGCTCCAGCAGCAGGCGGGCCTGGGCCTCGACCTCGTCCGCAGACAGATTGGGTTGCACGTCCAGCACCTGCATGCGCTCGGTGGCCTCAGGGAAACAATGCTGCGCGGCCAGCTTCAAGGCTGAAGCCAGCGGCGCGTGCGCAATGATGAAAAGGCCTGCCATACAACTCGGATTATCGGCAACTCAGCGGGGAAATTGCAGCCCATTGAAAAAGGCTTGCGCCACATCTTCACTGGTTTGGGCCTTGGCGACGTCCAGCGGGCGCCACACCGATGCTTGAAACACGGTCATTCCGTGGGAAAAATGCCACGTGCGGATGTCCATGTCCATGGGGCGACCCAGGCCATCGGGCCGCTGGGACTGGAAATGCCATGCCCGCGCTTGTGGTGTGGCCGTCATGCCGGGCACCACGATCGGCCCCAGATCCTGCTCGGACACGGGCCGCCCGCCGCCGGCCAGCTGGGCGGCAGAGCCGAGATTGCGCCGCATCGACATGGTGAATTCGTGCAGGGCCGGCGCCAGCAGGGTCACGTCGGGCAAGGTCAGGTAGCTCAAGGCCCAGGTGCCTGCTTCCGTCTGGCACGACAGCATGTGCATGGTGGCGCCGGCAGGCAGCCCCGGCCAGGGCACCACGCGCTCGTGCACATCGGGCTTGCAAGGGAACTGCGCCGTGAGCCCGTCGGCCTGCGCAGGATGGACTTCCCGCCAGTTCAAGGCGGGCGAGCAGGCTGACGTCAGCAAGGACAAGGTCAGGGCGGACACCACAGCCAGGGGGGGCAAGGCCAGGCGATCAGGATGAATTCGGACCATTTGCCCATTATGCAAAGGCTGCGATGCCCCTCACCCATGCGCGGGATGGACAAGGCGCGGGCCACCGACAAGACTGCACGCCGTAGCACAAACACCATCACATGAACAGCGTCCCCAACCCCAAGCTCCACCTGTCAACAGACTTGTTGGGCGGGCTGTCGGACGACACCGGCAACCTGCGCGGCATGCCGCCGGCCTCCGCAGACGCTGACCTGGCCACTGACAAGGAACTGGCCCGCTGGCACGAGCTGCTGGGGCAGGTCGGCCGCGAACTGGCTGAACCGCTGACCGCCGCGCTGGAGCGGGTCACCACCCTCACCACCACCGGCCGCATCGACCGCGCCGGCCTGCGTGCGCTGCGCGACGAAGTCGATCGCGCCCGCCAGACCGGCATCTGGTGCCAGCAGATTGCCCGCCTGGCTTCGGGCCGCATCCGCCAGTCCCACGAGCGTGTGCACCTGACCAACACCGTGCAGAGCGTGCTGGCCTACCGGGCCCGGGAAATACACGCCAAGGGCCTGCAGCTGTCGCAATCGCTGCTGCCCATCGAGATCAATCTGGATGCGTCCATGCTGTTCGGGCTGCTCAATGCCCTGATCGACTGGTGGCTCGATTGCGCCCATGGCACGGTCGAGGTCCGTATGGACACGCGCAACTGGCCAGTGCGCGCGCAACTGCACTGCGCGTTCGCGCACCACCCGCCTGACCAGCCCCCGCCCGCTGCGGACGCGGTCAGCGCGCGCGTCGACACCATGCACTGGCACCTGCTGGAGCAGACCGCGCGCAGCCTGGGCCTGGTCTTCGACAGGCAGATCGATGCCTCTCAAGTGCGCCTGCGCCTGGAGTTCCCGGATACCGTGCACACGCTGGCCCACGCGCCGGAGGCCGAGCGCGATGACCACGGCTTCGTGGACTCGGTGAACTCCAAGCCGCTGGCGGGCAGCCACGTGCTGGTGATCGCCGGGCGGCGCGACCTGCGACTGCAAGTCCGCGAGGCGCTCAAATCCATGGGCCTGGTGCTGGACTTTGTCGGCTCGGTCCGCGAGGCGGTCGAGTTCTGCCAGGAGGGCCTGCCGCACGCCATCGTGTTCGAGGGTGCCCTGCGTTCACGCCAGTTTGATCAACTGGCCAGCGGCATCCGGCAGGAAGTACCCGAGTTCGTGTTCGTCGAACTGGTTGATCAAGGGCGCACCTTCGATATCTCGTCGATCAGCGCCACCGGCATGGCGCGCGTGGGCTGCGATGGCATTGCCAATGCCCTGCCCTCGGCGCTGGTGTACGAACTGTCCCGGGTGATGTAACCCCTTTGGCACACGTTGGCACGCGTTAGGCCCCGTTTCAGGCCGGTTCGGCCAACAATTGCGCCAGCAGGCTGTGCAAAGCGGCAAAATCGGGCTCGCCAACGTACCGTTTGACGATCTCACCCTTCTTGTTGACGACAAACGTGGTCGGCGTCAGCTGCACCTCGCCAAAGCCCTTGGCCAGATCACCCGAATGGTCCATGGCCACACGAAAAGGCAGCTGTCTTGACTGCGCGAACTGCATGACGTACGCAGGCGGGTCATACTCCATGGCTATGGCCAGTGTTTCCAGGCCCTGGCCTTGGAACTTCTGGTAGGTGGCCACCATCTGCGGCATCTCCTTGACACAGGTGCTGCAGCTGGTGGCCCAGAAGTTGATCAGCGTGACCTTGCCTTTGAGTTCGGCCAGCGTGTGCTTGCTGCCATCCAGTTGGGTAAAGGGCAGATTCGGCGCGGCCTGCTGGGGGCCTGAAAAACAGGCGGCCAGCAGCAAAGGCAAGGCCAGTGTCAGCGTTCGGCGGGTCAAGTTCATCCTGGTCACCCTAGCGAAAGATGTCAGATGGAAAGAAAAATGGATCGTCGTACCGTATTGTCGTCCTCCTGGGCCACCGCGATGGGGCTGCTCGCACTCGAAGCCCTGCCTTCTGCAGGGTGGGCGGCCGCCTTCAGCCAGGCTGATGCCTCGGCGGCCTTGAAAGCCGCGCTGGAGCGTGGCGCGCAAGTGGCCGTCAAACAACTGGGGGCCGCCGACGGCTTCCTGTCCAATGACAAGGTGCGCATCGGGCTGCCCGACGTGCTGGAAAAGGCCGCGCCCATCTTGCGCACCGTGGGCCGCGGCGCGCAGCTCGATGAGCTGGTGACCTCCATGAACCACGCGGCCGAGAGCGCCGTGTCACTGGCTCAGCCGCTGCTGCTGCAGGCCATCAAGAGCATGTCGCTGCAGGATGCCCAGCACATCCTCCAGGGCGGTGAAAACGCCGTGACCGACTATTTCGCGACCAAAACGCGCACACCCTTGGGCCAGAAGTTCCAGCCCGTGGTGAGCAAGGCGCTCGACAAGCTGTCCATCACCAAGCGGTACAACGACCTGACCGGCAAGGCCAGCAAGCTGGGCCTGATCCAGGGCCAGCCCGTGACGGTGCAAGATCACGTCACGCAACGCGCACTGGATGGCCTGTACTTCGTGATTGGCGAAGAAGAACGCCGCATCCGCAAGGACCCGGTGGGCACGGGCAGCGCCCTGCTCAAGAAGGTTTTCGGGGCTTTGTGACCGGCGCACTGGCGGCCTCGGCCGAGGCCGCCGCCGGCGCACCTTCGACCTTGCTGCCATTGACCTTCTCGACCTGAGGGTCCGCCCAGGGGCCGGTGACCTTGAACTCCTGCGTGCCGGCATCGGCCACCTGCTTGCGCAACAGCATCTGCGCAATGAAGGTGCCCAGGCCCACCACCGGGTTGATGGCGGCATAGGCGAGCGAGGCGCCACCGGCGTTCACTTCCGGCACCACGTACACGTGCAGGTTCTGCGTTTCACGCGCCAGATCGGCCTGCCCCTCCATCAGCACCACGGCCTGCACGCCACGCATGCGCAGGTTGCGTGTGGTGGCCTGGCCCTGGCCGATCTTCACGTCGCCATCGATGCTGTCAAAGGCAAAGCCCTGCTGGAAGAGGTCGCGGAAGTCCAGCGTCAGGCGGCGCGGCAGCGATTGCAGGCTCAGCACGCCCAGCAGCTTGGCCATGCCTGGGTCCACCTTGAGGAACTGCCCTTCGCTGATCTGCACATTGATGTCGCCCGCCATGGACAAGGGATCTGGCTCCATGGGCGAGCCCAGCCAGCTCACCTGCCCCGTGAGCTTGCCCTTGCCGCCCTTGATCGTCTGCGGCAGGCCCAGCCGGTTGAGCAGGTTGCCGCTGTTTTGCAAGTCCAGCGTGAAGCCGAATGCCGACCGCGGCTTGAGCCTGGCCACGCCACCAGGTTTGCGTGCGGCGCTTTGGGCGCCCAGGGCCGTCCAGTTGCCGCTGGCGCTCAGTTGCGCTTCGGGGGTGATCATGCGCAGCTTGGTCATGCGCCACTCTGGTACGGGCGCAGCGCCCACCATGGGCACCAGCCGGTTGATGGCATCCACCTCCAGGCGGCCCAGTGGGATGCCGCGCCACTCCAGTTGGTCAATGACCACGTCCAGCGCGGGCAAGGTGCTGCTGGTGTCAGAAGACAGCATCTGCTCGGTCGCACGTTCTTCCAGCGCCTGGGCCTCAGCCGCGGGCACGGACAACCTCGACAGGCGCGCCACCACGCGGCTGCCGCCCGTTGCCAGCGGCGCGGTTTCCGGCACCCATTCGATCAGGCCGGCCACCTGCTGCGCATCCAGCTGCACACGCCACACACCGGGTGAGGGGTGAGCCAGGGAGCCTGACACATCCTTGAGCGTGCGTTGCTGGAAGGTCAGCGCACCCGCCTTCACGCTCACGCTGTCAGGCAGGTAGGTTTCTGACGGGTCAGCCCCATTGCCGCTGCCACTGCCATTGCCAGGCGGGGTGCGCCCGCCGTCAGGCTGCCTGAACAGGGCGGCCACGCTGGACCAGGCATCCAGGTCCAGGGCCGGCACGACCGCCTGGGCTGACACGCCCTTGACCGGCAAGGGCAACAAGCCCGTGGCCTCGGGCATGCCCGCCTGCACCAGGCTGATCGCGCCTCGCGTGACGCGCGCCTGCTCGCCGCTGGTATCGCGCCGCAGGTCCACACGCAGCCACGGGATGGCGGTGGCCGTCATCTGCAGCACCTGCGGGTTGCCCAGGTCCACGATCAAGGCGTCGCTGAGGCCTTGCGCGTCTTCCTGCCGGTGGATCACCTTGAGCGGCCACACGGCCTGCGCCGGCTTGTTGAGCGGCGCAGGCAGGTTGGTGGACATGCCTTGCAGGCTGGAGCTGATCTGCACCTCCGGCAGGCTGCGTTGGCCCTGCGCGTCCAGGCGTCCCATCGAGACCGTGACGGTCACCGGCGCCTCGCCGGTGAAGCGCTGCGCCAGCTTCTGCAGGAAGGGGATCTCCTGCGCCTGGCGCAAGCCTTCGGCGGACATCGACCCCTGCGCCACAAAACGGGTCACGCCATCCGAACTGCGGCGGCCATCCACGTCCACCGCATGCCCCCAGACCCGTGCGCGGGCTTTCACGTTCAGATCGGTTTCGGTGAAGGCGATCGTGCCTTGCAGCGCGGCGAATTGCGGCACCGAAGGGTTGAGGCGCAAGCTGGCGCCATCGGTGTCGGCCATCACCACGCTGCCCTTGAGCCTGGTGTCATCGGCGTGGTCCAGCGGGATGTCCAGCGACAGGCGCATCGTGGCCTGCCCGCTGGACTGCGCCGTGCCCAGCACATTGCCCGTCCAGCGCCCGATCGGCGAGGCCGACAGGAAACGCACCATGTCGTTGAGCGGGCCTTCGCCCTGCCCCTTGATCGTCAGATGCGGGTCCTTGTGGCCCAGGTCATCGATGCGCCCCTCCACATCATGCAGACCGAACTGCCCCGAGCCCACGCCGCCCAGACGGCCACGCGCCTCCTGGATCAGCATGCGCTGCCCTTCGAACAGCAGCAGGCCTTGCAGCGATGTCAGGGGTGGCCAGTTCACCGGCTTGGCGCCGGGCTGAGAGCCCATGAGCCCTTGGGGCACGTAGTCCAGCGACACGTCTCGCAAAGGCACGCGCACCCGGAAGCGGCCGCCCTTGTCGTCCTTGAACGGAAACTCGTTGAGGTCGCCGTCCACATCGAAAGAGACCTTTTCGCCTTGCCCGCTGCTCAGCGCCAGGCGCACATAGTCGCGTGGCGCCTTCGGGATCGCCATGGGAAGGTAGCGCCAGACCTTGGTGGCGTCAGCCCGGTCCAGCCGCCCGCTCAGGTTCAAGCTGCCGGGGAAGCGGGAGATGGGTTTGCCATCGATGGGTGACAGCCCCGAGCCGGTCTGCCAACTGCCCTCCAGTTGCCCGCTCGCATCGTCATTCGCAAACGAGGCCTGGCTGACATCGACCTTCAACTTCGCCGGCACGCCTTTGAGCCCCGAGGGGGTGATGGTCCAGGCCACCCGCGCCTGCAAACCGGTCAGCGGGATGTTCGGCTCTTCGAACACGCCAGGGAACGCAATCCAGCCGTGCCTGACTTCCAGATCGGCCCGCCCGCCAGACTCGTCGGCGTTCACGCTGACGGTGGCCTGGTCCATGCCGGGGCGGCTGTCCTTGTCGGACGAAGCCCAGCCCAGGCCGCGCACACGGCCGCTGGCCTTGTAGTGCACCGGCGCCTCCAGCAAGCCATCCCAGCGCCATTGCAGTTGCTCGACCACACCGTGCGGCGCCACATCGGCCAGCGTGGTGCGCACCCCCGGCGCCAGCGGCAGGCGGTCGGCCAGTTGCGCCAGCAGATGCAGATCCAGCCGGTCGGCCTGCGCTTCGCCGCCACGCGTCAAGCCCCATACCGCGTCAGACAGGCCGGCAGCAGGCCAGGGTGCGTGCCGCCAGACCAGGTTGCCGCTGCTGCTCGGCCAGACCAGGCCATCGCTCAGCACGAAGGCCAGCTTCTGGAAAGCCAGGGAAGACACCTCGGCCTCGTGCGACACCGCCACCACACCATTGAGCCGCTTGAAGGCCAGCGGCGCCAGATTGGGCGCCAGGCGGACGTTCACATCCGTCAGGCCCACATCCAGCTTCATGCCGCTGGGCAAGCCCTTGGCCAGGCTCAACTCGGCACGCACCGCACCACGACCGCCCTCCACGTCGATGGGCAGACTCACATGCCGCTTGAGGCGCTGCACATCCACCAAGGGCATGGCCGCACTGACCGTGCCCGACCAGGTCTGCCACTGGCTGGGCCGCGTGGCGTCCAGCTCCCAACGCTGCCAGAAAGGCACGACCTCACCATCCTTGAGCGGCACGCCCGAGGCCATCCACAAGGGTTGGGTCATGGAGGCGGCCACCTTGAAGCGCTGGCCAAACTCGGCAGGCGGCGTGGCTTCAATCGTCAGTTCGTGCACGCGCCGCCCCAGGCCGGGCCGGTTGCGCAAGGTCAGGTCCAGCTGGCGCAGCGCCAGCGTCGGTGCACCTTTGAGCTCATCCGTCCAGCGGATCGTGCCCTGCGAAATCTGAACACGCGCCTGGGACAACAACCAGTCGGTCGCACTCGAACTCCCGTCGCCACCACCACTGCGGTCCAGGCGCAAGCCCGCCACATGCCATTGCCCGGCGGCGTCACGGCGCACGTCCAGCTCAGGCGCCACCAGCACGAGCTGGTCCAGGCGCAGCTCCCTGTCGGCCAGCGCACGCGGCGACAAGGTCGACAAGGACACGCGCGCCGTGACCTCGGGCAGGCGCAGCGCCACCCGCCCGGCCGCATCCAGCAATTGCACCTCGTGCAAGGACAAGGTCGGCCAGATGCCATCGGCGCGCCCCGACACATGCCCGATGCGCACGGGCACCCCTATTGCTTGCGTGGCCTGCTCAGCCAGGTCAAAACGCCAGGCATCGATACGCGGCAGAATCTGAAAGATCAGGACGCCCCAAGCCAGGGCGCCCAACAACAGCAACACCCCGGCCAACACGGACGACACCAGCATGACCCGACGCCCCACGCGCCCCAATGTCAGGACGGAGGTTTTCAGGATGCCGCGTTGGCTGGCGCGGGATCCAGCTTGGCGTGAAGGGGAAGCGTCGGGGTTCGAAGACATGAAACAGGGGCACCATCCGTCGAACCACCTACATTTCAGGGCACGCTGGTGCTCTACCATGACAAGTTGGTACAGCCCCAGGGATCGACAACCGATAACCCTAGCACAGACCACCTCCCTGGCCATTCGGTTCCATGCTTGATTTCCCATTTGACGCTGTAAAGACAACGGCCCAGGCCGAGCGATCGCGTTACGTTCAACGCATCCGCCGTCGTTATCCGGCCGAACTGGCCGCCTTTGCCGAAACCGCACCCGGTCAACCACGTGCCGCCCAGATCGGCGCCCTGATCGACCACCTGCTGGCGCAAGGGCGCGAGCTGGGCGCCGCCTTGCGGGTGGCACGTCAGTTGGTCATGGAACGCCTGGTCGTGCTGGACGTCGAGCAAGGTGCAGCCATGCTGGACATCACCGCCACCATGACGGAGCTGGCCGAGGTCACCCTGGATTACGCCCTGCGTGCCGCCGAGGCCGAAGCCGACGACAAACACGGCGCCCCGCTCAACGAACAAGGCCAGCGCATCGACCTGTGGGTGGTCGGCATGGGCAAACTGGGCGGGCGCGAGCTCAACGTCTCGTCCGACATCGACCTGATCTACGTCTACGAAGAAGACGGCCACACCACCGGCCTGCGCGACGACATCGGCATCGTCAAAGGCCGTGTCACCGTTCACGAATACTTCAGCAACGTGGCCCGCCGCCTGTCCACCCTGATTGGCGACAACACCGAGGACGGCTTCGTCTTCCGGGTGGACCTGGCCCTGCGCCCCAACGGCAACTCCGGCCCTTCCGTGGTCAGCCTGGGCATGCTGGAAGAATATTTCCTGGTCCAGGGTCGCGAATGGGAGCGCTTTGCCTGGCTCAAGAGCCGCATCATCGCGCCGCGCCGCGCCATGCCCGGCGGCGAACACCACCAGCGCGCCCTGGCCCTGCGTGACATCGTCATGCCCTTCGTCTTCCGCCGCTACCTGGATTACGGTGTGTTCGAAGGCCTGCGCCAGCTGCACCGCAAGATCCGCGACGAGGCCAACCGCCGCGCCGCCGGTCGCCCCGAGCGCGCCAACGACGTCAAGCTGTCGCGCGGCGGCATCCGCGAAATCGAATTCACCGTGCAGTTGCTGCAGGTGGTGCGCGGCGGGCAGTTCCCCGAAATCCGCACGCGCTCCACGCTCAAGGCCCTGCCCCGTCTGGTCGCCCGTGGCCTGATCCCCAGCGCCACCGCCAACTGGCTGGCGCAGGCCTACACCTTCCTGCGCCGCATCGAGCACCGCATCCAGTACCTGGACGACCAGCAGACCCACCTGCTGCCCACCGACAACAAGGACCTGGCCTGGATCGCCGACAGCCTGGGCCTGCTGGGGCGTGACAAGGGCACCCCGCTCAACCCCGACTGCCACAGCGGCACCTGCCAGTTGCTGGACGCCCTGTGCAGCGTGCGCGAGTTCGTCGCCACCGAGTTCGACTCCCTGCTCCACGATGGCCGCAGCCCGGAAGCCGGCAACGGTGGTTGCCGCAACTGCGGGGGCCCGCCCCTGCCGGTCGACAGCGACGAATTCATCGCCAAATTGCCGGAACCCGTCGCCTCGCGTGTGCGTGAGTTCGCCCAGCAACCCAAGGTGGCCATGCTGTCGGATGCGGCCAAACTGCGCCTGGCCAAGCTGATCGGCCGCGCCACCAAGGCGGCCTTCGGCAAGGACGACAACACGCCGGAAACCGCCTGCCTGGGCCCAGACGCCGTCCTGCACTTCATCGACTGGCTCAACCCCCTGCTGCGCCGCGACAGCTACCTGTCCCTGCTGGCCGAGCGCCCGGAGGTGCTCAACCGCCTGCTGCGCCTGCTGGGCCTGGCCAAATGGCCGATGCGCTACCTGCTGCGCCACCCTGGCGTGATCGACGAGCTGGCCGACCCGCGCCTCATGGAGGGCCGCTTCGACCCCATCGGCTACCAGAAAGAGCTCAACGAACGGCACAACGCCTGGTCCCGCGCCGGCCAGCTGGACGAAGAAGCCTTGCTCGACACCCTGCGCCGCGCCCACCATGCCGAAGTCTTCCGCACCCTGGTGCGCGACGTGGAAGGCCAGCTCACCGTCGAGCAAGTCGCCGACGACCTGTCGGCCCTCGCGGATGCCACCCTGAACACCACCATCCAGTGGGCCTGGGGCCATCTGCAACAACGCCCTGGCAAACAAGGTGCGTACGCCGTCGGCCGTCAGCCCCACTTTGCCGTCATTGCCTACGGCAAGCTGGGTGGCCTGGAGCTGGGCTACGGCAGCGACCTGGATGTCGTCTTCCTGTACGACGATACCCAGGACGTCGAGCCCGCCAACGCCGGCCCGGACACCGCCGGCCCCATCGACGCCTACCTGCTGTTCGCCCGCAAGCTCGTCACCTGGCTGACCCTGCGCACCTCGGCCGGCGAGCTGTTCGACATCGACACGGCCCTGCGCCCCAACGGCAACTCCGGCCTGCTGGTCACCAGCTTCCATGCCTTTGACGACTACCAGCGCCAGCGCGGCAGCAACACCGCCTGGACCTGGGAACACCAGGCCCTGACCCGTGCGCGTTGGTGCGCCGGCGAGCCCGCGCTGGCCGAACGTTTTGAGGCCACCCGCCGCGCCGTGCTCAGCGCCGTGCGCGACCCGGTCGCCCTGCGCGACGAAGTCACCAGCATGCGCGAACGCATGCGTGAGGCGCACACCTGCCCGCCCACCGAGTTCGACATCAAACACAGCCCTGGCGGCATGATCGACGTCGAGTTCGCTGTGCAGTACCTGATCCTGGCCTTCAGCCACCAGCACCCCGAACTGCTGGACAACAAGGGCAACATCGCCCTGCTTGACCGCGCCGAACATGCCGGGCTGCTGCCCACAGGCGTAGGCCATGCCGCCGGCCAGGCCTACCGTGAATTGCGCCGCATCCAGCACCGAGCCCGCCTGGACGACGCCCCGACCAAATTCACGCTCGAACAGATGCCCGCGCTGGTGCCGCTCAAGGAAGCAGTGCTGGCCCTCTGGTTGGCCGTCTTCCCGGCCGTGCCCGCGGCCGCCCCCCCAGCCGGCTGACCGGCGGCGTGAACACCCGCCCCCGCTCCGCCGTCTCGCCCGGCACCTGGGCGTGGCTGCTCGTCAGCCTGATCCTGGGCGTGCCGGCGGCGCTGGCTGGGTGGGTTCCGCTGGATCTGCCCAGCACCCAGTGGCCCACTTGGGCGCAGCAATGGGCCCTGCACCCCGATGCCGGCTGGCACCAAGCCGCCTGGACTTTCTGGAGCACTGCCTGGCTGCACGGCAGCAGCGCCCACCTCCTTAAAAACCTGATCGCCCTGGGCCTGCTGGCCATCCTGGGCATCAGCGCACGCATGCCCTGGCAAGCCGCGCTGGCCTGGCTGCTCGCCTGGCCACTCACCCAGATCGGCATGCTGCACCAGCCGCTGCACACCTATATCGGCCTGTCAGGTGTGTTGCACGCCGGCTTGACCGTCGTGGCGCTGCATCACCTCACCCACCCGATTCAAATGGATCGACGTCAAAGAATCCTGGGTTTGATTCTCTTGCTGGGTCTGATATTCAAAATCCTCATGGAAAACCCCTGGCAACACACCCTGATTCGGCCCATTGGCTCGGATATAAATGTGGCCCCTTGGGCACATTTGAGCGGCGCAGCCGCAGGCGCTGTTGCATATCTCTTCACTTCTGTTACCTCGCGGGCACGGAGTGTGAAGGGACTGACACGCAAGCAACGTACACTCAATTGAGCACCCCGAGTAAACCCCCGGGAACTTCAGGGCCGCTACAAGATCATGCACTGGTGCCGAAAACGGCCCGTGCAAAAACCAACTGACACAACCACATAAGTTCGACCATGCAAACCCGCCTGCAAGCCATTGCCCGTCAACGCTCCATTCGCCTGATGGTGTTGTTGCCCGTCGTCGTTGCCGCCTCTCTGGCTGCCGGCTGTGGCGACAAATCCAAATCTGAAGGCAAGGCCAGCCAGGCCGCCGCCCGTGTCAACGGCGATGAAATCACCGTGCACCAGATCAACCAGCTGCTGGAGCGTCAGCAAGGCCTCAAGCCCGAGCAGGCCGAAGCCGCCAGCCGCCAGGCCCTGGAAGGCCTGATCGACCAGCAACTGGCCGTGGCCAAGGCCGAAGAGCAAAAGATCGACCGTGACCCCCAAGTGGTTGCCCTGCTGGACTCCACCCGCCGCAGCATCCTGGCACGCGCCTACCTGGAGAAGGCCTCCGCAGCCGGTGCTGGCACCCCCACCTCCGATGAAGTGCGCAAGTACTTCGACACCAAGCCTGCCCTGTTCTCCCAGCGCAAGGTCTACGCCCTGCAGGAATTCACCGTTCCCGCCACGCCCGAGCAGACCACCGCCACCATTGAGAAGCTGAAGGCCGCCAAGAACCCCAACGAGTTTGTGGAAGTGCTCAAGGCCAGCGGCCTGAAGTTCAGCGCCCAGCAAACCACCCAGGCTGCCGAAGGCCTGCCCCTGGGCATCCTGGACCAGCTCGCCAAGGTCAATGACGGCGAAGCCCTGTTCGTGACCGCCAAGGACGGCTTCAAGGCCGTGCTGGTCGTGGCCAGCAAGAGCCAGCCCGTCACCTTCGAACAGGCCAAGCCCGCTATCGAGCAATACCTGACGGTCGAACGCCGCCGCGAATTCGCCCAGAAGGAGCTGAAGAACCTGCGTGCTGCCGCCAAGATCGAATACATCGGCAAGTTTGCCGAGAAGCCGGCATCTGGTGCCTCCGCAGCTGCAGCCAGCGCGCCTGAGGCCAGCGAGCAGGCCGCATCGGCCGCGGCCGCAACAGAACCAGCCGCCTCCTCCGGTGGCCTGGACGCCGCAGCCCTGAACAAGGGCTTGTCCGGCCTGAAATAACGCACGATTGACCCGCATTTGACAGCATGAGGCCAGGAAATCTGGCCTCATGCTGCAGGCAGAGCAGAGGTGCCATAGAGAAGATGTATGACTTTTGAACACTTATTTCGCATTCTCAAAGCCAGGAAGAAGCTGGCAAGTCTGATCTTTGCCTCGACCATGCTGCTGACGCTCATCGTCAGCGTCGTGCTGCCCAAGACCTACAAGGCTACTGCGACCGTCGTGGCCGACATCAAGCCGGACCCTGTCTCCGGTCTGTCTCAACTCGGTGTCGCGACGCAAAGCAGCTACTTGGTCACTCAGGCCGACATCATTCAAAGCGCGAATGTTGCGCAACGCGTGATTCGCTCCCTACACCTGATGGAAAGCAAAGCCATGCGGGATAAGTGGGTCGATGAGACCGAGAGCAAGGGCGACTATGAAGCCTGGCTGGGCGAACGCATTGGCAAGGGCCTCATCGTCAAGCCGTCCCGCGACTCCAATGTGCTTGAGATCACCTACAAGGGCGCTGATCCCAAGTTCTCCGCAGCCCTGGCCAATGCCTATGCCAAGTCCTACATCGACTCGGTCATCCAGATGAAGATCGATCCGGCCCGCAGCTACGCCGACTTTTTCGAAGAGCGCTCGCGCATCGCACGCGAAAAACTTGAAAAGGCCCAGCAGAAGCTGGCTGAGGCCCAGAAGGCCCGGGGCATCGTTGTCACTGACGAGCGCATGGACGTCGAAACCTCCAAGCTGACCGAACTCGGAGCCCAATTGGTGCTGGCCCGCGCCCAGCTGGCGGAATCATCCAGCCGCGACCAAGCGGCCAAGCACAAAGGCGACAACCTATCCGATGTGCTGAACAACCCCGTGGTCGCTGGACTGAAGTCCGACATCTCCCGTCTACAAAGCAAACTGCACGAGTTGGAGTCCACCTATGGTGACAACTACCCTCAGGTGAGGGAAACCAGGGCGAGCATCCACGAGCTGGAAGCCCGCATGCGCAATGAAATAGCCCGCGTGCAAAACAGCGTCGCCATCAACAACGACATCTCACAAAGCCGTGAGGCCGTTGTGCAGGCCGCCTTCGACGAACAACGCACCAAGCTGCTCAAACTCAAAGAACAACGCACAGAACTGGCCGTACTGGAGCAGGAAGTCACCAGCGCGCAGCGCATCTACGACGCCCTGCAATCGCGCCTGAGCCAGGTCAATCTGGAAAGCAACAGCAGCCAGAGCAACATCTACCTGCTGAGCCCAGCCACCGAGCCCAGCGAGCATTCCTCGCCGCGCTTGCTACTCAACATGTTGATCGCCTTCTTCCCCGCCACCCTGTTCGCCGTCCTGGGTTGTTTGGGCGTGGAAATGCGCGACCGCCGCGTGCGCAGCGTGCTCGATCTGCGCGTCCTGCAAGACATCCCCGTTCTCGGCACCATGCCCGGCCCCAACTCGCGCAACTACGACAACAAGCGTCTGGAGCGTTCTGCGTTCGGCAAATACTTCTCTTCGGTGTCTCCCGCTGCCATCAAGAACGAGCGCGGCCTCGTTTCACAAAAATAAGAAGAAGCGTTGAAGCCATGAAACCCAGTTCCAAACAGACTTTTCATGCGTCTGCCCTCGGCGAGCCAACCATGTCGTTCGCCGACACCCAGACGGACAACCAACGCTCCATCGGCGAGATCATCAGCCAGGCCAACAACCTGTCGCCCGAACAAATCGAACAGATACTTGGCTACCAGCGCGAGCATGGCGTGCGTTTCGGCGAAGCCGCCGTAGCACTGGGCTTGGCCAACAACGACGACGTGATGTGGGCGCTGGCTCAGCAGTTCCACTATCCCTACTCCCAGGACAACGACACCAGCAAATCGCTGCCCAGCGAGGTGGTGGTGGCGACGCAGCCCTTCTCGGCCCGTGCGGAAGCCTTCCGCAGTATGCGCAGCCACCTGATCATGCGCATGTTCAACAGCGAGGCCGCCGGCTCCAAGCACGCTATCGCGGTGGTCAGCCCCAATACAGGCGACGGCAAGAGTTACTTCGCCGCCAACCTGGCCGCAGCCTTCTCGCAACTGTCGGGCCGCACCCTGCTGATCGACGCCGACATGCGCACACCGCGCCAGCACGAGCTGTTCGATCTGGCGGAGTCCAGTTCGGGCCTGTCGACCATCCTCTCGGGCCGGGCCGCTTCCAATGTCATCAAGCCCGTCAAGCAACTGCACAGCCTGTTCGTGCTGCCCGTGGGCACTACGCCGCCCAATCCACAAGAACTGGTCGAGCGACCCGCATTCGGCCTGCTGATCCGCGAGCTGTCTCTGAAGTTCGACCATATCATCGTCGATACACCAGCAGCGTCACTGGGCGCAGACGGTGCGGTAATTGCCGCCAAGTGCGGAGCTGCCATTCTGATCGCACGGCAAAATCACAGCCGCATGGACGATGTTCAGCACCTGGTCAACATCGCCCGCATCGGGTCGACAAAGATCGTAGGCACTGTGATCAATGAGTTCTGACGTACGCCCCAGACAAGAGCGACGTCACCTCATTTCCGTTGTGATCGTCAATTACAACGGCCTCAAGTTTTTACATCAGTGCTTGGATGCCGTCTCCAAGACCGCGTTCTCAAAGCACGACTTCGAGATCATCGTCGTTGACAACGCGTCCAGCGACGGCAGCCAGGCGCTGCTGCGCGAATGGTCTGGAATCACCTACATCGAATCCCCAATCAACACGGGCTTTACAGGCGGCAACAACCTGGCCGCCAAGGCCGCCAAGGGCGACATCCTGCTCCTGCTCAACAATGACACCCGAGTGGAGGGCTCACTGGACCCAATGGTCGACGAGCTGCTTCGCCCCGGTGTAGGCGCGGTGGGCTGTCGGCTCCACTACGGCGACGGCCGCCTACAGTTCTCATCAGGGCATGAGCACACGGCACTCCGCATCGCCTGCTCCTGGTTCGGTGTAGAGAAATGGGCTTGGTTGCCCAAGATCTTCCGCCGCCTGGAAACCGATCCTGCCTTTTATGACACGGACCACCGTAGAGTGGATTGGGTATCCGGCGCCGCATTGATGACCTGGACGCACCTGTGGCGACAGATCGGCGGGATGGACGAGAGCTTCTTCATGTACTGTGAGGATGTTGATTACTGCCGGAACCTGCGCCTGGCCGGCCAGTCGGTGTGCTTTACGCGGGCATCTAGCATCACCCACTATGAGGGTGCAGGCAAGGTCTGGATCGGCCCAAACGCGCTGCAACGGACTGCGCGCTCCTACGTCATCTACGTCAACAAACATTTCGGCGCGCTGCGTAGTCGGCTGATGGCTGGTGCGCTGGGTTGCACCTTCATACTGCGCGCGGCTGTGTTCTCCGCCATGGCCATCCTTCGCCGCCTGCCCGCGGACCGAGGTGCAGTACTGAAGGAAAAAGGGACTGCCTTCCTCCAATCCGGAAAATCGCTGCTTCGCTGCGCCTTCAGCGGACAACAGCCCCAACTGCCATGAGCCCCTTCTCGATACTGGTCTTCCTGGTCGTCTGCCTGACGGTTTACAGCCCCTTCAACAAGACGCTGTTCATGTTGGCGGGGCTGTCCAACTACACCTCCACGTTACGGGATCTGCTGCTCATCACACTCGGGATCTGGGGCATCGTGCGCGCCAACCCGCTGCGTGCCTCGCGGTTGCTGTGGGGCGTGCTCCTGCTGTTCGTCACCATCTTCGTCTACATCGGCGTGTCCGCAGTCGAAGACCAGTACATGCCTGGCCTGTACTACTCGCGCTTCTACGCCCTGCCCGTGTTCTTCATGATGGCGCTGGCAGGTGCCCTGCACAATGCCTCGCCACGCGACAAGGCCTTGTTCATTGATGGCGCGGTCTGGCTAAATACCATCACGGTGGTGGTTGCCATCGTGCTGTACGGCGTGATGCTTGCTGATAGCGTCATCGCCAGCAAGCTGATTGTCGGCGTCGACGACGCGGTGCTACTGGCCGACTCCTGGTACATCTCCGGTGGCGTATGGATGCGTATGGGCCTGCCTGCAACCAGCCCCAACAGCCTGGGCCTGATGCTGTCGCTGAACCTCGTGCTCAACACCTTGCTCATTGGCACATCCAACCAAGCGATAACCAGCAACACGCTCAAGAAGCTCCTCCCCTACGCCACAGGCCTGACATTCCTGGCACTGCTGCTTACCTTCTCACGAAGCAGCGTCTTGCTGTACATCGTGGGCTTGCTCACGCTCTACTTCTCCGGTTCGATCCGCATTCCCAGCAAGACACTGTGGCAATTGGGAATCGGCGGCACGGTGATCCTGGTTGCCGGAGTGGTCACCATCGTGGCCATCAACCCCGACATCGCGGACAACGTCCTGCGCTGGCTCGCGCTTAACTTGTCTGGCGACGATCCCTCCATGCAAGGCCACATCAAGACGTTCAAAGAGGCCTGGGACAGGCTGCCCGAATACTATTTGCACGGCTTCCCAAAGGGCACTGTCGGCCCCAACGCCGTGTTCTTTACGCTGTCGATCAACCACGTGGAAAACACCATCCTTGGTGTGATCTACGACATGGGGTTTTTCATTGGGGCGGCCTTCCTGCTCGGCTGGGGGCTCACGCTGAGCCACTTCTACAAGCACCGCTCACAGCGCGCTCCATTTCTGGGCTTTTTTGTCTGCTCACAATTCCTGCCCTATTTCTTTGGCGCTGATTCCCTCATCCTGTTCACCTACATCTTCGCCGCATGCGGCCTTGTCAGCTACCAGGGCGCTAGCCATGAGTCCCCGCGCTGACAACCGGCTGCTCATCGTCGCGCCGTTTCCATATGC